>NZ_AKJG01000104.1 GCF_000282455.1 Pseudomonas sp. GM74
AATGACTGATTTTACGACTGCTATGCAGCCGAACGCAGCCTCGCGGGCTCGGCAGCTGCTACAGATCGCATTACCGCTTAACTGACTGGCACTAGACCCGGCGGGTGTTTAATTTTCCTGCTTGAAACGGATTCCTTCAGTCATTTCCCGCCAGATTTTCTGTCATGGCTGACCGAAACGCAGGCAATCACCTACAAGACTTTACGACATCGCCGTAGCCCTTTGGCACAGGCATTTCGCCCCTTTTTCGGGCACGAGCAAACCACTCGAAAATTCACTAGACAGGCAGTACGCGATGATTAAATACTCCATTCAACGGACTGTTAAAACACTTGCCACGCTCATCCAGCAGGAGCCCGGATGCCCTTTCTCGAACACCCGATCAACGCGTCTGGTCAGGCATTGCCTGCGGCCGAACCACCCGGTCCTCGTTTAATGCGGTCCATCCCGGTAAACATCCGACAAAAAGAAGAGTGGCGCCTGATAACGTTCAGATGACCACCGATTTAATGTGTGGGAAAAACCGACAGTGATAGTCAGGTTCGGCTCCAATCGCCGAATCGTTTGATACAGGAGTGTCTCCATGCTGGTCTTGCGTCCAGTCGAGTTGGCCGACCTGCCCCAGTTGCAGAGGCTCGCCCGTGAAAGCCTCGTGGGCGTCACGTCCCTACCCGACGACAGCGAACGGTTGCGCGCAAAAGTCCTCGATTCCTGTGCCTCGTTCGAGAAGGACGTCGAGGCTCATGGCCCGGAAAACTATTTCTTTGTACTCGAAGACCTGACGACACGGCACCTGGCCGGCTGCTCGGAAATCCTCGCCACGGCGGGGTACAACGAGCCGTTCTACAGCCTGCGCAACCGGCACTTCACCAGTGCCTCGCGGGAACTGAACATCGAGCACGGCGTACCGGCCTTGTCGTTGTGTCACGACCTCAGTGGCCACACCTTGCTGCGGGGCTTCCATATCGATGCCGCGCGGGTGCGCAGCGCGCATTCCGAACTGCTGTCGCGGGCGCGTCTGCTATTCATCGCCGCCCACGCCCGGCGTTTTTCCGACACGGTGATCACCGAGATCGTCGGCTACAGCAGCGATGAAGGTCACTCGCCTTTTTGGGACGCCGTGGGCAAGCATTTCTTCGACTTGCCCTACATCGAGGCCGAACGGCTTTGCGGCCTGCAGAGCCGTACCTTTCTCGCCGAACTGATGCCGCATTATCCGATCTACGTGCCCATGCTGCCCCAAGCGGCACAGGACTGCATCGGCAGCATCCACCCCGATGGCCAGGAAGCTTTCGATATCCTCGAACGGGAAGGCTTTGAAACCAACAGTTACATCGATCTGTTCGATGGCGGCCCGACACTCTGCGCACGCACCTCGGGCATTCGCTCCATTGCCCGCAGCCAGTGTGGCGTGACGCAGCCTGGCCCGGTGATCGATGCCCGTGGCAGCTTTCTGGTGAGCAACGAGTCCCTGAAGGATTATCGGGCCATCGTCGCCGATCTTGATCACATCCCCGGGCAACCCGTGACCCTGGACGCTGCCATGTGCGAGGCGCTGAAGGTGACCGAGGGCAGCCCCATCAGGCTGGTTGCCCTGTGAATACCCAGCAGATTCAACGCCCAGGCACACGCGCACAAGGAACCGCCGCATGATTGTCCGTCCGGTCCAGATCACCGACCTGCCCGCCCTGCTCACCCTGGTGCGCCAGGCCGTTCCGGGACTTACCAGCCTGCCGGCCGACGAAGAGCGCCTGGCCCACCGGATTCGCTGGGCCCAACGCACCTTCGCAGGTCAGGTCGACCGGGGCGATGCCGATTACCTGTTCGTGCTCGAGGACGATGAGCAGCAAGTGGTGGGCGTCAGCGCCCTGACGGGAGGCGTCGGTCTGCGCGAGCCCTGGTACAACTACCGGGTCGGACTGACGGTCAGCGCGTCAGCGGACCTGGGTATCCAGCGCCAGATCCCGACCCTGTTCCTGAGCAATGAATTGACCGGGCAATCGGAAGTCTGCTCGTTGTACCTGCGCCCCGATCAGCGCCAGGGCAGCAACGGCCGTTTGCTTTCCCTCGGGCGCTTGTTGTTTGTGGCCGAGTTTACCCAGCTGTTCGGCAACCGGCTCATCGCCGAACTGCGCGGCAGAGCCGACGAACGAGGCGGCTCGCCGTTCTGGGACAGCCTCGGCCGGCACTTTTTCAAGATGGATTTCAGCCACGCCGATCACTTGTCCGGGCTGGGCAACAAGTCGTTCATCGCCGAACTGATGCCGCGCCAGCCGCTGTACACCTGCCTGCTCACCGAACAGGCCCGGGCGGTGATCGGCAAGGCCCACCCCAATACCGAGCCGGCCCTGAAAATCCTCAGCGCCGAAGGTTTTGCCCACCAGGGCTACATCGATATTTTCGACGGCGGGCCGGTCATCGAAGCCCCGGTTTCCGGGATCCGTACAGTGCGCGACAGCCAACCGTTGTCACTGGCCATCGGCTCGCCGGACGAGAAAGCGCCCCTCTGGCTGATTCACAACCGCCGCCTGGAAAACTGTCGTATCACCTGCGCCCCGGCCCGCCAGGTGGGCAACAGCCTGGTGGTTGATCGCCTGACCGCCAAGCGTCTGCAGCTGCAACCCGCAGACTCGGTGCGCGCCGTACCGTTGCCAGACCAACGGCAACAGGCCGTGGCGGCGTGATTATCAGTTCCATCGCTGCGACGTCAATCGGCCTAACCCAGCAAATTCGTCATCATTCTCCCCTGGCGCGCGTGATAGCCTTTTATTTCTTCGGCGTTGACACTTTTGCTCAAGCCCTTCCATTCCATTGGTGGAACTCATATGTCCAGGCTTTCCCATCAAGATTTGCGCCGCAATTTTCGCCAACTGTTCGCCTCCGACACCTGCTACCACACGGCCTCGGTGTTCGACCCGATGTCGGCTCGCATCGCCGCCGACCTGGGCTTCGAAGTCGGGATCCTCGGGGGGTCGGTCGCTTCGTTGCAAGTGCTGGGCGCCCCCGACTTTGCCCTGATCACCCTCAGTGAATTCGCTGAACAGGCCACCCGCATCGGCCGTGTCGCCCAGTTGCCGGTGATCGCCGACGCCGACCACGGCTACGGCAACGCGCTCAACGTCATGCGCACCATCGTCGAACTCGAACGGGCCGGCGTCGCTGCGCTGACCATCGAAGACACCCTGCTGCCCGCTCAATTCGGCCGTAAATCCACCGACCTGATCACGGTCGCCGAAGGCGTCGGCAAGATCCGCGCGGCGCTCGAAGCCCGCTGCGATTCGGAGATGGCAATCATCGCCCGCACCCACGCCGGGATTCTGCCGGTGCAGGAAATCATCAGCCGCACCCGGCAATACCAGAGTGCCGGCGCCGACGGGATCTGCATGGTGGGCATCAAGGACTTCGACCACCTGGAGCAGATCGCCGAACACCTGAGCGTGCCGCTGATGCTGGTGACCTATGGCAACCCGCTGCTACGCGATGACAAGCGCCTGGCCGAACTGGGTGTGCGCGTGACCATCGACGGCCACGGCGCGTACTTCGCCGCGATCAAGGCGACCTACGACAGCCTGCGCGAGCAACGCCAGATCCTCACCCAGACCTCGGACCTGAGCGCCACCGAGCTGACGCACACCTACACGCAACCCGAGGAATACATCCGCTTCGCGGAGGAGTTCATGAGCGTGAAGGAATGACGGTTTAAACCGACCCGCCGCCTTCGCGAGCAAGCTCGCTCCCACAGGTTTTGCAGTGGACGGTCACACCGAGTCGAGCAGTTCGCGATAGGGCTTCCCGTTCCCGCAGCAGATCACTCGATTGCGCCCGGTGGTCTTGGCTTCGTATAGCGCGTGATCGGCATCATTGAGCCAAAGCGTCGCGTCGGCGTGGGCCGGATTGAATGACGCCAAGCCAATGCTCAGGCTGACTTTCAGCGCCGGATTCCGCTCGTACCCCAAGGTGGCGAAGCGAACGCGCAGGGCATCCATGACGGCGATGGCGCGGTTCAGGGGCAGGTCCGGAAGGATCACGCAGAACTCGTCACCGCCGTAGCGCCCTGCTACATCGGTCGCTCGCAGGTTCTGCTTGAGCATTTTGCTCAACTGACGCAAGACGATGTCGCCGGCAACATGGCCGTAGGTGTCGTTGATGACTTTGAAATGGTCGATGTCGATCAGGGCGATCGCTCCACCTTTTTGCTGGCCTTTACAACGCTGGAACTCGATCTCCAGTTGGTCCTTCCAGGTGCCATGGTTCAGCAGGCCTGTCAGGCTGTCGGTGCGGCTCAGAGCCAGCAGTTCGCGCTTCTGACAGCCGAGGGTATGGGCCTGGCGGAAGCAGATCCAGCCCAGCGCCAGTGGATACAGGCACAGCAACGGCAAACAGGCATAGAGCTGCACCGCGCTGGTGGCAGGAATGAACGCCGGGGCGAAAATCTGCAGGCCAACGCCCACGCCCAGGATTTGCGCGGCTGTCCCGGCCAGCAGAAAGCGCAAGCCGCCTATGGCCACGTTGTTCATGGCCATCATGGAAATGGTGGTCGCGCTGGGCAGTGGATTGAATTGCATCGCGGCAATCCAGAAGCCGCCGAGAAAGGCATCGATCAGCAGATTGCGGTGTTCGGCATGATAGGGCGTCCTGGCCCGGCGAGCCAATTGGTAAGCCAGATGCGGCCAGACCAGGCCATTGAACCACATGAACCCCCAGACCCAGGGCGCCGGATCGAGTGGATACATTGCCGCGCTCACACACACCAGCCCCAGGGCCAACCCCAGGATCCGCGATGTATAGAGCCTCCTGGCCAATGAAAACCCCTTTCCTCCCGCTTTTGCCATAGGGCCTCTGTGCCACTCGACGGAATGCGATTACAGCCTGTGCCTTTGCGCTGGAGTCTATCAGGGTGAGATTAAATAGCCATCACCGACTGACAAGCTGAATATCGCGACATCACGCTCACATAAAAGCAAAGGCCTCACCCCGGAAACGGCTATACATGAAAGTAGGGGTTGATCGATGACCATAGAGGAAGCCCATGCAGACCTTTCAAGTATTGATCATCGGCAGCGGGTTTGGCGGCCAATGTGCAGCAATCAATTTGCTCAAGGCCGGCATCGACGATTTCCGCCTGCTGGAGCGGCGGGATTTCTTCGGCGGCACCTGGTGCCAGAACACCTACCCCGGCGCGGCAGTCGACGTGCCCTCGCCGCTGTACTCCCTGTCCTTCGCCCCGTATCGCTGGACGCAAATGTTCGCCGAACAGGCCGAACTGCACCGCTATACCCGCCACGTGGTGGAGCACTTCGGCCTGCGGGACAAGGTGGAACTGGACGCCAATGTCGAACGCGTCGAATGGGACGACACCATCAAATGCTGGACGGTATACACCGCCGGCAAAGGCACGTTCTGCGCGCAGTTCCTGATCAACGCGACCGGGCCGCTGAGTCAACCGGTGGTGCCGCACTTCGACGGGCAGGAACGCTTCCAGGGCAAGACGTTCCACACCAACAACTGGGATCACGGCTACGACTATCGGCAAAAACGCGTGGCCATCGTCGGCAGCGGTGCCAGTGCGGCACAGGTCATTCCGGCCATTGCCCCGGACGTCGGGCACTTGCATGTGTTCCAGCGCACGCCTCACTGGGTATTGCCCCGGGCTGATCGCCGCTTTGGCCGCTTCCAGCGCTGGCTGCTGGGGCTCAAACCCGCCTACAAACTGCTGCGCTGGGGTATCTACTGGCAATTCGAAACCCGGGTGTTTGGCTTCAAGTATTCGAAGCCGGCCGTGCACATGGTCCAGCGCCAGGCCCTGCACTTCCTCGAACGCCAGGTGCCGGACGCCGAACTGCGGCGCAAACTGACGCCGGACTACACCATCGGCTGCAAACGGGTGATTTTGTCCAGCACGCTGTACCCGGCCCTGGCCCGCCGCAATGTGACCCTGCACAGCCGCGAGCAAGGCATCGCGTCCATCGACGAGACCGGCATCGTGACCCTCGATGGCCAGCACATCGACCTGGACCTGATCGTCTGGTCCACCGGCTACGACGCCACCGACGGGGTGATTTCCTACCCGGTAACGGGCAAAAACGGCACCCGTCTCAAGGAGGTCTGGGCGCAGTACCCACGGGCCTACCTCGGCACCGCCCTGCCCGACTTTCCCAACCTGTTCATCGTCACCGGGCCGAACACCGGCATCGGCCACACGTCGGCACTGTTCATCATCGAATCCCAGATGAATTACATCCTCGACTGCATTCGCACCTTGAAGACTCAAGGTTTACGCAGCATCGAAGTTCGCCATGAGGCGGAACGTACCTACACTGAAATGATCCACCGGGAAATGGAACGCACGGTGTGGAAATCCGGTGGTTGCCACAGTTGGTATCAAAGCAAGAGCGGTCATGTGATTGCCATGTTTCCGGGATTCAGCTTCAGCTTTCATCGCTTGACCCGAGCGCTGAAACCCGCCGATCACATTTTGTCCTGAGCAGAAAGAAGGGAGACGCGTGATGCTTTTGTTGTTCGTCGTTCTCGCAGTGTTTGTTGCCTGGAGCTGGCTGACCTATCCGGCCATCGGCTACTGGCTCTATGACTTGAGCATGGCGGCCGAGGCCAAGCTGTACCGGCTGCACAAGATCGTCGTGCCCATCCCCGAAATGACCGTCTCGACCTGGCAAGGCGGGCCGTACGAGGCCACCAGCAATGTGCTGATGCTCCATGGCTTCAGCGCCGACAAGAACCTCTGGCTGCGTTTCGCCCGGCACTTTGTCAGCAGCCATCGGGTGATCATCCCGGACATCGCCGGCCATGGCGAAACCGGCTTCAAGGCGGGCGGCGGCTACGACATCCCGCTGCAGGCCAAACGCATGATCCAGTTGCTGGACGTGTGCGGCGTGGAGAAAGTCCATGTCATCGGCAACTCCATGGGTGGCTATATGGCGGCCTGGCTTGCGGCCAAGTATCCGGAGCGCATTGTGTCCGTGGCTCTGATCGACCCGGCCGGGGTCACCGCCCCCGAGCCCAGTGACCTTGAGCGGCATTTGGCCAAGGGCCACAACCCGTTTCTGATTCATTCGCGGGAAGAGTTCCGGCGTTTCTACGCCATGACCATGGCTTCGCCGCCCTGGGTACCGAAACTGGTGCTCGATGCCGTCGCCCAGCGCTATGAACAGTCCCGCGAGGAGCTGGAAGAAATCTTCCGCGAATTTCGCGCCAGCCCGCCGATGGAACCGCACCTGCCCGACATCACCGCCCCGGCGCTGTTGCTGTGGGGGCGCAAGGACCGGTTGATCGATGTCAGCAGCGTAGCGGTCTGGAGCAAGGGCATCGCCGACCTGCGCGTGCATATCTGGGACGCCATCGGGCACATGCCCATGGTGGAAGCACCCTACGGTTCGGCGCGCCTGTATCGCGAGTTTTTGGCATCGCTGCGTTCGGAGAGCCCTCAGGATCAACGACTTCACTAGGTTTGCAGTCCTTTGCAGAATGAAGTTCGTCAGAAACTTCGTTTGTCGGCGTCGCGCAAGGCTGCGATCTTTCGTCCATCCTTTTCGTCACCGCGCCAGGAATCCTGTTCATGAACCACCCGAACTTCGTCAGCCCTGACCTGATCCGCCAACGCTTCTCCAAAGCGATGTCCGACATGTACCGCGAGGAAGTGCCGTTGTACGGCGCGTTGATGGAACTGGTGGAACAGACCAACCGTCACGTGCTGGACAGCGATGGGCAAATCCTGCGGCAGCTCACCAGCACCGGCGAAATCGAACGCCTGGACCTGGAACGTCATGGGGCGATCCGCGTCGGCACGTCTGATGAACTGGCGACCCTCGCCCGCCTGTTCGCGGTAATGGGCATGCAACCGGTGGGTTACTACGACCTGACACCGGCCGGCGTGCCGGTGCATTCCACGGCGTTTCGCGCGGTGCATGAAACGTCGCTGCAGGTCAGCCCGTTCCGGGTGTTCACCTCGTTGTTGCGCCTGGAATTGATCGAAGACCTGGAGCTGCGCGCCTTCGCCCAGTCGATACTCGACCAACGCTCGATCTTCACCCCAATGGCCCTCACGCTCATCGAACGCGCCGAATCCCGGGGTGGCCTGACCGAACAGGAAGCCCTGGAGTTCGTCGAACAGGCACTGGAAACATTTCGCTGGCACCACAGCGCCACCGTCACCGCCGAGCAGTATCGACAGCTCAGCGCCCAGCATCGTCTGATCGCCGACGTCGTGGCGTTCAAGGGCCCGCACATCAACCACCTGACACCACGGACCCTGGACATCGACATCGTCCAGGCGCAGATGCCGGCCCATGGCATCACCCCCAAAGCGGTGATCGAAGGCCCGCCCCGCCGCCAGTGCCCGATCCTGCTGCGCCAGACCAGTTTCAAGGCCCTGGACGAGCCGATTGCCTTCACCGATCAAAGCGAGGCGCGCGGCAGCCACAGTGCCCGGTTCGGCGAGATCGAACAACGCGGTGCCGCCCTCACGCCCAAGGGCCGCGCACTCTACGACCGCTTGCTCAATGCCGCACGGGACGAACTCAAGGACTTCCCCAACGAAGCCAACGCCGCGCGCTATAACGCCCTGATGACACAGCATTTCAGCGAGTTCCCTGACACTTGGGAAGGCATGCGCCAACAGGGCCTGGCTTACTTCCGCTACTTCGTGACGGAAAAAGGCCTGGCGGCGGGCGACCTGAAAAACGCGCCCCTGGAAGACCTGCTCAGCGACGGTTACCTGCGGGTTGAACCGCTGGTGTACGAAGACTTCCTGCCGGTCAGCGCGGCGGGGATTTTTCAGTCAAACCTGGGGGATGCGGCGCAAACCCGTTACGGGTTGCACTCCAATCAGCAGGCGTTCGAAAAGGCCCTGGGGCGTTCGACGATCGATGAATTGGCGTTGTATGCCGAGAGCCAGCGGCGCTCGATCGAACAGTGTTTCACCACGTTGGCCGATGTTGTTCAGGCCAATGAAAAACATGTTTGAAGGATTTGTCACCACTCAATAAAAAAGGTTCTTCACGGAATCCCGGGAAACACCGAAAACGCAATACCTGTAGGAGCCAGCCTGCTGGCGATGGACTCAAGTGCACCGGGTTTATCCAGATCACCCGCGTAATCGTTAACGACCATCGCTGGCAAGCCAGCTCCCACAAGGGATCGTGCCCACGCTGAAATCCAAAAAAAACGGGCGACCCGCAGGTCGCCCGTTTTTTTATATCCGAAACTTTCAATACAACCAATAAAGTGTTCGCCCAGTGCAATGGCCTCGGCAATCCATGCACTGGTAAAGAGCCGCACACTGGGCGAACGGAAAGCATTTTAATAGATGAGAATCAATATGTCCGCTCTGCAAAGATGAAATTTATCGACACAATGTTTAAGGAAATGTCGACTTGATTACGACGCCGCACAGCGCTTTAAACGTGTCCGTTAAACGCTATGAGCTGATTATTCCTGTACAAGACTTCTACAAAAACAATCAGCCCATATAACTCAATCTCAGTGCTTGCTGGTCACCGTCAATATGTCGGTGTAAACCACGTTAACGCTTTGTCCGACTTTCAAGTCCTTGAGTTTTGCCTGGACTTCAGGTCGCTTGACGTCAACCGTCTTGGACTTGCCTTCCGGGTTTTCAAAAGTCACCTGGTGTTTTTTCTGGTCGATGTGGGTGATTTTCAGCTGCACTTTCACTTGACGGTAAGCTTCGCCGCCAGGGTTGTCGCTACCGGGTGCTGCGCGCACTTCGCCAGTGGCTTCGGCAGTGCCCGGCAGGCCTTTGTCGACATCGGTGTCGAGGAAGGCGGCAACGGCGCTGGTGACCCTGATGTCGACCGTGTCGCCGGCCTTGAGGTTGTCGAGGTTTTTCGCCTTTTCGGTCAGTTGCACAGGGAATTCATTACCCTGCGGGCCTTTGAGGACCACGATACGGTTTGCGGTATCTACCGAAACGACTTGGGTGGCGACCTGATCGACCACCACAACTTCGGACAACGGGAGTTCGGCGGCAACCGCACCGAAACTGGCGGCAGACAGCAAGGTGGCGAGGGTGATGGCTTTGGTCAGTGCGTGGCGTTTCATAGGCAGAACTTTCCCTGTGATGAATGACAACAGACGGCGTTGACGCAAAGCGCAATGCCATGTGTGCGATGAGCATAGACGCTGTTCAGCGAGTGGTCGCAGCAGGCCGCTGATTTTCGTGACGCAGGGTACTAGTACCCGGTCATTTCCAGATATCCGTTCCCTGCATGACTGCCACTGAGGCGCACCGGGCCTTCCCAGTACGGTATGCGCAAGTCCATCCAGGACTGGGGGTTGAGCGCAGTGATGACGATATCGAGGTGTCTGGAGGGGATCCTGATCGACCAGCGAACGGGCATGTCGCGCCCGGCCACGCCGGCCCTGTCTTGCGGTGTCAGGCTGATGTCGCCGGCGTGCAGCAATTGTGTCTGCCCCCGGGCGTCGATCCAGGTGCCAGTGAGGTAAGGCTCGCCGTCCTTTTGCCGCATGCGATACAGCATCACCTGCTCGCCGCTGTCCAGGTGCAGGGAGAACCAGTCCCAACCAGTCTGGTTGCTCGTCAGGGGCTGGCTGCTCCATTCCCGGTCGAGCCAGGCCGGGCCACTGACCTGGAAGGTCTGGCCTTCGATTTCCAGGGTGCCGCGGGCCTGGAAAAACGGCTGGCTGTAGTAGTAAGAGGCCTGGCCCTGTTCGGATTTCTGGCTGAAGCCCCGGTCCCCCTGAAGCACCAGCGGACCTGTCGAGGTCAACCGCAGCCGGTAGCTGAAACGCTTGTCGCGGGCGCTGAGCAGCAGGTCGGCCAACGGATCGTCGGCTGTCGCCTGGCTGCTCAGTTGCCAGTCGTCGATCCATGCATTGAACGGCGCAACGCTGACACCGGCCTGACCGACGCCGCCACGGGCATAGCGTTCAGCCGCGTGATGCACCGTCGCCGACGTCACCGCCGCATGACCGAGCCAGATCGTCTGATTCTGCCAGCCTGCTACCTCGGGGGTGGCTTTCAAGGCGCTGCGGAACAGCGTCCATTGCGCGCCGAACTCATGCTCCTGAGCGTCCTTCAGGTTGGCGGTGATGTACCACCATTCGATGCGAAAGCCATCGTGCGGTGCGTGATCCGCCGGGAAGCTGAACACCCGGCCGGGCACCACCGGGGTAAACGCAGCGGCCTGGTTGCCCAGCCCGGCAAAGCCCTTTTGCTCCGGTGCCGGTTGATCGCAACCGCTCGCCAGCAACGCCAGCAGCAATACGCCGAATTTAATCTTCATGGGCAAACGTCCGCAGCAAGTCCGCCGGTTGCGTGCGATACAAACGGAACAACGGCCAGGCCGAAGCCAGTAACGTCGCCACCAGCGCCAGCCCCATCAACTGCAACAGTTGCAAGGGGAACACCCGCAAAGGCAAGCGCCAGCCAAAGGCCTGCACGTTGATCACCGTGTCCAGGCACCACGCCAGGGCGATGCCCAGCGGCAACGCCAGCACCAGGGTCAATATCGCCAGCAGCCAGGTTTGCCCAAGGTTGAGCAACATCAGATGCCGACGGGTCACGCCCAAGGCCCACAGCGGCGCCAGTTGCCCGAGACGGCTCTGGCTTTGGGTCAGCAGGCTGATGAACAGCGCCACCCCGGCCACGCACAACGTCAGGCTGTTGAGCGCGGCGGTGGCGGCGAAGGTGCGTTCGAAGACTTGCGTGGACCAGCCCTTGAGCCGCGCCTGATCGACGATGCGGCTGTCCTCCAGGGTAAAACGCGCCTGCAGCGCCGTGACGAACGCCGGGATCGATGCCGGTTCGATACGCAGATTGAAGCGGTTCGGTGTCAGTTGCGGCCAGCCGCGCAGCAGGTGGTGGATGTTCACCAGAATGTGGCCCTTGGGATTGCCGTAGTCGGCATAGATCCCGACGATCCGCGGCGACCACGGGCCGGTGGGGGTCGGCAGGGTCAGGTGGTCGCCCAGTTGCACGTGGAGGCGCCGGGCCAGTTGCTCGCTGAGCATCACCGCATCGTCCTTGGCCAGGCGCTCCCAAGGGTTTTCGCCCAAGGCTTCGAGTAACGGCCAGTGCTGGCGGTAGGTCGGGTGATCGATGATCCCGGACAGGTCCGTCGGCCAGCCCTGCAACTGGATCGAAACCTGCCAGTTGGGCAGCACCGCCGCCAGTTGCGGCTGCTGGTTGAGCCAGCCGTGCAGCTCCCTGGCCTGGGCCGGGGTCTGTGGGTTGAGGTAGAGCTCGGCCGTCAGCCGTTGTTCGAGCCAGTCGCTGAAGGTCTGGCGAAAGCCTGCGGTCATGCTGCCGGCACCGATGTTCGCCGCCATGGCCAACAGCAGCGCCATCAAGGCCAGGCTCAGGGCCGGCAGTTGCTGGCGGCAATCGGCGACAAACCACTGGCCTAGCACGGAGCGACTGCGCTGTGAAACGAGACTGAGCAGCGCGCTGAGCGCCACCGGCAAGGCCAGCGCGGCACCGATCAACAGCGCCGCCATCAACACGAAGCCACTGACCAGGCTGTCGCCGAAGATCAGCGCCAACAGCGCTATCACCCCGGCCATTGCCGCCACCCCACCCTGGCGTCGCAACCAGCGTGCATGGGCCTGATGCCAGGCCTGCGGGTCGGCCAGCGCCAGCAATGGCAAACGCGCCGCCCGCAACAGACTGTTGACCCCGGCCAGCAACGCGCCGATCAGACTCAAGCCAATACCACTGAACCACCACGACAGGCTGAGGCTCAACTGCCCCGCCACTTCGGCACCGTACAAGCCACGCAGGCTGGCGGCGACATCGGGCAACAGCACGCCGGCCAGCAGGTAGCCGCTGACCACCCCGGCCACACCGCCGATCAGGGCCAGTCCACCCAATTCGACGGCGAGACAAGCGATCAGCATGCGCGCACTCACACCGCAGGCACGCAGGGTCCGCAGCAGGCTTCGCCGTTGCTCCAGCGCCAGCCCGATGGCGGCGTGCACGATAAACAGGCCGACCACGAACGACAGCACCCCCAGGGCATCGAGGTTCAGGTGAAAGCTTTCGGTCAGGCGCGTCAGGTTGTTTTCTTCGCCGGCGCGCTTGAGTTGCAACTGGCCCTTGAGCGGCGCCGGCAACGGCGCGGTGAAATCCTTCGGCAACAGCAGCCGCGACACTTGATCCGGCAACCCCAGAATCTGCTGAGCAAAACCGATGTCCACCAGCAGCACACCGGGCGCCATGTCGGCCTGCACCTGCAGCGGCGGCAGTGCCACGCCCGCCAGGTTCAGTGGCCGGTCACCCTCGCGCAAACCCAGTGTCTGCAAAGTCTGCGACGAGATCCAGGTGCTGCCCGGCGGACTGAAAAAACCGACCACCTGTTCAATCGCCAAGGCTTGCCCGGCCACCGCCGCGCCCGCCGGCAGCGATACCGGCTCGATGCCCATCAACTGCAAGCGCTGCTCTTCGTGCTCCTTGAGCGTGACCCGGCCTTGCAGCACCGGTGACACCGGCCACCCCGCGCGCCGCAAATTGATAAACCATTGCTGGGGGAAGGTGCCGCCACCGGGCGCAACAAGGCTGGCCTGGGGTTCGCCGCCGATCAACTGACTGGCACGGGCATAGCTGTCGCGGGCCTGGCTGTTGAGTGCCTGAACGCCGGTCAACAGACCGGTGGCCAGCCACAATCCGGTCAGCACACTGAAAAACTGCACCGGGTGCTGCCGCCAGTGGCTGAGCAGCGCCCGCAGGGTTTCGCCAAAGATGCGCATGTCAGCGCTCGCCCGCACCGGCCAGGCGACCGCCGCTCAGCAAGGCCTTTTCCGCCAGCCGTGCCGCCACGCCGGGACTGTGGGTGACCATCAACAGGCTGGTGGGGCTGTCGTCGAGCAATTCCAGCAGCAACTGCAACACCTCGGCGCCGGTGGTTTCATCGAGGCTGCCGGTGGGCTCGTCGGCCAGCAGCAATGGCGGGCGCGACGCCAGCGCCCGGCCCAGCGCAACCCGTTGCTGCTGGCCGCCGGACAGTTGCTCCGGGTAGCGCCGCAGCAGCTCACTCAGGCCCAGACGCTGCACCAGGTGTGCCTGCCAGCGCGGGTCATGGCGCCCCGCCAGACGTGCCTGGATCGCCAGGTTGTCTTCGACCCGCAGGCTGCCGATCAGGTTGAATTGCTGGAACACCAGGCCGATTTCCGTACGGCGCCAGTTCGCCAATTGCCCTTCATTCATCTGTTCCAGGCGATGCTCGCCACTGCGGATGCTGCCGCGATCGACCTTGTCCAGCCCGGCGATCAGGTGCAGCAAAGTGCTTTTGCCACTGCCCGACTCGCCCATCAGCGCCAGGCTGCTGCCGGGCCTGAGCGTCAGGTCGACGCCTTGCAGCACCGGCAGCGGCCCCTGCGGGGTGGCGTAGCTTTTGAAAACGCCATGGACTTCAAGCATGGGTCAACCTGCTGGATATGCATGGCCCAAGGATAGCGGCCTTGAATGCTTTTTGTCCGTTGCTGATGATCGCCCGGCCCGAGCCCCGCCCTACCCTCGAAGCTGGTCTGACCATAACGATAAAAAACGGAGACGCCATGCCTCGTTTCACCTTGAGCCCCCTTGGGCTGCTCGCTTGCCTGATCACTGTCTGCCTTGCGCAATCGGTGGTCGCCGCCGACGGACCGGTCGCGGCCAGCCCACAAACCACGGCCAGTAACGCCGCCGTGCTGCAACAACTGCCCTTCACCGACCGCACCGACTACGAGTCGGTCACCAAGGGCCTGATCGCGCCGTTCAAGGGCCAGGTCAAGGACGCCTCGGGCAAGGTCATCTGGGATATCCAGGCCTATGACTTCCTCGCCAAGGATAAGGCCCCGGAATCGGTCAACCCGAGCCTCTGGCGCCTGGCCCAGCTCAACGCCAATGCCGGATTGTTCGAAGTCAGCCCACGGCTGTATCAGGTGCGTGGCCTCGACCTGGCCAACATGACCATCATCGAAGGCGACGATGGGCTGATCATCATCGACCCGCTGACCATGGCCGAAACCGCCAAGGCAGCGCTGGACCTGTACTACCAGAACCGTCCGCACAAACCGGTGGTGGCGGTGATCTACAGCCACACCCACGTCGACCATTTCGGTGGCGTGCGCGGGGTCATCGACGAGGCCGACGTCAAGGCCGGCAAGGTCAAGGTGTTCGCCCCCGCCGGGTTCATGGAACACGTGATGAGCGAGAACGTCTATGCCGGCACCGCCATGAGCCGTCGCGCGCAGTTCCAGTTCGGCAGCCTGCTGCCCCGTGGCGATCACGGCCAGGTAGACGCGGGACTGGGCAAAAGCTCGCCGAGCGGCGGCACCGTCACCCTGATCCCGCCCACCGACCTGATCGACAAGGAACTGGAAACCCGCACCATCGCCGGCCTCGACGTGGAGTTCCAGTTGACCCCGGGCACCGAGGCGCCAGCGGAGATGAACCTGTACCTGCCGCAGTTGCGCGCCCTGTGCATGGCGGAAAACGCCACGCAAATGATGCACAACATCCTCACCCCCCGCGGCGCGCAAGTGCGTGACGCCAAGGCCTGGGCCGAGTACCTGGACGGCAGCCTGGCGCGTTACGGCGACAAGAGCGACGTGTTGTTCGCCCAGCACAACTGGCCGACCTGGGGTGGCGAACGCATCCGCACCTTCCTCGCCGATCAGCGCGACATGTACGCCTTCCTCAACGACCGCACCCTGCACCTGCTGAATCAGGGCCTGACGTCGCTGGAAGTCGCCGACTCGATCAAGAAACTGCCCGGCAGCCTGGACCAGAAGTGGTACACCCGCGGCTACTACGGCTCACTGAGTTTCAACACCCGGGCGGTATACCAGCGCTACATGGGTTTCTATGACGGCAACCCGGCCAACCTCCATCCGCTGCCGCCAGTGGAAACGGCCAAGCGCTCGGTCGAAGCCATGGGCGGCGAAGCGGCGGTGCTGGGGAAAATGCAGGCGGCGATGGCCAAGGGTGAATACCGCTGGGCCGCGCAACTGGGCAATCAGGTGCTGTTCGCCAACCCGGACAACGGCGACGCCCGTAAAGCCCAGGCCCAGGCGCTGGAGCAAATGGGCTATCAAAGTGAAAACGCCACTTGGCGCAACATGTACCTGACCGGTGCCATGGAACTGCGCAACGGCGTGCCGCCCAATGCCGGCACTTCGGTATCGGTGGACATGGTACGGGCGATGAGCCCGCAGATGTTCTTCGACTTCCTGGCTGTGCGCCTGGACAGTGAAAAGGCCGTAGGCCATGACCTGACCCTGAACTGGACCTTCGATGACCTGAACAAGGACTTCAACCTGACCCTGCGCAATGGCGTGCTGACCCACCGTGCCGGGCTCAATGCCCAGGCGGATGCCAGCGTGACCATGAGCAAGGCCACCCTGGAACAGATCAGCCTCAAGCAACTGGATATCCCGACGGCGATCCAGAAAAGCCTGATCAAACTGCAGGGCAATGGCAAGAAGCTTGGGGAGTTGATGAGCAGCCTCGATACGTTTGCGCCGCAGTTCAATATCGTTACGCCGTGAAACCAGGCTCGCTGCCACAGGATGAATGCAGTACCTGTGGGAGCGGGCTTGCCCGCGAAGGCTTTGTGTCAGGCGATGAGCATTTTGAGGGTGTACATATCCATTTCTGCGGTAACGGCGACTTACGGTTCCGCTCTTACAGCGGGTCACTTGGAAAAGCGGAACGCCACCCGGCCCCAAGTAACCAAGGGCTCTTGCCCCTGACGTTCGGTGCCTCGCCAAGGCTCGGCATTCCCTCGCTCCGGTCCTGCTCCGTGGGCCCGCCGCCATCGGCCATCCATGGCCGGGGGCGGCTAACCCGGCATCCATGCC
>NZ_AKJG01000105.1 GCF_000282455.1 Pseudomonas sp. GM74
TTTCAGCCGCGACACCTTTGTAGCAGCTGCCGAGCCCGCGAGGCTGCGTTCGGCTGCGAAGCAGTCGTAATTCAGTAATCGCAGTACATCAGGCAGGCCGCGTCAGCTGGACTCACGACTGCTATGCAGCCGAACGCAGCCTCGCGGGCTCGGCAGCTGCTACAGATCGCATTACCGCTTGACTGATCGGCATTAGCCACATCGGCCCGTGTAAACAGACGGTTTGAAACTGGAAAGGCTATCGGGTTCCAGCCCTGGCACCCGATAGTCATTTTTACAGACAAGTGGCCAGAACCCGCACCAGCTTTTGCGCGCGCGGGTCCATCAAGACGTACGGCCCCAGGGTATTTGTCACAAATCCGAAAGCCACATCGTGCTCCGGGTCGGCAAAACCGATGGAACCGCCGGCACCCGGATGACCAAACGCCCGCGGGCCAAGGCCGAAGGTGGCATTGGCAACGTCCGGTTGATCGAGCATGCAACCCAGGCCGAAACGGGTCCGGGTCAGTAAAGTCTTGTCCTCGCCGAGGCTGTGCTCGCGAGTCAGTTCATCGAGCATTTCGCTTTCCAGCAGGCTGCCATCGAGCAGACCGGCATAGAACCCGGCCAGGCTACGGGCATTGCCATGGCCATTGGCGGCCGGCTGTTGCATGCGTCGCCACTCAGGTTTGTTGGTGCTGGTCATGATCGATGGCGGGTTAGTGAACGCCCGGGTCGTCATGGCCGTTGGCTCGCGCATGGTCACTTGCAGCAGGCGCTGGGCGGCGGCATCGCCGACATTGCCCTTGCCCCGCGCAATGTGGGCCACGCGATGGAACTCTTCGTCGGCCAGGCCCACATGGAAGTCCAGGCCCAGCGGCCTGGCGACCCGCGCGACGATGGATTCACCCGGCCCACGACCGTCGGCACGGCGCAGCAATTCACCGACCAGCCAACCATAGGTGATCGCCGCGTAACCGTGGCCTTCGCCCGGCGTCCACCACGGCGTTTCGGCGGCCAGGGCGTCGACCATGGTTTGCCAGTCGTAAAGGGCTTCGGGGGCCAGTAACTCGCGCAATGCCGGAAGACCGGCCTGATGGCAGAGCAGTTGACGCAGGGTGACGGACTCTTTACCGGCAGCGGCAAATTCGGGCCAGTAGCGCGCGACCGGGGCATCCAGTTGCAGCTTGCCTTCGGCCACCAATTGCAGCGCGGTGACGGCGGTGAAGGTCTTGGTGCAGGAGAACAGGTTGGCGATGGTATCGCTGTGCCAGGCCTCGGCCCCGTCCTTGTCGGCAGTGCCGGCCCACAGATCGACAACGGTTTCGCCACCGACCTGGATGCACAACGCTGCGCCACGCTCCTGGGGATCGTCGAACAGCGCCGCGAACGCCTCTCGCACCGCTTCGAACTTAAGCTCGTAATGACCCTGAATCTGCACCCGCAACTCCCCGGATTAACGCTCTACAAAGTGGTCGGCATTGTTCCAGCCCTTGAGGGTTTTGGGAACAGGGTTGGGCTCGACGGTAAGTCACTCATAAAACTGATCGGAAACTTATCGCGTCCGTATAGACGCCTTCGCGAGCAAGCCCGCTCCCACCTTCGACCATGTTCTTCCAGAAGCAATACGGTCGAAGGTGGGAGCGGGCTTGCTCCGGGCGGCGTTCCGACGAAGAACGATAACGCGGTTTCAGCGATTAATGACCATTCCCGGAATGCCCACCAGCGCCCTTCCCCGGGCCCTTGCCGGCCTCGGCTTTTCTGCCGCCCTCGGCATCGTGGCTGGCTTTGTCGGCTGCGGCCGCAGCCTTCTCGGCTTCTTTGCCCAATTGCTCGACCGTCGCCAGATTGCTCTTGCGCACGCTGTCGACAAAGCCCTGGAACGGCAGATCAGTGATGCCCACCAACCCGAAGTGACCGTTTTCACCGTCAAGCAGGCGTCCGGTGACCGGTTGATCGAGGTACTGGAACCAATGCACGCCGACAATCGACGGTTCGCTCAATGCCTGCTTGAGGAAGTTGGCGTACGCCGGACCACGGTCTTCCTCCTTCGCCAATGGCGTGACGCCACCCCAGAACGGGCCACGATCAACCGAGCCGAAGTTGAACTCGGTGATCAGCACCGGTTTGTCGAGACTGCGCAGCTTGGCGAAGTCGTAACCATCCTGGGGTTGCAGGGTGTACATGTTGAAGCTCAACACGTCGCAGTACTGGGCGCAGGACTCCACGGCTTCCGGGGTGCTGATCGCGAAACGGCCGCCGAGCAGCAACTGGTTCGGCGCGTGCCATTTGAGTGAGTCGGAGATGGTCTTGAAATAAGTGTCGGCAAAGACCTTCTGGAAGTATTTGAAGTCGGCTTCGATTTCCGGGTGCTCGGCGCTTGGCAGTGGCGGCACAAACCCTGGGTCTTCCATCAATTCCCAGGCCGGCAGATCAATGCCCCAGGCTTTCGACAGGCCCGCCTGATTGCGGTACTTGTCGCGCAGTTGCTTGAGAAACGCGCGCTTGGCCGGCACGTCGGTGGTCATTCTCAAGGTGCCGTAGGCCAGGGCATAACGGGCTTTCGGGTCGTCGCCGGGACCGGCCCAGGCCAGTTCGTTGTCCGCGTAATAACCGATCAGCCACGGATCGTCACGATGGTCGCGGGCAGCAATCGCCACTGCACGCTCAGTGGCCATGGCGAAACGCGGGTCGAATGGGTCAGGCATGCCGCCCCACCAGTCTGTGCCGGTGCTGATGCTGGCGTAGTCGCCGACAATCGACAGCGGCAAGGTGTACGGCACGCGATCAGCGTCACCCAGTACGGGTGCGCTCCAGTTGCCGATGGTATTGAAGCCCCAGGCCTGCAAGCGATCAAGGGTGTGACTGGCCCAGCGCTGCTCGTCGAACAGCGCCTTGCACGGTTCGACAGATTTGGGCTCAGCGGCTGTCGCTACCGTCGCTTCTGTCTTGGCCGCTTCGGCAACGCCAGCCTTGGTATCGCTGCCCTTCGCGCATGGATCGCCATACAGACGCTGCAGGTTGGCACCGTAGAAGTCGTACCAGCGACCGGCATTGTAGTCGCGCCCTTGATCGGCACCGTTACCGCCACGGTTGTCGCCTTCGCCGTAGTGATTGGCCAGGGTCTCGTCAGCCTTGGGCAGGGATTCGAACATCCACTCGCGACCGGCAACATAGGTCTGGTTGACATCCGGGGCCACTGTATTGACCCCGAGGGAATAGAACGGGTGGCCTTCAGGCGTCACCAGGTACCAGCGACCATCGCGTTTCTCTGTGCGGAAAAAGCCACTGGCCTTGAACGACGGGCCTTTGGTCAATCCGCCGAATTTGTCCAGCGAAGACTTCTGACGCTCGGCCAGCCAGGTTTTCAGTTGCTGCTGCTCTTTGCCGACGGCGCTTTTTAGCTGCTCGTCGCTGCTGACTTTTTCCGGCCATTTGGCCCGGGTCGACTGGCCGTAAGCATCCACCAATCCGCCATACACGGCTTGGGTGACCGACTCGCCGTCCTGCACACCAAAGCGTTCCAGCAGGATGCTTTGCGCGGCTTTGGGCTGGTCCATCGACAAGCTCACCGACACTACCTGGCTGCGATCCAGCTCACCGGCGCTGCTGGCCAGCAACACACGCTGGCCCTCGACGGTCATCGGCATCGGCGGGCCCGCCTTCATGCCCTGGCTCAGCGCTGATGTCGCTTGCAAAGGCACCAGCAGGGTTTGCGCAGGCCCCGCCGGCAGATCGACGCGGCTGACCAGTGTCTTGCCGTCGTTGCTCTGGATGGTCACGTACAGGGTCAAGGCCCAGTTCATCGCGCTCTGGATCCGCAGACTCATGACGCCTGACTGCGACCAGTCCCAGGCACCGGTCTGCGGGGTCAGGCGCAAAGTCGGCCGGGCGACCGGGTTGAACGTCACCCGGCGCAGCACTTCGCCCTCGGGGGTTTGCTCGGCGTTGGATTGCGGCAGGCTGGCGTCCTGAGTCGCCACCTGGACCACGTCGGCGGGGCGCACAAAGTTGAACAGCGTCTGCTGGCTGGCGGGGGCAGCCAACAGCGGTGTTGCGAACAGCAGGGCAAAAACGGCAGGCAACGAACGGCAAATCATGAGAACGAAATTCTCCCTAACGACCTTCAATGGGCCAGTGGAAAAGCGATGGCAGAGAGATAGACAACGCGGCGGGCAAAACTGCCCACCGGTGCTTCAGGAAATTTCTCGACGGAACGGCGGCAACGCGTTGAGGATGGCTTTGCCATAGCGCTGGGTCACCAGGCGCCGGTCGAGCAAGGTGATGGTGCCGCGGTCTTCTTCGGTGCGTAGCAAGCGACCGCAGGCCTGGACCAGCTTCAGCGAGGCGTCCGGCACGGAGATTTCCATGAACGGATTGCCGCCCCGGGCTTCGATCCACTCGGCCAGCGCCGCTTCGACCGGATCATCGGGTACCGAGAAAGGAATCTTGGCAATGACCACGTGTTCGCAATAGGCACCGGGCAAGTCGACCCCTTCGGCGAAGCTCGCCAGACCGAACAACACGCTGGAATCGCCGCCATCGACCCGCGCCTTGTGCTTGTTCAGGGTTTCCTGTTTCGACAGGTTTCCCTGGATGAACACTTGCTTGCGCCAGTCGCGGTCCAGGCCGTCGAACACGTCCTGCATCTGTTTGCGCGAAGAAAACAGCACCAGCGTGCCCCGCGAGCCTTCGACCAATTCAGGCAGGTCACGAATGATCGCGGCGGTATGCGCCGCTGCATCACGGGGATCGGCGTTCAGGTTCGGCACCCGCAACACACCGGCGTCGGCATGATGGAACGGGCTTGGCACCACCGCCGTCACGGCTTTTTTCGGCAGGCCGGCGCGCATGCGGAAGCGGTCGAAGGTGCCGAGGGCAGTCAGGGTCGCCGACGTCACCAGGCAGCCATAGGCGACGTTCCACAGGTTGCGCCGAAGCATTTCCGCCGCGAGGATGGGGCTTGCATTGACCTCGATGTCGAACAACGAACCGCTCTCGGCCAGGGTCAGCCAGCGGGCCATGGGCGGGTTGTCCTCCGGGTCTTCGACGGTGAAGGCGGTCCACAACTCCCAGTTACCGGAAGAACGCGACAACAGACTGCCGAACAGCGGATACCACTCCTCGGCCTGGTTGCTGGCGATGCCAATGTTGACCTCGCCGTCCATGCCTTCCTTGAGCAGCTCGGTCAGACGGGTGAACAAGTCGGTCAGCCGTGCGAAGCCTTTCTTCAGTTCGATGCCCATTTCACGCATGTGCTCGGGAATCACCCCGCCGACGAATCGGTGACGCGGGCGCTCGCGGCCTTCAACATCTTCGCCGGGTTTGAAATCGGCAATCTGCTCGCAGGCGGTGAACATGAACTGCTGCTGGGTCTTGATCTCCCGCGCCAGCTCCGGCACCTGTTCGATCAACTTGCCCAGATCGCCCGGCAACGGGTGCTGGGCCAGCAGTTTGGTGAGGTTCTTGGCGGTGGTTTCCAGCCAGTCGGCGGTGGAGCGCAGGCGCGTGTAATGGGCGAAGTGGCCGATGGCCTTGTCCGGCAGGTGATGGCCTTCGTCGAACACGTAGATGGTGTCGCGCGGGTCCGGCAATACCGCGCCGCCGCCCAGGGCCAGGTCAGCCAGGACCATGTCGTGGTTGGTGACGATCACGTCGACCTTGCCCATGCCTTCGCGGGCCTTGTAGAAGGCGCACTGGCCAAAATTCGGGCAATGACGGTTGGTGCACTGGCTGTGATCGGTGGTCAGGCGCGCCCAGTCGGCGTCTTCCAGGGCGGTGGACCAACTGTCGCGGTCGCCGTCCCACTTATTGCCGGCGAGTTTTTCGATCATGCTGGTGAACAGCTTCTGGCTGGCCTCGTCGACCTCGATCTTGAAACCTTCTTCTTCGAACAGCTGCGCGGTGGCGGTTTGCGCGTGGCCTTCCTGGAGCAGCATGTCGAGCTTGGACAGGCACATGTAGCGCCCGCGGCCCTTGGCCAGGGCGAAGCTGAAATTCAGCCCGCTGTTGCGCATCAGGTCGGGCAAGTCCTTGTAGACGATCTGCTCCTGCAGGGCCACGGTGGCCGTGGCGATCACCAGGCGCTTGCCGGCGGCCTTCGCCGTGGGAATCGCCGCCAGGCTGTAGGCCACGGTCTTGCCGGTACCGGTGCCGGCTTCCACCGCGACAATCGCGGGGTCGCCACTGCGCCGGCCTTCGTCGTCGGTGTCGATGTCACCCAGGACCTTGGCGACTTCAGCGATCATCAGGCGTTGGCCGTAGCGCGGCTTGAGGCTCTTGGCTTCGAGAAAACGCGAATAGGCGCCCTGGATCGTGGTTTTGAGTTCAGTGCTGATCATGGATTGTCGGGCGCAAAAAACGCTGGATAAATTTTCAGTGGTTCGGATCGACGGCTATCATACCCCGCTAATGAATCCTGCGCAGAACGGAGTAACCCAATGACACCTTTTAGCCTCGTTTATAGCCTGCATGTACTGGCCGCCCTGGTGTGGGTCGGCGGCATGTTTTTCGCCTGGATGGTCCTGCGCCCCGCCGCGATCAAGGCACTTGAAGGCCCTGCCCGGCTGAAGCTGTGGGTAGAAGTGTTTCAAGGCTTTTTCCGCTGGGTCTGGGTGGCGGTGGTGCTGTTGCCGGTCAGCGGCGTGGGCATGCTGCACATGCAATTCAATGGTTTTGAAGCCGCACCGCGCTATGTGCAGGTGATGATGGGGTTGTATGTGGTGATGACCGCATTGTTTATCCGCATTCAGGCGCTGATGCTGCCGGAGTTGCGCGCAGCCGTGGCCGAGCAGGATTGGCCCGCCGGGGCCGCGGTGCTGGGACGGATTCGCCGATTGGTGGGGATCAATTTGTTGGTGGGGTTGGCTGTGGTGGCGATTGCTGCAGCACGGCCGATGCTCTAAAAGCATCGTCGGAACGCCGCCCGGACCAAGCTCGCTCCCACAGTGGAATTGCAGTGTGGTCACTGTATTGTGAACACCACTGAACCCTGTGGGAGCGGGCTTGCCCGCGATGATGTCTGATCAGACAATACTGATTTAACTGATTACATCCGCTGCACAGTCACCGAACCCACCGCACCTTCCGGCCCAGGCTGACCATCAGCCCCAGGTTTACCGCTCTTGCCGCCATCGGCCTTGTAAACCAGGCAGCCCTTGGCCTTGCCACCCGCGCCCGGTTTACCGCCGGGGCCGGCCAGGCCACCGGCACCGCCGGCCACCTGAACCTTGATCCGGTCTGCCGGGAAGTCGTGGGGCACGGCCAGCTTGACCAGCGCCCCCGGTGCTCCCGGCTGGCCATTGCTGCCATCACTGCCATCGGCGCCGCGCCCCGCCTGCCCCCAGGTGCAGCCCGGTTCCTGGCCGTTGGCCCCATCAAGGCCAACGAACCCCGGTGCGCCCGCACCACCGCGAGCATCAACGATCAATTGCGCTGCGTTCAGTGTCTTGATCTGCAAATCAAGGTTGCGCCCTGATCGAGCGGCCTTCTGGTAGGTCCCGGGGGCGCCACGGGAGGTGATCTGGCTGCCTTCGGACAAATCAGCGCGACGAACCTTCAGCGCCAGCGCCTGTTCCCCCGGCACGATGGCAATGCGCGCTTCACGCCCCAGATGCAACTCACCCACGGTGACTTCGGTGACGTTCGAAGGAATCAGCAAGGTGCCGTAATCGGCCACTTCCAGGCGCTCCAGTTGCAGGGTGCTGGCGGTGTTGGGCAAGCGCATCAGCGAGTTGGTTTCGACACTCACCACCTGTGCGCAGGCCAATGGACTGATGAGTGCGGCGAGCAGACAGAGTTTACGCATGGGAAGCCTTCGAAGCGGTGGGGGCTGGAATGGTTTGCAGGTGGAACACGCCGAAAATGACGATCTTCAGGCGGTCAAGCCAGGGATGAGCGCGACCCCGGAGGCTGCGATAGCACAGCAACGCTTCCAGAAGATGGATGAACCCCAACAGGCCGCCGGCCAGATTGACCAACGGGTGCAGCGGAAAGACGAACGGTGTGAGCAGATTGACCAGCACTACCGCCCAGAACAGCAAGGTCAGTAACCGCCCCAGTCCCCATAAGACTTTCATACGCACCCCGATGAGAATTATTGTTTGCGCGCACAGTAACGGCTTCCACGCGGGATAAGCCAGAGGGCAACGGAAAAATCTTCATGAAGGCCGCCAAACGGCCGTCGCAGCGATCACATCAGTCGCCCGACGGCTCTATCTCCGGGCTCAGCGGTTTATATGCAGTTCCACGCGGCGGTTTTTCGCACGACCTTCTTCTGTTTCGTTGTCGGCAATCGGTTGGCTTTCGCCCTTGCCTTCGCTGGTGACTTTGTTCGGCGCCACGCCCTGGCTGATCAAGTATTCCGCCACGCTGCTGGCACGCCGCTCCGACAAGGACTGGTTATAGGCATCCGAACCGACGCTGTCGGTATGACCGACCACCTTGATGCTGACCACATCGGCATCCAGGAACTGGCTCATCAACGCATCCAGTTGACTCTTCGCCGTCGGGGTCAGCTCGGCCTGATTGAAGACAAACAGTACATCGCTCAGAGTAATGACTTCGGATTGCGCAGGCTCGGTCTGGACGCTGTCCGGGTACTGCGGCACCTGGCAACCACGATGGTCGACCGGGGTATTGGCGGGAGTATCGGCGCAACGGTCGCGTCGGTCGAAAACGCCGTCGCCGTCTTCGTCGCCATCCTGGGCATAGCAGATCAAGCCGCCGGACAAGATACCCAGCGCCGCCCCACCCGCGGCCCAACCTCCACTCTCGATTGCGCCCAGACCACCGCCGACCAGGCCGCCGATGAGGCTGCAAATTGGCCAGGTGCGCTGATTGAGGGGGGCAGTGCCATCGCTGTGGGTCGCGCAGCCGGTCAAGAGGCTGCCCATTAGCAGAACCGGCAAGACGGTCCTTGTGAGAACGATCATATTGAAAGCTCCTGTGTCCCCGGCCAATACCGGTTACACAGGAGTAAAGACCCGCATCCACGACTGCACAAGGCGCGGATGCGAGGGGGGGTTAACGCTGGATTTTGATTTCGGTACGACGGTTCTGTGCACGACCGTCAGCGGTTTTGTTGTCAGCAACCGGCTGGCTTTCACCGGCACCGACAACCGACACGAAGTTACTACGAGGTACGCCTTGCTCGATGAGGTATTCAACCACCGAGTGGGCGCGTTTATCCGACAGTTTCTGGTTGTAGGTGTCACTGCCCACGCTGTCGGTATGGCCGGTCACGGTCAGTTGAGCGGTAGGGGCCTCGGCCTTCAAGCGAGTGGCAATCTTGTCGAGTACCTGTTTGTCGGACGAGGTAAGCGTGGCTTTGTCAAACTGGAAGTGAACATCGCGGATGACAATGGTTTCTTCCTGGACAACAACCGCTTCTTCGACCACAGGCGCTGGTGGTGGGCAACCGTTGGCATCGACCTGAACGCCTTTCGGCGTGCCTGGGCACTTGTCGCGACTATCCGGCACGCCATCGCCGTCTTCGTCGCCATCGCCGTGCACCCAGCAATAAGCCGCTGCCGTACCGCCGACGAGCAGAGCACCGTACCCTGCCCATGCCGAGCTTTCGGTCGCGCCGAGGCCCGCCCCCACGACACCACCAACCGCCGCACAGGTCGGCCAGTCGGTTTTCTGCAAACCTGCGCAACCAGTCAACACACTGGTTAGCAGAACCAAGGGTAATGCTGTCCGAACTATGCTCATCTAGTTTTCTCCTGAAGGATCGGCTTAGAACCGATTCAGGTAGTAAAGACCCGAGTTTTAAACTCCGCCAGCAGATAGGCCATGCTGTTTATTCGCGTATTAACGGCAGGTTGACGCTTTTGTCGCCAGGGCGCTCTAGGCCCGAACGTTAGGGCAGGCTAGTCTTGGCAGATCTGATTGAGGATCTTCGATGATTGCAGGTATTTCTTCACGCACGCCGCAGCAGGCACTGGCCGCTTTACTTGATCGATATGCCCCCGCGCGCCTGTTGTTGATCGGCGCCAGCGAGTTCCCGGCACTGGAAGCTTTCAAGCTCGCTCACCCGGACAGTAGCGTCGCACTCGCTGCCCCCGGGCCGTTGCCCGCCGAGCTGGCGGCCCGCCGTTTCGACTTGGCCCTGGTGGTCGATTGCCTGGAGCATTTGCCCAAGCGCGACGGCCTGAACCTGTTGGGCGGCATCCGCAACCTCAACGCCAGCCGCATTGCAGTGCTGGCGGATCTGCCGGCCTGTGGCTGGCAGGAAACGGACTTTTTCTCCCTGGCCCTGCAAGCCAGCGAACGCTTTCAACGGGACGAACAGGTCTTGACCCTGTTTACCTACGATCTGCTTGAATACAAACAAGTCCCCGACTGGCTCAATTCGCGCTTCTGGGCCAATCCGGAAAACTTCGGGAAATACTGGTGGTAATGCAATGAGTACATCCATTTGCCCATGCGGCAGCGGCACCCTGCTCGACGCCTGCTGCGGTCATTACCATGCCGGGCACCCGGCGCCATGCGCGCAAGCCTTGATGCGCTCGCGCTACAGCGCCTATGTGCTGGGGTTGGTCGACTATCTGGTGGCCACCACCCTGCCCGCCCAACAGGCCGGTCTGGACCGTCAATCGATCAGCGACTGGAGCGCGCAAAGTACGTGGCTGGGCCTTGAGGTGGAGAGCTCCGAAGTGCTGGGCGGCCAGCCTGAACACGCTTTCGTGACCTTCACCGCGCGCTGGCACGACAGCAATGGCGAGCACAGTCATCGAGAGCGTTCGGCATTTGTGCAAAATACCGGGCGCTGGTACTTCATCGACCCGACCGTGCCGCTCAAGATCGGACGCAATGACGCCTGCCCCTGCGCGAGTGGGCAGAAGTTCAAGAAGTGTTGTGCGGGGTATTTCAGCAGCTAGTACAGGGAATGACTGCCCACTACGCAGGAGCTGTCGAAGGCTGCGATCCTTTGGGTCTAGACTGGTGCTCAAGGGAGAAACACCACGATGATCATCCGCCGCGGCGCACTCTGTCTGCTCACGTTGTTCCTGACTCTGGGACTCGGCGGCTGTGCGTCATGGTTCGACGACGACTTGCCGGACCCCGAGGTCCATCTGGTGAAAATCGAGGTGGTCAGCGCCAAACTGCTGGAACAGAAATTCCTCCTGCACTTTCGCATCGACAACCCCAACGACAGCGACCTGACGGTGCGCAGTCTGGCGTATCGCGTTCACCTGGGTGACATACTGCTGGCCGATGGCGAGTACGAACACTGGTTCACCATCAGCCCCAGGCACAGCGCTTACTTCAAGGTGCCGATCCGCACCAACCTGTGGTCCAAGGTCCGTGAAATGGCCAAACTGCTGAAAAAATCCGATCAAGCCATTCCCTATCGTCTGGAAGGTGAGCTGGAAACCGGTATATTCATCGCCCACTACGTGCACCTGGCGCGCAATGGCGTGATAATCGCCGCCGATTTAATTCCGGAGCAACACCGATGACCCAGCAACCCCACGTCCACGGCCCCGATTGCAACCACGATCATGACCATCACCACCATGATCACAACCACGGCCATGTCCACGGCCCGAACTGCGGCCACGCTCACCAGGAACCGGTGCGCAACGCCCTGAAAGACGTCGGCCGCAACGATCCGTGCCCATGCGGCAACGGCAAAAAGTTCAAGAAGTGCCACGGCGCTTGATGCTTCGGGCGGATATCGATATCGCCTGTTGAATCACCGCATCCTCCTGTGGGAGCGAGCTTGCTCGCGATGACGGCAGCACATTAACCATCAATGTGTCAGTCAGACCGCCATCGTCGGAACGCCGCCCGGAGCAAGCTTGCTCCTACAGGTTTTTCAATCAGCCTTTTAATACACATGCAGTGCTGACCACCGTCGCATACTCACCGTGCAAATTCCCCAGCGACATCCCATGCACCTCTTCGGCGCTATGGGCATGGCCGAAAAAATCAGCCTTGTCGAAGGTAAAGCACGCATCCTCGGCCACCCACGTATCAAACCCCAGGTTGCCCGCGGTACGCGCCGTGGATTCCACCGAGTTGTGGGTCGCGACACCGACGATGATCAACTGCCCGATCCCCGCCTCGCGCAACTGCGCCTCCAGCCCCGTTGAACAAAACGCATCGGGCACTTGCTTCTGGATCAATCGTTCACCGGCCTTTGGCTGAAACCGTTCCTGAAACTCCACCCCCGACTGCTGCGGCCAGAACACTGAGTCCTCCGAGCGGGACAGGTGTTGCACATGGATCACCGGCCGGGCGGTGCGCCGCCAATGGCCGAGCAATTCCAGCATGCGCGCTTCGGCCTGGGGGTTATTCCTGCGACCGAGCCCGGGATGCAGGATGCCTTTTTGTTGATCGATGATGATCAGTGCCGCGTTTGCCTTGAGCTCCATGCCGACTGTTCTCCTGGATTGTTGAGCGTGTCGCACTTCAACATCACCGATTACCGCTGGCAAGCCACTGTTGAGGCTGCGATCTTTGACAAATCCTGAAATAACCTCTTACCCCGCTTGCGCGGCCATCGCCTGCTCACTAACGTAGCGCCTTTATTGCGCCACCACCCCCGCAGGAGCTTTGCCATGGCCTCGCCAGCCCTTACTCATTTTCTACCCCGGTTCGGCGTTGCCGCAGCAGTGGCCGGTGTGTTGAGCCTGACCGGTTGTCAGAACTTCAACGCCCAGGACACCCTCCCGCCGACCTCCGGTGTACAGCCACTCAAGGGCCTGGCGCAGAGCGTTTCGGTGCGTCGCAATGCCATGGGCATGCCACTGATCGAAAGCAACAGCTTCCACGACGCGCTGTTCACCCTCGGTTACGTACATGCCAGCGACCGCATCACCCAGATGGTCACCCTGCGCCTGCTGGCCCAGGGCCGTTTGGCCGAGATGCACGGTGCAGACCTGCTGGATGCCGACCGTTACATGCGGGCGGTCAACCTGAAGAAAAGCGCCGCCGAGTTGTACAAGGCTTCTTCGCCGCGCCTCAAGCGTTTCTTCGAAGTCTATGCACGCGGGGTCAACGCCTACCTGTTCCGCTACCGCGACAAACTGCCGGCGGATCTGACAGCCACCGGCTACAAGCCTGAATACTGGCAACCGGAAGATTCGGCGCTGATTTTCTGCCTGCTGAACTTCAGCCAGTCGACCAACCTGCCGGAAGAAATTTCCTCTCTGGTACTGGCCCAGACCGTCACCACCGACAAACTGGCGTGGCTGACGCCGTCGGCTCCCGACGAAAAACTGCCGGCCGCCGAAAGCGAAAAACTGCAAGGCATCAAGCTCAACGGGCAAGTACCGGGGCTGGCCGAACTCAGTAAGGCCACTGGCCAACTGTCGGACCTCAACCTGCTGGGCGCCACCTCGTCGAACAACTGGGCCATCGCCCCGCAACGCAGCCGCAGCGGCAAGAGCCTGCTGGCCAGTGACAGTCACGGCCCGCTGGGCGTGCCTTCATTGTTCAGTTACGTGCAGATTCGCGCGCCGAAGTATCAGGCGTCCGGCGTGACCATCGCGGGCCTGCCGATGGTGCTTGGCGGTTTCAACGGCAAGGTGGCGTGGAGCATGACGTCCGTGATGGGCGACAACCAGGACCTGTTCCTGGAGAAGATCAAGCGCCAGGGCAACGGGCTTGCCTACGAAAACGCCGGGAAGTGGCAACCGGCGATCGTGCGCAACGAAACCTATTTCGTCAAAGGCCAGCGGTCGATTCGCGAAGCGGTGTACGAAACCCGCCATGGCCCGCTACTCAACAGCGCCCAGGGCACCACGCTGGCCAATGGTTTCGGCCTGGCCTTGCAGACGCCGAACTTCACCGACGACAAAACCCTGGACGCGTTCTTCGACCTGTCCCGCGCTCAGAGCGTCGAGAAAGCCTCGGATGCCAGCCGCGAAATTCGCGCCATTGCGCTGAACCTGGTGTTCGCCGATGCCAGCCACATCGGCTGGCAAGTCACCGGTCGTTACCCGAACCGTCGTGAAGGCGAAGGCCTGCTGCCCTCGCCGGGCTGGGAAGGTCGTTACGATTGGGACGGTTACGCCGACCCAATGCTGCACCCGTACGACCAGGACCCGGCTCAGGGTTGGCTCGGCACCGCCAACCAGCGAGTCATTCCCCATGGCTACGGCATGCAGTTGTCCAATTCATGGGCGGCTCCGGAGCGCGGCGAGCGCCTGGCCGAACTGGCCGGCGCAGGCAAACACGACAACCGCAGCCTGATCGCCATGCAATACGACCAGACCACCAACTTCGCTGCCAAGCTGAAGAAAATGTTTGAAGCGCCGGGTATGGCCCAGCCACTCAAACAAGCCATGGACGCCTTGCCGCCGGCCGATCGCGCCAAGGCACACGAAGCCTACAGCCGCTTGATGGCGTTCGACGGCAAGCTCGGCCCGGCCTCCACCGATGCGGCCATCTACGAACTGTTCCTGCAGGAAAGCACGCGGCAGATCTTCCTCGATGAACTGGGCCCGCAAAGCAGCCCGGCGTGGAAAGCCTTTGTCGCCGACGGCAAGTTGTCCTACGCGGCCCAGGCCGATCACTTGCTCGGGCGTGAGGACAGCCCGTTCTGGGATGACGTGCGCACCGCACAGAAAGAAGACAAACCAGCCATCCTCGCTCGCAGCCTCGCCGCCGCAATCAGCGCCGGCGACAGCCAGTTGGGCGGTGATCACAAAGCCTGGCAGTGGGGCAAACTGCATCGCTATGAATGGAAAAACAGTAGCGGCCAGACCGTACGCGGCCCCCTGCCGGCCGGCGGCGATCACACCACCCTCAACACCGCCGCCTTCGCCTGGGGCCAGGACTTCAACACCACGCTGGCGCCAGCCATGCGCTTTATCGTCGACTTCGGCCAGTCCGAACCGCTGATGGCGCAGAACGGCACCGGTCAGTCCGGCAACCCGGCCAGCCCGAACTACCTCAACAGCATCGAGCCGTGGCTCAAGGGCCAGTACATGAGCCTGCCGATGCAGCCGCAGAGCTTCGACAACGCCTATGGCAAGGCGCGGTTGACGTTGACACCAGGAAAGTAACCCAGCCCTTTACTTGCTCGCGATGGCGGTCCGACATTCAACATAGAGGTTGAATGTCGGACCGCCATCGCCGTTGCGCTGACGCAAGGACAAGTCGTGTCGACGAGGTGGAGAGACTGGCACCCCGCTCAGTCAAACCGTTTTTTGTGGCGAGATGATTTGGTGCACCCATTTCCCTGCGCCCGTTTTCGTGCATAAATCTGTCTCCGGCCATTTCCAAGCACCTTTTAAAACGCTTGTTCGGCACTCTGGTTCGGAAATTGCTACTTTCAACAGGTCTTACGCTTTCCAGTAACAATAATTCTGCGCCACAAGCGCTCATATTGGTTTTTAGGGATTGAATAATGAAAAAAGCATTGCTGACCCTTTCTGCACTGGCGTTGTGCATGGCTGCCGGCTCCGCCATGGCGAAGGAATACAAAGAACTGCGTTTCGGCGTTGACCCTTCCTACGCACCGTTCGAATCGAAAGCGGCCGATGGCAGCCTGGTAGGTTTTGACATCGATCTGGGCAACGCGATCTGCGCCGAACTGAAGGTCAAGTGCAAATGGGTCGAAAGCGATTTCGACGGCATGATTCCGGGTCTCAAAGCCAATAAATTCGACGGTGTGATCTCGTCGATGACCGTTACCGAAGCCCGCGAAAAAGTCATCGACTTCTCCAGCGAACTGTTCTCCGGCCCAACCGCCTACGTGTCCAAGAAAGGTTCTGGCGTGACTGAAGACGTCGCCTCGCTCAAGGGCAAGACCGTCGGCTACGAACAAGGCACCATTCAGGAAGCCTATGCCAAAGCCGTTCTGGACAAGGCCGGCGTGAAAACCCAGGCCTACGCCAACCAGGATCAGGTCTACGCCGACTTGACTTCCGGTCGTCTCGACGCAGGCATTCAGGACATGCTGCAAGCCGAACTGGGCTTCCTGAAGTCGCCACAGGGCGCCGACTACGATGTCAGCAAGCCGGTCGACAACGCTTTGCTGCCATCCAAGACAGCCATCGGCATTAAGAAAGGTAACACCGAGCTGAAAGCACTTTTGGATAAAGGTATCAAAGCGTTACACGATGATGGCACCTACGCCACCATTCAGAAGAAACACTTTGGCGATCTGAATCTGTACAGCGGCAAATAATGCCCGGCGCCCATCTCTCGATGGGCGCTTTTTTCATCCGATCAGGTTGCTGATTTATGTTCGAAAACCTATTAGAAAATCTGGGGCTCTCTGCCTTCAGCCTCAAGGGCTTCGGTCCGCTGCTGATGCAAGGCACCTGGATGACGATCAAGTTGTCGGCGTTGTCGCTGTTGGTAGCCGTGTTGCTCGGGCTGCTCGGCGCCAGTGCCAAGCTTTCAAGATCGGCACTGCTACGCGTCCCTGCGCAGGCCTACACCACCCTCATTCGCGGCGTTCCGGACCTGGTCCTGATGCTCTTGATCTTCTACAGCCTGCAAACCTGGCTGACCTCCCTTACCGATTACATGGAATGGGAATACATCGAGATCAACCCGTTCAGTGCCGGGGTCATTACCCTGGGCTTCATCTACGGTGCGTACTTCACCGAAACCTTCCGTGGCGCGATTCTCGCGGTCCCACGGGGTCAGGTCGAAGCGGCCACCGCCTATGGCCTCAAGCGCGGCCAGCGTTTCTGGATCGTGGTGTTCCCGCAGATGATGCGTTATGCCCTGCCGGGTATCGGCAACAACTGGATGGTGATGCTCAAGGCCACCGCCCTGGTGTCGATCATCGGCCTCGCCGACCTGGTCAAGGCTGCCCAGGACGCCGGTAAGAGTACCTATCAGCTGTTTTATTTCCTGGTGCTTGCCGCGTTGATTTACCTGGTGATCACCAGCGCATCCAACTTCATCCTGCGCTGGCTCGAACGTCGTTACTCCGCCGGGACCCGAGAGGCCGTACGATGATCGAACTCCTGCAGGAATACTGGAAACCATTCCTCTATAGCGACGGCAACAACATCACCGGCCTGGCCATGACGATGTGGCTGCTCAGCGCTTCGATCTTCATCGGTTTTATCGTGTCGATCCCGCTGTCCATCGCCCGCGTATCGCCGCACTTCTACATCCGTTGGCCGGTGCAGTTCTATACCTACCTGTTCCGTGGCACGCCGCTCTATATCCAGTTGCTGATCTGTTACACGGGGATCTACAGCCTGGCCGCCATTCGGGCCCAGCCAGCACTGGACGCATTCTTTCGCGATGCGATGAACTGCACGATCCTGGCCTTCGCTCTGAACACCTGCGCCTACACCACGGAGATTTTCGCCGGGGCAATCCGCAGCATGGCCCACGGTGAAGTGGAAGCGGCCAAGGCTTACGGCCTGACCGGCTGGAAGCTGTATGCCTACGTGATCATGCCGTCGGCCCTGCGTCGCTCGTTGCCGTACTACAGCAACGAAGTGATCCTGATGCTGCACTCGACCACCGTGGCCTTCACCGCGACCATCCCCGACATCCTGAAAGTCGCGCGGGACGCCAACTCGGCGACCTTCCTGACCTTCCAGTCGTTCGGCATCGCCGCGCTGATCTACCTGACCGTCACTTTTGCGCTGGTCGGCCTGTTCCGCCTTGCCGAACGCCGATGGCTGGCCTTCCTCGGGCCGACCCACTAGGTCTCAACCTGCTTCAGGAACAACAGATGCGCCACCAGAAACATGACCTGCTGGCCCCGTTGCCGGGGACCGCACGACAGATCCACAGTTTTCACTTCGGCCCACACCCGGCCAACCGCAAGATCTACATCCAGGCCTCCCTGCACGCCGACGAAATGCCCGGCATGCTGGTGGCCTGGCACCTCAAGCAACGCCTGGCGGAGCTGGAAGCCGCCGGTCGCCTGCGCAGCGAAATCGTGCTGGTGCCCGTCGCCAACCCGGTAGGCCTGGAACAGGTACTGATGGATGTGCCGCTGGGCCGCTACGAGCTGGAAAGCGGCCAGAACTTCAACCGCTGGTTCGTCGATCTCAGTGAGGAAGTCGGCAACGCGATCGAAGGCAAGCTCGGCGACGATCCGCAGCACAACATGCAATTGATCCGTAGCAACCTGCGCGAGGCGCTGGCCCGGCAGACCGCCGGCACCCAATTGCAATCCCAGCGTCTGACCCTGCAACGATTGGCCTGCGACGCCGATATGGTGCTCGATCTGCATTGCGATTTCGAAGCGGTCGCCCACCTCTACACCACACCTGAAGCCTGGCCGCAGGTCGAGCCGCTGGCCCGCTACATCGGCGCCGAAGCCAGCCTGCTGGCAACCGATTCGGGTGGCCAGTCGTTCGACGAATGCTTCACCCTGCTCTGGTGGCAGTTGAAGGAGCGCTTCGGCGAGCACTTCGACATTCCGCCAGGCAGTTTTTCGGTGACCGTCGAACTGCGCGGTCAGGGCGACGTCAACCACCCGCTCGCCAGCCTGGATTGCCAGGCGCTGATCGATTACCTGATCCATTTCGGCGCAATCGCCGGCGAACCCTCGCCCCTGCCCGAGCTGCCCTACCCGGCGACACCGCTGGCCGGTGTTGAGCCGGTGGCCACGCCGGTTGGCGGGCTGCTGGTGTTCACCGCATTACCGGGTCAATACCTGGAAGCCGGGCAACTGATCGCCGAGATCATTGATCCGGTCAACGATCTGGTCACTCCCGTTCATTGCGCCACAGCCGGGCTGATGTATGCCCGCTCGCTGCGCCGCATGGCCACTGCCGGCATGGTGATCGCCCACGTCGCGGGCACCGAAGCCTATCGCAGCGGCTATCTACTTTCGCCTTGAGGATGCACGCCCCATGTACAAATTGACCATCGAAGGCCTGCATAAAAGCTACGGCGACCATGAAGTCCTCAAAGGTGTTTCGCTCAAGGCCAAAACCGGCGACGTCATCAGCCTGATCGGTGCCAGCGGCTCGGGTAAAAGTACCTTTCTGCGCTGCATCAACTTCCTGGAACAACCCAACGACGGCGCCATGAGCCTCGACGGGCAGAACATCCGCATGATCAAGGATCGTCACGGCATGCACGTGGCCGACGCCAATGAACTGCAGCGGATTCGCACCCGCCTGGCCATGGTGTTCCAGCATTTCAACCTGTGGAGCCACATGACGGTGCTGGAAAACATCACCATGGCGCCGCGCCGGGTGCTGGGCTGCGACAGGAAAGAAGCCGAGGACCGCGCCCGGCGTTACCTCGACAAGGTGGGGCTGGCTTCCCGCGTGGCTGACCAATACCCGGCCTTCCTGTCCGGCGGCCAGCAACAACGGGTAGCGATTGCCCGCGCACTGGCCATGGAACCGGAAGTCATGCTGTTCGACGAACCGACCTCGGCGCTGGACCCGGAACTGGTGGGTGAAGTGCTCAAGGTGATCCAGGGCCTGGCCGAAGAAGGCCGGACCATGATCATGGTGACCCACGAAATGAGCTTCGCCCGCAAAGTGTCGAGCCAGGTGCTGTTTCTGCACCAGGGCCTGGTGGAGGAAGAAGGCGCACCGGAAGAGGTGCTGGGCAATCCGAAAAGCGAGCGGTTGAAGCAGTTCCTCAGTGGCAACCTGAAGTAACGACTACAGAAAAAACTGTGGGAGCGGGCTTGCTCGCGAAGGCGGTGTGTCAGGCGGCATGAATGCCACTGATACTCCGCCTTCGCGAGCAAGCCCGCTCCCACATTTTTTGATCTGTAGTGCCTGGATTATCAGACAACAGGCGCAGGCGGCGGCTCATCCGGCAGCGTAGGTTCGCCCGGTTCATTAGGCTGTTCATTCGGGGTATCAGGATCAGGCTGGCCGGGGATGCCCCCTGCCATGCTGACGGGCGGATGTGCCAACAGGGACCAGGCCAGAACGCCAACCTGATTGGGTTCAAGTCTTGCCAGTTCGGCACTGATTCGCGGATCGATCTTCATTCGGCACTCCTGAGCGATGGCCCGACCCGCCTTGCGCGGGTCGGAACAGTACACCCCATAGAGTGTACGCCCGCTCAGGAATTCCCGACATTTGTCAGACGGTTGACTCAGGTGCGCGGCAGGGTCACGCCACGCTGGCCCTGATACTTGCCGCCACGGTCCTTGTAGGAAACTTCACATTCTTCGTCAGACTCAAGGAACAGCATCTGCGCCACGCCTTCGTTCGCGTAGATTTTCGCCGGCAGATTGGTGGTGTTGGAGAACTCCAGGGTCACGTGGCCTTCCCACTCAGGCTCGAGCGGCGTGACGTTGACGATGATGCCGCAGCGCGCGTAGGTGCTTTTACCCAGGCAAATGGTCAAAACGTTACGCGGAATGCGGAAGTATTCGACGGTGCTGGCCAGGGCGAAGGAGTTCGGCGGAATGATGCACACGTCGCTGTGGATGTCGACGAAGCTGCCGGCATCGAAGTTCTTCGGGTCGACGATGGCCGAATTGATGTTGGTGAACACCTTGAAATGATTGGTGCAACGCACATCGTAGCCATAGCTCGACACGCCGTAGGAGATCACACGGCTATCGTCGCTGCCACGCATCTGGCGCTCGACGAAAGGCTCGATCATGCCGTGTTCCTGCGCCATGCGGCGAATCCACTTGTCCGATTTGATGCTCATGGCGGGTGTCCTGAATAGCGAGGTCGAAAAATTCTGTCCGGCATCTTACCGGGCGCGCCGCCGGGTTCAAAGTCCGCGGTGCAATTCTCGCCGAACAGCCAGGAATTACCTGCTCTGGCGACGAACCGTCACACCGCCGATCCTTAAAACAGAGAAACCTTCGCAAGAAGCATTGGCACGTCCCGGAAAAAGGGTTAAGGTGGCGTCACTGTGCTGCTTGTGTCACTGAGAATCTCTACACGATATGTTGAATTTCGATCCAACCATCTACAAGAATTTTTCCTGCTCTTTGCACTCAGTCTCGGCCAGGGTTCTTCCTGAGTCGCAGTTATCTTTGTTCAAGGAGTTACACCATGTCTAATCGCCAAACCGGTACCGTTAAGTGGTTCAACGATGAAAAAGGCTTCGGCTTCATCACTCCACAATCCGGTGACGACCTGTTCGTTCACTTCAAAGCTATCCAGTCCGACGGCTTCAAAAGCCTGAAAGAAGGCCAACAGGTTTCTTTCATCGCTACCCGCGGTCAGAAAGGCATGCAAGCTGAAGAAGTTCAAGTTATCTAACTTGTACTTGCTTTAGTAAAAAGCCCCGCCCTCAACAGCGGGGCTTTTTTGTGGGCGGGTGTTTTGTCCACGCAAAAAAGATCGCCGCCTTCGACAGCTCCCGGATAGACCCTCCAGGAGCTGTCGAAGGCGGCGATCTTTTGATGCTATTACCAGGTCACGCCAAACCCTGCGGTGTAGCGTGTCTTGTCCAGATCCGAATCGTCAGTGCCGCTGATGATGTCGCGCTCTGCCTTCATGTTCAGCGAAGCCCAGTCAGTCACCTTGTAGCGCAACCCCATTTCGGCATCGAGCGCGTAGTCGGCCACACCCGACAGCGGCTTGCCAACCTCGCCATTGGTGAAGAACTCGACACGCTTGCCGACCAGGTAACGGTTGTAGTCCCACGTCATGGCCAGGGCGTAGAAATTGTCCTTGCTGCCATCGGAGAATTCATAGTCCGTGCGGTTGATCAGCGAGCCCAGGGAGAACGCCCCGAGTTCGTTATCCCAGAACTGATAGCCGGGACCGGTACCGACCGTGCGTTGGCGGGAAAGATCCTCGACCTTGTCGCGCTTGTAGACCAGGCGCCCCTGCCAGAACCATTGCTCGGTCAGGAATCGGTCGATGGAGTACTCGGCCCTCCAGTTGTCCGTGGTCACCACGTCGTCCTGGAACTCACGGTTGTATTCACCTTCAGCGGTGTGCCGCCAGCGACCGTGTCGCGCACTGGTCTTGAAATCGATGTCGTAGTCATCGGTGTCGTTTTCCGCCCGCTGGTAATCCAGCGCGATATCGACGTTGCCTTTCCACACCAGATCCTCGACCACAGGTTTTGGCTTGAGGATCTGCTGGATGCTCGCCAGCTCGACCGTCTTCGGTGCATCGCCGTTGGCCAGCGTAACCTTGCCGGCGTCCGCCGCTTTCAGCGATTTGGCTTTCTCGCCACTGTAGGCATCCTGCTTGACCAGCAACTCTTGATCGCTGTCCAGGGTCTTGACCTGTTTCCAGTCGATCGTCACCGCACCGGCGTACTCGGTCTGGATCAGCAGCTTGCCGCCATCGAACAGCGTGATCTCGCCGCTCAGCTTGTCACCGTTCTTCAACCACACGGTATCGGCCAGCAAGGGAGGGGATGCGCCAAGGACGGCGAGACACAGCAGGGATCTGGACAACATAAACAAAATACAGGCTCAGGCTTGCGAGAAAAGTCGGCATTATCCGTGGGAACAAGGCCCTGACAAGGACTGACCCGACTATTTCTGTTGAGTTCATTTCTCAACTTCCTGCGAAGGAATTACTCTAAAGATTGTAAAGCAAACCTTTTCAGGACTGACGGACGTGACCGATCCAACCGATGAACCCGAGAGTGCAGCGCAAATCCGACGCACGGTGCTGTATTTGACGCTGGCACAGGTACCCGAGGGCAAAGTCGTCAGCTACGGCCAACTGGCAGAGCTTGCAGGACTGGGTCGCGCCGCCCGCTGGGTCGGGCGCACCCTCAGTCAACTGCCTGGCGACAGCAAGCTGCCCTGGCACCGTGTTCTGGCCGCAAACGGGCGCATCAGCCTGCCGGCGGGCAGCCCTTCGGGTGATGAGCAGCGCGCACGATTACGCATGGAGGGCATCAGTATCCTGAATAATCATGTTGATATTCAGCGCCATGGCTGGCGTCCGGTAGAGCACAGCGGTTAGAGTGCGCGCTTTGTTTCCGTATTTCTTGAGGCAGACTCCAGCCCATGCCCCGTAAAACCTGGCGCGCCGCGCTCGCCGCTTATGCCAGCCCCTCGACACTCGTGCTGTTGCTGCTTGGTTTCGCCGCCGGCTTGCCCTACATGCTGGTGTTTTCGACACTTTCAGTCTGGCTGCGTGAAGCTGGCGTGGCGCGTGAAACCATTGGCTATGCAAGCCTGATCGGCCTGGCGTATGCCTTCAAATGGGTCTGGTCACCCTTGCTCGACCAATGGCGACTGCCATTGCTCGGCAAACTCGGTCGACGACGATCCTGGCTCGTGCTGTCCCAGGCACTGGTCATCCTTGGCCTGATCGGGATGGGTTTCTGCGACCCGCAAAAGCATTTGTCCTGGCTGATCGCCATTGCCGTCGTCGTCGCTTTCGCATCAGCGACGCAGGACATCGCGGTCGACGCTTACCGCCTGGAAATCGCCGAAGACAATCGTCAGGCCGCACTGGCCGCCAGCTACATGTCCGGTTACCGGGTCGCTGCGCTGCTGGCTACCGCAGGCGCGCTCTACTTCGCCGAAGGCTTTGGCTCCACCGGCTTCAACTACAAGCATTCGGCCTGGGCCGGCACCTACATCCTGTTCGGCGCCCTGATGGTCCCGGCACTGCTGACCAGCATGTTCATGCGCGAACCGCCGGTCCCGTTGCGCACGCAACTGCAGGCCGGGCGCTACAGCTTCGTGCATCAACTGGCCTCAGTGTTCGTGCTGATCATTTTGCTGGTGTCCGTGCCGGCCATGTTCACCCAGCTCTACAACACCGACTTCGCCAGCGTATTGTTCGAAGGCGTGAGCCCTCTCGACCTGCTGCTCGAAGACCGCGCCTTCCTGCGGGCCATCCTCTATATCACGCTCACCGCCCTGTGCCTCTCGGCCATGGGCCGTCGCGGCCTGGCGCCTGTGCTGACACCGGTCAACGACTTCATCCTGCGATACCGCTGGCAAGCGCTGCTGCTGCTCGGCCTGATCGCCACCTATCGGATGTCCGATACGGTCATGGGTGTGATGGCAAACGTGTTCTACATCGACCAGGGTTTCACCAAGGACCAGATCGCCAGCGTCAGTAAAATCTTCGGCCTGATCATGACCCTGGTCGGCGCCGGTATGGGTGGCCTGCTGATCGTGCGTTTCGGCATCCTGCCGATCCTGTTCATCGGCGGTGTCGCGTCCGCGGCGACCAACATCCTGTTCCTGATGCTCGCCGACATGGGCCCCAACCTGAACATGCTGGTGCTGACCATCTCCCTGGACAACTTCAGCTCGGGCCTGGCGACCTCGGCGTTCGTCGCCTACCTGTCGAGCCTGACCAACCTCAAGTTCTCCGCCACCCAATATGCCCTGCTCAGCTCGATCATGCTGTTGCTGCCACGCCTGATCGGCGGCTACTCCGGAGTCATGGTGGAGAAATTCGGTTACCATGACTTCTTCCTGATCACCGCCCTGCTAGGCGTCCCGACCCTGCTGTTGATCGCCTTGCACTGGTTCCAGGAAAACCGCCGTGAAGGCCCGACACCGACACCGGAACCGGTGCAGACTCCGATCGCCGAAGAGTCGTAGACTCTTACGCAGGAAGAATCGCGGAGGGTCGAGTGAATCGTGCCCTCCTGCCACACCAGCGACCGCACGCCTGTACGCCAGCGGATCTCGCCCGTACAATGCTCCGTCATTTCTCGTCATCAGCAATCGATAACGGCCAACCATGCGCACCAGTCAATTTTTGCTCGCCACACAAAAAGAAACGCCTTCCGACGCGGTCGTGATCAGCCACCAGCTGATGCTGCGCGCCGGCATGATCCGCAAACTCGCCTCGGGCCTGTACACCTGGCTGCCGATGGGCTTGCGGGTAATGCGCAAGGTCGAAGCCGTCGTTCGTGAAGAAATGAACGCCGCCGGCTCTCTCGAAGTGTTGATGCCGAGCACGCAACCGGCTGAGCTGTGGCAGGAATCCGGGCGCTGGGAAGAGTACGGCCCTGAATTGCTGCGCTTCAAGGATCGCCACGGTCGCGACTTCTGCGCAGGCCCGACCCACGAAGAAGTCATCACCGATCTGATGCGCAACGAATTGAGCAGCTACAAGCAGCTGCCGATCAACCTGTACCAGATCCAGACCAAATTCCGTGACGAAATCCGCCCACGCTTCGGCTTGATGCGCGGCCGCGAATTCATCATGAAGGACGCCTATTCGTTCCACGCTGACCAGCCTTCGCTCCAGGTCACCTACGACCGCATGCACCAGGCTTATTGCAACGTGTTCACCCGTCTGGGCCTGAAGTTCCGCCCTGTAGAAGCCGACAACGGCTCCATCGGCGGTGCCGGCTCCCATGAGTTCCACGTACTGGCCGAATCCGGTGAAGACGACATCGTGTTCAGCAACGGATCCGACTACGCGGCGAACATCGAGAAAGCCGAAGCCGTGCCTCGCGAGACCTCGCGCGGCGCTCCGAGCGAAGAGCTGCGCCTGGTCGATACGCCGAACGCCAAGACCATTGCGCAACTGGTCGAAGGCTTCAACCTGCCGATCGAGAAAACCATCAAGACCCTGGTGGTGCACGCCGAAGAGAAAGGCAAGCTGATTGCCCTGATCATCCGTGGCGACCATGAGTTGAACGAAATCAAGGCCGCCAACCAGCCTGGCGTTGCCAGCCCTCTGGTCATGGCATCCGAAAGCGAGCTGCGCGAGGCCATTGGTGCCGGCGCCGGTTCCCTCGGCCCGTTGAACCTGCCGCTGCCAATCATCATCGACCGTTCGGTCGAGCTGATGAGCGACTTCGGCATCGGCGCCAACATTGACGACAAACACTACTTCGGCGTGAACTGGGAGCGTGATCTGCCTGTTCCGACCGTTGCCGACCTGCGCAACGTCGTGGCCGGCGACCCGAGTCCGGACGGCAAGGGCACCCTGGAGATCAAGCGCGGCATCGAAGTCGGGCACATCTTCCAGCTGGGCAACAAGTACAGCAAAGCGATGAAGTGCGAAGTGCTGGGCGAAAACGGCAAGCCGGTCACCCTGGAAATGGGTTGCTACGGCATCGGCGTGTCCCGCGTGGTGGCAGCTGCCATCGAGCAGAACAACGACGAAAACGGGATCATCTGGAGCGACACCCTCGCGCCTTTCCAGATCGCCCTGGTGCCGCTGCGCTACGAAACCGAGCAGGTTCGCGAAGCCACCGACAAGCTGTACGCGGAACTCACCGCTGCCGGGTTCGAAGTGCTACTGGACGACCGCGACAAGAAAACCAGCCCGGGCATCAAGTTCGCGGACATGGAACTGATCGGCATTCCACACCGGATCGTCGTCAGCGACCGCGGCCTGGCCGAAGGCAACCTGGAATACAAGAGCCGTACCGAGGCCGACGCACAAGCACTGCCGGTCGCCGACGTACTGTCCTTCCTTCAGGCCCGCATCCGCCGCTGATAGCAGATATAGAGACGTCATGTTCAAGCGAAACACCTTAGGCCTCGGTGGCGCCGCCTTGTGCGGCGCCCTGCTGGTCAGCGGCTGTGCCAATCACATGTCACAACGCAGCGAGCACGAGGAACGGGTCGAGCGCAAATTGCTCGATCACAGCCTGCAGATCGATGTCGGTGAGCCCAAGGTGCTTGAGCTGCCGCAACGGCGGGTGAAAATCCACGAGCAGAAGACCTTCGAAGTCACCGAGTACGAAGTCACTCGTCACTACGACCGCTATACGCCGTACCAACCCTGGCGGGAGATTTACGAAATCCCGCTGGGCGCGGTGGCCGTGGTGGCGGGTGTCGGTGCCAACGTGGTCAATGTGTTCGCCCTCGGCAACCTGCCGGACAGCGTGACCAAGGACTGGCTGAGCTACGGTTTCGCCGGGCTCAACCCGCTCATGAACGTGCAGTCCCATGGTCGCGCGCAGCAGAACCTGGCCGGCATTGACGAAGTCCAGCGCGACAAGCGCACGGAGTACTCAAGCCTGCCCTGGAGCGAGCGCCCGGTCGAGGTCAAGGCCGGCAAGGAAACCTTCGAACTGACCACCGACAAAAACGGCGTATTGCGCCTGAATCTGTTGGACAACCCGTTCGCCGAACATGACATCAATCATCTGAGCCGGCTGCTGATTCGTGTCGAGGATGCCCAGGACGACGTACACAGCGACTCCTCGCTGGCCGTCAGCAGCACCTTGCGCAGCAAGCTCTATGAGGCCCACGGGCTGATTTATGACGATCTCGAAGGCGACGAAGTCAATCAGTGGGTCCACCGGGTCAAGCGCCTGTCGGAACTTGGTCTTGAAGAAGAAGCCAGCGAACTGGAACAGAGCCTGATCGAACTGACGCGCAATGATCCCGAATTGCAGACCGAATTCCTGAAGTCACTGGCCCGCAATGGCGAGCGACTGGTGGCGAATCCGGGACTCAATTAAAGCCAAAAAGCTTCGTCGGATCACCGCCCGGAGCAAGCCCGCTCCCACAGTTGATCACGCTATCCATTGTGGGAGCGGCGGTGCGGCGATCCGACTTGCTCGCGAAGGGGCCCGCACATTCACCACTCAACTACCGCTCAAACAACTCCATCTGCTCGAACCCGCCCCGCAAGTCCTCCAGCCGCACGCCTACCCCCAACAACCGCACCGGCTTACCGCCGCGATTGAAGGCCTGGGTCAGCATCAACTGATAACTCCCCAGATCCCGCCCTGCCCCGGCCTGCTCCAATGTAGTCTGGGTGAAGTCGTGAAACTTCACTTTGACGAATGGCTTGCCCGGACGGTAGCTGCTGTCGATTCGCGCCATGCGACCCGCCAGGGTCTCCAGCAGCTCGGGCAACTTGTCTAGACAGCTCTTCAGGTCCGGCAGGTCAACGTCGTAGGTATTTTCAACACTGATCGACTGACGACGACTGTCGTTGTGCACTGCACGCTCATCGATCCCACGGGCCAGGCTCCAGAGTCGCTCGCCAAAGCTGCCGAACTCACGCACCAACGCCAACTTGTCCCACTCGCGCAATTGCAGGCAATCGGTGATGCCCAGCTTGCCGAGCTTGTCGGCGGTGACTTTGCCGACCCCGTGCAACTTGCTCACGGGCAAACCGCTGACAAAGTCCTCGACCTGGTCCGGAGTGATGACAAACAAGCCGTTGGGCTTTTTCCAGTCACTGGCGATCTTGGCCAGAAACTTGTTCGGCGCCACGCCCGCCGACACGGTGATATGCAACTGATTGGAGACGCGGCGCCGGATGTCCTGGGCGATTCGCGTTGCACTGCCAGCGAAATGCGCGCTGTCCGACACATCAAGGTACGCCTCATCGAGCGAGAGCGGCTCGATGATCTCGGTGTAATCGCGAAAGATCGTGTGAATTTCCCTGGACGCTTCTCTATAGGCATCCATGCGTGGCTTGACGATAGTCAGGTCCGGGCACAGCTTCAAGGCATGTCCGGAGGACATCGCCGAACGCACTCCGTACGCTCGTGCCTCGTAATTGCAGGTGGCAATCACCCCACGCCGGTCCGCCGATCCGCCTACCGCCAGTGGTTTACCGGCGAGGCGTGGGTCGTCGCGCATCTCGATGGCGGCATAGAAGCAGTCACAATCGACGTGGATGATCTTGCGTTGGGTCATAGCAAAGCCGTGTTCATGGCAAAGAAAAGGCGTCATGGCGTGCCGGACAAACAGTATCTCACCGACACCTGTATATAGCACCAGTAGTCTGAATGTTCTTTTCCAATCGTAGGAAGAGTCGATTATGAATTTATTTTTTCAATCGAAAAATCACTTCCAATAGACCCACAGGCCTTACCCCGCCTGCCTCACAGACCGCCAGGCCTTCACTTTTTAACGCTAACCGATTGAACAGGAAGAGGTTTTATCGGAATTTGAGGTTGACACCCGAACGCATCTCTATAGAATGAGCCCCACAGACGCGGGATGGAGCAGTCTGGTAGCTCGTCGGGCTCATAACCCGAAGGTCGTCGGTTCAAATCCGGCTCCCGCAACCAAACATCAAGAAAGGCTACTCGAAAGAGTGGCCTTTTTTGTGCGCGCTCGTTTTGTAGCACCGAACGACGAAACAACGCCTGGACGCTCAACCAGACCGAAACCGGAAATCGTTCTGATTCCGAAACTTAGGCCACCCCTGCGACCGTTTGACGCGATTCAACATTTATTTGACCTGCTTCAGGATTAACGGTTGACACCCCGGTGTATCTCTATAGAATGCCGCCACACAGACGCGGGATGGAGCAGTCTGGTAGCTCGTCGGGCTCATAACCCGAAGGTCGTCGGTTCAAATCCGGCTCCCGCAACCAAACATCAAAAAAGGCTACTCGAAAGAGTGGCCTTTTTTGTATCTGTTGAAAAAGTCCTTTCGCAACAATGACCTGCCACTGTGTAGCAAGCCGTTCGGGGAGCCCCGATGCGCCGGGTTCAGACTATGCTCAATCACAGGCTGAAGCCTTCACGACTGATGAGGCGCCATCCCTGCTGCCGGGTGATAGGCGTTAATATTTGTGATTATTTTTTTCTACAGGGATTGGTAACTTGGCTGGATACCTCCATCCTGTCGCGCACAATCCAAGAGGTGATTGATGCGCGCCAACTCGTCTGATTCACAAGACACTGTCACAGCGACACAACCGATCAATGCCGAGCGCCTGCACCTGCTTGATCGATTGAGCAAGTACCGTCAACCCATCGGCCTGGCGATCACCCTGCTGCTGTTCGCGATCGCGCTGATTGCCTGTCGCCACCTGTTGAGCGAACTCGACCTTGACGCGCTTCACGACTCGATCCTCGAGGTTCCAAAACCTGCCTTGATGGGCGCACTGGGCGCAACCATGGTGGGCTTCATCATTCTGCTCGGCTACGAATGGTCGGCCAGCCGCTATGCCGAAGTGAACCTGGCACCACGCACGTTGGCGCTTGGCGGCTTCACGGCCTTCGCCATCGGCAACGCCATCGGTCTTTCAATGTTGTCGGGCGGCTCGGTTCGCTATCGCCTCTATGCCCGCCATGGCCTGGGAGCGGCAGAAGTCGCCCGCATGACGTTGTTCGCCAGTCTCTCGCTGGGTTGCGCCCTGCCACCGCTGGCCGCCCTGGCGACGCTCAGTGACCTGCCAGCGGCGTCCTCCGCCCTGGGGCTCTCCGAGACGTTGCTGGGCGTGGTGGCGACCGCCGTGCTCGTGCTGTTTTCCGTGTTGACCATCGGTATCTACCGTCGTCGGCTGCCGGATCAGCCTTACCCGGACAACTTGCTGGTCAGGGTCGGGCGCCGCACCTTGCGCCTGCCCGGGCGTCGCCTGACCTTCCTGCAATTGGTCATCACCGCCCTGGACGTAGCGGCCGCCGCTACCGTGCTCTATCTGCTGCTGCCGGAAACGCCACCCTTCGGTGCGTTCCTTCTGGTTTACCTGCTGGCCCTGGCCGCTGGCGTGCTCAGTCATGTGCCGGGCGGTGTCGGGGTGTTCGAGGCGATCTTGCTGGCGGCCTTTTCCGACACCCTGGGTGCTGCGCCACTGGCGGCCGCCCTGCTGCTCTATCGCTTGATCTACGTGGTCCTGCCCCTGTTGGTGGCCTGTCTGTTGTTGCTGGTCAATGAAGGTCAGCGCCTGTTCCAGACGCGCCAGACGTTACGCGCGGCCTCGGGCCTGGCGGCGCCGATACTGGCGGTGCTGGTGTTTCTGTCCGGCGTTGTCCTGCTGTTCTCCGGCGCCACCCCGGAAATCGATACCCGCCTGGAACACATCGGTTTTCTGATCCCCCATCGACTGGTCGATGCTTCGCACTTCGGCGCCAGCCTGGTCGGCGTGCTTTGCCTGCTGCTGGCCCAGGGCCTTCGCCGCCGGCTGTCGGCCGCGTGGATGCTGACCACCATTCTGTTGCTGGTCGGCGCCCTGCTCTCGCTGCTCAAAGGCTTCGACTGGGAAGAAGCCAGTCTGATGGTGCTGACGGCGAGCCTGCTGGGGGTATTCCGCCGCTCGTTCTATCGCCCCAGCCGCCTGACCGAATTGCCGTTCTCGCCACTGTATCTGGTGGCCAGCCTGTGCGTACTCGGTGCGTCGATGTGGCTGCTGCTGTTCGCCTACCAGGACGTGCCGTACAGCCACCAACTCTGGTGGCAGTTCACCCTCGACGCCGACGCCCCTCGCGGCCTGCGCTCGCTGCTCGGGGCTGCCGTGCTGCTGGTGGTGGTGTCCCTGACCTGGTTGTTGCGCACCGCGCGCCCGGTCATTCACCTGCCCACGCCCGACGAACTGGAGCGCGCCAGCAAGATCCTCATGGCATCGGCCCAACCGGATGGCGGCCTGGCACTGACCGGTGACAAGGCGCTGCTGTTTCACCCCAATGACGAAGCCTTCCTGATGTACGCCCGTCGCGGCCGCAGCCTGGTGGCACTGTATGACCCGATCGGCCCGGGCCAGCAACGGGCGGAAATGATCTGGCAGTTCCGCGACCTGTGCGACATCCACCATGCCCGTCCCGTGTTCTATCAAGTGCGCGCCGAGAACCTGCCGTACTACATGGACATCGGCCTGACCGCGATCAAGCTCGGCGAAGAAGCCCGGGTCGACCTCAAGCGTTTTGATCTCGAGGCCAAGGGCAAAGAGATGAAGGACCTGCGCTACACCTGGAACCGTGGCACCCGTGACGGCCTGTCACTGGAAATCCATGAGCCAGGCCAAGCGCCTATGGACGAGCTCAAGGTGATTTCCGATGCCTGGCTGACCGGCAAGAACGTCCGGGAGAAAGGCTTCTCGCTGGGTCGTTTCAGCGATGACTACCTCAAGCATTTCCGCATCGCGGTGATTCGTTTCGAAGGACGCCCGGTGGCGTTCGCCAACCTGCTCGAGACCTACGGCCATGACCTGGCCAGCCTCGACCTGATGCGCGCGCACCCGGATGCCCCGAAGCTGACCATGGAGTTCATGATGGTCGGCCTGATTCAACATTATAAAAACCATGGATACGCGCGTTTCAGCCTGGGCATGGTGCCGCTGTCGGGGTTGCAACCCCGTCGTGGCGCACCACTTACCCAGCGCCTGGGCTCGATGGTATTCCGCCGTGGTGAGCAGCTGTACAACTTCCAGGGCTTGCGCCGCTTCAAAGACAAGTTCCAGCCTGATTGGGAACCCCGTTATATGGCCGTGCCCGCCGGACTCGATCCGCTGGTTGCGCTGGCCGACACTGCCGCCCTGATCGCGGGCGGCTTGACCGGATTGGTGAAACGCTGATGATTCAACGCTCCTTGCGGTATGTATTGGGCACGCTGGTGATAGTGGCCCTGATTCTCGGTGGCGGTTTCTGGTACCTGAAACGCCCGGCACCGGAACCGACCCTCGAATGGCTGACCCCGGCCGATGGTGCGGCGATGACCCGTGTGATCCCCGGCACCACGCCACGCGCCCAAGTGCTGGTGGCGGTCAACGAAGACCAGAAACTCAGCGACAAGCAATTGATGACCCTGAGCCGCAGTGGCTCAGCGCAAATTGTCCAGGTGATCCTGCCCAAGGATTGCCTGCTGCAAAGCCGTGCCCTGCAATCGGGCCTGCGGGAGCTCAAAGGCCCGGCGACCCTGGTCAGCGGCATCGGCCCAGGCGCCGTGCTGGCCTGGCGCTGGTTGTCCGAGCAAAAGGACGACAAAGCCTACGCCGTCTCGGTCGACCTGGCCCTGGAAAAGGGTGGCTGCACTCACCTGTTGCCCAAAAGCGCCGCCCACGGTCACTGGCTGGCGGCGTGGAACGACAACCCGGACGACACCAGTGCCGGCTTCGTGCGTGATCAACCGAACGCCGAAACCAGCATCAGCGACTACGACATCAACCTGCCGCAAGTGCTGAACAACGAACTGCGCAAGATCCTCGTCGGCGGCGACAAAGCCGCTGGCGGCCTGCAGATTCCGGTGGTCGAAGTGCCGGCAGGCCAGGCCAGGGACACCGTGACCCTGTTCCTGTCCGGCGACGGCGGCTGGCGCGACCTCGACCGCGACGTGGCGGGCGAGATGGCCAAGATCGGCTACCCGGTGGTCGGCATCGACACCCTGCGCTACTACTGGCAACACAAGAGCCCGGAGCAAAGCGCGCTGGACCTGGCTGAACTGATGCAACACTACCGGCAGAAATGGGGCACCAAGCGCTTCATCCTGACCGGCTACTCGTTCGGCGCCGACGTACTGCCGGCGATCTACAACCGTCTGGCCGAGTCGGAGCAGAATCGCGTTGACGCAATCATCCTGCTGGCCTTCGCCCGTACCGGCAGCTTTGAAATCGAAGTCGAAGGCTGGCTCGGCAACGCCGGCAAGGAAGCCGCCACCGGCCCGGAAATGGCCAAGCTGCCAGCCGCCAAAGTGGTGTGCATCTACGGTGAAGAAGAAACCGACGAGAGTGGCTGTACCGACAAGACGGCGGTGGGCGAAGCGATGAAACTGCCCGGCGGTCACCACTTCGACGAGAACTACCCGGCGCTGGCCAAGCGTCTGGTAGAGATCATCGAGAAGCGCCAGCTGAAGGAAACAGCTGCTACAGAGTGATCTGACAGCCAGCAAAATAGCCCTCGTTACCTCACGGCAACGGGGGCTTTTTGATGAGGCTTACATCTCGACCTGAGTACCCAACTCAATCACCCGGTTCAACGGCAGATTGAAGAAGCGCAAATTGCCGTTGGCGTTCTGCAACATGAACGCAAACAGCGCCTCACGCCAGCGGGACATGCCTTCGAGCTTGGAGGCGATGACCGTTTCCCGGCTGAGGAAGTAGGTGGTGCGCATCGGGCTGAAGTCCAGCTCCTCGAGATGACACAGCTTCAGCGCTTTCGGTACGTCCGGCTCGTCGGTAAAGCCGAAGTGCAGGATCACCCGGAAGAAACCTTCGCCGTAGGAATCCACCTCGAAGCGCCGTGTTGGCGGCACCCGCGGGATGTCTTCGTACACCACCGTCAGCAGCACCACTTGCTCGTGCAGCACCTGGTTATGCAGCAGGTTGTGCAACAGCGCGTGGGGTACGGCATCCGGCCGCGCCGTCAGGAACACGGCGGTGCCCTGAACACGATGGGGAGGCTGTACGGCAATGCTGCTGATAAAGATCGGCAGCGGCAATCCACCCTCATCGATACGCTCGACCAGCAACTGCTTGCCGCGTTTCCAGGTGGTCATCAGCACAAACAGCGCGAAACCGGCGATGACCGGGAATGCACCGCCCTGAACGATTTTCGGCACGTTGGCGGCGAAGTACAAACCATCTACCAGCAGGAAACCCAACAGCAGCGGCACCACAAGGACCGGTGGCCACTTCCACAGCAGCAGGATCACCGCGGACACCAGGATAGTGGTCATCAGCATGGTCCCGGTCACCGCCACACCGTAGGCCGAGGCCAGGGCACCGGAGGATTCAAAACCCAGCACCAACAGCACCACGCCGACCATCAGCGCCCAGTTCACCGCGGCGATGTAGATCTGGCCCTGTTCGGCGCTGGAGGTGTGCTGGATGTGCATGCGCGGGATGTAACCGAGCTGGATCGCCTGGCGGGTCAGGGAGAACGCACCGGAAATCACCGCTTGCGAGGCAATCACCGTGGCCAGGGTCGACAGGCCGACCAGCGGGATCAATGCCCAGCTCGGTGCCAGCAGGTAGAAGGGGTTACGGGCAGCTTCCGGGTCGCCCAGCAGCAAGGCACCCTGGCCAAAATAGTTCAGCACCAGCGCCGGCAGCACGAGGATGAACCAGGCACGAGCGATCGGCTTGCGGCCGAAGTGGCCCATGTCCGCATACAGCGCTTCGGCACCGGTCAATGCCAGTACTACAGCGCCGAGAATTGTCACACCCATGCCCGGGTGGTCGATGAAGAAGCGCACGCCCCACACCGGGTTCATCGCTTCCAGGACCTCTGGATGCTGGCTGATGCCATAGACGCCCAATGCACCCAGTACAAGGAACCAGGTGACCATGATTGGTCCGAACAAAATGCCGATGCGCGCCGTACCGTGACGCTGGATCAGAAACAGCGCGACCAGCACCACCAGCGACAGCGGCACGACCCAATGGTCGATGCCTTCGAAGGCCAACCCCAGACCTTCAATCGCCGACAGCACGGAAATCGCCGGGGTGATCATGCTGTCGCCATAGAACAACGCCGCGCCGATCAGTCCGCAGACCACCAGCAACGTGCGCAATTTGGCGTGCCCCGCCGCTGCCCGCCGGGCCAGTGCGGTCAAGGCCATGATCCCGCCTTCGCCCTGGTTGTCGGCGCGCAGCACGAACATCATGTACTTGATCGACACGACCCAGATCAGCGACCAGAAAATGAGCGCCAGAATCCCCAGCACCCCGTCATGGTTGACCGGCACGCCATAGCCTCCGGAAAACACTTCCTTGAGGGTGTACAACGGACTGGTGCCGATATCGCCATAAACCACCCCGACTGCCGCGACCAGCATGCCGATCGGCTTGACCGCCGAATGCTCGGCACCTGCAGCCTGACTACTTGCCTGACCCATCCACCACTCCTACTTCTCAGACCCGGGCTTCTTTCAAAGAAGCACTATGCTTTGTCGTGCAGCATGCGCTGTTTTACTTCACGTTACAGACGTTTTGTTGACAGTAAAAAATCAGTAAAGCGTAACGGCGCGAAGCATAGCGCAGCACTCGTCGTATTTCCCTGCATAAAGCTGGTCAAGTGAGCGACTCATCGCTAGAATTGCGCACTTTTTGATCAGAGGCGCAGTTCAAGCGCCCGTCCGTCGGTTTTGCCCTGCCCGGCAAGCGGCGTCACAAAATACCGAGGTTAGACATGTCCACCACTCCTGCGCCGGCCAATCCAAAGGTTGGCTTCGTATCCCTGGGTTGCCCCAAAGCACTGGTCGACTCCGAGCGCATCCTTACCCAGCTGCGCATGGAAGGCTATGACGTGGTGTCCACCTACCAGGACGCCGACGTCGTGGTAGTCAACACTTGCGGCTTTATCGATTCGGCCAAGGCCGAGTCCCTGGAAGTGATCGGCGAAGCCATCAAGGAAAACGGCAAGGTCATCGTGACCGGCTGCATGGGCGTCGAAGAAGGCAACATTCGCAACGTACACCCGAGCGTGCTGGCCGTGACCGGTCCACAGCAATACGAGCAAGTGGTCAACGCGGTGCACGAAGTCGTGCCGCCACGCCAGGACCATAACCCGCTGATCGACCTGGTGCCACCACAAGGCATCAAGCTCACCCCGCGCCACTACGCCTATCTGAAGATTTCCGAAGGCTGCAACCACAGCTGCAGTTTCTGCATCATCCCGTCGATGCGCGGCAAACTGGTCAGCCGTCCGGTGGGCGACGTGCTCGACGAGGCACAGCGCCTGGTCAAGTCCGGCGTCAAAGAGCTGTTGGTGATCTCGCAAGACACCAGCGCCTACGGTGTCGACGTGAAATACCGCACCGGTTTCTGGAACGGCGCGCCGGTGAAAACCCGCATGACCGAACTCTGCGAAGCCCTGAGCACCCTCGGCGTCTGGGTTCGCCTGCACTACGTTTACCCGTACCCGCACGTTGACGAGCTGATCCCGTTGATGGCCGCCGGCAAGATCCTGCCGTACCTGGACATCCCGTTCCAGCACGCCAGCCCGAAAGTGCTGAAGTCGATGAAACGCCCGGCCTTCGAAGACAAGACCCTGGCGCGGATCAAGAACTGGCGTGAAATCTGCCCGGACCTGATCATCCGTTCGACCTTCATCGTCGGCTTCCCGGGCGAGACCGAAGAAGACTTCCAGTATCTGCTGAACTGGCTGACCGAAGCCCAGCTCGACCGCGTCGGCTGCTTCCAGTACTCGCCGGTAGAAGGCGCACCGGCTAACGACCTTGATCTGGAAGTTGTCCCGGATGACGTCAAGCAGGACCGTTGGGAGCGTTTCATGGCGCACCAGCAAGCCATCAGCTCGGCGCGCCTGCAAATGCGCATCGGCCGCGAGATCGAAGTGCTGGTCGATGAAGTCGACGAGCAAGGCGCCGTAGGCCGCTGCTTCTTCGACGCCCCGGAAATCGACGGCAACGTATTCATCGACAACGGCAGCAACCTCAAGCCGGGCGACAAGGTCTGGTGCAAAGTGACCGACGCCGACGAATACGATCTTTGGGCTGAACAGATCTAAACGCAAAAAATACGCAAAGCCCCGCTCTCCTGACGAGATGCGGGGCTTTTTTACGGCTATTGTTTGAGGTTGAAAGGATTCATATCAACCACTGCACAAGAGGCAGACAGGCATGCGTCAGCATTCGGTCATCCACACGCCGAAACTCGGCGACTACGAAGAACTGACCCGGGTCTGGGAGGCCTCGGTCCGCGCCACCCATGATTTTCTGCCAGACAGCTACATCGAGCTGCTAAAGAACCTGGTGCTGACTCGCTATCTCGACTCGGTGATGCTGATCTGCACCAAGGATTCGAACCAACGCATCACCGGGTTCGCCGGTGTCGCGGCCGGCAAGATCGAAATGCTCTTCATCGACCCCGACCATCGCGGCCAGGGCCTGGGCAAGAAATTGCTGCGCTATGCCCTGGAACACCTGAACGCCTGCGAACTGGACGTCAACGAACAGAACCCGCAAGCCTTGGGCTTTTACTTCAAGCAGGGCTTCGAGGTCATCGGTCGCTCGGAAGTCGATGGCATGGGGCAGCCGTATCCGTTGTTGCACATGCGTATGCGTCAGGCTGAAAAACTCACACGCAGTGGCTGACACAACCAGGAACCAAATGTGGGAGCGGGCTTGCTCGCGAAGAGGCCATCAAATTCAACATCAATATTGGCTGATAAACCGCTTTCGCGAGCAAGCCCGCTCCCACAAAAAGCCTCACGGCGTAAATGGACCCGCGATTAACCGGCGCCAGGCAGGTACAATGCCCACCCCCTTTTTGTTACGGCCCTGACATGACTGACCCGATTCGTCTCTCCAAACGCCTCATCGAACTCGTCGGCTGTTCCCGTCGGGAGGCTGAGCTGTTCATCGAGGGCGGCTGGGTCACCGTCGACGGTGTGGTCATCGACGAGCCGCAATTCAAGGTCGACACCCAGAAGGTCGAGCTTGATCCCGAAGCCAAGGCCACCGCGCCGGAACCGGTGACCCTGCTGCTCAACGTGCCCGCCGGCATGGACGCAGATACCGCCATGGCCACCCTCGGCGCCGAGACCCTGAGCGAAGAGCACCGCTACGGCAAGCGCCCGTTGCGCGGGCACTTCCTGCGCCTGACCGCCAGCACCGACCTGCAGGCCAACGCCAGCGGGCTGCTGGTGTTCACCCAGGACTGGAAAATCCTGCGCAAACTCACCGCCGACTCCAGCAAGATCGAGCAAGAGTATGTGGTCGAGGTTGAAGGCGAGATGGTGGCCCACGGCCTGAACCGCCTGAACCACGGCCTGACCTACAAGGGCAAGGAGTTACCGGCGGTCAAGGCCAGCTGGCAGAACGAGAACCGCCTGCGCTTTGCCATGAAGAACCCGCAGCCGGGCATCATCGCCCTGCTCTGCCAGGCGGTCGGCCTCAAGGTCGTCGCCATCCGTCGCATTCGCATCGGCGGCGTGTCCATCGGCAAAGTGCCGGTGGGGCAATGGCGCTACCTGTCCGGTAAAGAGAAGTTCTAAGGCTTTTCTCGCCGCCACACATTTCGGCGCCGCGCCTGGCCGCGACGCCCACAGTTGAATATCAGGACTGCACACATGATTCATAACGACGTACTGCGCAGCGTGCGCTACATGCTCGACATCAGCGACAAGAAAACCATCGAGATCATCAAGCTCGGCGGCCTGGACGTGACCCTGCCGGACCTGCTGACCTACCTCGACAAGAAAGAGGAAGACGAGGAAGGCTTCGTACGCTGCCCGGACGAAGTCATGGCGCACTTTCTCGACGGCCTGGTGATCTTCAAGCGCGGCAAGGACGAAAGCCGTCCGCCACAGCCGATCGAAGTGCCGGTGACCAACAACATCATCCTGAAAAAGCTGCGAGTGGCGTTCGAGCTCAAAGAAGACGACATGCACGCGATCCTCAAGGCCGCCGAGTTCCCGGTGTCCAAGCCGGAGCTGAGCGCGCTGTTCCGCAAGTTCGGCCACACCAACTATCGCCCGTGCGGCGACCAACTGTTGCGCAATTTCCTCAAGGGCCTGACCCTGCGCGTGAGAGCGTAAAACAGCGACACCCTTTGTAGCAGCTGCCGAGCCCGCGAGGCTGCGTTCGGCTGCGAAGCAGTCGTAAAATCAGTTATTGCGATACGTCAGGCAGGCC
>NZ_AKJG01000106.1 GCF_000282455.1 Pseudomonas sp. GM74
AAAAGATCGCAGCCTACGGCAGCTCCTACAGGGGGCGTTTTGAGAGCGGCCTTTATGAATTCACCAGGAGTTTCACATGGCGAAGAAACCCAAGGCAGCCACGTTTATCAAGGACCCGCTCTGGTACAAGGACGCGGTGATCTATCAAGTCCACGTCAAATCGTATTTCGACTCCAACAACGACGGCATTGGCGACTTTCCCGGCCTCATCGCCAAGCTCGACTACATCGCCGACCTGGGCGTCAACACCATCTGGCTGTTGCCGTTCTATCCCTCGCCACGGCGCGACGACGGTTATGACATTGCCGAGTACCGCGGCGTACACAGCGACTACGGCACCATGGCCGATGCCCGGCGGTTCATTGCCGAGGCGCACAAGCGCGGCCTGCGGGTGATCACCGAGCTGGTCATCAACCACACCTCCGACCAGCACGCCTGGTTCCAGCGGGCGCGCAAGGCCAAACCCGGATCGGCGGCCCGGGACTTCTATGTGTGGTCCGATGATGATCAGAAATACGACGGCACCCGCATCATTTTCCTCGACACCGAAAAGTCCAACTGGACCTGGGACCCGGTGGCCGGTCAATACTTCTGGCACCGTTTCTACTCCCACCAGCCGGACCTGAACTTCGATAACCCGCAAGTCATGAAAGCGGTGCTGTCGGTGATGCGTTACTGGCTCGACATGGGCATCGACGGCTTGCGCCTGGACGCGATTCCCTACTTGATCGAGCGCGACGGCACCAACAACGAGAACCTGCCGGAAACCCACGACGTCCTGAAAAAAATCCGTGCCGAAATCGACGCCAACTACCCCGACCGCATGCTGCTGGCCGAAGCCAATCAGTGGCCGGAAGACACCCAGTTGTACTTCGGCGACACCGACAAAAAAGGCCTGAACGGCGACGAATGCCACATGGCCTTTCACTTCCCGCTGATGCCGCGCATGTACATGGCGCTGGCCCAGGAAGATCGCTTCCCGATTACCGACATTCTGCGCCAGACCCCGGATATACCCGCCAACTGCCAATGGGCAATCTTCCTGCGCAACCACGATGAGCTGACCCTGGAGATGGTCACCGACAAGGAGCGCGACTACCTGTGGAATTACTACGCCGCCGACCGCCGCGCACGGATCAACCTGGGGATTCGCCGGCGTCTGGCGCCGCTGATGGAGCGCGACCGCCGCCGGGTCGAGCTGCTCAACAGCCTGCTGCTGTCCATGCCCGGCACGCCGACCCTGTATTACGGTGATGAGATCGGCATGGGCGACAACATCTACCTCGGCGACCGCGACGGTGTGCGCACGCCGATGCAATGGTCCATCGATCGCAACGGCGGTTTCTCCCGGGCCGACCCGGCGAGCCTGGTGCTGCCGCCGATCATGGACCCGCAATATGGCTACCTGTCGGTCAACGTCGAAACCCAGGCCGGCGACCCGCATTCGCTGTTGAACTGGACCCGGCGCCTGCTCGCCGTGCGCAAGCAATCCAAGGCTTTCGGGCGCGGTACGTTGAAGATGCTGTCGCCGAGCAACCGGCGGATTCTGGCCTACACCCGTGAATACACCGGGGTGGACGGCAAGCACGAAGTCATTCTGTGCGTGGCCAACGTGTCGCGCAGCGCCCAGGCCGCCGAGCTGGATCTGTCGGCCTACGTCGGCATGGTGCCGGTGGAAATGCTCGGGGGTAACGCGTTCCCGCCCATCGGCCAGCTGAATTTCCTCCTGACGCTGGCACCTTACGGCTTCTACTGGTTCGGCCTCGCCGCGGAAAACCAGATGCCGAGCTGGCATGTGGAGCCCGCACAGAGCCTGCCGGACTTCACCACACTGGTGCTGAAAAAGCGCATGGAGGAACTGCTCGAAGCGCCGTCACGCACCACGCTGGAGCAAAGCATCCTGCCCAGCTGGCTGCAGAACCGCCGCTGGTTCGCGGGCAAGGACGCCGCCATTGAGCAGGTCGACCTGGCCTATGGCGTGCGGTTTGGCGATCCGCAGCATCCGGTGCTGTTCGGCGAGATCAATGTCACCAGCGCTGGCCAGAGCAGCCGCTACCAGTTGCCGTTCGGCTTCATCTCGGAAGATCAGGTTGGTACGCCGTTGCCGCAGCAATTGGCATTGTCGCGGGTACGGCGCGGACGCCAGGTTGGCCTGATCACCGATGCCTTCAGCCTGGACACCTTTGTGCATGCCGTATTGCAGGGCATTCAGACCGGTACCGTGTTGGCCTCCAGCGATGGCGACATTCGCTTCGAGTCCACCGCCGAACTTGAAAAACTCGGCCTCAATGCCGAGTCGTCGGTACGTTACCTGTCCGCCGAACAGTCCAACAGCTCGGTGGTGATCGGCAACAGCCTGGTGTTGAAACTGATCCGCAAGGTCGCCAGCGGTGTGCACCCTGAGCTGGAAATGAGTGCGTATCTGACGCAAGCCGGGTTCAGCAATATTTCGCCGTTGCTGGGGGCCGTGGTGCGCCGGGACGGCGCGGGCGAAGACAATTTGCTGATGATTGCCCAAGGCTACTTGAGCAATCAGGGCGACGCCTGGGAGTGGACCCGGAACAACCTCGAACGGGCGCTGCGCGATGAGCTGGCCGACGCCGTGTCCGAACAGGAACAACATTACAACGCGCTCGGCGAACTGAAAGATTTCGCCGCTATGCTCGGTCAGCGCCTGGGGGAAATGCACCAGGTGCTGGCGGCGCCGAGTGCCAATCCGGACTTCTTGCCCCAGGTCACCACGCAGAAGGAGGCGCTGGCCTCGGCCAAGGATGTCGCGGCGCAAGTCGAGCACGCGCTGAACTTGCTCAAGCAGCATAAACATCAACTGAACCCGGCGGACCAGACCCTGGTCGGCCGTTTACTGGACAACAGGAAAGCCATCCTCGGCCATGTACAAGCATTGGGCAAAAAGACCGCGGGCGGCTTGCGCATTCGTGTGCACGGCGACCTGCATCTGGGGCAGGTGCTGGTGATCAAGGGCGATGCCTACCTGATCGACTTCGAAGGCGAACCGGCCCGGCCATTGCATGAACGACGGGGCAAACACAGCCCGTACAAGGATGTCAGCGGCGTGCTGCGCTCTTTCGACTACGCGGCGGCGATGGCGATCAATGTGCAGAGCGTCGATAACACCGCGGCGGCAGATGCCGCGCGCTTGCGGGTCACCGAGCGCTACTTGAGCGAGGCGCGGCAGGCATTTGTCGACGCTTATCGGCTGGCGGCAGCTAGTCTTGCCCATGCATGGCAAGATCCCGAAGGCGAGGATGCCGCGTTGGCGTTGTTCGGTCTGGAGAAGGCGGCGTATGAAGTGGCCTATGAGGCGGAAAATCGCCCCACCTGGTTGCCCGTGCCGTTGCACGGTTTATATGGATTATTGAGTGGGCTTAAACCCTTTTCCGATCTTGGTGGAGAGTAGTCATGAGTGTCTCGAACAAGGAACAGGGTCATCACAAAGAAGCGTTGCTGCCCAGGGCGCGGGATATCGATGCATTGGTGCGTGCCGAGCATATCGATCCTTTCGCCATTCTCGGCCCCCACGCCGATGGCGCTGGCGGGCAATTCATTCGCGCGTATCTGCCGGGCGCCCTGAGTGTGCAGGTGCTGGCCAGGGACTCCGGGCAAGAGCTGGGCCAACTTGAAGCCACAGAGACACCGGGGCTGTTCGTCGGTCATTTCGACCGTGCGCAGGCGTATCTGCTGCGTACCCGTTGGGCCGGCGGCGAACAGACTGCCGAAGACCCTTACAGCTTCGGCCCGTTGTTGGGCGAAATGGATTTGTACCTGTTCGCCGAAGGCAATCACCGCGACCTCAGCGGGTGCCTGGGCGCGCAACTGAAAACCGTGGACGGCGTCGACGGCGTGCGTTTCGCCGTGTGGGCACCGAATGCCCGGCGGGTATCGGTGGTTGGTGATTTCAACGTCTGGGACGGTCGCCGGCACCCGATGCGCCTGCGCCATCCCACTGGAGTCTGGGAGTTGTTCATCCCGCGCCTGCAAGCCGGGGACACCTACAAATACGAGATTCTCGGCTCCCACGGGATCCTGCCGTTGAAGGCCGATCCCGTGGCGCTGGCCACCAGCCTGCCACCGGACACCGCCTCGAAAGTCGCCTCGCCCTTGAACATCGACTGGCAGGACCAGGACTGGATGTTGGCCCGGGGTGACCGCCAGCGGGTGACGGCGCCGTTGTCGATCTACGAATTGCACGCCGGTTCGTGGCAATGCGAACTGGACGACCTGGGCGAAGTGGCCCGCCAGTACACCTGGCCCGAACTGACCGAGCGGCTGATTCCCTATGTCAAAGACCTGGGCTTCACCCATATCGAACTGATGCCGATCATGGAGCATCCGTTCGGCGGTTCGTGGGGCTATCAGTTGCTGTCGCAATTCGCGCCGAGTGCGCGCTATGGCACGCCCGACGAGTTCGCCGCGTTCATCAATGCCTGCCACCAGGCCGATCTCGGGGTGATTCTCGATTGGGTGCCGGCGCATTTCCCCACCGATACCCACGGCCTGGCCCAATTCGACGGCACGGCGCTGTACGAGTACGGCAACCCCCAGGAAGGGTTCCATCAGGACTGGGACACGTTGATCTACAACCTGGGCCGCACCGAAGTGCACGGCTACATGCTGGCGTCGGCGCTGCACTGGCTCAAGCATTTCCATGTCGACGGCCTGCGGGTCGATGCCGTGGCCTCGATGCTGTACCGCGACTACTCGCGCAAGGCCGGCGAGTGGGTGCCGAACCGCCATGGCGGGCGGGAGAACCTGGAAGCCATCGACTTCCTGCGCCACCTCAATGACGTGGTGGCCCTCGAAGCGCCCGGGGCGCTGGTGATCGCCGAGGAATCCACCGCATGGCCGGGTGTCAGCCAGGGCACGCAACAGGGTGGCCTGGGCTTTGCCTACAAATGGAACATGGGCTGGATGCACGATTCGCTGCATTACATCCAGCAGGATCCGGTGTACCGCGCCCATCACCACAACGAGCTGAGTTTCGGCCTGGTGTACGCGTGGTCCGAGCGCTTCATCCTGCCGATCTCCCACGATGAAGTGGTGCACGGCAAACATTCGCTGATCGACAAGATGCCCGGCGACCGCTGGCAGAAATTCGCCAACCTGCGGGCCTACCTGAGTTTCATGTGGGCCCATCCGGGCAAGAAGCTGTTGTTCATGGGCTGCGAATTCGGCCAGTGGCGCGAGTGGAACCATGACCAGCAACTGGACTGGTACCTGCTGCAATATCCCGAACACAAGGGCGTGCAAAAACTGGTGGCCGACCTCAACCGCTTGTACCGCGAAGAGCCGGCGCTGCATGAGCAGGACGATGTGCCCCAGGGTTTCCAATGGCTGATCGGCGATGACGCGATCAACAGCGTTTATGCGTGGTTGCGCTGGAGCAAGGACGGCGAACCGGTGCTGGTGGTGGCCAACTTTACGCCGGTGCCGCGTGAGGCTTATCGCATCGGGGTGCCGTTTGACGGGCAGTGGAACGAGGTGCTCAACAGCGATTCGTCCATCTATGCCGGTTCCAACTACGGCAACAGTGGCGGGGCGTTGGCCGAAGAGGTGCCGAGCCATGGCCAGGCGTTGTCGCTGGTGCTGAATTTGCCGCCGTTGGCGGTGTTGATGTTGCGGCCGCAGGGCTGATCTGAAGTCGGCGGTGCTGCTATTCGCGAGCAAGCCCGCTCCCACACTGGATTGATGTCGTACTCAAATCCCGTGTGGGAGCGGGCTTGCTCGCGAAGGGGCCGGTGCTATCGACGCCGACACCTGGCAATGAATGGCCGTGGTTCAGAGATGCACTTCAACTGCCAGCGGCAGATGGTCGGACAGGTGCGTCCACGGCTTGTGCCCCAGTATTTTCGGTTCATGGCTGCTGGCATTGCGCAGGTAGACGCGGTCCAGGCGCAGCAAGGGAAACCGCGCGGGATAGGTTTTGGCCGGACGACCAAGGTGGCGTTCGAAGGCTTCGTGCAAGTAGTCGCGGCGGGCAAGGGCGGCATTACCCTGCATCTGCCAGTCGTTGAAGTCGCCGGCAATGATCACCGGCGCATCATCCGGCAAGGACTCCAGGAGCTGACAGAGCAATTGCAACTGTAGTTGACGATGGCTTTCCAGCAGGCTGAGGTGAACGCAGATGGCATGCACTTCGCGATGCCCCGGCACGTCCAGCACGCAGTGCAGCAAGCCACGGCGTTCCGGGCCGGTAATGGAAACATCCAGATTTCGATACTCGCGGATCGGGTATTTCGACAGCAGGGCATTGCCATGGTGACCGTCGGGATAGACGGCATTGCGCCCATAGGCGAAGTCGCTCCACATGCTGTCGGCAAGGAATTCATATTGCGAGGTTTGTGGCCAATCGTTGTAGCGGGAGGAGTGGCGCTCGTGTTCGCCGACGACTTCTTGCAGAAACACCAGGTCTGCCGACGTACTGCGCACGGCTTCACGCAACTCGGGGAGGACGAAACGCCTGTTGAGTGCGGTAAATCCCTTATGGGTGTTGACCGTCAGCACCCGAAGCCGATGAATCGCCGGGGGCGTGTTCAAGGGTGTCGATTCGGCTGCCTGGCGTTTTGAATGACTGGCCACTTGCACTCCTCTGACTCAGGGCTGCTTATGTATGCGACTGATGCGACGGCAGTCAGTTCAGTCCGATGGGCTGAGCCGAACGATAATCGATGAGTTCATACCAACACGATTTCATAAGGCAAACGGATACGCTCCAGCAGCGGTCGGGGCAGCGACGGCGCGAGGCCGATGGCCGGTTCGCCGTCCAGTTGGCTGGCGTAGGCATGGGTGGCGTGGCTCTTGCGGGCGACAGTCCAGGTATCGAGGCGTACCTTGCGGGCACGGTGCCAGGGAATCAGCTCCCGGTCCCGTGCCGGCCAGTGCCAGGCCCAGAACGGTACATCGATATAGGTGGCCCCGATATCGGCCGCCGCCCTGGCGCTGGCGCGGCCAACGGTGTCGTGGTCGACGTTGCCGTCCTCGCGCCAGGTGCTGAACACCACATCGCCGGGGCGCAGGTAGCGTGTGATGAATCGGGTAATCTGTTCTTCGTATTCCGCCAGCGCGTTGTCGGTAAACCCGCCACGAATCCACTTCAGGCTGTGCATCGGCAACCCGAGCCGGCGGATGGCTTCGACGCTTTCCTGGGGACGAAATACGCTGAGGCGTTTTTCCGACCACTGCCGAGAACCCGGATGGCTGGCGCTGCCGTCAGTGATCGAGAGCAATTGCAGTGGGTGGCCCAGGTTGCTGAGCAATTGCAGGAGGCCGCCGCAGGTCACGACTTCATCGCCGGGGTGCGGGGCAATGAGCACCGCGCGTGCGCCGGTGGGCACCAGTGACTGGGGACTGATGACCGGAATGCTGCCCGGTTGCGGGGCGCTGTTCCAGATCTGTGATGGCAGGCTGGCTTCGCTCAGGGAAACGGGTTTCATGGTGGATACGTCCTTGTTCTGCGTCGCCTTCAGTCGTGCACGGGACACGCCCGGCAGACCCGTGAGGGCTCGTTGATAGCAGTGCGACAAGCCAAACCCTGGATTGCCGCGAATCGAGTATTGCTCATGTAACGCTGTTCGTCGCGTCGCGAACCTGTCCTGAATGATTTTTCCGCTCTGCGGTGTTGCGGCCATGAATGCCTGTAGGCTTTTTTACTCTTGTTCCTCATGTTGCAACTCGAACAGCAGCAACGAGCGGCCGGTGACCGAGTACTCGTGGCCAAACTCGAAGCGCTCCTGGCCGCGGATCGCCGGTTGGTTGGTGTCGATCATGCACGTCCAGAAACCACCGTCAGGCACTTCCGGCAGACGGAAATTGACGATGTCGTGATGGGCGTTGACCACCAGCATCAACGTCGCGTCGACGCCTTTGCGACGAATGCCGGTTTCCTGGGCGCGGCCATCGAGCAGCATGCCCAGGCATCGATTGTGCGCATCGTGCCAATGCTCGGTGGTCATTTGCGTGCCGTCCGGCGCCAGCCAGGTCACGTCCTTGACGCCGATATCCTCGTTGTAATTACCCACCAGGAAACGCCCGCGCCGCAGGACCGGGTAGGTCAGGCGCAACTTGATCAGGCGTTTGACGAATTTGAGCAGGGCCTTGCCGTCTTCACTGAGGTCCCAGTTGACCCAGCCGATTTCGCTGTCCTGGCAGTACGCATTGTTGTTGCCGTCCTGGGTACGGGCGAACTCGTCGCCGGCCACCAGCATCGGCGTGCCCTGGGCCAGCAGCAGGGTGGCGAAGAAATTGCGCATCTGCCGATGGCGCAGCGCGTTGATCTCGGGATCGTCGGTGGGGCCTTCGACGCCGTGGTTCCAGGACAGATTGTTGTTGCTGCCGTCCTGATTGTTTTCGTCGTTGGCTTCGTTGTGCTTGTCGTTGTACGACACCAGGTCGTTGAGGGTGAAACCGTCGTGGGCGGTGACGAAGTTCACCGATGAATAGGGACGGCGGCCACGTTGATTGAACATCTCGCCCGAAGCGGTCAGGCGGCTGGCAAAGTCCGCCAGTTGGCCGTCGTCGCCTTTCCAGAAGGCGCGCACGGTGTCGCGGAATTTGTCGTTCCACTCGACCCAGCCCGGTGGAAAGTTGCCGACCTGATAACCGCCGGGGCCGCAGTCCCAGGGTTCGGCGATCAGTTTGACCTGGCGCAGCACCGGGTCCTGGCGGCAGGCTACAAGGAAGCTGTGGCGTTCGTCGAAACCGTCGTGGTAACGCCCCAGAATGGTCGCCAGGTCGAAGCGGAAGCCGTCCACGTGCATTTCCGAGGCCCAGTAGCGCAGGGAGTCGGTGACCATTTGCAGCACGCACGGGTGGCTCAGGTCCAGGGTGTTGCCGGTGCCGGAATCGTTGATATAGAAGCGCTTGTCATCGGGCTTGAGGCGGTAGTAGGACGCATTGTCGATGCCGCGCATGGACAGGGTCGGGCCTTGCTCGTTGCCCTCGGCGGTGTGGTTGTAGACCACGTCGAGGATCACTTCCAGATTGGCTTCGTGCAGGTGCGCGACCATTTCCTTGAATTCGGCGATCTTGCCACTGGCCAGGTAGCGCGGGTCGGGGGCGAAGAACGCAATGCTGTTATAGCCCCAGTAATTGGTCATGCCCTTGTGCAACAAATGCTGGTCGTTGACGAATGCGTGGATCGGCAGCAGCTCTACCGTCGACACGCCGAGCTTGCGGATATGTTCCACCACGTCATCGACCATCAACCCGGCAAAGGTGCCGCGCAGGTTTTCGGGGACGGCAGGGTGACGCATGCTGAAGCCGCGCACGTGGGTTTCATAAATGATCGTCTTGTCCCACGGCACGCTGACGCGATGATCGTGGCCCCAGGTGTGCGCCGGGTCGATGACCTTGCATTTGGGCACGAAGGGCGCGCTGTCCCGTTCATCGAAGCTGAGATCGGCGTCGGGGTGGCCGATGGTGTAGCCGAACAGCGCTTCGGACCATTTCAGCTTGCCGACCAGTTGTTTGGCGTAGGGGTCGATCAGCAGTTTGTTGGGGTTGAAGCGATGGCCGTTGGCCGGGTCGTAGGGGCCGTAGACGCGATAGCCATAGATCAACCCCGGATGGGCGTCGGGCAGGTAACCGTGATAGATCTCGTCAGTGTATTCGGGCAGTTCGATGCGTTCGAGTTCCACCTCGCCGGCGTCGTCGAACAGGCACAGTTCAACCTTGGTGGCGTGGGCGGAAAACAGGGCGAAGTTGACGCCCAGGCCATCCCAGGTGGCGCCCAGCGGAAAGGGCAGGCCTTCGCGGATTCGTGTGGCTTCAACGCGGGGGGCTGGCGCGGCGGCCTTCTTCGGACTGGTCATAGGTACTCCTGTAAACGGGGGCTACCTGCAGGAGCAAGCTTGCTCCGGGCGGCGTTCCGACGAAAACGGTGTGTCAGACAACATCAACGCTGGAAGTGATGGCCTCTTCGCGGGCAAGCCCGCTCCCACAGGGACCTGCGAGTTGCCACGGATTGCAGCCACACCATCAAACACTGTGGGAGCGGGCTTGCTCCGGGCGGCGTTCCGACGAAGGGGGCCTCAAGACATATTCAAACCGCCGGCGGTTTTCGCGCCGCCCGGGGTTTTTTCTCGAGCGCCTTTTCCCCCGGCGGGATCACCTTCGAAGCCGCCGCCGGTTTGGCCTTGGTTTTTGGTACGGCGACCTTGGCATCGCCAGCCTTGCCATTGGCCGTTTTGCTGATCGGAGTTTTGTTCGCGGATGCCTTGGCCGGTTTTTTCGGGGCCAGGGCTTCGGCTTCCGCCAGTTTGCACGCCATCTCCCAGTGACGGGCTTCCTGGCCTTCGGGCTTTCCTTCGGATTCCCAGATCTGATAGGCGAATTCGCGGATGCGTTTATCGTCGGTACTCATCGCAATGCTCCTGAACTGAACTCAAGTGTGGGTAGTTTGAATAATGAGATTGACCGGGAAATCTCCCAGCGCGGCGCTGATCGGCAGCTCCCTGTGTTTTGTGACTGTGATGCCGGAAAAAAGTCCCTCCAGATGTTCGTCAGGGACGGTGAACGGCAATTTGACCCGGGTATCGCCCCACAGCGGCGCGTGGACCTGTGGTTCAGCACTGTTTTCCAGCAGATCGGCACACCGTATCGGCACAATCACGATGGCGCGTTTTCCCCCCCGCTCACGGACAAAACCCAGCACTCGATGGGCCTCGCTGCCCACCACTTCCAGGGCCTGGTAAGTGCCACGCCGAAACAGCTCGGCATGCTCGGCGCGCAGGCTCAGGGTGCGCGCAATCAAGGCTTGCTTGATGCGCCCGTCACGCCAGTTCTGCAACAGGTCCGACAGGTCCGCCGTTTGCCGCAACGCCTGCTGGCGGCTGGCGTAATCCACCGGGCGACGGTTGTCCGGGTCGACCAGGCTGAAGTCCCAGAAATCGTTGCCCTGATACAAATCCGGCACGCCGGGCACGGTCATGCGCAGCAAGGTTTGCGCCAAACCGTTAAGGGCACCGGGGGCGGCAATCGAACGGGCAGCCTTGGCCAGGGCGGTGCGCAACAGTTCGCCTTCGGGGCTGAGCAACAGATGCTGGATGAAGTCCTCGCTCGCTTGCTCGTAAGGGTCATTGGGCGCGCTCCAGCCGCTTTGCAGTTTGGCTTCGCGCAGGGCCTTGCGTTGCCACTGCCACAGGCGTTTTGCGTAGTCCTCGAGGGCGGGCGGATGATCGATACCCAACGCCAGCGGCCAGCTGCCGAGGATCGCCTGGTACAGAATCAATTCATCCCCCGTCGACGGCATTTGATCGTCGTTGCGCAAGGGCCGGGCGAGGGCGCGCCACAGGCCGATCTGGTCGGCGTACCAGCCGCTGCGCTCGCTCAGTACCGCCAGCCGTGCCCGTGAATCTTCCCCGCGCTTGTGGTCGTGGGTGGCGCTGGCCAGCAGATTGTCCGGGAAGGTATCGAGGCGCTCGATGCAGGCCTGATGAAAGTCGGCGAGCGGTGCGCTGAACTGTTCGGTGTTGAAGCCAACGTCATTGCGCGAGAGCAGGACGGCCGAACGATAGAGCGCGGTGTCTTCAACCGCTTTGGCCGCCGTCGGCGAGGTCAGTTGCTGGAAACGTACGCAGGCGTGCTTGAGGCGTTTGCGCCCGCGACCGGCCGGGCGCTGCCGCCAGGGTTCACCGCCGAGCCAGCCGGCCAGGCAGTCGAGCACCGGCCAGTCCGCTTCGCCCAGGGTTTGGCGGGCACCGGCCATGGCCCGGCGGAAAAACGCCTCGTCCTGGTCCGAGCGGCCAAGGGGGCCGATGTAGGTGCGGTACACCGGGAAGTGCACGATCAACGCCTGCAAGGCCCGGCGAATGGCGCCGAGGGTCAGGTCGCGGGTCATGAGGTTGTCCCGGGCCACTTGCAGCAGGGCCTGGGCAACGCTTTCGAAATCTCCGGCCAGGGAACCAGCGAGGATTTGCTGGCGCGCCAGTTGTGCTTCCTGGCAGAAGTCGTCAGGCCGCTCGCTGTGACGGTGCCAGAGCTGGGCCAGTGTCTGCGCGCCCCGTGGATCCTGTTGCAGCAGTGACAACTGGTTCATGAACTCGTAGCCGGTGGTGCCGTCCACCGACCAGTCGCGATGCAGGGTTTCGCCTTCGCCGAGGATTTTTTCGACGTAGATGGGCAGGTGGCGGCCCCCTGACAGGCTGTCGACCCGACGGCGAAGCTTGCGGCAGTAACCTCGTGGGTCGGCGAGGCCGTCGATGTGGTCGATGCGCAGCCCGTCGATCAGCCCTTCAGCCACCAGTTGGAAGATCTTCGCGTGGGTGGCTTCGAACACGGCGGGACGCTCGACGCGCAGCCCGCCGAGTTCATTGATATCGAAGAAGCGCCGCCAGTTGATGTCATCGGCGGCGGTGCGCCAACTGGCGAGGCGATAGCTCTGGCGTTCCAGCAGGTTGTGCAGGCGCTGGAAGCCTTCGCTGGTCAATGAGTCGTAGTTGTTCAGGTGCTGCTCGATGGCCTGGGCAAGGGCCGGATCGCTGACCAGATCGCGAAGTTCCGCTTTCAGCGGCAGGGCCAGGCTGTGGGCGTCGGTCTGGTAGCTCAGGGTGCTGAAACGATCGGCCAGGTTTTTCAGTTGTTCGGCCTGTTGCGCATCAAGCGGTGCATCGACCCTGAGCAATTCGCCGTAATCGCCTGGACAAATGGGAAAGCGGTGTTCGTAGTGCTCGACATGGAACGTGCCGTGCCAGGCATCGAATCGCAAGGGCAGGGTACCGTCCTGCAATGCGACGCCGTAGTCGCTGCCCAGAAACGGCAGGAGCAACTGGCCTTCCATCAACGGATCGGGGGAGTGCCACTGGATATCGAAAAACTCGCCATAGGGGCTCAGGCGCCCCCACTCCAACAAATCCAGCCACCAGGGATTATCACTGCCGCCGACCGCCATGTGGTTGGAGACGACGTCGAGGATCAATCCCATGTTGTGCCCGTGCAGGGCGCCGACCAGGCTGCGCAGCGCCGCCTCACCGCCCAGCTCCGGGTTGACCCGGGTCGGGTCAACCACGTCGTAGCCATGCATCGATCCGGCACGGGCGCGCAACAGCGGGGAAGCATAGACATGGCTGATGCCGAGACGGGCGAAATACGGCACCAGTGGCACCGCATCTTCGAGCGTGAAGCCTTTGTGAAATTGCAGGCGCAAGGTGGCGCGCAGTGGACGGGTCGGCACCTGAGTCATCGATCACGCTCGGCCGCCTGGAGTCGCGCACAGGCGAGCAACTCCAGGCGTCGCGCGGCATCCGCCCCATCGAGCAGGGCTTCGCTGTAACCGGGCAAGCGCCGCGACCAGTTGGGGTGGGTGTCGGTGGTGCCGGGCAGATTGGCTTGCTGTTCGACACCCAGGGCATCTTCCAGAGGCAGCAGCACCAAGGGTGCCCGGGTATGACCGAGGAAGCGCACGCTGGCATCTAGCACCTGATCGGTTTCGTGGGACTCTTCGCGGAAGTTCTGCGGGTCCTGGCTCAACGCCCGACGCAGGCCTTCGCGCTCGCGTTCGCGGTGCTGACGCCATTCGATTTCGCCACTGGCATCGACCATGCCGAGCCGGGCGTTCCAGTCGATATCGCGGCCATGCCACCAGCCGTTGAGGGTGGGCAGGTCATGGGTGCTGGTGGTCGCCAGGGCGTTGTCCGGCCAGTCGAGGATCGGCTTGAAGTGGGTGTTGTCCTGTTCGAACAGCAATACCCGCATGCCCAGCATCGAGCGGGCGATGAGTTTTTCCCGCAGGCCGTCCGGCACGGTGCCGAGGTCTTCGCCCAGGACGATGGCCTGGTGACGATGGGATTCCAGGGTCAGCAGGCGCAGCAGATCGTCCACCGGGTAATACAGGTAGGCGCCGTCCGCTGGCGGCGAGCCATTGGGGACTACCCACAAACGCTGCAAGCCCATGACGTGATCGATGCGCAAGCCACCGCAGTGGGCGAAGTTGGCCCGCAGCATTTCGATGAAGGCCCGGAAACCATTGCGCACCAGGCCTTCAGGGGAGAACGCGGAAATCCCCCAACCCTGGCCCGTGCGGTTGAGAATGTCCGGTGGTGCTCCGACGGTGAGGGAGGCGAGCAGTTCGTCCTGACGGCTCCAGGCCTGGCTGCCGCCGCCATCGGCACCGACGGCCAGGTCGGCGATCAGGCCGATACTCATGCCGCTGGCGCGGGCGGCGGTTTGCGCGCGCTCCAGGCAGCGCGTGATCAGCCACTGGCAGAAAGCGAAGAAGCCGATGCGCCCGGCATTCTCTTCGGCGAATGCCGCCAGTTCGGCGCTGCGCGGGTTGCGCCAGGGTTCGGGCCACTGCCGCCAGTCGAGGTGTTCACCCCGGGCGGCGCGCGCCTCCTGGATGGCTTCGAAGCGGCAGTGGTTTTCCAGCGCTTCGCCGGCGGCGTGACGAAAACTGCTGAAGTCTTCGTGCAAGGGGTGCTCGCCCTGGACGAAACCTTCGTACAGCGACTGCAGCAACCGATGCTTGGCTTCGGCGGCGGCCGGCCAGTCAATCAGCGGACGCTCCTCCAGCGCCTTGAGTTCAACGGCCAGCCCGGTTGCATCAATGGCGGTACGCAGCGCGCGTTCGCCGAGAATGGTGCCGGGGGCGCAGTAAAGGCTGTTGAGAAACAGGCGGCTGGACGGCGAATAGGGGCTGTAGCGTCGGGTGTCACTGGAAAACATCGCATGCAGCGGGCTGATCGCCAGCGCCTCGGCGCCACGCTCGCCGGCCACCCGGGCGAGGTCTTCCAGCGCCTGGGTGTCACCAAATCCGCCATCGCCGGGGCGGCGCAATCCATACAGCTGCACGCTCAGGCCCCAGGCACGGGGGATCGGGTTGTCCACGGCATCGGCCACGCTATAGCAACGGGCCGGGGCCACGGCCAGGGTGAAGCTTTGTCCGTCGATGCTGACCTGTTGATAGCCGACCGGCACCAGCCCCGGCAGCACCGCGTTGGCGTCCAGTTTCAGGTTGAGGCGCGAACCGTCCTCCAGGTGGATTTCGCAAGGGGTTCCAGGTTCGAAAAAACGCGCAAGGTCCAGGCCCGCCCCGACATCGGCGGTGATCAATGGTGGCAAGTGATGGGTCTGTTGCGCCTCTTGCAGCTCCAGCAGGCTGGCGTCGATTTCCTGGGCACTGCCGGCCGGGTGACCAAGGCCGGTCAGCACGTTGCGCAACACGGAAGGTGCGACTTTTTGCGGACGGCCGTTGGCGTCGATCCAGTCGACGGCGAGGCCGGCACGGCTGGCCAGGATTTCCAGTTGCGCATCACTCATGGACGCTCTCCAAACGAGGTAGCAAAGGGCACTGCGGCGGCGAGGGTGACGAGCGCGCAATACGGGGCAAGGGTGTTTGGGGCCGGCAGGTCGGGGTTCTGTGGCGGGTATTCGAACAAGCGCGTGGCACCGGTCTGTGAGGTGTGGGCTACGGGCCTGGCGCTGAGGTTCAGGTCAATGCGCAGCTGGCTGCCATCGCCCAAGCGCCAGGAGGCACTGATCGCGCCTTCGCCCAGCACATCGCTGCCCAGAGCCTGGGCGCCCGGCAGGCGCGGGATGATGTGCCGGTGACGGAGCTGCAACAGTCGGCGATACAGGTCGTGCATCTGGCGATGGCTGGTCGATGGCAGGACCGGGCGCGACGCGGCAAACGTCTGCGGATCATTCGGGTCCGGAATGTGTTCGCGCAGGTTTGGGTCGGCAAAGGTGCTGAACGCCGCAAATTCGTTGCGCCGACCGTCGCGAACCTGTTTGGCCAATTCACCGTGGTGGCTGGTGAAAAACAGGAAGGGTTGTTCGACGGCAAACTCGTCGCCCATGAACAGCAGCGGAATCATCGGCGACAACAGCAACAATACGGTGGCGGCCCGCAGCGCTTGCGGGTGGGCGAGTTGATGCAGGCGCTCGCCGAAGGCCCGGTTGCCGATCTGGTCATGGTTCTGCAAAAACAGGATGAATGCACTGGGCGGCAGCTGCCCGCTGGGTTCGCCCCGCGCCACACCATGGCGGTTGAGATGGCCCTGGAACACGAAACCCTGGCTCAGGCAGCGCGCCAGTTGTTCGGTGGGGTTGTGCGCGTAGTCGGCGTAATAGGCCTCGGTTTCGCCGGTCAGCAACACATGCAGGGCGTTGTGTCCGTCATCGTTCCACTGCGCGTCGTAACCTTGTTCGAGCAGGCTGGCCTGGTTGTGTTCGTTCTCCACCATCAGCCACACATGCCGCGCCGGCCCCGTCTGCTGGCGTACCCGTCGCGCCAGTTCCTGGAGGAAATCGGGGTCTTCGATGGCGTGCACCGCGTCCAGGCGCAAACCGTCGAAACGATATTCGAGCAGCCACATCAAGGCGTTTTCGATGAAGAAGTCCCGGACTTCGCGACAACGGAAGTCGATGGCGGCTCCCCACGGCGTGTGCTTGTCTTCGCGAAAAAAGCCCTTGGCATAACGATGCAGGTAATTGCCGTCCGGGCCGAAGTGGTTGTAGACCACGTCGAGAATCACCGCCAGGCCGTGGCCATGGGCGGTGTCGATCAAGTGCTTGAGCTGCTCGGGGGAGCCGTATGACGCCTGGGGCGCGTAGGGCAGGACGCCGTCATAACCCCAATTGCGTTCACCGGGAAACTGCGCGACGGGCATCAGTTCGATTGCGGTCACACCCAGTTCGACCAGCCGCGCCAGATGCTGCTCGACGGCGCTGAAGCCGCCGAGCGCACCGACATGCAGTTCGTAGATCACCGCTTCGTTCCACGGCCGCCCCGGCCAGGCACTGTGTTGCCAGGCATAGGCCAACGGATCGACCACCACGCTGTGCCGGTCGATATCACCGGCTTGAGCGCGGGAGGCCGGGTCGGGCACTTCCAGTTCGCCGTCGATGCTGTAGCGGTAACGCGTGCCCGCCGCGCATCGGATGTTGCTCACGAACCAGCCGTCGGCCTGGGGCAACAACGGCAAGGACTGTCCATTTTCCAGTTCGACACTGACGTAGAACGCATCTGGCGCCCACAACGCGAATCGCGTGTGTTCCGCGTCCAGCATGATTGCGCCGTGGGGCCAGGTCTCAAGGGTCCGTAACGGCATCTTGAAAGCCTCTTACTGTTTGTTCGATTTCCCCAATGCCTTGGCCACAAGCTGTTCGTAGAGCTCGGCGTAGGGTTCGACCGCCTTGCACCAGTTGAATGGTGCTGCCATGGCCCGGCAGCGCATGGCGTGCAGCAGGTCGGGAAAGGCGAACACTTTGAATGCGCGGCTCAGGGCCTCCTGGTAACTCTGCACCGTGGATTCATCGAACAGGAAACCGGTCACGCCGTTTTCGATGGTGTCGGCCAGGCCACCGGTATTGCGTGCCACCGGCAACGAGCCGAAGCGCTGGGCGTACATCTGGCTCAGGCCGCAGGGTTCGTAACGCGAAGGCATCAGCAGGAAGTCGCTGCCGGCGAACATGCGCCGGGCGTCGGTTTCGTTGAAGCCGATGCGCACGCCGATCTGCCCGGGGAAACGCAGGGCGAGTTCGCGCATCGATTGTTCTTCTTCCGGTTCGCCGCGACCGATGATCGCGATCTGGCCGCCGTTTTTGACGATGTATTCGGACACCGCCTCGGTCAGGTCCAGGCCTTTCTGGTAGACCAGGCGCGAAACCACGGCAAACAGCGGCCCTTCGGAGTCCTCCAGGCCAAACAGTTCGCGGACATGGGCGGCGTTCACGGCCTTGCCTTCCCAGTCGCCGATGCTGAACGGGCAGAACAGGTGCGGATCGGTCGCCGCATCCCAGCTTTCATCGATGCCGTTGGGAATGCCGCTGAGCAGGCCTTGCTGGGTCTTGGCGGCGAGGAACCCGTCCAGACCGCAGCCGAAATCCGGGGTGGTGATTTCCTGGGCGTAGGTCGCGCTGACCGTGGTGATGTGGCTCGAATAGGCCATGCCGGCCTTGAGGAACGACATCTTGCCGTAGAACTCCATGCCTTCCTGCTGCAGCGCGTGATGGGGGATGCCCAATTCGGGGCACGAACCCAGGCTGGTCACGCCCTGGTACGCCAGGTTGTGGATGGTGAACAGCGTCGGCGTGCGCTGCCCACGCCAGTGCATGTAGGCCGGTGCCAGGCCGGCGGGCCAGTCGTGGGCGTGCACCAGGTCCGGGCACCAATGGATCTGCGCGAGGTTGGCGGCAATATCGGCCGCCGCCAGGCCCAGGCGGGCGAAGCGGATATGGTTGTCCGGCCAGTCGCGGCCGTTGTTGGCGCCGTAGGGCGAACCTTCGCGCTCGTAGAGTTCGGGGCAGATCAGTACGTAAATGACCAGACCATCAGGCATGTCCATGCGCCCGATCTTGCACGGTGGCAGCGCGGCATGACCGCCAAGCTCGCCGATGATATGAATGGGGTTCTCGCTATGCAGCACTTGCGGGTAACCGGGGATCAACACCCGTACATCGTGCAGATGGGCCATGGCCCGTGGCAGCGCCGCGGAGACGTCGCCCAGGCCACCGGTTTTCACCAGGTCGGCAATTTCCGAGGTGACGAACAGGACTTTTTTACGGTTTGGATTGTGCTTGGCTGCCGGGGTCAGGGGCCTGGTGCCTGGAACGCTGACGGGTTGGGTGTTTGCGGCAGTAACGGCGCTCGATTCGCCGACCTGATGAGCACGCTCTCCCTGTATTTCCAAAGCCGTACTGATCATATGAATCTCCCGTGTTGTTGATCTAATTCTTAGGTCTGGCAAACGGTGTTCCATGGCCAATTCCCGTGGCCGGCGCAAACGCGCTGCGCATCAGTGAGCAAGCGCTGCCCAATGCGTCGAAGCAAAAGGGTTGAATCAGCCGTTGCAAAGATTGCACCAGTCGCAACGCACCTTCTTGTCAGAGGACCGATCGGGATTGGAAAAAGTTTCGACTATTTTTCCACTTTGTGACCGACCGGTTTCGCTTTTAGAAAATGAGTCTAGGCCAGAACTTAGAGCGGTAAAGGGCAGATGGCAAAATTGTTCGACAATCGGTTTGTAGCGGTACGGACGTGCCTGATCGCAGTGCAAACGCCCCGACGAAGTGCATGTTTTTTTGCGTTTCGGCTTCAGAAAGTCATGGGGCAGTCACATAAATGTGCGCCGCGTTTTGATGTCGGTGCACTGTTGTGGTGCGTGCCTGGCAAGTCCCGCATTTGGCCGAACCACTGCCTTACTGCCCCCCTTGATGCCTAATACCGATCAGTTAGGCGAACCCGGACGCTACGCCTTCCTTGTAGCAGCTGCCGAAGGCTGCGTCCGGCTGCGCAGCAGTCGTAAAATCGGAGTTCGCGGTACGTCAGAGAGATCGTGCAAGCCGGATTTACGACTGCTACGCAGCCGGACGCAGGCTACGCCAGCTGCTACAGATTGCGTTGTGGATTAACTGATCGGCATTAACCTTGGGGCCTTGTTATAGTTCGGGCCTCATTTTTGCCCGCAAAAGGATCACTGGCATGTCTCAGTACACAGCGTTCACCGTCGAACTGGTCGATAAAGTCGCCCATGTGCAGATCAACCGCCCGGAAAAGATCAACTCGATGAACGCGGCGTTCTGGAGTGAGATCGTCGAGATCTTCCGGTGGATCGACGACACCGATGAAGTGCGCGTGGTGGTCCTCAGCGGCGCAGGCAAACATTTCTCCTCGGGGATCGATCTGATGATGCTGGCCGGTGTGGCCAATGAACTGGGCAAGGACGTCGGACGCAATGCGCGCCTGTTGCGACGCAAGATCCTCACCCTGCAAGCGTCGTTCAATGCCGTCGATAACTGCCGCAAACCGGTGCTTGCGGCCATTCAGGGTTACTGCCTGGGGGGCGCCATCGACCTGATTGCCGCGTGCGACATGCGTTATGCCGCCGAGGACGCACAGTTTTCGATCAAGGAAATCGACATCGGCATGGCCGCCGACGTGGGCACGCTGCAACGCTTGCCGCGGATCATCGGTGACGGCATGCTGCGCGAACTGGCTTACACTGGTCGCACCTTCGGCGCCGATGAAGCGCGGGGCATGGGCCTGGTCAATCGCGTCTACAGCGACAGCGCCAGCCTGCTCGACGGCGTCATGGGCATTGCCTACGCAATCGCCAGCAAGTCGCCGATCGCCGTCACCGGCACCAAGGAGATGATCAGCTACATGCGTGACCATCGCATCGATGACGGCCTCGAATACATCGCCACCTGGAACGCCGCCATGCTGCAATCGACCGATCTGCGCGTGGCCATGGCCGCCCATATGAGCAAACAGAAACCCGAATTTCTGGATTGATTAACCATGATTCCTCGCTGGACCACCGCAGTACTGGACACCGACCAACCCGGCGGCTGGGCCGTCGCGCGCAGCCCCGAAGGCTTTCTGTTCGATGACAATGGCGCATTGTTCCCGCGTGAATGGCTCAAGCGCCAGGACCTGTCGATTCTCGCCGAGCATGGCATCGGTCATCTCGATGGCGAGCCGGTCTATCTGCTGGAATTGCGCAGTCACAGCGAAGTGCCGGGTTGCAACTGGAAAGGCCTGCGGGCGTTCATGCTCGAAGGCGATCACACGGTCTACAAGGTGCTCGGTTACGCCGCACAGATCGGCACCTGGGCCCGCGAGCACCGCTTTTGCGGTAACTGCGGTCAGGCCATGACCCAGGTACCGCGCGAACGGGCGATGTATTGCCAGCCGTGCGATCTGCGCAGCTACCCGCGGATTTCGCCGAGCATGATCGTACTGGTGACTCGAGGCGATGAAGTGCTGTTGGCACGCTCACCGCGTTTTGTCAGCGGTGTCTACAGCACATTGGCGGGGTTCGCCGAGCCGGGCGAATCGGCCGAGGACTGCCTGGTTCGCGAGGTGCGCGAAGAGGTGAGCATCGAGGTCAGGAACATCCAGTACATGGGTAGCCAGTGCTGGCCGTTCCCGCACTCGATGATGCTCGGCTTTCACGCCGAATATGCCGGTGGCGAGATCGTCTGTCAGGAAGACGAGATCGAGGACGCCCAGTGGTTCAACGTGCACGAGCTGCCGCCGTTGCCGGCGTCACGCTCGATTGCCCGTTACCTGATCGACGTCTACGTGGCCCGGCGTTTAGGCCACGCTGAACCAGTGCTGCCAGGCTAGGCGTACGGTCAGGCCCAGCACCACGGTGATGAACACCGGGCGAATGAATTTCGCGCCGCCACTGATGGCGGTGCGGGCGCCGAAGAAGGCGCCGACCATCAACGACGAGCCCATGCACAGGCCGATGACCCAGTCCACCTGACCGGAAAAGATGAAGATCGACAGCGCTGCCGCGTTGCTGACGAAGTTCATGCTGCGCGCCACGCCGCTGGCCTTGACCAGGTCGATGGGGTAGAGCAGCAGGCTGCTCACGGTCCAGAACGCGCCCGTGCCCGGACCGGCCACGCCGTCATAGAAACCGAGGCTGAAGCCTTGGGTCGACTGCCACTTTTTCTTGATCGGTGCCTCGCTGTCCAGCGGCGCTTTCGGCGTGCCGCCGAACAACAGGTAAACGCCACAGGCGAAGACGATCACCGGCAGCATTTTGTTCAGCCATTCTGCTGGCAGGTAATGGGCGACCACGGCACCGGTCAGCGCGCCGACCAGGGTACCGACGATGGCGTGCACCCATTGCGCGGGGTGGAACAGCTTGCGCCGGTAGAAGGTGAAACTGGCAATGGCCGATCCGAAGGTCGAACTGAGCTTGTTGGTGCCCAGCACCAGGTGCGGCGGCAGGCCGGCGGTCAACAGGGCCGGGGTGGTCAGCAGCCCACCGCCACCGGCGATGGCGTCGATGAAACCGGCAACAAAAGCGACTAAGGCCAGGATGGCCAGGGTGGAGAGGTCAACGCTGAGTTCGAAAGGCATGGGATCGGCTTATTCGGCGGGTGCAGAAAGAGGCTGCGGGGAAGGGGCGACATCTTACTCACCTGTACAACACAAAACCAATGTGGGAGCGGCGGTGCGACGATTCGACTTGCTCGCGAAAGCGGTGTGTCAGCCAACGTCAATGTTGGATCTGATGGCCCCTTCGCGAGCAAGCCCGCTCCCACATTTTGGATCAGTGTTTACAGGCCAAGATCCGACAGGCTTGGATGATCGTCAGGTCGACGCCCCAGCGGCCAGTGGAACTTGCGCTCGCTTTCCTTGATCGGCATGTCGTTGATGCAGGCGAAGCGGTGGGCCATCAGGCCGTCCTCGTTGAACTCCCAGTTTTCGTTGCCATATGAGCGGAACCAGTTGCCCGAATCGTCGTGCCATTCATAGGCATAACGCACGGCAATGCGATTGTCGGTAAATGCCCAGAGCTCCTTGATCAGTCGGTAGTTCAGCTCCCTGGCCCATTTGCGGGTCAGGAAGCCTTTGGCTTCTTCGCGGTTGTGGGCGAACTCGGCGCGGTTACGCCATTGGGTGTCCAGGGTATAGGCCAGGGACACGCGCTCCGGGTCCCGGGAGTTCCAGCCGTCTTCGGCCAAGCGAACTTTTTCAATGGCCGATTCACGGGTGAAAGGGGGTAATGGCGGACGAACTTCGGCATTAGACATTTCAAGTCTCCGTATCAAGTTAAAGTTCCAACATTGTGTCGAGCTTGATTGAGTGGCTACAGGTCCAATAACTTTCGCGCCATGCATTGCGCATTATCGGCGGCACTGTGATCACCCATTACAAGCGCCACGGTAATGGCACCATCGATCAGGATCAGCAGCTGTCTGGCCAGCCTCTGCGGATCCTCGGCACCATGTTCGGTACACAGCTCGCACAGGTAGTCGAGCAGCTTCTGTTTATGTTCTTTGGCGATCAGGCGCACCGGGTCTTGCGGGTCGCCGGTCTCGCCGCTGGTGTTGATGAAAGCGCAGCCACGGAAACCTTCGGAGGCGAACCACGACTTGAGTACGGTAAACAGGTTGAGCAGTCGCTCGGCCGGGGTTTGTGCCTGGCCGACTGCGCCTCTGTACCAGTGCATCCAGCGCTGGTCGCGGCGTTGCAGGGCGGCCACCACCAGTTCGTCCTTGTTGGCGAAGTAGCGGTAGACGCTTTTTCTGGAGACGCCGGCGGTTTTCACCAGAAGATCCATGCCAGTGGCGGCTATGCCACTTTTGTAGATCAACTTTTCGGTGACATCCAGAATGATGTCGCGTGTGTCATTGCTATTGATTTCGTTCATGTGGCTAACAGTAGAACGATCGTTCTCCTTGGTCAATCGATATTTTTGTAGTGCCTGATAAATGGTCTTCGCGAGCAAGTCGAATCGTCGCACCGCCGCTCCCACATTTGAAATGCGTTCCCCTGTGGGAGCGGCGGTGCGACGATTCGACTTGCTCGCGAAGAGGGCATTACAGACAGTAACAAGACCCGAACCCAGCGATGGTGTAAGCTCTTGGGTTCTTCGGATTCGACCCATTGCGAGCCCTATGCCGTCGCTTTTCAAACGCTCCCTGCTGCCCAAGTTGCGCAGTTTTCCGCTGACGGCCGATGCCGTCAGCGTCCTCTCCGGCGCTGCCGAATTCCGTGGTTGCCTGCTGGAGAAAATCGCCAGCGCGACCCGGCGCATCTATATCGTTGCGCTGTACCTGCAACAGGATGAAGCCGGCCAGGAAATTCTCGATGCCTTGCACGCGGCCAAACTGGCGCGTCCGGACCTGGACGTGGTGGTCGTCGTCGACTGGCTGCGCGCCCAGCGCGGCCTGATCGGTGCCGGCAAGCAACCGGGCAACTCCGCCTGGTATCAGGAAATGACCCGCACCCATGCCAGCGAAGTGCCGATCTACGGCGTCCCGGTCCAAACCCGCGAACTGTTCGGTGTGTTGCATCTTAAAGGCTTCGTGATCGATGACTGTGTGATCTACAGCGGCGCGAGCCTGAACAACGTCTATCTGCACAAGTTCGACAAGTACCGCTACGACCGCTATCACCTGCTGCACAATCGTGAACTGGCCGATTCGATGCAGCACCTGGTGCAGCACGGCCTGGTGGCGTCCAAGGCGGTGCACCGCCTCGACCTGCCGAACCTGCCGACCACCCGCAGCCTGCGCCATGATATCGGTGACCTGCGCAGCCGTCTCAAGCACGCGGCGTACGACACCACGCGGGGCACCACCGACAGGACCGGTCTGTCCGTCAGCCCGCTGCTCGGCGTCGGCAAGAACAATCCGCTGAACCGGGTGATCTGCGAACTGATCGCCAGCGCCCAGCAGCAACTGACCATTTGCACCCCGTACTTCAACCTGCCGCTGGCGATCATCCGCGAGCTCAACCGCGCACTGGCCCGTGGGGTGAAGATCGACATTGTGGTCGGCGACAAGACGGCCAACGACTTCTACATTCCGCCGAGCGAACCGTTCCGGGTCATTTCGGCGCTGCCGTACCTGTACGAGATCAGCTTGCGCCGGTTTGCCAAGCGTCATCAGCGCAACATCGACAGCGGGCAGTTGAACCTGCACCTGTGGCGTGATGGCGACAACACCTACCACCTCAAGGGCATGTGGATCGACCGGCGCTATACCTTGCTGACCGGCAACAATCTCAACCCCCGGGCGTTTCGACTCGATCTGGAAAACGCTTTGCTGATCGATGATCCCCATGGCGAGCTGCTGGAGCCGCGTCGTAAAGAGCTGGTAGAGATCTTCCAGCACACCCGGCGAATCGAGCAATTCCAGAATCTGGAAACCCTGGCCGAATACCCGGCGGGCGTGGCCAAGTTCCTCAAGCGTGTGAGTCGCGTGCGGATCGAGCGGTTGCTCTACCGCATCCTCTGAAAAAGATCGCAGCCTGCGGCGACTGACGCCTTCGCGGGCAAGCCCGCTCCCACAAGGGATCTGCGTTGAGCGGGTGGTTTCGGCTAATATGCCCCCCACTCAAACAAGAACAGGGCTTGCCGCGATCCATGTCGGAAAAAGACACCATCTCCATTCAACTGGTGCGTGAAGCACTGTTGCAAAGCTGCGCGCCGGGCATTGCCACGGATGAGGTGTTGAGCAAGGTTGGTATCGACCCACAGCTGCTGGGCAGCACCGACGCCCGTGTTCCGGCCACGGCTTATGCGCGGCTGTGGCGGTTACTGGCCCGGCGCGGGGATGATGAGTTCTTTGGCATGGACCCGCGCAAACTCAAATCCGGCAGCTTCGCGTTCCTGTGTCGCAGCGCCATGCTTGAGCCCAACGTGGCGGCGGGAGTGGCCAGCGGCCTGGGGTTCCTGTCGCTGATCCTCGAACACCTGCCGGCGCAGTTGGTGCGTCAGCAAAGCCTGGCGGAAATCGTCCTGCTGGAGGACGACAAGGACCCGCGCCGGGCCTTCACCTATTTCACCTACTGGATGATCGTGCACGGTGTTGCCTGCTGGCTGGCAGGGCGACGGATTCCGATCCTGGCCATCGAACTGCGCTGTTCGAAGCCGGATTTCTGCGATGACTATCAGGTGATGTTTTCCGAGAACCTACGCTTCGACCGCCCGCGGACGCGGATGATTTTCTCCGCCGATTGCCTGGACCTGCCCATCAAGCGCAGCCCTGAAGAACTCGAGCGATTCCTGGCTCGTGCGCCGGCGAACATTCTGGTCAAGTACCGCGATCCGCAGAGCCTGGCCAGCCGCATCAAACACGACCTGCGCCATCTGCCGGCCGAACACTGGCCGGAAACCGAAGCCCTGGCGCAACGCCTGTGCATGTCGGCTTCAACCTTGCGCCGCCGACTGGCCGAAGAAGGGCAAACCTATCAAGGCCTCAAGGACGGCGTGCGCAAGGAGCTGGCAATCGTCTGGTTGGCCGAGCCGGCGATCAGCTTCAGTGAAATCGCCACGCGGCTGGGGTTCGCTGACGTCAGTTCGTTCTACAAGGCGTTTCGCAAGTGGTCGGGGTCAAATCCGGGGCATTACCGCAGCCTGATTCTCAATGACACCGAGTGAATTGCTCGCAGGTTTTCAACGGGTGCCAGTGATCGGCCCAGGCAGATTGAGTGTGCCACTGTCGACGAAACGCATCGTGTTGAACACCCCACCCGAGAGCTTGCCGCGCAGGACATAAGGCATGTTGTTGAGCGTTTTCATCTGGCTGATACCATAGGTCTGGCGAATCACCGAAAATGCCGAAACGCTGACCGGCACGGTCACGATGGTGTCGGAAAAGCGCCCGATCGTACCTCTCTCATCGGTGACGCCTGAGGCGAAGGGCTGGCCGTTGATGTCCAGGTCCAGGGCGACGCCGCTGTAGGTGAGGGTGGTGTCATTGGGGTTCTGCACGCGGATTCTCACGGCAAAACGCACTTCCATGCCCTCGCCTTGCAGGGGCTCGACACCCACGACGTTGATTTTCAACGGGTCTCGATTGGGCAGCGAGGAACAGGCGCTCAGGCAGAGCAGGAGGGAAATCAGGACCGCGTGGAGGCTGCGCATGGAGGTGCTCTCATCTGAAAAAGGCTGAACCGCCAGCGGCTCAGCCATTGAGCCCGACTAGTGGTTCGACTGTGCGACCACCGCAGCCTTTGCGGGTTCATCCCTGGCGGTCACATCTGGGTTCTGCATGACCTGAAGCACCGAGGCCTCAGGATCGAATTCGTCCTCTTCCAGTTCGATGAATTCCTCGGGCAGGAAGATATTAAGAACGATAGCGCACAGCGCGCCGACGGTGATGGGCGATTCGAAAATGTTGTGCAGGGCCTTGGGCAGTTCACGCAAGACCTCCGGCACGGCGGCCACGCCCAGGCCCATGCCGATGGAAATCGCCACGATCAGCATGTTGCGCCGATGCAGGCCCGCCTCGGCGAGAATCTTGATCCCGGCCACGGCGACGGTGCCGAACATCACCAGTTCCGCGCCACCGAGCACCGGTTTCGGCATCAGTTGCAGTACCGCGCCGATCATTGGGAACAGGCCAAGCACCACCAGCAATCCTGCAATGAAAAACGCCACGTAGCGGCTGGCCACGCCCGTGAGCTGGATCACCCCGTTGTTCTGGGCGAAGGTCACCATCGGCATGCTGTTGAACACCGCCGCCATGGCCGAGTTGAGGCCATCGGCGAGCAGGCCGGACTTGATCCGGCGAATGTACACCGGGCCTTTGACCGGTTGCCGGGAGATCATCGAGTTGGCCGTGAGGTCACCGGCGGCCTCCAGCGGCGACACCAGGAAGATCACCGCCACCGGAATGAACGCCACCCAATCGAAGGAGAACCCGTACTTGAACGGTACCGGTACGCTCATCAGCGGGACTTCGGGCAGGCTGTTGAAATCCACCTGGCCCGTGAGCCATGCCACCCCGTAGCCCAGGGTCAGGCCGATGACAATCGCCCCCAGGCGCAGAAACGGCACGTCCACCCGGTTCAACACCACGATGGTGCCCAGCACCAGCGCCGCCAGGGCCAGGTGACTGGCCGCCCCCAGATCCGGGGCGCCGAAGCCGCCGGCGATGTCGGTCATCGCCACCTTGATCAGCGACAAGCCCATCAGCGTGATGATCGTCCCGGTCACCACCGGGGTGATCAGCATGCGCAGTTTGCCGATGAACTGGCTCAGCACCACTTCGATGAACGCGGCAAAAAAGCACACGCCGAAGATGGTCGAGAGAATCTCGTCGGTGCCGCCGCCCCGGGCCTTGACCATGAAACCGGCGCTGAGAATCACACTGATGAACGAGAAACTGGTGCCTTGCAGGCACAACAGGCCGGAGCCTACCGGGCCGAAGCGCCGCGCCTGCACGAAGGTGCCCAGGCCGGAAACGAACAGCGCCATGCTGATCAGGTAAGGAATTTCGCTTTGCAGGCCCAGGGCACTGCCCATGATCAGCGTCGGGGTGATGATGCCGACGAAACTTGCCAGCACGTGTTGCAGGGCGGCAAAGACGGTGGCGGTCAGATGCGGGCGGTCATCGAGGCCGTAGATCAGGTCGCTGTGGCGTGGAGCGGGGGCTTTTTCGGAGGCGGTCATGGTGGTTTGCGTGCCAGAAGGCGGGCCGGGTCAGAAAATGGAGGCGCAGGATGCCAGAACCGCCCGGCCACGGCAAAAGAACCTCTAAAACAGCGACTTACAATCTTGGGGCGAGCACCTCGCCGACGCTGCGGCGTTTGGCGTGCAGTTGGCTGGCCTGGATCAACTGCTCGAGGTCTTCGGGGGTGACGTCATAGAACGCTTCCATGTCGGCCAACGCCAGTTTCAGGTCTTCGGCGGTGATGGCCTGACGGTCGACCGGCGAGTGATCGGCAGGAATCCTGGCCACCGTCTCGCTGGCGCTCTTGGGGTAACGAACACGGGTCAGGTTGTTGTAGGCCAGGGCGCAGAACAGCATCGTCGCCGCGCTGAGCATCACCGGCCCAATGGCTCTCCAGTCCATGGCAATGGTCGCCGGATCGGCCAGCACCAGGGTCAGGGCCAAGGCACCGGCCGGCGGATGCAGGCACCGCAGCCAGCACATCAGGATCAACGCCATGCCCGCCGCCAGGCAAGCGCTTCCCAGGGTTCGGCCTAACACATGAGCCACCAGCAAGGCAATCACCCCGGCGCTCAGGTAGCCGCCGAGAATCGACCAGGGCTGGGCGAGCGCGCCCGAAGACACGGCAAACAACAGCACCGCCGAGGCCCCCAGCGGGCCGATCAGGTGCTGGGCCACCTCGATGCCGAACACCTGGCTACAGAGCCACACGCTCATCAGGGTCCCCAGGGCCATGCCGATGGCAGCGCGGCTCCATTCGGTGGGGCGGGTATTGATGGCGGCGGGCAACCAGCGGGCAAGCATTTAGAGAAGACTCCGACAGAAAAAATCGAGGCAAAAAAAAGGCTTAGCTGGGGAACCCAGAAAGCCCTTGAAGTTGTTCCAACTGTTGGGGGAGGAACGCGCACAGTTTGCCGTTCAATCCTGCTGCTGACAAATTCATATTAATGAGCTTTCAGTGCATTAATTTTGCTTTAAATTGCGCCGTCGGCCGCTTGTGTAGCACAGCAAACCGCCCAGGGCAGCGAGTGTACTCAAGGCATAAAACATCGTCGGCGCCGGGGTGTGCATCAACATGAAGCCGCAAATCACCGGACTCAGCGCACCGCCAAGGGCCGCAAGGTTTTGCGCGCCGTAGTAGCTGCCCCGCAGATCTTCCGGTGCCAGGGTGTCGACGAACAGAAACTCGGCCGGGTAAATGATGATTTCACCGAGGGTGAAGATGAACATCGCCACGCACCAACTCACCAGGCTGTCCGCCAGGCTGAAGCCGATCAGCCCGAGGATGAACAGGCCGGTGCCGGCCACGATCCATTGGCGCAGTTGCTCGCGCTTGAGAAAACGCCCGATCTGGTATTGCAGCAAGATCACACTGATGGCATTGCACGCGAGCAGGGCGGCCATGATCTCCATGGTGTGCCGGGGATTGCTGGTCACCAGCAGGTACTGCGACAGGTAAAAGGTAAATCGCCCGTGCACCACGGTGCTGAGCAGACAACCGGCGGTGAACAGAATCAGGGTACGGTCGTTTTTCAGGGTGATCAGGGTTTTGAGGAAACTCTGCGCCTGGCCGCTGGCAGGGGAGCGCGCCGGGTCCTTCGCGATTCCGGTCATCAGGAAAATACTGAAAAAAGCGATGGCCGCAGCGATCAGGAAGGGGGCACTGGCAAAAGCACCGGCAATCAGTACACCGAGCATCGGCCCGACCGCATAGCCGATGTTGGTCAGCGTATAGCTCAGGGAAAACGCCTTGGCGCGCTGACCCACCGGGAGGTTTTCGCTGAGGATCGCTTTCGAACCGATCAGGAACAGCGATGAAGCGGTTTCGGTGACGATCAGGGTGATCGTGGTCAGGTAGAGGTTTTCAGCAAAGGTCAGCAACACCAGGCCGACCGCGCTGGACGCCATCGAGAGAATCAGCAAGCGGCGTTTTTCGAAGCGATCGATGATGTAGCCGCCATACAGGGAGAGCAGGGTGGCGATGAACACCGCGATGCCGAGCAGCAAGCCAACGTCCTGTTGGTTGAGGCCCAGCTTGTCGCTGACGAACAGGGTGAGCAAAGGGCTGGTGATGGCGCGGCTGACGACAATGGTCAGCGAGCAGATCAGCAGGCGGCGGATGAGGGGGGAGTAGCTGGTCACGGCGCGAATATCCTTATTCGATCGGGCCGGCATCAGCCCGATCGTGAGCGCTACTCTAGCAGCCGGATACTCGGTCGTTGCAACGGGATTCAATTGAGGTGCAGCAGCACGAAATCGTTCTTGTCGAACCGCCCGCTCAACACGGGTGGCAACGCACCTATAGCCGTGCCTTGCAGTGTCTTGTAAACGTTCAGGTCCATCATCAGCCACGCCGGGCCCTTGAGGGCGTCAAGTTCCCGGGGTGAATCGGTGAACTCCGGTTGCAGGCCTTGATTGATGTTGACCATGAACTTGATGGCTTTGGCATCCTTGCCCATCGCGTGCATTACCAAGGGGGCGGGGTCTTCTTGAACCCGTTCAAAGGCTTCGTGGCTGAAGGTCCGGGTGTCGTAAAGCTGTCGCTGGATCGGCTCGAACTGCAGGATATATAACGACCACAGTGCCAGGACCGCGCAAAGAGCGAGAATCTGTGCGCGCCATCGAGGTTGCTTGAACGCTGCCACGGCGACCGCTTGCAACACGCCGAGAATGATGAACAACGAAGTGAGGTGAGCCACGTCTTCGGGGAATCTTCGCTGTATCACCAGCAAGGTCACGATCAGCATCCCTGGGATCAGTAGCCAAAGCCCCTGCATCAATACGCGCAGCCAACTGAATAGCCGACCTTGCACGGCGTAAAACGGATAGGCCGCAATGATCGCCGCCATGGGCAGCATCGGCAGCAGGTAACGGGCCTTTTTCGCCAGCGGGACGGAAAGGCCGACCATCACGATCAACCCGGCGGCCGCGCAGTACAGCATCAGGCGCAATCCCGGGCCTGACTGTTGTCGGCCAGAAGCTGCGACCGCCATCAGCGCCAGCACTGCCAGCGGCCAGGCCAGTGCGTAGTTGCCTGGCGAACTGGTGAAGTAATACATCACCTCATTGGAGCCTTCGCTACCATCCATGCGTCCCATGAACTGCATGCGAATCACATCCTGCAAGAAGGCCGGGCCGCCACTGACGTCCGCCAGCCACAACAAAAGCCCGACGCACACCGCCAGCAGCAAGGAGGCCAGCAATCCGAAGACCAGCAACCGTCGCCATTGGCGATTTACCAGGAAATAGCCGCACAGCATCCCCGCAGGAATGACCAGGCCGATGGGCCCACGAATCCAGAAGCCCAGCATCAGCAAGGCAAAGACCAGGACCCATCGGCGCGGCGCCGCAAAGTGATCGGCGGCATAGCCCAGGTAGAACACGCTGAACGCGACGGCCGCCAGCATCAGGTCGAGGGAAACTGCGCGGGTTTCGGTGATGAAGGTGTTGGTCAACAGCATCAAGGCGATGCTCAGCAGCGCCCAACGCGGGGAGTAGGGCGCCAACAGGCGGTACATCAAGGTGACGATGACCGCCGCGGCGATGGCGCTCGGCAGCCATGCGGTCAGGCTGGTGACCTGGCCGAACGGCAGTGAAAGCAGCCAGATGAATACCGTTGAAAGACCCGAATAGTCGGCGTAGGGCTGACCATAGGTCGTCGGAAAAAACGACGGTCCATTGCGCAGCATCTCCTGGGCGAACAGCACGAAGCGCGAATCGAAACCGATGGCCGCTTGCTGGTAAATCCCGGCGCAGAACAACAACAGCGCCAACAGGCCCAGCGCAAGGGACTGTTGGCGGATGTGAGGGATCATGGTGTTCAGGCGACCACTGACTCGCCAATCCATTGCTGGTACGGAATAGGCAATTTGCTCGACTCGCCCCGGCCGATCGGGAAGTAGGTGAAACCGATGCGTGCCAGACGGTCTGCGTCGTACAGGTTGCGGCCGTCGAAGATCACCGGTGCGTTGAGCCGCTGCTGGATCAGCTCGAAGTCCGGCGCCTTGAACTGTTGCCATTCGGTGCAGATGATCAGTGCATCGGCACCGGACAGGACTGACTCGGGGGTACCCATGAGCATCAGTTTCGATTCATCGGGATACAGCTTCTGGGTTTCCTGCATGGCTTCCGGATCGAATGCACGGACATTTGCCCCGGCAGCCCACAAGGATTCGAGCAGCACCCGGCTTGGCGCATCGCGCATGTCGTCGGTGTTTGGCTTGAACGCCAGGCCCCACAAGGCAAAGGTCCTGCCACGCAAATCGCCCTTGTAGAACGCGTTGATGCGCTCGAACAGCTTGTATTTCTGCCGCTCGTTGATGGCTTCCACCGCTTGCAGCAGGTCGCTGGAGCAATGGGCTTGCTCGGCGCTGTGGATCAGGGCGCGCATGTCCTTTGGGAAGCATGAGCCACCGTAGCCGCAACCGGGGTAGATGAAGTGGTAGCCAATGCGCGAGTCGGCACCGATGCCCAAGCGTACCGATTCGATGTCGGCACCCAGGTGCTCGGCCAGTTCGGCGATCTGGTTGATGAAGCTGATCTTGGTCGCCAGCATGCAGTTGGCGGCGTACTTGGTCAACTCGGCGCTGCGCAGGTCCATGAACATGATGCGTTCATGGTTGCGGTTGAAGGGCGAGTACAGGTCTCGCATCACCTCACGCACTTCTTCGCGCTCGCAGCCCACGACGATACGGTCCGGGCGACGGCAATCGGCCACCGCCGAACCTTCTTTCAAGAACTCCGGGTTGGAGACGACATCGAACTGCAATACGCGCCCGGCGTTGAGCAGGCATTTGTCGATGTGTGCACGCAAGGCATCGCCGGTGCCGACCGGGACGGTGGACTTCTCCACCAGGATCGCCGGTTGCTGGCGATGACGCGCCACTGCGTCGCCCACCGACATCACGTAGCGTAGGTCCGCCGAGCCGTCGTCCCGGGACGGAGTACCGACCGCGATGAACAGCACCTCACCATGCTCAACGGCGAATTTTTCGTCGCTGCTGAACTGCAACCGCTTGGCATCCAGGCCTTCGCGTACCAGGCTGGCCAGCCCGGGTTCGAAGATACTCACGTGGCCCTGTTGGAGCAGTTCGACTTTTTTCTCGTCCACGTCCATGCAGACCACATCGTGGCCTACTTCCGCCAATACCGCTGCCTGCACCAGGCCGACATAACCGCTACCAAACACACTGATTTTCATGGGGCACTCCTTGATTCGGGCGCACGAGCAGGTCGAGAATTGATGGTAATGACGCCGAGGATGACCAATGCCACGCCAAGGCTTTTCGTAAGGCTGAACGTTTCGTTGAACAGCGGCAGGCTGGCGGCCAGCAGGTACACCAGCGCGTAGCTGATACTCAACAACGAATACGCACGGCCCAGGGGCAGGTCCCGCAGCGCGACGAGCCAGCAGAGCATCGACAGGGCGTAGGCGACGATGGCCAGGAACACCACGGCAACCGCTGTCAGGTCGATGGGGGCGCTGAGCCATTGTTCGGGTTGTGGCAGGTGACTCATGCTCCAGCGCATGCCCAGTTGGGCGGCGCTGACCAGCAAAACACTGCCCAGTGCGAAGGTGATGCCGCGACTCAGGTTCATGCGTGTTGCCCCAGTAGTGCCACGCCGCCGATCACCAGTGCCACACCCAGCCAGTGGCGGCTGTCGATGGTTTCGTGGAACACGAAGCGCGCCACCAGGGTGATCAGCACGAAGTTCAGGCTGAGCATCGGGTAGGCAATCCCGACTTCCAGGCGTTGCAGCACCAGCAACCACACCAGCAGGCCCAGCCCCAGGGAGGCCAGGGCCAGCCAAAGCCAGGGCGAGCGCAGTTTCTCCGCCCAGCCGGATGGTTGGGCGCGCCAGCTTTCTACCGCATATTTCTGGGCAATCTGGCCCAGGCAGGTGAGCAGGCAGGCCACCAGTAGCAATAGCAGGCTCATGGTGCCGCCTGAGGAATGATCAAAATCACCAGATTGCCTTGTTCGTATCGCTTGCCTTCTTTAGGCAACTGTTCAAGTTCGCGCAGCTCTTCTTCGCCCTTGACCCGCATGACCACACCGACCGAACCTTGCTGGCGGGCGTCGTGCATCCACTGTTGCACCTGATCGGAGTTGACGCGCTGCTTAAGCGAGTCAGGATAGGCAAGGCCATATTTCAATTCGCCTATCGTGTTGAAAAAAGCCACTTCCGGCCGTTTCACCCGCCAGGACAACGCCGATGCGGCCCCCAGATCGTTACTTAACAATTTGGCACTCTGGCCAAGTTCCTGGGCATGATCGAGGATGAATTGGTCAGGGGTCTTATTGGCGACGACGGAGTTGGGCAGGCCCGCGGGCAGCAGGGCAGCGAGCAACAGGCTGCCAAAAGCCGGGGCGGCCCAGCATTGCAACGGGCGGAAGGCTTGCAGCAGGTTGGCCATGATCCAGCCGATCAAGCCGATGAACACCAACACCAGGTTGTGCAGTTCATGATCGTAAATCGGCTTTTTCAATTGCAGGTAAACCAGGGTCAGCAGGGCGACCACACCCACCACCAGGTTCAGCAGGCCGTTGATGCCCAGGGCACGACCTTGCTCCAGCTTCAATCGGTCAGCCAGCGCATGGCCGAGCAACAATGCCAGAGGCAGCATGCACGGCAGGATGTAGGCCGGCAACTTGCCCTTGCTCAGGCTGAAGAAGAACAACGGCATCCACAGCCACAGTAGCAGGAACGCGATATTGGACTGGCGTCGGGTTTGCCAGGCTTGCTTGAGCGCGGGTGGCAGCAAGGCAACCCATGGCGTGCTGAACGCCACCAGCAACGGCAGGTAGTACCACCACGGCGCATCATGCTGGGCATCGTCCCCGGCAAAACGGCGGATGTGCTCGTGCCAGAAGAAGAATCGCCAATAGTCGGGCTCCTGGGCGTGTACGGCCAGCGCCCACGGCAGGCTGACGACGATGGCGACCACGACCGCCACGGGGCCGTAGACCAGCAGTTCACGCCAGCGTTTTTGCCAGATCATCCAGGGCAGGGCGATCAGTACCGGCAACAGCCAGGCCAGGAAGCCCTTGGTCATGAAGCCCATGCCGCAAGCCAGGCCCAACACCGCCCATGCGATCAGGCGTTGCCCACGGCTCGTGCTGTCGAGCGCGAACCATAGCGCCACCAGGCTCAGATTCACCCAGAAGGTGAATTGCGGATCGAGGTTGGCATACCCCGCCATAGCCGCAATGATTGTGAAACTCATGAAGAGCATGGCGCAGGCGAAACTCTTGCGCGGCTCGTTCCACATCCGGCGGGCGACCAGATAGCACAGCAACACGCCCAGACCGGTGCTCAGCGCCGAGGCGAAACGCACCCCGAACAGGTTCTGGCCGAACAGCGCCTGCCCGAGTGCAATCATCCAGTAGCCGGCCGCGGGTTTTTCGAAATAGCGCACGTCCATGAAATGCGGCGACACCCAATTGCCGCTCAGGAGCATGCCCTGGCTGATCTGGGCGTAGCGGGTTTCGTCGGGAATCCATAAGCCATGACTGCCCAGCGGCAGCAGGTATGCCAGCGCCATCAAGGCCAGCAATAACGGCAAAGCCCAGCGTTTGCTCATGCGCCTTGCACTCCCAGCCAGCCTTCACGACCTTCGAGAGAACCACGTACCACACGGCCGACCGGCAAGCTGTCAGGGGCCTGGGGCAACAAATCGCCCAAGGGTTGAAAACGAATGTCGCGCTGACGCGCATCGTTGAGCAGTTGACGGAAATCGTTGGCCATCAGAATCCCTTCTACCTCGGCATGGATCGTGTAGACGTTGAGTTTTCCCGGGGTGAACCGGTCCAGGATGAAACTGTTGAAATCTTTGGCTGCGACGCTCGGACCGACCACTTCGTCGAAGGTCGGTAGGTCCACCGGGATTTGCGGCGTACCCAATTGCCCATTGGCCAGTCGCGGCCGGAACAGACTCTGGCCGCGGCAGTCGCTGTTGTAGCGAAAACCGAAGCCCTGTTTGGCTTCGATCACGCGCTCGTCGGCACGCCAGCCGGCGACCGCCGAGCAGTCGACTTTCTCGCCAAGAATGTCACTGAGCGTGTCTACGCCCTTGCGGATCTGTTCGATCAGTTGCGCGTCGCTCCAGGTCCCGGCATTGGCCTGCCAGCCATGGTGATCCCATGTGTGCAGTCCAACCTCATGCCCGGCATCCCGGGCCTGACGCATCAGATGCCCAAGATCGCGGCCAATCAGTTTTCCGGGCCATGCGGTACCAGCCAGCAGGATGTCCCAGCCATACAGGCCGGCTGCGTTGGAACGGAGCATTTTCCAGAGAAACTGTGGACGGATGAGGCGCCATAAGTGGCGCCCCATGTTGTCCGGCCCGACACTGAAGAAGAACGTCGCCTTGACCTGAGCTTCATCAAGGATTTCCAGCAGCCGGGGCACCCCTTCACGGGTGCCCCGATAGGTGTCGACATCAATCCGCAGTCCCGCCTGCATCAGCGCTTGTCCGCGATTTCGAGCATGGCCTCGCGCAGGAAGAAGTCCAGGGTGTTGCCGATGGTTTCGCTCATCTCAACGGTTGGCGTCCAGTCCAGCAGACGCTTGGCGTTGGCAATGCTTGGCTTGCGGTGCGAAACGTCCTGGTAACCGGTGCCGTAGAACGCCTTGCTTTCGATGTCGCGGAAACCGGCGAACGGAGGGAAATTGGCGCGCAGCGGGTGCGCTTCGAACTGACGCAGCAGCTCTTCGCCCAACTGACGGATGCTGGCCTCGTTGTCCGGGTTGCCGATGTTGATGATCTGGCCGTTGCAGACGTCGTTATCGTTGTCGATGATCCGCGCCAGTGCTTCCACACCGTCGGCGATGTCGGTGAAGCAACGTTTTTGCTCGCCACCGTCGAACAGGCGAATCGGCGTGCCTTCCACCAGGTTCAGGATCAGCTGGGTAATCGCCCGGGAGCTGCCGATTCGGGCAGAGTCCAGACGGTCCAGGCGTGGGCCCATCCAGTTGAACGGACGGAACAGGGTGAAGTTCAGGCCCTTCTGGCCATAAGCCCAGATCACGCGGTCCAGCAGTTGCTTGGAGACCGAGTAGATCCAGCGCTGCTTGTTGATCGGGCCGACCACCAGATTGGAGTTGTCCTCGTCGAAGTTAGGGTCCTGGCACATGCCATAGACTTCCGAGGTCGACGGGAAGATCACGCGCTTGTTGTACTTGACGCAGTAGCGAACCAGTTTCAGGTTCTCTTCGAAGTCCAGTTCGAATACCCGCAGCGGGTTACGGGTGTATTCGATTGGCGTTGCGATGGCCACTAGCGGCAGCACCACGTCGCACTTCTTGATGTGGTACTCGATCCACTCGGAGTGGATGCTGATGTCGCCTTCGACGAAGTGGAAGTTCGGGTGGCTGCGCAGGCGCTCGATGGCGTCCGAACCGATATCCAGGCCGTAGACTTCGTAGCGGTCGTCACTCAGCAGGCGCTCGGACAAGTGGTTGCCGATGAAGCCGTTGACGCCCAGGATCAGTACGCGGGTGCGGCGCGGGGCACGACCGGATTCGGCGCCGCGCAGCACGGAACCGTCCACCAGGCCCAGTTCGTTGGCCAGTTGCGGGCCGCTCAGGTACAGACCGTTGTCGTTGCGCTGGCCTGCGTTGATGACCAGCGAGTCTTGACCGCAGGCGATGCGCAGCGGGTCGACGCTGATGACGCAGCCCGGCGCCAGGCCTTCGTTGCCCTTGGCGACTTCGGCGCTCCAGACAATCAGCTTGTGCTCGCCCACCGCGCAGAAGGCGCCCGGGTATGGCTGGGTAACCGCGCGGACCAGGTTGAACAGTTCTTCGGCCGGTTTGGCCCAGACAAGTTTGCCGTCGGCCGGGGTGCGACGGCCGAACACCGTGGCCCTGGATTCGTCTTGCGGTGTTTCACTGGCCTTGCCTTGCAGCAGCGCCGGCAAGGTGTCACGCAGCAGGTCAGAGGCCGCCGTGCGCAATTTGGCGTGCAGGCTCAGCGCCGTGTCGCTGCGCTCGATCGCGACTTTCTGCTGGGCAACGATGGCGCCCGCGTCGGCACGCTTGACCATGCGGTGCAGGGTCACGCCGGTTTCGGTTTCGCCGTTGACCAGCACCCAGTTGGCCGGTGCACGACCACGGTAGCGCGGCAGCAGGGAACCGTGCAGGTTGAACGCGCCTTTGCGCGCGGTGGCCAGCAGTGGTTCGCCTAGAAGGTTGCGGTAGTAGAAGGAGAAAATGTAGTCGGGGTCGAGCTTGGCGATACGCTCGATCCACAGCGGATGGTTGGCATCTTCCGGTGCATGCACGGCAATGCCGTGGCGCGCGCACAGTTGCGCGACGGAGCCGTAGAACGCGTTCTCCTTCGGATCGTCGGCGTGGGTGAACACCGCTGCGATCTCGAAACCGGAGCAAAGCAGGGATTCGATGCCGGCGCAGCCAATATCGTGATAGGCGAAGACAACAGCTTTTGCACTCATGAAGAAACCTGATCTGAAGAAGTGGAAGTAAGGCCGTCGACGGTAACAACGGAAGCAGGGGAGGCGGGCTGGCTACGCAGCACCTTTTCAATGAAAAAGCGCGGACGTGCTCGCACGTCGCTGTACATGCGGCCCAGGTACTCACCCAGCAGGCCCATGCCGATGAATTGACCACCCGTGAAGACGAACAGCACGGCGAACAGTACGAAGGTACCGCCACCGGCCCATCCGGCGCCGAACACCAGGCGCAGCAGGACCAAGGCGATGGCGAACAGCATGCCCAGGGCCGCCATGCCGACGCCGACGATGCTCAACAGTCGCAGCGGCGTGGTGGTCATGCAGGTGACCAGGTCGAACATCAGGTTGATCAGGCGCATGGGGCTGTACTTGGAGTCACCGTGTTCACGCTCGGCGTGGGTCACGAGGATTTCCGTGGTGTGGCGGGCAAAGCTGTTGGCCAGGATCGGAATGAAGGTGCTGCGTTCACGACAGGCGAGCATGGCATCGACGATGGTGCGTCGGTAGGCCCGCAGCATGCAGCCGTAGTCGCTCATGGCCACGCCGGTGGAGCGTTGCACGGCGAGGTTGATCAGCTTCGATGGCCAGCGGCGCAGGGCCGAGTCCTGGCGGTTGTTGCGTACCGTCGCGACGACGTCGTAGCCAAGTTCGGCCTGCTCGATCAGTCGCGGGATTTCTTCAGGCGGGTTTTGCAGGTCGGCATCGAGGGTGATGACGACATCGCCCTTGCACTGCTCGAAACCGGCCATGATCGCTGCGTGCTGGCCGTAGTTGCGGTTGAGGATGACCGCCACCACCGGGCTGCCTTCGCGGGAAGCGGCATCTTCAAGAATCTGTGCGGAGTCGTCACGGCTGCCGTCGTCGACCAGAACGATCTCGTAGGGATGGGTCAATTGCTGACAGGCTGCTTCGGTGCGACGAAGCAACTCCGGCAGGCTTTCCTGTTCGTTGTAGACCGGAATGACGATCGAAACGAAGTTGATTGGGTAAGGTCTCAAAGGCTTCTGTCCATGCAGTTTTCAATGGCGCCGACGACGCGCTCGACATCATCGGTGGTCATGTCGGGGAACAAGGGGATCGAACACAGCCGCGCCGAATTCCATTCGGTGTTGGGCAGGTAGAGGTTGGGGTAACGTTGTCGATAGTAGGTGTGCAGGTGCGTTGCAATGAAGTGAATGCCGGTGCCGATATTCTGTTCCTGGAGGGCTTTCATGAACGCTTCGCGATCCAGACCGCAGCGCTCGGCGTCGATGCGCAGGATGAACAGGTGCCAGGCGTGCTTTTGCGAATGGGCGGGGACGGCCAGGGGTTGCACCGGCAGGCCTTCCAGACGCTGCAGGTAGGCCTGCGCCAATTGAGCGCGCTTGGCGTTGATCTCGTCCAGGCGTTCCAGTTGCACCAGCGCGATGGCCGCGTTGATGTCGGCCAGGTTGTACTTGAAGCCTGGCTCGATCACTTGGGCCTGGGGCTTGCGGCCATGGGTCAGGCGATCGTAGGCATCAACCCCGAGCCCGTGAAACTTGAGCATGCGTACCCGCGAGGCCAGGGCTTCATCGTCGCTGACGAACATGGCGCCTTCGGCGCAGGTCATGTTCTTGATTGCGTGGAACGAGAAGATCGCCGTGCCTTTGGAGCCGACGTGACGACCTTTGTAGTAGGTGCCAGCCGCGTGGGCGGCGTCTTCGATCACGGCAATGCCGTGTTTGTCGGCCAGGGCGTAGAGCGGGTCGAGGTCGAATGCCGCACCGGCGTAATGCACCGGGATGATGGCTTTGGTGCGCGGCGTGATCGCAGCTTCGATAGAGGCCACGTCGGTCATCAACGTGTCGCGGTCAACGTCGACGAACACCGGCGTGGCACCCAGCAGGGTGATCATGTTGGCGGTGGATACCCAGGTCTGCGAGGGTGTAATGACTTCATCGCCGGGACCGACACCCAATGCCAGCAGGGTGATATGCATCCCGCCGGTGGCCGAGGAAAGTGCCACGGCATGTCGGCAACCGACGTAGTTGGCGAAGTGTTCTTCCAGCGCCTGGTTCTTCGGCCCGGTAGTGATCCATCCGGAACGCAATACTTGCTCTACGGCTGCGATTTCTTCGTCGCCGATACCGGGACGGGAGAAAGGGAGAAACGTCTGACTCATGGGCACCTCAGGGGCTGAAACGTAAATAGCCTTTGAGGCTAAAAGGGATCCAAAAATCAGCTTAGACGCTAAATCAGAACCTGCGCCAAATCAACTAGTTACCGGTTGGCGGTAAAAAACTGCATCGGTTGACTTTTTTCGCTACGGGCGGCAGGTTGGAGGTCCATCCGGGTGGCGCCGACTTTATAGAAGGTTATGCCCGATTTTGTGAAAGGAACATGAAAAAACGGTTGGGGAATCGTTTATCTGAAAGCTATTAAGCCGTTGTTCAGACTTCCGACGTATATGGCGGTTCTTAGGAAAATATCCTACAGCGGTAATGTCTTTTACATCATCGTTATTTCACTTCTTAGTTGTTTCATTGAACTGTTTACATTCAAGGCCGTTTCGTTTGATTGACTTACCTGTTACTGATTCTCGCTCACCCCTCACCAATCCGCTGACTCTGTATCTGGCGCGGCTGGCGCCGTCCAGCCAACTGACCATGCGTTATGTGCTGCAGGATGCCGCCGACCGCCTGGGCTTCGATGACCACGATATCGAGGAAATCCCTTGGCACAACCTGCAACCCGAGGACGTGATTGCGCTGGTGGCCACCTTGCGTTCGGACGGCTATGCGCCGAACACCTCCTCGCTGTATGTCAACGCGGTGCGCGGGGTGATGAACGAAGCGTGGCGCATGAGCCTGATCTCTCAGGATCACCTGTTGAAGATGCGTTCGGTGAAGGGCATGGCCGGTACGCGGCTGTCCCAGGGGCGTAATCTCAGGCGCACGCTGATCCAGGAGCTGATGGCGGTCTGCGCCGCCGATCCACGGCCGCAAGGCCTGCGGGATGCTGCGATCATCGGGATTTTGTACGGTTCGGGAATGCGCAAATCCGAATCGGTGAACCTGGAGTTGAATCAGGTCGATTTCACCGAGCGCAGCCTGCGGGTGACGGCCAAGGGCAACAAACAGTTGATCAAGTACGCCCCGGCCTGGGCCTTTGCCAAGCTTGAAGCCTGGCTTGAGCTGCGCCGTTCGCTGCTCAAGGACGGCGAGCCGGACGACCCGTTCCTGTTCAACCGCATCCGTCGTGGCAGCCACATTACCCGTGAGCGCGTCACCAAGCATGCGATCTACTACATCGCCCGGCAACGGGGTGCGCAGGTCGGGGTGAAAATCATGCCCCACGACTTCCGGCGTTCATTCATCACCCGGGTGATCGAAGAGCATGACTTGTCGATTGCACAGAAGCTGGCGCACCACAGCAACATCCAGACCACGGCCAACTACGATGTGCGCGACGACAACGAGCGGCGTCGAGCGGTGGATCGATTCGATCTGTAAGCGATTAAATCTCGCTCAGTACATGGGCGTGGCCAATGGTCGAGACTTGAACCGCGCTGCCGGCCGGTGGTGCATACATGCCTGAACTGCGCACCAGCAATGATCGGCCCGATTGCTCGTTGCGGGTCATTGGCTGGAGTTCCACCGTCAGCGTGCAGGTGTTGCCGCTGAAATCCCGATCGGTGACCACGGCCCGGCAACCACCGGCTTCCGGGTCGCTGGGGAGGATGCTGGCCAGTTGCAGCTGTTCGGGGCGCAGCATGATTTGCGCCGAGCTGTTGTTGCGGTGGTTGTTGACCGGGATCCGCCCCAGGTCGCAATGGGCCCAACCGGCCTCGATGCGTGCAGGCATCACCACGGCATCCCCCAGGAATAGTGCGGTCTGTTCGTCTTCGGGATAGCGGTAAAGATCCAGCGGATGCCCGGACTGTACCAGTCGGCCATGACGCATCACCGCCAACTGGTCGGCGAACGACAGGGCTTCACTCTGGTCATGGGTGACCAGGATGGTGGTGACACCCGCGTCCTCCAGCAGCCGCGCAACCATCTTGCGCATGGCGGCGCGCAATCCGGTATCGAGCGCCGAGAACGGCTCGTCCAGCAGCATCAGCCTTGGCTGTTGCGCCAGGGCTCGGGCCAGGGCCACGCGCTGTTGCTGGCCACCGGACAACTCGTGGGGCCAGCGCCCGGCCATCTTCGCGTCCAGCGCCACGCTGTCCATCAGCTCGGCGACGCGCTGCTGTTTTTCAGTGCCCTTGGTGGACAAACCGAAGCCGATGTTCGAGGCCACGGTCATGTGCGGGAACAGTGCGCCGTCCTGTGGCACGTAGCCGATCAGGCGTTGATGGGCCGGCACTTCGTGGGTGCCGTCGACCAGGGTCTGGCCATTGAGCGACAGGCGTCCGGAGTCGGGGAACTCGAAGCCGGCAATCATCCGCAGCAATGTGGTCTTGCCCGAGCCGGAAGGACCGACGATGACCGTGCGACTGCCGCTGGGCACCGACAGGCTGACGTTGTCCAGGGCGCAATGGGCGCCATAGGACTTGTAGAGGGCATTCAATTCAAGAGTGTTCATCGGCCAGCCGTTTTTTTCGATTGGTGATAAAGAAGTCCGGTCAACGGAAGCGACAGCACAACCATCAATAAGGCGTAGGGCGCAGCGGCTGCGTAATCGATTTCACTGGTCAAGGCCCAGAATCCGGTCGCCAGGGTGCGCGTGCCGTTCGGGGCCAGCAACAGGGTGGCGGTCAATTCGTTGGTGATCGCCAGGAACACCAACGCCGCGCCGGCGGCTGCCCCCGGTGCGGCCAGGCGCAAGGTGATCAGCCACAGTGCCCGGGCCGGCGAACGGCCAAGGCTGCGAGCGATGTTTTCCAGTTCCACCGGGGCCTGGGCAATGCCTGCGCGCAGGCTCACCAGCGCACGGGGCAAGAACATCAACAGATATGCCAGCAGCACAGTGAAGGTGGTCTGGTAGATCGGCCGGGCAAAATGGATCGTGACGGTTACCAGGGCCAGCGCCACGATAATGCCCGGCAAGGAGCTGGTGATGTAGTTGCAGCTTTCCAGCACCCGTTGCATTCGACCGGGGTAGCGGATTGACAGCCAGGCAATCGGGATTGCCGCGCAGGTGGTCAGCGCCGCGCCCGCGATGCCGAGCAGCAGGGTTTGCTCCAGGGCGGGCAACAATTCGGCCATGTCCCAGACTTCCACACCGCCGGCGATGAGCCACTTGCCCAAGGTGATCAAGGGCACGCCCAGGGCCAGGGCGCAGGTCGCGATTTGCAGCGTCAGCGAGAGCAGGGTGGAGGCCGGTTTCAGGCACACGACCCGTTGCTCCCGGGCACTTCCGGAGCCGACGCGAGCGTAACGCGCGGAACCCCGGGCAGCGGATTCGGCCGTCAACATCGCCAGGCAACACAGCGCCAGCACACTGGCCAGCATGTGCGCGGCCGCACCGTTGAAGGTCGATTTGAACTGATCGAAGATTGCGGTGGTAAAGGTGTCGAAGCGGATCATGGCGTACAGGCCATATTCGGCCAGCAGGTGCAGGCCGACCAGCAAGGCGCCGCCGCAGATCGCCAGGCGCAATTGCGGCAACACCACGCGGAAAAACACTTTCCAGGGCTTGAGCCCCATGGATTCGGCGACGTCTTCGATGGCTGGATCGAGCCGGCGCAAGGTGGCCGCTACCGGCAAATACAGGAACGGGAAGTAGGCGATGACCGAGACCAGGACACCGGCGAACAAGCCGTGAATCGGTGGCACCAGGCTGACCCAGGCGTAGCTGTGAACAAACGCAGGCACCGCCAGTGGCGCGGTGGCCAGCAACGACCACCAGCGCCGCCCCGGCAGATTCGTGCGTTCCGTGAGCCACGCCAGCGTCACCCCCAGCGCGACGCACAAGGGAATCGTCAGCAGCACCAGCAACACGGTGTTGACCAGCAGTTCACCGACCCGAGGGCGGAACACCAGGGTCACAACGGTTGACCAGCCTGTCTGCAGGGACACGCCGATAACGTAGGCGATCGGTAGCAGCGCCAGTAATGAAACCAGCACCGACAAACCGATCACCCATACACCGCCACGTCCCGCAAAGACTCCGCGGGATCGTCGACGCAAATGTGCGGGTGCCGCCTCAGCGACCCCCGCAGGCAGGGTTTCTGGCATCAATTTAGAGCAGTCCGGCCTGTGTCATCAGCTCCACGGCTTTTTTACTGTCGAGTTTCGAAGCATCGACAGTCGGCGCATCGAGTTGATTCAGAGGCACCAGTTTAGGGTTGGATGCAGCGCCTTTGCCCACGGCGTATTCAAACGACTTGCCGTTCTTCAGGACAGCCTGGCCATCCTTGCCGGTAATGTATTTGAGAAACGCTTGGGCTTGTTCCTGGTGTTTGCTGGAAGCGAGGACGCCGCCGCCGGAGATGCTAACAAAAGCGCCCGGGTCTTTGTGCTTGAAATAGTGCAGGGCGGTGTTCTTGCTGTTTTCGCCCGTCTTGGATTGATCTACCAGGCTGTAATAGTGGTAGATCACGCCGCTGTCGATCTGCCCGGCGTTCACCGCCTTGAGTACCGAACTGTTGCCACGGTAGTTGGCGTAGTTGGTTTTCATCGCCTTGAGCCACTCCAGCGTGGCGGCCTCACCCTTTTGTTCGAGGATGGCCGCGACGATGGCCTGGAAGTCCGCACCACCCGGCGATGCACCCCAGCGACCCTTCCAGCTCGGCGAAGCCAGGTCCATGATCGATTTCGGCAGGTCGGCTTCCGGCAGTTTGCCCGGGTTGTAGACGAACACCGTGGAGCGCGCGGCAATCCCGACCCACTTGCCGTGGGCTGGACGGTAGGCGGAGTCAACCTGCTCCAGCGTGGCCTTGTCGACAGGCGCAAACAGCCCGGCGTTGTCGACCAGGACCATGGCCGGGGAGTTTTCGGTCAGGAACACGTCCGCCGGAGAAGCCGCGCCTTCCTGCACGATCTGATTGCCCATCTCGGTATCATCGCCGTTGCGCAAGGTGACGGGTATACCGGTCTCCTGGGTAAAACCCTCGACCCAGGCCTTGCTCAGGCCTTCGTGTTGCGCGTTGTACACCACGATGCCGACGGAGTCAGCGGCATAGATCTGGCCGGCGCTCAGCAAAGCGGTGGCCAGCAGGGCTTTTTTCAAGAACGAAGGGATTTTTGGAATCATTCTGCGAGCTGCTCCTGGTGCATTTTTTTGAAAGTCATGCGCATTCAAACGCCAGTTAACCAATGCGAATCATTTGCATGTTTTTGAAGTGCGGGAAATGTAGAGATCCAAATGAGAAAATAACGTCAAAAAAACCGTTAATACATGTAATTTTCATTCAGATTAGCAGCACTGTGCCCACTGTGGTTCGACTCGTCCATAAAATGATGATGTCGATCAGGAACTGACGCAGTTGGGGATGCCTCCCGGCCCTTTTTGGTGTCTTCTGCGTCAGGGCAGGATTGGCGGGAAGATCAGGACCTGCATATCGCCGCGGCGATAATGCTTGCCGTCGGTGGGCAGCGCCTCGACTTCCTGAACCTCGGCGACGCTGTTGACCCGCATCACCACCCCGACCGAGCCCTTCTTGCGCGCCTCGTTCATCCATTGCCCGACGTCTTGCAGGGTCACCTTGCGCGAGGCCGCCGCGGGATCCTGGAGGCCGTATTTCATTTCACCGACCACGTTGTACAGCGCAACGTCCGGTCGCCTGGTCAGCCACGACAAGGCCGAGGCCGCTCCCAGGTCGTTACTCAGCAGCGTGGTGGCCTGGTTCAGGCTGTCCAGGTGTTCGGAGATAAACCGGTCGGGCATCTTGCTGTCGACGATCAGGCCCGGCATGGCGGCGGGAAGCAGCGCCACCAGCAGCCAGATGCCGAGGGCCGGCATCGCCCATAACGTCAATGGCCGCAGGATTTGCAGGGCGTTGGCGATGATCCAGCCCAGCAGCACGATGAACGCCAGGGACAGGCTGAACATCTCGGTATTCTCGAAAATCTCTTTGCTCGATTGCAGGTAAAGCAACGCAACCAAGGCCGTTGTGGCGATGATGACGTTGAGCCATCCGTTGAAACGAATTGTCCGTGATCTGGATTGTTCCAAAAGGCCGGTCAGCGCGTGACCCATCAGTAGCGCCAGGGGCAACAGGCAAGGCATGATGTAGGTTGGCAACTTGCCGCTGCTCGTGCTGAAAATCGCCAATGGCAGCAACAACCAGAGCAGGAGAAAACCGCCGACAGGCTGGCGTTTGTTGTTCCAGGCCTGGATGAATGTCGTCGGCAACAACACAGCCCAGGGCAGGGCGCAAACCACCAGCATCGGCAGGTAGAACCACCACGGACGGGCGTGTTGCGCGTTGTCGGCGGCGAAGCGGCGTACGTGTTCGTTCCAGAAGAAGAAATTCCAGAAATCCGGTTCCTGATGATGGATGGCCTGCGCCCAGGGCAGGCAGAGGGCCACCGCTACTACAACTGCCAGTGGCCCGTATCGCAACAACTCGCCGATGCGGCGCTGCCAGACCATGTAGGGCAGGGCGATCACCGCCGGCAGCAGCCAGGCCAGAAGGCCCTTGGTCATGAAGCCCATGCCGCAGGCAATGCCCAGGACTGCCCAGGCGCCCAGCCGGGCACGGGTGGTGCGGCTGTCAATGGCGGACCACAGGCAGGCCAGGCTCAGGTTGACCCACAGGGTGAACTGCGGGTCGAGGTTGGCATACCCGGCCTGACCGGCAACTAACCCGAAGCTCATGTACAACAGTGCGCAGGCGAAGCTTTTGCGCGGATCGTTCCAGAACCGGCGGGCAATCAGGTAGGTCAGCCACACACTCACCCCGGTAGACAGTGCAGACGCGATACGCACCCCGAACAGATTGTCGCCAAACACCGCCTGACCGATGGCGATCATCCAGTACCCGGCAATGGGTTTTTCGAAATAACGAAGGCCCAGCAAGTGCGGCGAGATCCAGTTTCCACCCTGCAGCATTTCCTGGCTGATCTGGGCATAACGGGTTTCATCGGGAATCCACAGGCCGTGACTCATCAGCGGCAACAAGTAGAACGCGATGAACGCCAGGAACAAGGCCAATAGCATCCAGCGCTCGCTGGCCGGCGCCGTTGGGGAGTACAGGGGGGAAGAATGGCCGGCAAATTTGGGCAACGGCTGATTTGACGTCATGACTCGACCTTGGCGCCGGGACGGCTGGTTAAAGAGTGATGGGTAACTTGCTGGAGGGAAAACCGGAATGATATTGGACAGTGAGAAGTTCTTTTCATACTTCTCGCTGTTTGTTCAGGTGTCATTCAGCCAACTTTGAATTAACTTGTTGCCAAAGTTGTCGATCCGCAATGGCGGAAGTTTCATTTTTGTAAAAGAGTGTTCCAGTCTTCGGCATTCACAATGCCGAGTACTTGCAATTGACCATTGCCATCGATGTGGACAAACAACGCGCTGCCATACTCGGCGTCCTTCGCCGAATGCTTGAGGCCGGTCTGTTTTTCAAAGTCAGCGATGCAACCGCTATGGGTCACCAGCACCAGGTTGCGATGGGCCACCTTGTGCGCCACGACATCGTTACGCAGAGTCGTGCCGCAGGTCGCCAGCCATTCCTGAGTCCGTGGGTCGCTGCTGAACATGTAATGCGCGGTCTGCACGGTGCGTGTAACGGGGCTGGTCAGGATGTCGGTCTGTGACAGACCCAGGTGTGCGAGACCTTGCCCGACAACGGCCGCCGCTTCACTGCCGACACGGGTAATGCCGTCAGCCGGGCCCAGGCATGGGTTGCTGGAACGGTCGCAACGTTCGGTATGACGAACCAGCACCGCGATCTCGCCGGCACTCCAGTGTTGCAGCAATCGGGCCCGGGCTTGCGCGCTCTCCTGGGCCAGGTTGGTCGGGGATTTGGGCCACAGGACAAAACCGGTGGCCAGCAAGCCGACGGTCAGTGCGCCAATGGCCGCGACCGATCTGGACAGGCGCGAAGACGGTTTACGCAAGACGGGGTTGACCAAGTTTTTCCACCATCGGAGCGCCAGGAAAGTGCTGTTGATAAAGTCCGAAACAGCATAAAAAAATCCACCTGGACCAAGTTCGGTGAATTAACTGCAGCGAAAGTTACAACTCTGCAAGTGTCAGGGCAGTGAAAGGAATGTGAAAAAATTGCAGGGGAGGGTACCGCTAGTCATTAGCCGGTTACTGGGAATTGTTATCTTTTTCTGTTGCGCAGAATTACAGCGGAACACAGAAGGGACGGATCAACGGCGAACTTGTCGCCGTTGATCCGGGGGGGGGGAAGGCGTTCAGGGTGCGGGGCAACTCGCCTGTGGTTTGACGGCCGTCTGGCTGATCAGCGCGGCCAGGCGTTTGACGTTGTTTTGCTGGGCAAGCACCAGGTCATCGATGGTCGCGCCGGAGGGCGTTTGCAAGGTACTGCGGCAAATCACCCGGGCCGTGTCGCCGGTGCTGGCACTGCGCAGGCGCCATTCCACGTCCATCAAGGCGTACTGGCCGGGGACCGAGTCAAAACGCTGCACATCGATCCGCACCGAATGTCGGCCTTGTACAGGACTGTTACTCAGTTGATCAACCAGCGCACTGCGCAATTCGTCCACGAGGGTAGCGCCCCACCATTGGGTTTCCAGGATCACCAGGCCACTGTTGCCCTCGCGAATGACGATCTGCGCGCGATCGACCTGGGGCGGCACGCTGAGCATCTCGATCTCGATCACCCCGACGGTGGTCCTTGAGTGATTGCCTTCCTGGGCCGGGGTCAGGGTGTGGAATTGAATCGGGTCACTGCGGCAGGCGGCGAGCAGCAACATCGCGGTGACCAGGGTGAACTTCAGCGGTAAAGCCATGGGTATTGCTCCTGTGTTCAATTGCGCGGCGGCCCTTGCAGATCCATGGGCGCGGCATTGTTCGGACGGCCGCGAAGCAGCGATTCCGGATGCCGTCCCAGGTAATCCGAAAGATCACGCAAGGATCTCGACGTGCGTCCCAGTTCATCCAGGGTTTGCCCCAGTTTTTCCCGTTGCGGCGAATCGTCGGCCAAGGTCGAACTGGCGGACTGTAGGGTCGAATTGGCGGTTTCCAGGGTCTTGCTGACATCCGACAGGGTGGTTTGCACGCCAGGCAGGATCTTGCCGTTGAATTGCATCATGCCTTTGCGCAGTTCGACGAGATTGCCATCGAGATTGCCGGCGATGCGCTCGATCGGCAGTTTGTTGATCTTGTCGACCATGGATTCGAGTTTTTCCTGCAATTGCTCGAGGCTGCCGGGAATGGTTGGAATCATGACCGGGCGTGCGTTTGCATCGAAGGCGACTTTGTCGGCCTTGGGGTAGAAGTCCAGGGAAATGTACAACTGGCCGGTCAGGAAGTTGCCGGTGCGGGCCTGGGCTCGCAGGCCGTTTTCGATAAAGGTGCCGATCAGGCGCACGCCCCCGGCCTCGTCATTGGGGTCATGATTGAGTGCCTTGAGCATTTTGATGTGGGCCTGGCCCAGGCGTTGCGGGTAAATCACGATTCCGACGTTGATCGGAAAGGAACGTTTTTTCTCGTCGTAATCCAGATTGACCGCCACCACCTTGCCGATTTCCACACCGAGAAATTCCACCGGGGCATCGACCTTGAGCCCACGCAGTGCCTGGTCGAAGCGCATGGCCAGGTATTGCGGCTTGCCGTTTGGCGGGGCGAGGGCGGTTTGTTGGTCTTCGAACAGTTCGTAGGCGTACTCTGCGGCAGCAGGCTTATCGTTGGGGCTGTAGTCGGGCGCGCGGAAGGCAATGCCGCCCACCAGCAAGGACGACAAGGATTCGGTCTTGACCGCAAAACCGTTGGCGCCGACGTTCACGTCAATGCCGCTGGCGTTCCAGAAACGGGTGTTTTCTGTGACGTACTTGTCATTGGGGGCATGGATGAACAGCTCTATGTTCACGCCTTTGCCATCCGGGTCCAGCGCGTAGGCCACCACTTGGCCCACCGGGATCTTGCGGTAATAGACCGGGGAGCCGATATCCAGCGACCCCAGATCCTGGGTGAACAAGGTGAAACGCTTGCCCGGCTCGCCGTAGGTGATGGGTGGCGGGTTCTCCAGCCCCGTGAAGTGTTTTGCCCGGCCGTTGGCCTGGCCGATATCGGCACCGATGTAATCGCCCGACAGCAGCGTATCGATACCGGACACACCGCCCGCTCCAATGCGCGGCCGCACTACCCAGAACTGCGAGTCCTCGCGGGTAAAGCTTTCGGCCTGCTTGGCCAGCTTGATGGTGGCGTTCACACTCTTCTGGTCGTTGCTCAGTTCCACATCCGAGACTTGGCCAATCACCACATTACGGTACTTGACCTCGGTTTTATTCGCGGTCAGGCCGCTCCCGGTCTTGAACGTGACAACAATGGTCGGACCTTGCTGCAGAATGCTGTGAACCACCAGCGAAATACCCACCAGCACCGCGACGATCGGCACGATCCAGACCAGCGAAACGCTGAAACGGCGGGTCTTGATCGGCGCCGGCCCGGGGGCTTGCGGCCCGTCAGTGGCTTGTGACTTCATCCGTGACCTCCTCATTGTTTGGGTTTTCCCGTTCTTTATCCCAGATCATGCGCGGATCGAAACTCATTGCCGAAAGCATGGTGAACACCACCACCAGACCAAAGAACAGAATGCCCGGGCGCGGCTCGATGTCGGCCAGGGCCTGGAATTTCACCAGCGAGGCGACCAGTGCGACCACGATCACATCGAGCATCGACCAGTAGCCGATGACCTCGACGAAGCGGTACAGCGTCGACCGCTCTTTACGTGCCCACTCGCTGTCGCGGTGCACGGTCACAAGCAGCAGCGTGATGGCAACGAACTTGATGCCCGGCACTGCGATACTGGCAATGAAAATGATCAGGGCGATGTCCCAGGCTCCGGCCTGCCAGAACTCCAGCACGCCGCTCATGATCGTGCTGTCGGCGCCATGGCCGACCATTTCGGTGTTCATTACCGGCAGCAAATTGGCGGGGATGTAAAACACCAGGGCCGCAATCATGTAGGCCCAGGTGCGGGCCATCGAGTTGGTTTTGCGTCGATGCAAAGGCGCACCGCAACGCTCGCATTCGTGAGGGTCGCCAGTCATGTCGCAGGCCAGCCCGCAGCTGTGGCACAGGCACAGGTTGAGCTCGTCGGCGTACGGAGGCGTGCTCATACAATGTCCCATAGTTCGCGGATGTCGCGCCCGGCGATGCGGATCATCATCAGGCTCAACACGGCCAGGGCAAACAACCCGATACCGGGCAGCACATCAAGCAGCCCGGCGAGTTTGATCACGGCGACCATGGCGCCCAGCAGGCAGACTTCGAGCATGCTCCAGGGCCTCAGGGTTTCCAGCCAGCGCATGCAGAGCTTGAAGCCGGGTGAGCGTTGCCCGGAGAGTGCAAAGCCCAGTACCCAGATCAACAGCAACAACTGGAAGATCGGCGCGATGATCATGGCGATCGCCGCCACCATGGCGATGAACGTGATAGGTCCCAGGCTCAGGGCCAGCACCGAGTCCCAGAGGGTGGCGCTGTGCTTCGAGCCTTTGAGGCTGATGCTCATCACTGGATAGAAATTGGCGAAGATCCACAGCATCAACGCGGTGAAGGTCAACGCAAGACGCTGTTCCACTGTCAGGCCGTTATAGCGCTGCAGCACGCCGCCGCAGCGCGTACACAGGGTTTTCTGATGTTTGGCGAGCGTCACTTTTTGGTACACGCTGTCGCAGTGCTCGCAGATGATCAGTTGATCGGTAGATGCCATGGGCCAGGCTCAACAGAAGGCAGGAAGTTCAGAGCACCCCCTCAATATAGAAGTGCCTTGCAATTGAGCAAATCGAAAGTCGAAACAAGGGGATGGGTAGAAGAGCGAATACGCAGAACCATGTGGGAGCGGGCTTGCTCGCGAAAGCGGTGGGTCAGTCGACATAAATGTTGAATGTCCGACCGCTTTCGCGAGCAAGTCGGATCGCCGCACCGCCGCTCCCACAGTAGGCAGGGGGCGCCTGGCAGAATTGTGTCAGCAGAGCATTTCCCGCATCCGATACCAGAACATGCCAAGTGCCAGCAGTGGCGAGCGCAAGGCACGGCCGCCGGGGAAGGTCATGTGGGGCACGGCGCTGAACACGTCGAAGCCTTTGCTGTGACCCGCATGGATCGCTTCGCCCAACAACATCGCGCACCAGTGGGTCACGTTCAGTCCATGGCCGGAGTAGCCCTGGGCGTAGAACACGTTCGGGTGCTGGCTCAGGCGCCCGACCTGGGGGAAGCGGTTGGCCGAGATGCCGATCTTGCCGCCCCACTGATAGTCGATGCGCACATCGGCCAGTTGCGGGAACACCTTGAGCATCTGCGGACGCATGTAGGCCGCGATGTCCGCTGGGTCACGCCCGGAGTAATGGCAGGCACCGCCGAACAGCAAGCGCCGGTCAGCCGAGAGCCGGTAGTAATCCAGACCGACCTTCTGGTCGCACAGCGCGACGTTGTGCGGGATCAGTTTTGCCGCGGCATCTTGCGACAATGGCTCGGTGGCGATGATGTAGCTGCCCGCCGGGAGCACCTTGCCGCTGAGCTTCGGTTCCAGTTCTTCGAGGTGCGCGTTGCAGGCCAGCACCAACGTGTCGGCGCGCACCGTTCCACCCGCGCAACGGACCTGCACCGTGCTGCCATGGATCAACTCCAGCACCGGGCTCTGCTCGAAAATTTGCACCCCAAGGGACTCGGCAACTTGCGCTTCGCCAAGGACCAGGTTCAGCGGATGCAAATGCCCCGAGCCCATGTCCACCAGGCCGCCGGCATACACGCCGGAGTTCACCACCTGTTCACGAATCTGCTCCGGCGCCACCAGTCGGGTTTCAAAGGCATAACCGGACTCGATCAGTTCCGCCTGCTCGGCCTTGAACGCCTTGAACTGGGCCGGGGTATTGGCCAGTTCACAGAAGCCCCAGCTCAGGTCGCAATCGATACCGTGCTCGCGGATGCGATTGGCCACGACTTGCACCGACTCGGTCCCGGCGTGTTCCAGGTATTGCACACCATCGGCGCCGATGTGCCTGGCGAAACCGCTGACGTCATGGCCGATACCACGAATCAACTGGCCACCGTTGCGCCCGCTGGCGCCCCAGCCAATCCGCCGGGCCTCCAGCAGGACCACCGAGAGCCCGCGCTGGGCCAGTTCGATGGCTGTGTTGATGCCGGTGAAACCCGCGCCGACCACGCAGACATCGGCCGTCAGGTCCGAGGCCAGCGCGGGACGCTGCCTCATGCCCTTGGCGGACGCCGCGTAATAGGAGTGGGTGTGTTCCTCTGTGTACTGATTCATTTGTTGGACTTCACTTTGCTCCACGAGCGGGTCATCAGGCGCATGATCGACTGCGGCGGCGTGGTGGAGATGTAGAGTTTGTCGAGGACTTCCTGGGGCGGATAGACCTCGGGGTTGCTGACCAGCTCAGGGTCCATGTACTGCTTGGCGGCCGGATTCGGGTTGGCGTAGCCGACCGAAGCGCTGACCTTGGCAATCACTTGCGGGTCCAGCAGGTAGTTGATGAAGGCGTGGGCTTCTTTCGGATTGCTGGCGTCGGCGGGGATGGCCAGCAGGTCGAACCACAGGTTGGCACCTTCCTTGGGAATGGCGTAGGCGATGTTCACGCCGTTGTTGGCTTCCTTGGCGCGGTTGGCGGCCTGGAACACGTCGCCCGAGTAACCGAACGCCACGCAGATGTCGCCGTTGGCCAGGTCCGAGACGTACTTGGAGGAGTGGAAGTAGGTGATGTAGGGGCGGATCTGCAGCAGCTTGGCTTCGGCCTTCTTGAAGTCCTCGGGGTTTTCGCTGCGCGGGTCCATGCCCATGTAGTTGAGCATCGCCGGGAACACTTCGTCCGCCGAGTCCATCATCGACACGCCGCAGGCGCTGAGCTTCTTGATGTTTTCCGGCTCGAACAGCACGGCCCAGGAGTCGATCTTGTCGATGCCCAGCACAGCCTTGACCTTGTCGACGTTATAGCCGATGCCGTTGGTGCCCCACAGGTACGGCACCGAGTGCGAGTTGCCCGGATCGTTTTTCTCAAGCAAAGCCAGCAGTTTCGGGTCGAGGTTCTTGAAGTTCGGCAGCTGCTCGCGATCGAGCTTGAGGAACGCGCCGGCCTTTACCTGGCGGGCGAGGAAGTGGTTGGACGGCACCACCACGTCATACCCGGTGCGACCGGCAAGCAATTTGCCTTCCAGGGTTTCGTTGGAATCGAATACGTCGTAGATCACCTTGATCCCGGTCTTGGCCTGGAAGTCGGCGAGGGTGGTTTCGCCGATGTAGTCGGTCCAGTTGTAGACACTCACCTGGGGTTGGGCCTGGGCAACGGCGCTGAACAGAACCGCCAGTGCGGCTGGAACCACGGATTTCAATAGACGCATATCGATACCTTCTTGGAATTATTGGATTCTTTGGGTGTTCACCTCAACCTGTGGGAGCGGGCTTGCCCGCGATGGCGGCCTTCCAGTCAACCAAGATGTTGAAAGTGCTGGCCTCATCGCGGGCAAGCCCGCTCCCACAGGGAGTTGTGATCCCTGGTGAGAGCGTGGAAGTCAGACGCTGAGCATCAGGAACTCACGCTCCCACGAACTGATCACCCGTTTGAAGTTCTCGTGCTCGGCGCGTTTGACCGCGACATAGCCCCGCACGAACTTGCTGCCCAGGTAACGGCTGATGGTGTCGCACTCTTCCATCTGGGTCAGGGCGTCCTCGATGGTGATCGGCAGGCGCAGGTTGCGACGCTCATAGGCGCGGCCCTGTACCGCAGCGCTCGGCTCGATGCGCTCGACCATGCCCAGGTAACCACACAGCAGGCTGGCGGCGATGGCCAGGTACGGGTTGGCGTCGGCACCCGGCAAGCGGTTTTCCACGCGCATTGCATCGGGGCTGGAAGTCGGCACGCGCAGGCCGACGGTGCGGTTTTCTTCGCCCCATTCGACGTTCACCGGTGCCGAGGTGTCCGGCAGGAAGCGGCGGAACGAATTGACGTTAGGCGCGAACATCGGCAGCACTTTCGGGATGTACCTTTGCAGGCCGCCAATGTGATGCAGGAACAGCTCGCTCATGTTGCCATCGGCATCGGCAAAGATCGGCTGGCCGGTGGCGATGTCCACCACGCTCTGGTGAATGTGCATGGCACTGCCAGGCTCGTCGCCGACCGGCTTGGCCATGAAGGTGGCCGCCACGTTGTGCTTGAGCGCCGCTTCACGCATGGTGCGCTTGAACACGGTGATCTGGTCCGCCAGGTCCAGGGCGTTGCCATGACGGAAGTTGATTTCCATCTGCGCCGGGCCGTCTTCGTGGATCAGCGTATCGAGGTCCAGGCCTTGCAGTTCGCACCAGTCATAAACGTCTTCGAACAGCGGATCGAATTCGTTGGCCGCGTCGATGGAGAACGACTGACGACCACTTTCGGCGCGGCCCGAACGGCCCATCGGTGCCTTGAGCGGCAAGTCCGGGTCTTCGCAGCGCTGGGTCAGGTAGAACTCCATTTCCGGCGCGACGATCGGCCGCCAGCCTTTGTCGGTGTACAGCTGCAGGACTTTCTTAAGTACGTTGCGCGGCGACAGTTCGATCGGGTTGCCGAACTTGTCGAAGGTGTCGTGGATCACGATGGCGGTCGGCTCGATGGCCCATGGCACCACGTAGACAGCGTCTGCGTCCGGCTTGCAGATCATGTCGATATCGGCCGGGTCGAGCAGGTCGTAGTAGATGTCGTCGTCGACAAAGTCCCCGGTTACCGTTTGCAGAAGGACACTTTCCGGCAGGCGCATGCCTCGCTCATGCAGGAACTTGTTTGTCGGTGCAATTTTGCCGCGTGCAATGCCGGTCAGGTCGCTGACGACGCACTCGACTTCGGTAATCTTGTGATCTTTCAGCCAAGTGAACAGCTGATCGAAAGGGACATTCATAAAGACCTCGTTATTGGTTTTATTAGCGCCAGGAGAGACCGGTTTCATCCGCCGGACACTTCCCCTGTAGCGCGTTGACGACTATCTTGTGCGAGCCTTGCGGTTCCATCTATCCACTTTAAGCAGTACGAAGCGCACCAAAAGAGTGCGTAAGGTCGCCCCATGACAGGTTCCAACGCCCTCCAGGTCCAAGCCTTCAACACCGCCGATGTCGCCGAGCAAATCCGCGCCACGCCGGGCTGGGTGCAGCAATACCAGCAGATGTCGCCGGGGCATTTCGCAGGCCTGGTGCGCTACCTGGATCTGCAGGGCGTGGAGATATACGAAGAGTCGATGAACACCCGGGTCGAGCAGAATTTCAGCGCGCCCCAGGGCTCGTTGTCGTTCTGTTTCGATCGCGGTGACAACGCGCTGTACGTGTTGAATGGCGAGAGCCGCAACATCTGGATCACCCCGGAGAACTACCAGGAAATCGCCGTGGTGTTCGGGCCGGAGTTTGTACAACGTCATAGTCTGGACATCGCCCGGCTCGAAGGGCTGTTCATGGCACCGCTCAACTCTCAGCAGAACGCGCTGTTCTGCCGTTGGCTCAGCGGGACCTTGACGCGGTTGTCGCAGACCTTCGATCCGCCGAGCCGCGAAGCGCTGACCCAGCAATTGCTGGAAGACTGTCTGTTCATCCTCGACAACGCCTGTGTCGGCCTCGACCAGGGGTCCTTGCAGCGTCGGGCCGGCGAGCGGTCGATCATGAAGCGGGTAGGGGAATGGGCGGCGGACACCCCGGAAGAACACCTCAACCTGCTGGAGTTGTCCCAGGTTGCCGGGGTTTCACTGCGCCAGTTGCAGCATGCGTTCAAGACCTACACCGGCATGTCGCCGACCCAATGGCTGCGCCTGCGCCGACTCAACAGCGCCCGCCGCGAATTGCTCGGTCGCACGCCCACGCAAACCACCGTGGCCGAGGTGGCGATGCATTGGTCGTTCTGGCATCTGGGGCGGTTTTCCAGCAGCTACCGCGCATTGTTCAACGAGCTGCCGAGTGACACCCTCAAGCGGGCGAGTACCACTCAGGCAAGCGGTCGCAGCCGACGTTAGAACGTCGGTGGCGTAATCACCCAGATCACCACCGCATCGACATCGCCAGGGTTGCCATAGCGGTGCGGTTCCTGGCTGGAAAAGCTGAAGCTGTCGCCTTCATTGAGCTGGAAATGGCGATCGCCGACCCACAATTCGAAACTCCCCGAGAGCAAGTAGCCGGCTTCTTCACCGTCGTGGCTGTAGCTTTGCTGGCTGTAGGTGCCGGGCGGGAAGCGCGAGTGGAGCATTTCCAGTTGGCGGTTGGCTTGCGGGGTCAGCAACTGGTCGACGATGCCGTCTTCGTAATGCACGTTCAGGCGGCTGTTCTTGCGCACCACGACGCCATCGTCTTCGGGCGCGGTGACCGCTTCACTGGCGAAGAACCACTGGATGGTGACGCCGAGGCTGCGGGCAATGTTGAACAGCGCCGGAATCGACGGGTAAGCAAGGTTGCGTTCCAGCTGGCTGATGTAGCCGGCGGTGAGTTCGCTCTGTTGCGCCAGTTCCGCCAGGGTCATGCCCCGGCGCTTGCGCAGGCCGCGAATGCGCGTGCCGAGAAAATGCGGTTCGGCGTTGCCAGGGGCGGGCGGGGTCTTGCTGTTGTTGCTCATGGAAAGTTCCGAACCGGGGGCTGAGCCAAAGACCACAATCCCTGTGGGAGCGGGCTTGTTCGCGAATGCGGTTATTCATTCAACATAAATGGCGACTGATCCACCGCATTCGCGAGCAAGCCCGCTCCCACAGGTTGGTGTTAGCCGTTAAAGCCCCGGAGTATAAACAGCCTTAAAGCTCCCACGCGACTTTCAGGCCTTCATAAATCGCTTCTTCGGCGGTACGCGGCGCCAGGCAGTCGCCGATGCGGCGAAACTCCACCAACCCTTGCAGCTCGGCACCCAGGGTATCCACCGGTTGGTGGCCCTGGCACAGCACCAGCGTATCAATGTTCTCCATCAGCATCGGTTCGCCACTGGCGGTGTGTTGCAGGTACACCGTGTTGTCATCGCAGCCATACAGCCGCGCGTACGGCGTGATCGGTACACCCAGTTTATGCAGCTCGCCGGCCAGTTGATCGCGCACGTACAGCGGCAGGTTTTCCCCGCAATGAGTGCCGTTGACCGCCAGTTGCACCTGATGCCCGGCGCGTACCAGGCGCTCGGCGATGCCAGGGCCGATCCAGTCGCAGCGCCAGTCGACCACCACCACCGAGCGGCCGATCTTTACCTCGTCGCGCAACACCTGCCAGGCGTCCACCACCTGCAACTCACCGCCACGTTCGAAGGTTGGCCAGTAGGGCTCGGCACCGGTGGCGACGATCACCATGTCCGGTTTTTCCTGCTCCACCAGCGCCCGGTCGACCCGTGTGTTGCGCACCACGCGTACCCCGGCCAGCTGCATTTCCCGCTGCAGGTTGGTGCTCGCGCCGCCAAACTCACTGCGTCGTGGCAGCAACTGCGCGAGCAACACCTGGCCGCCCAGTTGTGAACCGGCCTCGTACAAGGTCACGTCATGTCCGCGCTGGGCGGCGACAGCGGCGGCTTTCATCCCGGCCGGGCCGCCGCCGGCGATCATGATGCGTTTGCGATTTATCGCTTGTCGGCGTTCAGCAAAAATCAGCTCGCGACCGGTTTCCGGGTGCTGGATGCAGGAAATCGGCAAGCCCTTGTGGAAGTGCCCGATGCACGCCTGATTACAGGCAATGCACGCGCGCACGTCTTCGACGCGGCCGGTGTCGGTCTTGTTGGGCATCTGCGGATCGCAGATCAGCGCCCGGGTCATGCCGCAGACGTCGGCCTGGCCGCGAGCCAGAATCAGCTCGGCTTCCTGGGGCTGGTTGATGCGCCCGGTGACGAACAGCGGAATGTTCAAGCCGGCCTTGAACGTCCCGGCTTCCTTGGCCAGGTACGCCGCTTCGATCGCCATCGGCGGCACGATATGCACCGCGCCACCCAGCGACGCCGAAGTACCGGCGACGATGTGCACGTAATCGAGCTGCGTTTGCAACGACTGCACGGCGGCCAGGGATTCGTCTTCGGTCAGGCCTTCGGGATCGCGTTCGTCGGCGGAAATGCGCAGGCCAATGATGAACTGCTCGTCGGTCGCCTCGCGTACGGCTTTGATGACTTCGCGCAGGAAACGCAAACGCTGATCCAACTCGCCGTTGTAACCATCGGTGCGCCGGTTGACCCGCGGATTGATGAATTGCGCCGGCAGGTAACCATGGCTGGCAACCACCTCGACGCCATCGATCCCGGCCTGATGCAGGCGGCGGGCGGCAGCGGCGTAACCGGCGACGATCTCGTCGATCATGGCCTGGTCCAGCGCGCGGGGCATCACCCGGAAACGTTCATTGGGCACTGACGAGGCCGAATAGGCCACTGCCAGCAGGCCATCGCTGGACTCCATGATCTCCCGACCCGGATGGAACACCTGGGACAACACCACGGTGCCGTGGGCATGGCAGGTTTGCGCCAGCTTGCGGTAGCCCTCGATGCACGCATCGTCGGTGGCCATCAGCACATGGGAGGTGTAGCGCGCACTGTCGTGCACACCGGCCACTTGCAGCACGATGAGCCCGGCACCGCCTTCGGCACGTGCCCGGTGGTAGGCGATCAATTGCTCGTTGACCAGATTGTCGGTGGGCATCGAGGTGTCGTGACCGCTGGACATGATGCGGTTTTTCAGGCGCTTGCCACGGATTTCCAGGGGTTCGAACAGGTGCGCGAAGGCAGGTGTCGAGGTCGGCATGGTGCGGGTACTCCAGGCAGCAGGTTTTGTTCGTTGTTATTATTGGTCTATAGAAATTTACCTTCAGTAAAAAATCAACTTGTTTTTTTACTGTGGCGTGGAGTAATTTCATTTCGAGCCCGCTCCCGGGCCGTACCTCACAACAATAAAAAGGGCTGCGCCGGCCTCTGTCCGGGCGGCACCTGCAAGAGGAACCACTGATGAAATCGCACACGCTCAAGCACGGTTTTTATCCCTTGGTGTTGTCTGTGGCCATGGGCCTGGGCAGCGCCCAGGCAGCATCGGACATGGTGGTGGTCGGATACGGCGGAGCCGGACAAAAAGCCCAGGACGTGGCGTTCTTTCAACCCTTCGCCGCCGTGGATCAAAGCAAGGTGATCCAGAGTGAATACAACGGCGAGATGGCGAAAATCAAAGTGATGGTCGACACCGGCAACGTCGACTGGGACGTGGTGCAGATCGAAGGCCCGGACCTGATGCGCGGCTGCGAGGAAGGCATGTACGAGCGCCTGGACTGGACCCGCCTGGGCCACGCTGACCAGTTGATCCCCGAGGCTGCACAGGAATGCGGTTCCGCTGCGCTGGTGTGGAGCGTGGCGATTGCCTACGACACCGACAAACTGGCCCAGGCCCCGACCTCGTGGGCAGACTTCTGGGACGTGAAGAAAACCCCTGGCAAGCGCGGGCTGCGCAAACGCGCGGTGTACAACCTGGAATTCGCCTTGCTCGCGGACGGCGTGAAAACCGAAGACGTCTACAAAGTACTCGGCACCCCGCAAGGCGTGGACCGGGCATTCGCCAAGCTCACTGAACTCAAGCTTTACATCCAGTGGTGGGAAGCCGGCGCGCAACCGCCGCAGTGGCTGACCGCCGGCGACGTGGTGATGACCTCGACCTACAGCGGACGCATCGCCGACGCCGCGCAGAAAGGCAGTCACCTCGGCCTGGTCTGGCCCGGCAGCCTGTACGGCATGGACTACTGGGCGATCATCAAAGGCTCCAGGCATGTGGATCAGGCCAAGCGCTTTATCGCCTTCGCCAACCAGCCGGACGCCCAGGTCAACTACGTACAGCAGATTCCCTACGGCCCGACCAACATCCAGGCCGCCGCACGGCTGGACGACAAACTGGCGCAATGGGTGCCCACGGCGCCGCAGAACCTCAAGGGCGCGCTGTCGATGAACGTTGGTTTCTGGGTCGATCATGGCGAAGAACTCGAAGAGCGCTTCAACGCCTGGGCGAGCAAATAAACACGCACGGCTGGACGTGTCCAAGCGTCCTGCCTTACTGTCTGCCCCAGCCGATCAGCCTGGAGAACCACAACCATGAACAACATCGCCAGCCACCTGGCCCCTGAACGCAGCGCTACCGAACAGCGCCTGCGTGAGGAACTGGCGGCCTGCTACCGTTTGATTGCGCACTTTCGCATGACCGATCTGATCTTCACCCACATCTCGATGCGCATTCCGGGGCCGGAGCATCACTTTCTGATCAACCCCTACGGGCTGATGTTCGATGAGATCACTGCGTCGAATCTGGTCAAGATCGACCTCGATGGCCACGCCGTGGAGCCGTCGCCGTACCCGGTGAATCCGGCCGGTTTCGTGATCCACAGCGCGATCCATGGTGCCCGTGAAGATGCGCAGTGCGTGTTGCACACCCACACCAAGTCCGGTTGCGCAGTGGCGGCGTTGAAGTGCGGACTGTTGCCGGTGAACCAGATTTCCATGGAGTTCTATGGCCGGGTCGCCTACCACGATTACGAAGGCGTGGCGCTGGACCTGAGCGAGCAACAACGCTTGGTGGCGGACTTGGGCGACAAGTCGGTGCTGATGCTGCGCAACCATGGTTTGCTGACGGTGGGCGAGACGGTGAGCCAGGCGTTCCTGCGCATGTATTACCTGGAAAAGGCCTGTGAAATCCAGTTGGCCGCGCAAGCTGCCGGTGAAATTGTTCTGCCGTCCCACGAGGTCTGCGCGCATACCGAACGGCAGTTCAATGATCCGGGGCGACCGTTGGATGACGGTGAATTGAGCGATCCGGATGCGATGCAACTGGCCTGGGCGGCATTGTTGCGGATGCTGGATCGCGTGGCGCCGGGTTATCGCGACTGATCGAGGTTTTCGGTTGCTCTGGCTTGCCTCATCGCTGGCAAGCCAGCTCCCACAGTGATTTCGGTTGCCAGCAGATTTCGCGTACGCCCGTTAAACCTGTGGGAGCGGGCTTGCTCGCGAAGGGTGCGCCACGGTCTATCAGACTGGCAAGTGACTGGAGACTTCCCCCACTCTTGCTGTACAGTCGTTCAGCCCGCCGCCAACCCGCGCAGGCCTAAACGATTGAACCAAGGAGCGTGTCGCCCATGAATCAGGAAGCCCGTTTTTCCCGCATGGAACCGGAGTTGCGTAAAGCCAACCTGATCGAGGCGACACTGGTGTGCCTCAAGCGTCACGGCTTCCAGGGCGCGTCGATCCGCAAGATTTCCGCCGAGGCCGGGGTCTCGGTGGGGCTGATCAGCCATCACTATTCGGGCAAGGATGAACTGGTGGCCGAGGCCTACATGGCGATCACCGGGCGGGTCATGACCCTGTTGCGCGACGCCATGGAACAGGCCGCGCCGAATGCCCGGGAGCGTTTGTCGGCGTTTTTCCGCGGATCGTTTTCCGCCGAACTGCTCGATCCGCAACTGATCGATGCCTGGCTGGCGTTCTGGGGCGCGGTGAAAACCGCCGAGGCGATCAACAAGGCCCACGATCATTCCTACGGCGAGTATCGCGCCATCCTGCGCAAGGTGTTGGCTGAACTGGCCCAGGAGGAGGGTTGGGAAAACTTCGACGCCGACCTCGCCGCCATCAGCCTCAGCGCCTTGCTCGATGGCTTGTGGCTGGAGTCCGGGCTGAACCCCGGCACCTTCACCCCGGAGCAGGGCATCCAGATTTGCGAGGCCTGGGTCGACGGTTTGCAGGCCGGCGGACGCCAGCGTTTTTGCGTGCAGACGAGCGACTGTTGATCAGTCGTTCAGCAATCGATACTCTCTGGCGCCGATGCAGGAAAACACTCTAATAAGAAACTGGCCTTCGGGCCTGAGCCGGACACCAAGCGATGACTCCTCGGGTATTGATCGTCGATGACGATCCGCTGATTCGCGATCTGCTGCACGCCTACCTGTCCCAGGAAGGCTACGACGTCCATTGCGCCGCCACGGCGGAGCTGGCGGAAACCTTCCTGGCCAGCCAGAGCGTCGACCTGGTAATGCTCGACATCCGCCTGCCGGGCAAGGACGGTCTGACCCTGACCCGCGAGCTGCGGGTGCGCTCGGAAGTCGGGATCATCCTGATCACCGGGCGCAATGATGAAATCGACCGCATCGTCGGCCTCGAATGCGGCGCCGATGACTACGTGATCAAACCCCTCAATCCAAGGGAGCTGGTGTCCCGGGCGAAAAACCTGATTCGCCGGGTACGTCATGCGCAAACGCCACAGCCTGCCGTCGCAGTGGTCAAACCGGTCAAGCAATTCGCCGACTGGTCGCTGGATACCGACCGCCGTCGCCTGATCGATCAATCCGGCAGTGAAACCCTGCTGACCCACGGCGAATACCAATTGCTCAGTGTGTTCCTGCGCAACAGCGGCCACACCCTCAGCCGCGATCAGTTGATGGACCAGATCCGCAACCGCGAATGGGTGCCCAACGACCGCTCCATCGACGTGCTGGTCGGGCGCCTGCGCCGCAAGTTGCATGACGATCCGGCCGAACCCCAGTTGATCATCACCATTCACGGCGCCGGTTACCTGTTCACCGCCAGCGTGGCGGCCTGAACCCGATGGCGCGATGGCTTTGCCTGCTGGCGATGCTGGTGGCCGGCCATGCCGTTGCGGCGGACAAGGTTCGCTATTGCGATTACCCGGTGTACCCGCCGGTCTCCTGGAGCGACGGCAAGCAGGTGCGCGGCCTGGCGCCGAATGTGGTGAAGAACCTGTTTGGCCAGTTGGGTTACGAGGTCGAGATAGTCGTGCTGGGCAACTGGAAACGCTGCCTGCTGGACGCCGCCGAAGGCCGGGTCGATGTGGTGCTGGCCTACAGCACCGCGCAACGGGAGCAAAGCATGCTGTTCTCGACGGTGCCGGTCTTGCGTGAAGAAGTGGCGTTGTTCATCAACCGCCAGCATCCGGTGAAATTCGAACAACTGGACGACCTGGCCGGCTACCGTGGCGGCCTGTTGTTCGGCGAGAGCTACGGTGTGGAGTTCGATCGCATGGTTGCGCGCAACAACAATATCGAATGGGTTTCCGACAGCCGCCAGAACTTCGGCAAGCTGATTCGCGGGCGTATCGATTTCATCACCCAGGAGCGACGCACCGGCCAGTTGTACGTGGAAAACCTGCCCGGCGGCCAGGACATCGTCGCCTTGCCCAAGGCCTTGAATGTGGATTATCTGCGGGTCGCCGTGTCGCGGCGCTCGCCCTTGGCCACTCGCATGCCCGAGATCAATGCGCAGTTGCAGCGCATGGTCGATGCTGGTGACATCGAGCGCTGGCTCAACGAAAGCGAAGTGACCTACCGCGACATGATCAACCTGCCGGCGGATGCGCAATGATTCGCGCCCGCCCCGGTGGATTGTTGCGGCGCCTGTTGCTGTTCATTCTGTTGTTCAGCCTGTGCTTCACGGTGCTTGCAAGCAGCGTGCAGCTGTACATCGAGTATCGACGGGAAATGCGCGACATCGATTCGCGCATGGAACTGATCCGCGCCGGCTACCTGGCCAGCCTGGAACGCAGCCTCTGGGACTTGAACCAGGAGCAGTTGAACGTGCAGTTGCGCGGGCTGGTGGACTTCTCCGACGTCGCGCGGGTGCACTTGACCAGCGCCGATTTCGACCTGGTACAGGGCAATCCGGACCCTGCGGGACCGCTGCGTATCGTGCGCTTTGCCCTGGACTATCAGCCGCCGTCCGGCCCGTTGCGCCACCTTGGCGAGCTTGAGGTCAGTACCGATCTGGGGGCGGTGTACCAGCGTCTCTACGCCACCGGTTTGACCAGCCTGTTGTGGATGGCGGTGTTCCTCTGTGGTCTGGCGGTTGCCTTGTCGGGGCTGTTTTATCGACTGGTGACCCGGCACCTGAAAGTCATGGCCGAGTTTGCCCGGCGCATCGCCGCCGGTGAATGGCACGAACCCCTGCACCTGGACAAGCGTCGCGGCAGCGACGAAATCGACACCGTGGCCCATGCACTGGACGACATGCGCCGGGCGATCCTGCGAGACATCGAGCGCCGGGAAACCGATCGCCTGGCCTTGCAGGACAACCGTGACGAGCTGCTGAAAATGGTCGAGCGCCGCACCGCCAGCCTGATGCGCGCCAAGGATGAAGCGGAAGCGGCCAATCTCGCCAAGTCGCGGTTCCTGGCGACCATGAGCCACGAACTGCGCACCCCCCTCAACGGCATCCTCGGCATGGCCGAATTGCTGCGCGGCGCGCGCCTGGATGCCCAGGACGGCAAACGCCTGGATGCCTTGCACAAGGCCGGCGAAGGCTTGCTGACGATCCTTAACGAAGTGCTGTATTTCGCCAAGCTGGAGGAGGGCGTCAGCCACCCCGAACCGGTGGATTTCTCGTTGCGCCAGTTGCTCGACGAGGTGCTGACACTGTTGGAACCGCGAGCGCTGAACAACGACACGATCCTCAGTTGCCGTATCGATCAGCGCATTGCCGAGCATCACCACGGCGCCGAGCAGTTCCTGCGTCAGGTACTGAGCAACCTGCTGGCCAATGCGATCAAGTTCACCGAAGGCGGCGAAGTCAGCGTCGAGGTAGCACTTCTCAGCGAAACCGGTGAGCAGACGGGGCAGCGGCTGCGGGTCAGTGTCACGGACGACGGCATCGGCATTGCCCCGGCGATGCAGGCGAAGATTTTCGAGCGTTTCACCCAGGCCAGCGAAGAAGTCGCGCAACGTTTTGGTGGCACCGGGTTGGGCTTGGCGATCTGCAAGCACCTAGTGGAGCAGATGGGCGGCTGCATCGGCGTGGACAGTGAAGAGGGGCGCGGCAGTTGCTTCTGGTTCGAACTGTCCTTGCAGCCGGCCAGCGGCGTGGCTGAGGCCCCGCCGGTGCGGGCGGCGGGGCCGGCACTGAACATCCTGGTGGTCGAAGACGTGGCGCTCAATCGCGAAGTGGTCAAGGGCTTGCTGCTACGGGACGGCCACCGGGTGTGGCTCGCCGAAGATGCGCAACAGGCACTGAAACACTGCGCGGCGCAGGTGTTCGATCTGATGCTGCTGGACGTGCACCTGCCGGGCATCAGCGGTGTCGAGTTATGCCGGCAGATTCGCAACAGCGACGGGCCGAACCGCCATACGCGCATCTTCGCCCTGACCGCCAGCGTGCAGCCGGCACTGGTGCGCGGTTATCTGGAGGCCGGCATGGACGGTGTCCTGGCCAAACCCTTGAAGCTGGAGAACCTGCGCCAGGTGCTGGAAGGGCAGGCGCCTGTGGCCGAGTCGCTGCCGAGCGATGAAACAATGGACTGGCCGCTGTTGCAGACCCATCGCAGCCTGCTCGGTGCGCAAAAGGTCCAGGGCCTGCTGGCGGTACTGCGTGACTCGATCCTGCAGCACCGCGACGCACTGAATGAAGCGATGGCCGCCGACGACTGCACAGAGGTCGCGCAATTGGCTCACCGTCTGGCCGGTAGTTGCGACTCGCTGGGTTTTCGGGCCTTGGCCACAGCGTTAAGGACGCTGGAGACCTTGGCGCTGGCAAACGATGAATCGGCGATCCAGCGCATGGGCCCGGTGCTCGATGAGCAATTGCAGCACTCGCTCGATACCCTCAAAGGCCTGTTGCAGAGCTGACGTACAAGTTTGTTACGACTTTGTACAACTTCGATCTTTACGGTCAACGCGAACTTACATGGCTTTCCAATAATCGACGCAACCGCCGCAGCGCGGTCTTCGAAGCTTATTGGAGATAATAATAATGAATTGCCGTAAAGCTGATCCCTCCCTGCGCCGTGACGTCCTGTCATGCGCTGCGCTCCTCACTGACTGCTGAGGTGCCGACATGAACGAAAACACTGATCGCAGCACCCATCAAAAAGGCATCCAGCTGACCCGCGCCCTCAAGAGCCGGCACATCTTCATGCTGTCCCTGGGCGGCGTCATCGGCACCGGGCTGTTCATGGGCTCCGGCGTGACCATCAATCAGGGCGGCCCGGTGGGGGCGATCCTGGCTTACCTGGTTGCGGGCTTCCTGATGTACCTGGTGATGGTCTGCCTGGGCGAACTGTCGGTGCAGATGCCGGTGTCCGGTTCTTTCCAGACCCACGCCACCAAATACATCGGCCCGGCCACCGGGTTCATGATCGGTTGGGTGTACTGGATGAGCTGGGCCACCACCGTGGGCCTGGAGTTCACCGCCGCCGGCATGCTGATGACCCGTTGGTTCCCGGCGGTGCCGATCTGGTACTGGTCGGCGCTGTTCGTGGTGGTGCTGTTCGGTATCAATGCCATGGCCACCCGCGCCTTTGGTGAAGCCGAATACTGGTTTTCGGGGATCAAGGTTGCGGCGATTCTCGGTTTCATCGTGGTCGGTGTGCTGGTGATCTTCGGCGTGATGCCCCTGAGCAGCGGCGCACCGGCGCCGATGGCGACCAACCTGATCGGCGATTCGTTGTTCCCCAACGGCCTGTCGGCGGTGTTCGCGGTGATGATGACCGTGGTCTACGCGTTCCAGGGGTGCGAGATCATGGGTGTGGCCGCCGGTGAAACCGACCAGCCGGAAAAGAGCATTCCCCGGGCCGTGCGTAACGTGGTGTTCCGCGTGCTGATTTTCTACGTGCTGGCGATCATCGTGCTGTCGGCCATCGTGCCGTGGCAGCAGGCCGGCCTGATGGAAAGCCCGTTCGTGCAGGTGTTCGACATGGTCGGCATTCCCTACGCCGCCGACCTGATGAACTTCGTGATCCTCACCGCGATCCTGTCGGTGGGCAACTCAGGCCTCTATGCCTCGACGCGCATCCTGTGGGCGATGTCGAAAACCGGCATGGCGCCGAAAAGCCTGTCACCATTGAGCAAGCGTGGCGTGCCGTTGCGCGCCTTGAGCATCACCCTGTGCTTCGCGCTGGTGTCGCTGATGACCAGCTTCGTCGCCGCCGACACCTTGTTCATGGTGCTGATGGCGGTGAGCGGCATGTCCGGCACCGTGACCTGGATTGTCATTGCCCTGGCGCAGTACAAGTTCCGCAAGGCGTATCTGCGTGACGGCGGCAAACTCAGCGACCTGAAATACCGCGCACCGTGGTTCCCGGTATTGCCGCTGATGTGCATCACGCTGTGCTGCTCGCTGTTCGTGTTCCTGGCCCTGGATGAAACCCAGCGTCCGTCGCTGTATTGGGGCTTTGGCTTCATTGCGCTGTGCTATGGCGCGTACTTCCTGATCCATCGCAAGCGCCAGGGCGTGCTGGCGCCGAGCTTGCCGACTGTTTAATTCCTTCAATCCAACACATTCCCTGTCAACACATTCCCTGTGGGAGCGAGCTTGCTCGCGATGGCGGCATCAGGTTCAACATCACTGTTGACTGATCCACCGCAATCGCGAGCAAGCTCGCTCCCACAGTGGTTTGTGGCGATCAGTAAATCGACGACCTACCAGCTGTCAGCAGTTGTTCGAAGTTGTAACAGCGGCAACGGCACATCCCTCGAAATATAAATAATATCTAATAAAATCAATGGTTAATTGATCTTGTGAGCTTGTTACAGCCCATTCCCCCACCGATTGCCGCCTTACTGAACACTCGTTTAGTATGGCCTCAAGTCGCATCACCTCAGACCAATCACAATAATTCGAGGATCCCCATGACCACTCAATCGTCGCTGCTCAGCCAGGTAGAAGCAGGCGTTGCCTGGATCACCCTCAATCGCACTGCCCAGCGCAATGCGCTGGACATTCCGACCCTGAAAAACCTGCACGCCTTGCTCGACGGTTTCAACGCCGATCCAGCGGTGCGTGTGGTGGTATTGACGGGCAGTGGCCGCAGCTTCTGCGCTGGTGCCGACCTCGATGAATGGACGGATGCCCAAGCCCGTGGCGCCCTGGAAACCTACGGCTGGACCGAAACCGCCCACGCCCTGATGACCCGCCTGCACAGCCTGGAAAAACCTACCATCGCGGCTATCAACGGCACCGCCGTCGGCGCCGGGATGGACCTGACCCTGTGCTGTGACCTGCGCATCGCCGGGCAATCGGCGCGCTTCAAGGCCGGCTACACCAGCATGGCGTATTCGCCGGATGCCGGCGCCAGTTGGCACTTGCCGCGTTTGATCGGCAGCGAACAGGCCAAGCGCCTGCTGTTCCTCGATGAACTGTGGGGTGCCGACCGTGCCCTCGACGCCGGTCTGGTCGGCGATGTCTGTGCCGACGATCAACTGCTGACGGTCACCAGCGAACTGGCCGCACGCCTGGCCGCCGGGCCGACATTCGCCTTCGCCCAGACCAAAAAACTCATGCGTGAAGGCGCCGATCGCAGCCTGGCGGAACAGCTGCAAGCCGAACTCGCCGCGGGCCTGCTCTGCGGTCGCAGTGAGGACGGCAACGAAGCCTTGCGCGCCGCCATGGAAAAACGCCCGGCACGCTTCATTGGTCGTTGATTCTCCACACTTCTTAAAGCACACGAACAACAGGTAGCAGCATGAATTTCCAACTGACCCAAGAACAAGAAATGTTGGTGGACTCGGTACGCAGCTTCGTCGAGAAGGAACTGCTGCCCTATGAAGAGCAAGTCGACCGTGCCGACGAGGTGTCCCCGGAACTGGCGGCGCAGATTCGCGGCAAGGCGATCGCCGCCGGGTTCTACGCCTTCAACATGCCCGAAGAAGTGGGCGGTGGTGGCCTGGACTACCTGTCCCAGGCGCTGATCGAACGCGAACTGTCCAAGGTGTCCTGGGCGCTGCATGTGTTTGTCGCGCGGCCGTCGAAAATCCTCATGGCCTGCACCGGCGATCAGATCAACGACTACCTGTTGCCGTGCATCCAGGGCGAAAAGATCGACTGTTTCGCCCTGACCGAACCGGGTGCCGGTTCCGACGCCAATGCGATCAAGACCCGCGCCGTGCGTGAAGGCGACGACTTCATTCTCAACGGCAGCAAGCATTTCATCAGCCACGCCGGCCATGCCGATTTCGCCATTGTCTTCGCCGTGACCGACACCTACGAACACAACGGCAAAAAGCGTAACGCCGTGACCTCGTTCCTGGTCGACCGCAACACCCCGGGCATGACCATTCGCCGTGGACCGAAGTGCGTGAGCAACCGTGGCTATCACACCTTCGAAATGTTCTTCGACGACTGCCGCGTACCGGCCAGCAAAGTGCTGGGCGAAGTCGGCAAAGGCTGGGATGTGGCCAACGCCTGGTTGACCGCCGGGCGGGTGATGGTGGCGGCCAACTGCGTCGGTCAGGCCCAGCGCGCACTGGACGTGTCGCTGCAATGGGCGGCGGACCGCAAGCAATTCGGTCAGCCGATCGGCACTTACCAGGGCGTGTCGTTCAAATTGGCCGACATGGCCACACAGATTCGTGCAGCCGAACTGCTGACCCTGCACACCGCCTGGAAAATGGACCAGGGCACCATGACCGATGGCGAGGCCGGCATGGCCAAGCTGTTCGCCAGTGAAGTGCTCGGCCGTACCGCCGATGAAGCGGTGCAGATCTTCGGCGGCATGGGCCTGATGGACGAGGGGCCGGTGGAGCGCATCTGGCGCAACGCGCGCATCGAACGGATCTGGGAAGGCACTTCGGAAATCCAGCGCCACATCATTTCCCGCGAGCTGCTGCGGCCGCTGCTGCGCTGATCGGCCTGGAGAATCCCCATGTCCCAAACCATTCGTGACAACCTCAAACGCATGCTCGCGCCGCAACACGTGGCGTTCGTCGGCGGCCGCAGCATGGCCCGCGCCCTCAAGCGCTGTGCCGAGGGCGGCTACCCAGGGCAGATGTGGCTGGTCAACCCGCAGCACGACAGCCTCGAAGGGGTGCCGTGCGTGCGCAGTGTTTGCGAGCTGCCCTGCGGCCCGGACGCGGTTTTCATCGCCACCAACCGCGAACTGACCTTGACCTGCGTGGCCGAACTGGCCGCCATCGGTGCCGGCGGGGCGATCTGCTACGCCTCCGGCTTCGCCGAGACCGGCGCCGAAGGCCAGGCCCTGCAACAGCAACTGCTCAAGGCCGCGGGCGACATGGCCTTGCTTGGCCCCAACTGCTACGGCCTGCTCGATTACCTGCACAGCTGCGCGCTGTGGCCGGTGGCCCATGGCGGCAAAGCGGTGGAGAAGGGCGTGGCGGTGCTGACCCAGAGCGGCAACTTCGCCTACAACCTGTCCATGAGCGACCGCTCGCTGCCGGTGGCCTACATGGCCTCGGTGGGCAATCAGGCGCAACTGGGCGTGGCCGAATTGATGGACGTGTTGCTCGACGAACCTCGGGTCACCGCCATCGGCCTGCACCTGGAAGGCCTTAAAAACGTGCCGGGTTTTGCCCGCGCCGCACACAAGGCGCTGGAGAAGGGCATCCCGATCATTGCCCTGAAAACCGGCGTGTCGCAGATCGGCGCCGAACTGGCCTTGAGTCACACCAGTTCGCTGTCCGGTTCCGATGCGCTGTATGACGCGCTGTTTGATCGTCTCGGGGTGATCCGCGTCAGTGGCCCGGTGAGTTTTGTCGAAACCCTCAAGGCCGCGGCCTGCGGCAACCTGCCGGCGGGCAACAGCCTGATCGCGCTAGCCTGTTCCGGTGGCGACGCCGGGCTGATTGCCGATTACGCCGAACGCAGCGACCTGAGCCTGCCGAAACTCGATCAAGGGCAGGTCGGCGAACTCGCGCAAGTGCTGCCGACCTACGCCAACCTGGTCAACCCACTGGATTTCACCACGGCGATCTGGGGCGACGGCGAAGCCTTGAACCGCATGCTCGACAGCGCGCTGCGCACCGAAGCCGACGCGGCGATGCTGGTACTCGACTACCCGTCGGAGTTCACCGGCGAGCGCAAGGAATGCGACCTGCTGCTGGAGTTGTACTGCGCGGCACTGCAACGTCACGGCAAGACCGGTTTTGTCACCTCGGCCTTCCCCGAACTGTTGCCGGCCCTTGCTCGCGAGCGTTTGCACGCCCAAGGCGTTGCGGCGTTGCAAGGTGTTGAAGACGGCTTGGCCGCGTGGGGTCGCATCGCCGGTTATCAGCGCAATCGCCAGGCGTTGCTGGCGCTGGGTGAGTCGGCACTGGTTCCGCTGTGCCCCCACGCGCTGGACGCAGAGGGACGCTTGCTCAATGAATGGGATTCCAAGCAGGCGTTGAAAGCCTTTGGCCTGCCAACGCCGAACGGTGTGTTGAGTACCCCGGACAAGGCCCTGAAGGACGCCGAAACCTTGGGCTATCCGCTGGTACTCAAAGCGGTCAGCGCGCAACTGCCACACAAGACCGAGGCCGGCGCCGTGGCGCTGAACCTCAAGGACGGCGCGGCGTTGAGCGCTGCGCTGGAGAAGATGCGCACCAGCATTGCCGCCTACGCCCCGGGCGTACCCTTCGACCAGCTGTTGCTGGAACCGATGGCCAAGCCGCCACTGGCCGAACTGATCGTCGGCATCAAACGCGAAAACGACTTTTGCCTGGCCTTGGTGATTGGCGCGGGCGGCATTCTGGTGGAGTTGCTCAAGGACAGTCGCAGCCTGTTGCTGCCGACCACCGACGGCGCGATCCGCAATGCCTTGCTCAGCCTGCGCAGCGCGCCGTTGCTGCAAGGTTTCCGAGGTCGCGAGGCAGCGGACCTGGACGCCTTGGTGACCGCGATCCGCGCGGTGGCCGACTACGCCTGCGAGAACGCCGCGCACCTGCTGGAACTCGATGTGAACCCATTGTTGGTCGGTGCCCATGGCACGACTGCGGTCGATGCGTTGATTCGCCTCGGCCAGGAGTGAGGACATGAACATGCAAAGCAAAACCTTGACCGGCGGCCAGGCCCTGGTGCGCCTTTTGGCCAACTACGGCGTCGATACCGTGTTCGGCATCCCCGGCGTACACACCCTGGAGCTGTATCGCGGCTTGCCCGGCAGCGGCATTCGCCACGTGCTGACCCGTCATGAGCAGGGCGCCAGCTTCATGGCCGACGGCTACGCCCGGGTCAGCGGCAAACCCGGCGTGTGCTTCGTCATTACCGGCCCCGGCGTGACCAACGCCGCCACTGGCATTGGCCAGGCTTACGCCGATTCGATTCCGATGCTGGTGATTTCCAGCGTCAACCACAGCGCCAGCCTGGGCAAGGGCTGGGGCAGCCTGCACGAGTGCCAGGACCAACGGGCGATGACTGCGCCGATTACCGCGTTCTCAGCGGTGGCGCTGACCGCTGAAGACCTGCCGGAACTGATCGCCCGTGCCTACGCGGTGTTCGACAGCGAGCGTCCGCGCCCGGTGCACATCTCGGTGCCGCTGGACGTGCTGTCGGCGCCGATTGCCCGTGACTGGAGTAATGAGGTTGTGCGTCGCCCGGGTCGCGGTCCAGCATCTGCCACCTCCATCGATCAAGCCGTGGCCAAACTCAAGGCTGCCAAGCGCCCGATGATCATCGCCGGTGGCGGTGCACTGAACGCCGTTTCGCAGCTGCAAGACATCAGCACCCGGCTCGCTGCGCCGCTGTTCACCAGCGTCGCCGGCAAGGGTCTGCTGCCGCCGGACGCGCCGCTCAACGCCGGTTCATCCCTATGCGTGGAACCGGGCTGGAAACTGATCGCCGAGGCCGACGTGGTGCTGGCGGTCGGCACCGAAATGGCCGACACAGACTTCTGGCGCGAACGCCTGCCGCTCAATGGCGAACTGCTGCGGGTCGACATCGACCCGCGCAAATTCAACGACTTCTACCCGTGCGCGGTGGCGTTGCATGGCGATGCACAACAAACCCTCAGTGGTGTGCTTGAGTGCCTGCCATCCGACGTACGCGATGCCAGCGCTGCGATTGCCTCGGTCGCCGCACTGCGTAAAGCGGTCAAGGCCAGCCACGGCCCGTTGCAGTCGATCCATCAATCGATCCTCGACCGCATCGCCGCCGAGCTGCCGGACAACGCCTTCATCAGCACCGACATGACCCAGCTTGCGTATACGGGTAACTACGCCTTCGACAGCCTGGCCATCCGCAGCTGGTTGCACCCGACCGGCTACGGCACCTTGGGTTATGGCCTGCCGGCGGGGATCGGCGCCAAGTTCGGCGCACCGCAGCGGCCGGGCCTGGTGCTGGTGGGCGACGGTGGTTTCCTCTACACAGCCCAGGAACTGGCCACCGCCGTGGAAGAACTGGACAGCCCGCTGGTGGTGCTGCTGTGGAACAACGACGCGTTGGGGCAGATCCGCGACGACATGCTCGGCCTGGATATCGAGCCTATCGGCGTGCTGCCGCGCAACCCGGATTTCGCTGCCCTGGCGCGTGCCTTCGGCTGCACCGTGACTCAGCCGCAAAGCCTCGCCGAGTTGCAGACCGACTTGCGCCAAGGCTTCAAGCGCAACGGTGTGACCCTGATCGAACTCAAGCATGCCTGTGCGCATTGATCTGTATTTCAAGGGGATGAAGCCATGCGCTTTTCCGATCTGACTCAACGAATCGCCGGTGACGGCGCCGCCGCGTGGGATATCCACTACCGCGCCCTGGCAAAGCGCGAGCAGGGCGAAGACATTCTGCTGTTGTCCGTGGGCGACCCGGATTTCGACACCCCACAGCCTATCGTGCAGGGCGCCATCGACAGCCTGCGCAGCGGCAACACTCACTACGCCGAGGTGCGCGGCAAGCGTGCCCTGCGCGAAGCCATTGCCAGGCGTCACCATCAACGCAGCGGCCAGGTCGTTTCGGCGGATCAGGTGACTGTGCTGGCCGGGGCGCAATGTGCGCTGTTCAGTGTGGCCCAATGCGTGCTCAACCCCGGTGACGAAGTGATCGTCGCCGAACCGATGTACGTCACTTACGAAGCGGTGTTCGGGGCCTGCGGCGCCGTGGTGGTGCCGGTGCCGGTGCGCTCGGAAAACGGTTTCCGCGTGCTGCCCGAAGATGTCGCCGCGCGCATCACTGCGCGCACCCGGGCGCTGGCACTGAACAGCCCGCACAACCCGTCCGGCGCGAGTCTGCCCCGCAGCACCTGGGCTGCCTTGGCTGAACTGTGCATCGCCCACGACCTGTGGCTGATTTCCGACGAGGTCTACAGCGAATTGCTGTTTGAAGGCGAACACGTCAGCCCGGCGAGCCTGCCGGGCATGGCCGAGCGCACCGCGACCCTCAACAGCCTGTCGAAATCCCACGCCATGACCGGCTGGCGCGTCGGCTGGGTGGTGGCGCCGCCATCCCTGGCTGCGCACCTGGAAAACCTCGCGCTGTGCATGCTCTACGGCTCGCCGGACTTCATTCAGGACGCCGCCGTGGTGGCCCTGGAAAGCAACCTGCCGGAGCTGGAAGCCATGCGCGAAGCCTATCGCCAGCGTCGCGACCTGGTGTGCGACAGCCTGGCCGATTGCCCCGGGGTGCGGGCGTTGAAACCTGACGGCGGCATGTTCGTGATGCTCGATATCCGCCAGACCGGGCTCAGTGCCCAGGCGTTTGCCGACCGTCTGCTCGATTGCCACGGCGTGTCGGTCCTGGCGGGCGAGGCCTTTGGTCCGAGCGCGGCGGGGCATATTCGCCTCGGTCTGGTGGTCGGTGCCGAACCCCTGCGCGATGCCTGCCAGCGCATTGCCCGTTGTGCTCAAGAATTGATGGAGGCCCAGGTTCATGCTTAATCACAAGACACTGTTTATCGATGGTCGCTGGCAAACCCCGTCGGGGCAGGGCATCGCCGAGGTGATCAACCCGGCCACCGAGGAAGTCTGCGGCAGCGTTCCGCTGGGTGATGAACTCGATGTCGAAAACGCCGTGGCGGCTGCACGACGGGCCTTCGCTTCATGGTCGCGCACGCCGTCCAGCGTGCGTGCGGGTTATATCGGTGCACTGGCCGAACAACTGCGCAATCGTGCCGATGAGATGGCCGCGGTCATCACCACTGAACTGGGCATGCCGGTGCAGTGGTGCCGCTCGGTGCAGGTCGACGGGCCGATCGCTGGCCTTGAACAGTACGTCGAACTGGCTCATCTCATGGACGAGGTGCGCGAAGTCGGCAATTCGCTGGTGATCCGCGAGGCCGTGGGCGTCTGCGCGTTCATCAACCCGTGGAATTACCCGCTGCACCAGTTGATCGGCAAACTCGCTCCGGCCCTGGCCGCCGGTTGCACCGTGGTGGTCAAGCCGAGCCAGGAAACGCCGCTGCATGCCTTCCTGTTGGCGCAAATGATCGAGGATATCGGCCTGCCGGCCGGGGTGTTCAACCTGGTCAGCGGACCGGGCTCGAAAGTCGGCGAAGCGCTGGCCAAACACCCGGACGTGGACATGGTGTCGTTCACCGGCTCCACCGGCGCCGGAGTACGGGTCGCCCAAGCGGCCGCGCCATCGGTCAAGCGCGTGTGCCTGGAACTGGGTGGCAAGTCGCCGCTGCTGATCGCTGAGGATGCGGATCTGGATGCGGCCGTGCGCTACGGCGTGCAGGACGTGATGATCAACTCCGGCCAGACCTGCACCGCGCTGACCCGCATGCTGCTGCCGGCCAGCCGCTATGCCGAAGCCGTGGAAATCGCCCTGCAGGAGACCCTGAGCCTGCGCATGGGCGATCCCCTGGACCCGCAAAGCTTCCTGGGACCTATGTGTTCAACGGGGCAAAAACGCACCGTGCTCGATTACATCAAGGTCGGCCAACAGGAAGGCGCACGGCTGTTGTGCGGCGGTGACGCGCCGTCGGCATTCGAGCGCGGCTTCTATGTCAGCCCGACGCTGTTCGCCGATGTCGACAACCGCATGCGCATCGCCCAGGAAGAGATCTTCGGCCCGGTGCTGTGCCTGATTCCCTACACCGACGAGGCGCAAGCGGTGCAGATCGCCAATGACTCGCCGTTCGGCCTGTCCAGTGGCGTCTGGGCCGGCAGTGCCGAGCGTGCCTTGCACCTGGGCCGGCAGATGCGCGCCGGCCAGTGCTTCCTCAATGGCGCGGCGTTCAATTACCAGGCGCCGTTCGGTGGCTACAAACAATCGGGCAATGGCCGGGAGTGGGGTGAGGAGGGGCTCAACGAGTTCGTCGAAGTGAAGGCGATCCAGGTGTGACGGTTGGCGATTCAAACGTTGTATGCACCGGGCCCTGGCCCGGTGTCTTGCGTGGTTTTGAACCGGTAATTCATTAGCTTTTTGATCAGGGGTAATGCAATGAGCGATAACAAAAACAAGATTACTCAAGCGAACCATGAATTCAGCTTCCCGCGCAGGGACTTCTTGAAGTACAGCGCGGCAGCCGCGGCGGTGGCCGGGGCGTTCTCCATGGGGCTGCCGATTGGTGCATTTGCCGGGGAGGCCACACCAAAACCGGGTGGCGTGTTGCGTCTGGGCCTGGCGGGTGGCAGCACCACGGACTCGAAAGATCCGGGTTCCTGGTCCGACACCTTCACCTTCGTCGGCTTCTCGGCGGTCTATAACACCCTGACCGAAATTGCCGTCGACGGCACCGCCATCCCCGAACTGGCCGAAAGCTGGACCTCGACCCCGGACGCGCGTGTCTGGACTTTCAAGATTCGTCAAGGCGTTACCTTCCACAACGGCAAGACCCTGACCGCCGAGGACGTGGTGGCGTCGATCCAGCATCACCTGGGCGAGAAATCCACCTCGGCGGCCAAGACCGTGCTGGGCGACGTGGCCAAAGTCAGTGCCAATGGCAGCGACAGCGTGGTGTTCGAACTGCACTCGGGCAACGCCGACTTCTCTTATGTGGTTGCCGATTACCACCTGGCGATCATGCCGAGCAAGGACGGCGCAGCGGACTGGCAGGCCGGCGCCGGCACCGGTGGCTATCGCCTCAAGGACTTCGAACCGGGCGTGCGCATGACCCTGGAACGCAGCCCCGATTACTGGAAACCGGGCCGCGCGCACTTCGCCAGCGCCGAGTTGATCGCTATCTCCGACGGCGCGGCACGGATCAATGCGCTGGTCACCGGGCAAGTGGATGTGATCAATAAGGTCGATCTGAAAACCGTCGCACTGCTCAAGCGCAACCCGAACCTGGTCATCGAAGAAACCAAAGGCGCCCAGCACTACACCTTCCCGATGCTCACCGACAGCCAGGTATTCCTGAACAACGACGTGCGCCTGGCGATGAAACACGCGATCAACCGCGAAACCCTGCTGGCCTCGGTGCTGCACGGCTATGGCCTGGTGGGCAACGACCACCCGATCCAGCCCGGCAGTCGCTTCATCAACACTGCGCTGGAACAACGCACCTACGATCCGGACAAATCGCGCTTCTACCTGAAGAAGGCCGGTCTGGATTCGCTCAAGGTGCGCCTGCAAGCCTCCGACGCGGCCTACACCGGCGCCGTTGACGCCTCGGTGCTGTTCAAGGAACAGGCGCGTGCCGCCGGGATCGACATCGACGTGGTGCGCGAGCCGGCCGATGGCTTCTTCTCCAACGTGTGGATGAAGCAACCCTTCACCACCTCGTTCTGGTACAGCAGCCTGACCGCCGACCGCATGTTCAGCATCGGCTACGCCAAGGGTGCGGCCTGGAACGAAACCCACTGGGACAACCCGCGCTTCAATCAACTGCTCAACGCCGCTCGCGGCGAAATGAACGACCCGCTGCGCCGCGAGATGTACAACGAAATGCAGGCGCTGTGCCGGGACGAGGGCGGGGCGATCGTGCCGTTATTCGCCAGTTCTGTGGCGGCTCGTTCCAACCGCGTCGTTCACGGCGGACAGACCGCGCCGTACGGCGAGCTGGACGGCCTGCGGGTGATCGAGCGCTGGTGGCAGGCATAAAGCTGTCATTGCTTTTGTAGTAGCTGGCGAAGCCTGCGTTCGGCGGCGAAGCCGTCGCCATTTCAAAGCACGCGGTGTTTCAGATTAATCGGGCAAGCAGGAATTACGACTGCTTCGCAGCCGGACGCAGGCTTCGCCAGCTGCTACAGGTTGCGCAGCACCGTAAGTCCTGCGAACTCACGCGAGGAACTGTGCGGTGAATAGTATTTTCAAGCTGCTGTTGCAGCGTCTGGCATTGGGGCTGTTATCGCTGTTTGCGGTGTCAGTGATCATTTTTCTAGCGGTCGGCATGCTCCCGGGCGACATCGCCCAGGCCATGCTCGGCCAGTCGGCCACCCCGGAAACCGTGGCGGCCTACCGGGCGCAATTGGGGCTGGATTTGCCGCCGCTCACCCGTTTCGGCCACTGGATCTGGCAGCTGTTACACGGTGACCTTGGCGTATCGCTGGCCAACCAGCGGCCCATCGCCGAACTGGTTGGCTCGCGCCTGGGAAACACCTTCAGCCTCGCCTTGCTGGCGGCCCTGGTCTCGGTGCCGCTGGCATTGTGTTTGGGAATGCTCGCCGCGCTGTACCGCAACAGCTGGTTCGACCGCTTGCTCAACACCTCGGCCCTGAGCGCTGTGTCGTTCCCCGAGTTCTTCGTTGCCTACATCCTGATCCTGGTGTTCGCGGTGAAGCTCAACTGGTTCCCGAGCATTTCCAACCTGGCGCCGGACGCTTCGTTGGGCACGGTACTGGAGCGCTCGGTGTTGCCGGTGGCGACCCTGAGCCTGGTGGTGATCGCGCAGATGATGCGCATGACCCGCGCCTCGTTGATCAACCTGCTGGCCAGTCCGTACATCGAAATGGCCCGGCTCAAGGGCATCAGCCAGTCGCGGATCATCTTCCGCCACGCCTTGCCCAATGCCCTGGCGCCCATTGTCAACGTGGTGGCGTTGAACCTCGCGTACCTGGTGGTTGGCGTGGTGGTGGTCGAAGTGGTGTTTGTCTATCCGGGGCTCGGCCAGTTGCTGGTGGACTCGGTGGCCAAGCGCGACATCCCGGTGGTGCAGGCCTGCAGCCTGATCTTCGCCGCGACCTACATCCTGCTCAACACCAGCGCCGATGTGCTGTCGATTGCCAGCAACCCACGCCTGATGCATCCGAAGGGGTAGACCATGAGCCTGTTAAAACACGTGTGGCGGGCGCCCCTGAGCGCCAGGTTCGGTTTGTTGATGATCCTGCTTTACGTGCTGGTGGCGGTGTTCGCACCGGTACTGGCACCGTTTGGCGAAACCCAGGTGGTGGGCGAGGGCTTTGCGCCGTGGGGCGGGCAGTTCCTGTTGGGCACCGATAACCTGGGGCGCGACATGTTCAGCCGCCTGGTCTATGGCGCGCGCAACACCCTGGGCATTGCCTTCCTCACCACGGTATTGGCGTTTTTGCTCGGCGGCTTGAGCGGCCTGATCGCGGCGATCAAGGGCGGCTGGGTCGATCAGGGTTTGTCGCGGGTGGTGGACATCCTCATGGCCATTCCGCAACTGATCTTCGCCTTGCTGATCCTCAGCGTGGTCGGCACCACGGCAACGTCGCTGGTGTTGGTGATTGCGCTGCTGGATGCGACCCGGGTGTTTCGCCTGTCGCGCGCGGTGGCCATGAACGTGGTGGTGCAGGACTTCGTCGAAGCCGCGCGCCTGCGTGGTGAGGGCCTGTGCTGGCTGGTGACCCGCGAGGTGCTGCCGAACGCGGCGGCACCGCTGATTGCCGAGTTCGGCCTGCGTTTCTGCTTCGTGTTCCTGTTCATCAGTGCCTTGTCGTTCCTCGGCCTGGGCATTCAACCGCCCACCGCCGACTGGGGCAGCATGGTGCGCGACAACGCCGTGCTGATCACCTTCGGCGACATCAGTCCGTTGCTGCCCGCCCTGGCCGTGGCCTTGATCACGGTCAGCGTCAACTTCGTCGTCGACTGGATGCTGCACAAATCCAGCGGCCTCAAGGAATGCTGAACATGACGACCACAAAACCTTTGCTGGAAATCCGCGACCTGCACATCGAAGGTCATTACGAAGACGCCTGGCATCCACTGATCAAGGGCATCGACCTGACCCTGCAACGGGGCGAAGTGCTGGGGCTGATCGGCGAGTCCGGTGCGGGCAAGTCGACCCTCGGCCTGTCGGCCATGGGCTACACCCGCGACGGTTGCCGGATCACCGGCGGCTCGGTGCACTTCGACGGCATCGACTTGCTCAAGGCCACGCCTGAAGCCCTGCGTAAACTGCGTGGGTTGCGCATTGCCTATGTGGCACAGAGTGCGGCGGCTTCGTTCAACCCGGCCCATCGACTGATCGACCAGCACGTCGAAACCGCTGTAAAAAACGGCGGCATGAGCCGCGAACAGGCCATGCGCGAGGCGGTGGAGTTGTACCGGGTGCTGCGTTTGCCCAACCCCGAAACCATCGGCCAGCGCTATCCGCATCAGGTCTCCGGCGGCCAGTTGCAGCGGGTCATGACCGCGATGGCCATGGCTTGTCACCCGGACCTGATCATCTTCGACGAACCGACCACGGCACTGGACGTCACCACCCAGATCGAAGTCCTCGCCGCCATTCGCGACGCCGTGGCGACCTATGGCAGCGCGGCGATCTACATCAGCCACGACCTGGCGGTGGTCGCGCAGATGGCCGACCGCATCATGGTGCTGCGCCACGGCAAACTGGTGGAAGAGGCCGAGACCCGCAAGATGCTCGGCGACCCGCAAGAGGACTACACCAAGTCACTGTGGGCGGTGCGCAGTTTCCGCACCGAGCCCAAGGCCTGCCCGCAACAGGAACAACCGCTGCTGGAGCTGCGCAACAGCTGCGCCAGTTATGGCCGGCAACCGGTGCTGCACGACGTGTCGTTGAAGCTGTATCGCGGCCAGACCCTGGCGGTGATCGGCGAATCCGGTAGCGGCAAGAGCTCCACGGCGCGGCTGATCACCGGATTGCTGCCGCCGACTTACGGCCAGGTGCTGTACGACGGCGAACCCTTGCCGGCGGACTTTCGCCAACGCAGCAAGGAACAACTGCGGCGCATCCAGATGATCTACCAGATCCCCGACACGGCGCTGAACCCGCGTCAGCGCATCGTCGACATCATCGGTCGGCCATTGACGTTTTATCTGGGCCTCAAGGGCAAGGCCATGCGTGCCCGGGTCGCCGAACTGCTGGAGATGATCGAACTCGACCCGGCGACCTTCATGGAGCGCCAGCCCCGGGAGCTGTCGGGCGGGCAGAAACAACGCATCTGCATCGCCAGGGCCCTGGCGGCGGATCCGCAACTGATCATCTGCGATGAAGTGACCTCGGCCCTGGACCAACTGGTGGCCGAAGGCGTACTGAAATTGCTCAACCGCATCCAGCAACAACTGGGTGTCGCCTATCTGTTCATCACTCACGATGTTGCTACTGTGCGGGCGATTGCCGATGAGGTATTGGTGATGCAACGGGGCAGGGTGGTGGACCACGGCTCGCGCAGCCAGATCTTCACCCCGCCGCACCAGGACTACACCGGGCTGCTGTTTTCTTCCGAACCGCAAATGGACCCCGACTGGCTCGACCGCTTGCTGGCCACACGCGCTTGCACACCTTCAACCGATTCGCTGGAACAAGTCTAAGGAACCACCATGAAAGTACTGATCGTCCACGCTCACCCGGAGCCGCAATCCTTCACCGCCGCCCTGCGTGACCAGGCCGTCGCCACCCTCGAAGCCCAGGGCCACGAAGTGCAGGTCAGCGACCTGTACAAAATGAACTGGAACCCGGTGGCCAGCGATGCCGACTTCTCGAATCGGGAAAACCCCGAGTATCTGGTCTATGCCCTGGAACAACGCCTGGGCGTGAAGAGCCAGTCGCTGGCGCCGGACATCCAGGCCGAACTGGACAAACTGCTGTGGGCCGACCTGCTGATCCTCAACTTCCCGATCTTCTGGTTCTCCACCCCGGCCATGCTCAAGGGCTGGATCGACCGGGTGCTGGTGTCGGGCATCTGCTATGGCGGCAAGCGCTTCTACGATCAGGGTGGGTTGGCCGGCAAGAAGGCGCTGGTGACCGTGACCCTGGGCGGGCGTGAACACATGTTCGGCGACGGTGCGATCCACGGCCCATTGGAGGACATGCTGCGCCCGATCCTGCGCGGCACGCTGGCTTACGTCGGCTTCGATGTGCTGGAACCCTTCGTGGCCTGGCATGTGCCGTACATCAGCGACGAAGCGCGCAAGGGCTTTCTCGATGACTACAGCCAGCGATTGCTGCATTTAAGCGACGAGCAGCCGTTGGTGTTTCCGAAGCTGGCGCAATTCGATGACAAGCTCTATCCCCTGACACCCAATGCCTGATTGAACACCACACCCCCATGTGGGAGCGGGCTTGCTCGCGAATGAGATCTGTCAGTTGACCCCACTGGCGACTGACACACCGCCTTCGCGAGCAAGCCCGCTCCCACAATGATCGGCGCTACCGCGGATGCCTGACCAACACCACAAAACCTGTGGGAGCGGGCTTGCCCGCGAAGAGGGCATCAGCTTCAACATCCATGTTGACCGAGCCACCGCCATCGCGAGCAAGCTCGCTCCCACAATGATCGGCGCTGCCGCAGATGCCTGACCAACACCACAAAACCTGTGGGAGCGGGCTTGCCCGCGATGAGGGCATCAGCTTCAACATCTATGTTGACCGAGCCTCTTCCATCGCGAGCAAGCTCGCTCCCACAAAGACCTGCATTGTTCTGAATACGCAAACACTGAAGTCGCCGAGAATGGAATTGTTGGTGCAGTGGCGGGCTTGTAGCCTCCATTACGCCGAACACCACGATCCGCCAACGACCGGGTGGAGCTCAAGCCAGGGCTCATCAAGACGTCATACCTTGCTTTCGGCCTCATGCCCCTTCGGGGGATTGGCGCCTAATAAAAATAAGGAAGGCAGGTATGAGTATTCGTGCATGGGTTTGCGCAGCAACCCTGTTCGCGCCCGTTCTGGGCGCCGACGTTTTGTTTCCCTCTATGGCTCTGGCAGCAGACGATCCCATGGGTTCGCTGGTGCGCAATGTCTTCGGCGACAGCCTTGAGCGCGAACACGGGATCAAGATCTACGGCTGGGCTCAGGCCGGTGTGATCTATAACAACAACGGCACGGATGACGTCAGCAAGCAGAGCTTCTTCAATACCGACGAAGGTGTGAACCTCAACCAGTTCGCCCTGGCCGTGGAAAAGAAACCCAAGAGCAATGTGATCGGCCGCGTCGGACCGTTTCCCGGCGCGATGCCGCAAGAAGCTGATTGGGGTTTCAACGTCACGGCGCTGTACGGCAAGGATGCGCGCTTCTTCAAGACCTACGGCTGGGACGAAGACCTGAGCGTCAACCGCGACAACAAGCCTGAAGATCCGGCGTTCACCGTCGCCCAGGCTTACGTCAACTTCTACTTCCCCGTGCTCGGCGGCTCTGAGCTGATGATCGGGATTTTCCACACACCGCTGGAAAACGAAATCGGTTTCGCCTTGCCATCTCCGGCCCCGACTGACTTCTACTCCCACACCTATTCATTCATGCACGGCCCGGCCAAACATGCCGGTGCACTGTACTCGTTCAAACTGCCTTCGGAACCGGGCGAAAGCATGCTCGGCTTCGAACTGGGGGTGGTTCAGGGCTGGAACAACCTGCAGGATCCCAATCACTCGCCGGACGTGATCGCCAACGTGCGCTGGCGCTCGGCGGACTTCGGCACCTGGATCGACTGGGAAAACATCTACGGTAATGGCGCTGGCGACAGTTTCGCCGAATGCAGTTGTGGCTCGCCGCTGCCGGCGGGCACCAAGGATGACGACTACAAGCGCCTGGCGTCCTACCTGACCCTGTCGCAAGTGCTCGACCCGAACAACCGCGTGGCGCTGGAGTTGAACTACGGCAAGCAGGAGCAGGGCGCCTTCGCCGGGTTCGCCAACAAGAACGACGCGACCTGGTATGGCACGGACGTGAACTGGTACCACAAACTCAGCGAAAACCTGATGTGGAACAGTCGCGCCGAGTGGTTCTACACCGACGCCCCGGTCCACGTGATGATGGCCAACATCGACCCGAACACTGGCATCCCGGACCCGACCTGGGGCAGCTTCTACGGCGTCACCACCAACCTGGCCTGGACGCCGACACCCAACGTGCGCCTGCGCCCGGAACTGCGCTACGACATCCATTCAGGCCCCGGCCGCGATGCCTATGCCGACGGCGAAAAGGATTCGCAAGTGGTCGCGTCGTTCGACGTCAGTTTCTTCTTCTGAACGGATTTCCCTGCTTTACCCCTGACCCTGCGTGATGGCCCGGCCACACGTGGCGACCCTGTTCGTCCAGGCTTTTGGAGTACTTACATGACAGACAACAACGATAAAAACCTGTTAGACCGCGACTTCTCCCGCCGTGATTTCCTGCGCAGTACCGGCATTGCCGTCGGTGGCGTGGCACTGGCAAGCATGCCGTTCACCTTTGCTATCGGCGGTGAGCGGGTGATCAAACTGGGCTATGTCAGCCCGCAGACCGGACCGTTGGCGCCGTTTGCGGCTGCCGACAACTACATCATCGAGTCGCTCAAGCAAGTCTTGAAGAACTCGATCAATGTCGCAGGCAAGGCCTATCGTCTGGAGGTCATCGTCAAGGACAGCCAGTCCAACCCCAACCGCGCGGCGGAAGTGGCGAGCGAGCTGATTCTCTCGGACCAGGTCGATCTGATGCTGGTGTCGTCGACCCCGGAAACCACCAACCCGGTTTCCGATCAATGCGAAATCAACGAGGTTCCGTGCATCTCCACGGTGGCGCCGTGGCAGCCGTGGTTCTTTACCCGTGGCGGCAAACCGGAGCAGGGCTTTGAGTGGACTTACCACTTTTTCTGGGGCTTGGAAGATGTGATCGGTACTTACAGCGCCATGTGGGGGGCGATGCCATCGAACAAAGTGGTCGGCGGCCTGTTCCCCAATGACGGCGATGGCAATGCGTGGGGCGACCAGAAGCTCGGTTTTCCGCCGGTACTGGCGCGAAAGGGCTTTCAACTGGTCGACCCTGGCCGCTTCCAGAGTCTGACTGACGACTTCTCTGCACAGATTGCCGCGTTCAAAAAGGCCGACGTCGAGATCGTCACCGGCGTGGTCATCCCGCCGGACCTGAGCACGTTCTGGACCCAGGCCCGGCAGCAAGGCTTCAATCCGAAAGCCGTGTCGGTGGGCAAGGCATTGTTGTTTCCGACGGCAGTCGAGGCATTGGGCAAGGCCGGCAACAACCTGTCGACCGAAATCTGGTGGAGCCCGACGCACCCGTTCAGTTCGTCATTGACCGGCGCCAGTGCCGGCCAATTGGCCCAGGGTTTCACCCAGGCCACCGGCAAGCAGTGGACGCAACCGTTGGGGTTCGTGCATGCCCTGTTCGAACTGGCAGTGGACATCCTCAAGCGCACCGAAGAAATCGGCAACGCCCAAGCAGTCCGCGATGCCTTGCTCAAGACCAACCTCAACACCGTGGTCGGCCCGATCAACTGGAATGGCGGACCGGTGAAGAACGTCGCCAAGACGCCTCTGGTCAGCGGCCAGTGGCGACTGGGCAAGGACAATAAATACGACCTGATCGTGACCAGCAATGCCACCGCCCCGGCGATCCCGCTGGGCGGCGAGATGCAGGCCATTACGTATTGATCGCGCAACAGGACACGGGTGCATCATGCAACAACCACTTCTGCAAATGACCGATGTGCACAAAAGTTACGGCTCGGTGAAGGTCACGGATGCCATCGACCTGACCCTGCAACCCGGTGAAGCCCTGGGTATCATCGGTCCCAATGGCGCGGGTAAAAGCACGCTGTTCAACCTGATCGCCGGTGGCGTGGCGGCCGACAAAGGACAGATCCATTTCGAAGGCCGCAACGTCACCCGCGAACCTGTGTTCAAGCGCTGTCAGCAGGGCATCGGCCGTTCCCATCAGATTCCGCATCCGTTCGTGAAAATGACCGTGTTCGAGAACCTGTTGGTGGGCGCAACCTTCGGTGCACGGCTGCGTGACAACGAAGCCAGTCAGTGGTGTGCGCAGACGCTGGAACTCACTGGCCTGATGCGCAAGGCCAACGTGCTGGCCGGCTCACTGACCTTGCTCGACCGCAAGCGCCTGGAAATGGCCCGGGCCTTGTCGACCCAGCCGCGCCTGTTGTTGCTCGACGAAATTGCCGGTGGCCTGACCGAACCGGAATGCCTGGCACTGGTGGAAACCATTCAAGGCATCCACAAGTCCGGCGTTGCCATCATCTGGATCGAGCACATTGTGCATGCCTTGCTGGCGGTGGTCAGTCGCCTGACGGTGATCAACTTCGGCGCCAAGCTGGCCGAAGGCGAACCGCGCAGCGTGATGACCGATCCTCGGGTCCAGGACATTTACATGGGCATCGGGAGCTGACGCATGCTGACCATCGAAAAACTCTGCGCCGGCTATGGCGACTTTCAAGCGCTATTCGACATCAGCCTGACCCTTGAGGCCGGTGAAACCGTGGCGATCATCGGCTCCAACGGCGCGGGCAAGTCGACGTTCCTGCGCTCCTTGGCCGGGTTGATCAAGAACCAGCCGAGCGCCATTACTTTCAAGGGGCAGGCCATTGGCGACATGGCAGCCAATCGGGTGCTGGAGCGCGGCATCGCGCTGGTGCCGGAAGGCCGCAAGCTGTTTCCCTCGCTGACGGTGGAAGAAAACCTGCTGATCGGCGCCTACAGCAAACGCCCGGGACCGTGGACGCTCAAGCGCATCTATCAGTTGTTCCCTGTGCTGGAAAAACTGCGCAAGCGACCGGGCACCGCTCTGTCTGGCGGCCAGCAGCAAATGGTCGCGATTGGCCGGGGCCTGATGGCCAACCCGCACTTGCTGTTGTGCGACGAAATCAGCCTGGGCCTGGCGCCGACGACGATCAAGGACATCTACGCCGCATTGCCCTCGATCAAGGCCGACGGCACCACGGTGATTCTCGTCGAGCAGGACATCAATCAGGCACTGAGTGTGTGCGACCGCTTCTATTGCTTCCAGGAAGGGCGGGTGTCCCTCACCGGCCGGCCTGGGGATGCGGACAAAGCACAAATCAAAGCCGCGTATTTCGGGATCTAGTGATGGAATGGCTCAATACTTTGCTTCAAGGCATGTTGCTCGGCGGCCTGTACGCGATGTTCGCTGTGGGGCTGTCGCTGATGTTCGGCATCATGCGTCTGGTCAACATCGCCCATGGCGACTTCATTGTGCTGGCGTCGTACCTGGCGCTGGTGGTGGTCAATCATCTGGGCTTCAGCCCGTTGGCGAGTCTGCTGATCGTGGTGCCGCTGATGTTCTGTTTCGGCTATCTGCTGCAACGGCTGTTACTCAACCGCACGCTGGGCACGGACATCCTGCCGCCGTTGCTGGTGACGTTCGGCCTGTCGATCATCGTGCAGAACGTGCTGCTGGAATTTTTCAGTGCCGACAGCCAAAAACTGGCTCAAGGCGACCTTGAAGTGGCCAGCGTCGGCATGGGCAGCCTGAGCGTCGGCGTGATGCCGCTGATCGTGTTCTGCAGTGCGTTGCTGATCATCGGCGGCCTGCAATTGCTGTTCTACAAAACATCGTTGGGCCGGGCGTTTCGCGCCACCTCTGATGACCAGCACACCGCACGGCTGATGGGCGTCAACAACGCGCACATTTTCGGCCTGGCCATGGCGCTGGCGATGGCCGTGGTGTCGATTGCCGGCGTGTTCCTGGCGATCCGCACCAGCTTTGACCCTACGGTCGGGCCGGCGCGGCTGTTGTACGGCTTTGAAGCGGTGATCATCGGCGGCCTGGGCAGTCTGTGGGGCACGCTGGCCGGAGGGGTGATTCTCGGCGTTGCGCAAACCCTGGGGGCAAAAATCGATCCCGGCTGGCAAATCCTCGCCGGTCACCTTGTGTTTCTGCTGATCCTGGTCGTGCGTCCGCGTGGCCTGTTTCCCCGGAGTGTCGACTGATGAATGCCTTGAACAACCCCGCGCTCAGGTTTCGCGTACAACGCACGACCACCAGCAGCACCATCGGCCTGTCGTTGCTGGGTCTGTGCGTATTGATCTTGCTCAGTGCACCCTTGTGGGCCGACCGGGCGAGCCTGCGCCTGGTGGTGGAGTTCGCCTATTACCTGGCGTTGGCGCAAATGTGGAACCTGCTGGCGGGCTACGCCGGCATGGTCTCGGTAGGGCAGCAGGCCTTCGTCGGTCTGGGCGGCTATCTGCTGTTTATGCTGGCGAGCCAATTCGGTGTGCCGCCCTTGGTCGCGGTGCTGCTTTCAGGCGTGTTGGTGGCGTTGCTGGCGATTCCCACGGCGCTGATCGTGTTTCGTCTGCGTGGCGCCTACTTCGCCATCGGTACCTGGGTGGTGGCGGAGGTTTTCCGTTTGGGTCTGGCGCAGATGAGCAGCCTGGGTGGCGGGTCGGGGCAAAGCCTGCCGGCGGCTATTGTGAGGCAGATCGGCAATGACCGGGACGGACGCGAAACACTGATCTATTTCACTGCGCTGGCCATCGCCATTGCCGCCGTGGCAGCCGTGTTTTTTCTGCTGCGCTCGCGTCAGGGCCTGGCGCTGGCATCGATTCGTGATTCTGAACCCGCGTCCGGCAGCCTCGGGGTGGATACGTTTCGCACCAAACTGATGGTCTACGTACTGGCCGCCGGCTGTACGGGCGTGGTTGGAGCGTTGATCTTCCTGCAAAAGCTGCGCATTTCTCCGGATGCGGCGTTCAACCTGCAGGACTGGACGGCGGTGGTGATCTTTATCGTGATCATCGGTGGCATCGGCACCCTGGAAGGGCCGTTGATCGGCACGCTGATTTACTTCGTATTGCGCGGTTGCCTGGCGCAGTACGGCGCGCTGTACATGATTATCCTCGGTGTGGTCGCGGTGGTGGTGATGCTCAAGGCGCCGCAAGGGGTGTGGGGGTTGATCAGCGAGCGCCTGGGCTGGCAGGTTTTCCCGATGCAGCGACGGTTATCTGTACAGCCCCAGCCATAACACACCGTCCACAACAGCTGGCGAAGCCTGCGTTTGCGGTTTACCTGATAGACCGTGTTGTTTGGTTTTACGACTGCTGCGCAGCCGAACGCCGGCTGCGCCAGCTGCTACAA
>NZ_AKJG01000107.1 GCF_000282455.1 Pseudomonas sp. GM74
GGCTCGGCAGCTGCTACGGATGATTCACGCGCTCATTTCGTTGATAAGCCCCTCTATTTCAAACCCCGCAAAAGTTGGAAAGCTTCTTGCAGTAGCCGCCCTGCGCCTGCTTCAGGCGTCAAAAGTTTGCTTTAAAGGAACGGGGAAAACCGGTGGATCGCTCTCAGTTAATCAACAGTGCCCGCACAAACGTTGCCGACCTCAGTCGAGGCAATCTGGGCGTGCCGCTGTTGCTGCTGGTCATGCTGGCGATGATGATGTTGCCGGTGCCGCCGTTCCTGCTGGACGTGTTCTTCACCTTCAACATTGCCCTGTCCATCGTCGTGCTGCTGGTGTGCGTCTACGCTTTGCGGCCGTTGGATTTCGCGGTGTTCCCGACCATTTTGCTGGTGGCGACGCTGTTGCGCCTGGCGTTGAACGTGGCCTCCACGCGGGTGGTGATGCTTCACGGCCAGGATGGCCATGCCGCCGCCGGCAAGGTGATCCAGGCCTTCGGTGAGGTGGTGATCGGCGGTAACTATGTGGTCGGTATCGTGGTCTTCGCGATCTTGATGATCATCAACTTCGTCGTGGTGACCAAGGGGGCTGGGCGGATTTCCGAGGTGAGCGCGCGATTCACCCTCGATGCGATGCCCGGCAAGCAAATGGCGATCGACGCCGACCTTAACGCCGGCCTGATCGATCAGGCCCAGGCCAAGGCCCGTCGCTCGGAAGTGGCCCAGGAAGCCGAATTCTATGGCTCCATGGACGGTGCGAGCAAATTCGTCCGGGGTGACGCCATCGCCGGCCTGCTGATCCTGTTCATCAACCTGATCGGCGGCATGGCGGTCGGCATCTTCCAGCACGGCATGACCTTCGGCGACGCCGGCAAGGTGTATGCGCTGTTGACCATCGGTGACGGTTTGGTGGCGCAATTGCCATCACTGTTGTTATCGACAGCGGCGGCGATCATGGTGACCCGTGCGTCCGGTTCGGAAGACATGGGCAAGCAAATCAATCGCCAGATGTTCGCCTCGCCCAAGGCGCTGGCGGTGGCAGCCGGTTTGATGGCGGTCATGGGCCTGGTGCCCGGCATGCCGCACTTCTCGTTCCTGAGCATGGCGGCCCTGGCGGCCGGTGGCGCTTACCTGTTCTGGAAAAAGCAGAACGTCGCCAAGGTGCAGGCTCTGCAAGAGGTCAAGCGCCAGCAGGAATTGCTACCGTCGCCGGCCCGCGCCCAGGAAACCAAGGAACTTGGCTGGGATGACGTGACACCGATCGACATGATCGGCCTGGAAGTGGGTTATCGCCTGATTCCATTGGTGGACCGCAACCAGGGCGGCCAGTTGCTGGCGCGGATCAAGGGCGTACGCAAGAAGCTGTCCCAGGATCTGGGCTTCCTGATGCCCACGGTGCATATCCGCGATAACCTCGACCTGGCGCCAAGTGCCTATCGCCTGACCCTCATGGGGGTGATCCTGGCCGAAGCGGAGATCTACCCGGATCGCGAGCTGGCGATCAACCCGGGGCAGGTCTACGGCACGCTCAACGGCATTACCGCCAAAGATCCGGCTTTCGGCCTGGAGGCAGTCTGGATCGAAATCAGCCAGCGCGCCCAGGCGCAATCCCTCGGTTATACGGTGGTGGATGCCAGTACAGTAGTGGCTACCCACCTGAACCAGATACTCTACAAGCATTCCAGTGAACTGATCGGTCACGAAGAAGTACAGCAACTCATGCAATTGCTGGCCAAAAGCTCGCCAAAACTGGCCGAGGAGCTGGTGCCGGGTGTGGTTTCGCTGTCGCAACTGCTCAAGGTGCTGCAAGCGCTGTTGGCCGAACAAGTGCCTGTGCGCGATATCCGCAGCATTGCCGAGGCGATCGCCAACAATGCCGCCAAGAGTCAAGATACCGCCGCGCTGGTGGCTGCCGTGCGGGTTGGCGTATCCCGCGCAATCGTCCAAAGCATTGTAGGCACTGAGTCGGAGCTGCCAGTCATCACGCTTGAGCCAAGGTTGGAACAGATATTGCTCAATAGTCTGCAAAAGGCAGGACAAGGCTCGGAAGAGGGCGTTCTGCTGGAGCCAAGCATGGCCGAGAAACTGCAACGTTCGTTGATCGACGCGGCGCAGCGTCAGGAGATGCAAGGTCAGCCGGTGATTCTGCTGGTGGCCGGTCCGGTTCGCGCGATGCTCTCGCGATTTGGCCGGCTCGCAGTCCCGGGTTTGCACGTGTTGGCTTACCAGGAAATTCCTGACAACAAGCAAGTGACCATCGTTGCGACAGTAGGGCCCAACGGCTGAGGTAGTGGTTTATGCAAGTTAAGCGTTTTTTCGCCGCCGATATGCGTCAGGCCATGAAGCTGGTTCGCGATGAGCTGGGCGCTGATGCCGCCATCATTGGCAACCGCCGGATCGCCGGGGGTGTCGAACTGACGGCTGCGCTGGATTACAAGCTGTCGGCGCTGGCGCCGCGGGTTCCGAACATGGAGCTCGAAGACGAGCTGCGCAAGACTCAGTCGCGGATCGTCACCGCCCAGGCCGAGTTGAGCCTGCGTGGCGATGGCGAGAGCGACAATGCAACCAATCGCCAGTTGTTCGCCGGCTTGCCGTTGACCGCCGCCGAGCCGCTGATCGAACCGACCTGCGCCGAACCCCGTCGCCCCACGCCAGCCGCTGCGCCAGCGTCCGCTGGCGTGGATCCACGTGCGTTCGACTCAATGCGTTTCGAACTCAACAGCCTGCGCGAACTCATGGAAGTCCAACTCGGCTCCCTGGCCTGGAATCAGCTGCAAGGCAGCCGTCCGGACCAGGCCAACCTCTGGCGTCGCCTGCAACGCATCGGCCTGAGCGGCCCGCTGTCGCGCGACCTGCTGGCGATGATCAGCGAAATCGAAGAGCCTCGTCAGGCCTGGCGCATGTTGCTGGCGCACCTGGCGCGCATGATCGTTACGCCGCAAGTCGAGCCGCTGGAAGAGGGCGGTGTGATTGCCATGGTCGGCCCTGCCGGCATGGGCAAGACCACCACCCTGGCCAAGCTGGCCGCCCGCTACGTGCTCAAGTACGGCGCGCAGAACATTGCGCTGGTGAGCATGGACAGCTTCCGCATCGGTGCCCAGGAGCAGCTCAAGACCCTGGGGCGCATACTCAATGTGCCGGTGACCCACGTCGATCCGGGCCAGTCCCTGGTGCAGGCGCTGGAGCCATTGCTGCGCAAGCGCGTGGTGCTGATCGATACCGCCGGCCTGCAGGCCAGCGATCCGGCCCTGCGCATGCAGCTCGAAAGCCTGGCCGGTCGTGGCATCCGCTCGAAAAATTATCTGGTCCTGGCAACCACCAGCCAGAAACAGGTTCTAACGGCCGCTTATCACAGTTACAAGCGTTGTGGGCTCGCAGGCTGCATCCTGACTAAACTGGATGAAACGGCAAGTCTGGGTGAGGTGTTGAGCCTTGCCATCAGTCATGAACTGCCGGTGGCTTACCTGACCGATGGCCCGCGGATCCCGGATGATTTGCATCTGCCGCGTCGTCATCAGTTGGTCAGCCGCGCCGTGAGCGTGCAAATGCAGGAAGAACCCAGCGAAGAAGCCATGGCTGACATGTTCGCTGACATCTACCACAGCCCGACCAAGCAGGTTGGCTGAGGTGATAATGAACAGTTTTTGTACCTACATCGATGGTCTGCCATGCATTGTTCCGTTTGTGAACGCGCAGCCAGTAATGTGGCCTCCGTCTATGCAAGACAAGGTAAAGAAATAACATGGGCAGCATGCATCCCGTACAGGTGATCGCGGTGACCGGCGGCAAAGGTGGCGTCGGGAAAACTAATGTGTCAGTGAACTTGTCCCTGGCTTTGGCCGAGCTTGGCCGGCGCGTCATGCTGTTGGACGCGGACCTTGGACTGGCGAACGTCGACGTTCTGCTGGGCCTGACACCCAAACGTACCCTGGCCGACGTGATCGAAGGCCGCTGCGAACTGCGCGATGTATTGCTGCAGGGACCCGGCGGCATCCGTATCGTTCCGGCCGCATCCGGCACTCAGAGCATGGTGCATCTGAGCCCCGCGCAACACGCCGGCCTGATCCAGGCCTTCAGTGATATCGGCGACAACCTCGACGTATTGGTGATCGACACCGCCGCGGGCATTGGTGACTCGGTAGTCAGTTTCGTCCGCGCAGCCCAGGAAGTGCTGCTGGTGGTGTGCGACGAGCCGACCTCGATTACCGACGCCTACGCCTTGATCAAGTTGCTGAACCGCGACTACGGCATGAACCGCTTCCGCGTCCTGGCCAACATGGCCCAGAGCCCGCAGGAAGGACGCAACCTGTTCGCCAAGTTGACCAAGGTCACGGATCGCTTCCTCGATGTCGCCCTACAATACGTCGGCGCGGTGCCCTACGACGAGAGCGTGCGCAAGGCCGTGCAGAAGCAGCGCGCGGTCTACGAGGCCTTCCCGCGTTCCAAGTGCTCGCTGGCGTTCAAGGCCATCGCGCAGAAGGTCGATACCTGGCCGCTGCCTGCCAACCCGCGCGGGCACCTGGAGTTTTTCGTCGAGCGGCTCGTGCAGCAGACAGCAGGACCTGTTCTATGACAGCCAGCGGCTACAACCTCTACAAGAAGTCGGCACGCGATGCGCAGTACGAGCTGATCGAGCGTTACGCGCCGCTGGTTAAACGCATTGCCTACCACTTGCTGGCGCGTTTGCCGGCCAGTGTCCAGGTCGAAGACCTGATCCAGGCCGGGATGATCGGCCTGCTTGAAGTGTCGACCAAATATGACGCCAGCAAAGGCGCCAGTTTCGAAACGTACGCGGGCATACGAATCCGCGGCGCCATGCTCGATGAGGTGCGCAAGGGGGACTGGGCACCACGTTCGGTTCATCGCAACACGCGCATGGTCAGCGATGCCATTCGCTCGATTGAAGCTAAAACCGGCCGAGACGCTAAAGATCACGAAGTTGCGGCCGAACTCCAATTGAGTCTCGATGATTACTACGGGATTTTGAACGACACCCTGGGCAGCCGGCTGTTCAGTTTCGACGACCTGTTGCAGGACGGCGAACACGATGGGCTGCACGAGGATGGCGCGAGTGCTCATATCGAGCCGTCACGCGACCTGGAAGATGAACGCTTCCAGGCTGCGCTGGCGGATGCGATTGCCAATTTGCCGGAGCGTGAGCGACTGGTGTTGGCGCTGTACTACGACGAAGAGTTGAACCTCAAGGAAATCGGTGAGGTCCTGGGGGTCAGCGAATCGCGGGTCAGCCAGTTACACAGCCAGTGCGCGGCCCGTTTGCGGGGGCGTTTGGGGGAGTGGCGAGCGCGCTGAAGGCAGTGTGGGGACACTGCGAACGAGGCTGGTGTGGTGTTGAACTGCACCGGTCTCGATCTGTTGTGCTCCAGACAGTCATTGAGTGCTTTGCCGGATTGATTGAAATGGCGCGTCCAGGTGCTGGACGCGTTTAAGACTGCTTGGAGGTCGAATTGGACAAGAACATGAAAATCCTCATCGTTGATGACTTCTCAACGATGCGGCGGATCATCAAGAACCTGCTGCGTGACCTTGGGTTCACCAACACCGTCGAGGCCGACGATGGCACTACCGCCATTCCGGTGCTCAACAGCGGAAGCATCGACTTTCTGGTAACGGACTGGAACATGCCTGGCATGACCGGTATCGATCTGCTGCGCCACGTGCGTGCCGATGAAAAGCTCAAGCACCTGCCGGTGCTGATGGTAACCGCTGAAGCCAAGCGCGAGCAGATCATCGAAGCGGCCCAGGCCGGCGTTAACGGCTATGTGGTCAAACCCTTCACGGCCCAGGCGTTGAAAGAAAAAATCGAGAAGATTTTCGAACGCATCGGTTGATGAATGCGCCACGGGGGAGCTATGGGCAATAACGAAACTTCATTGGGCGACTTTGAATCGACCCTGAAAAAACACGCCGTCGAATTGGTCGAGAGCCTTGAAAAAGGCAAGTTCGGCGACGCGGTGCAATTGATCCATGAGCTCAACCAGACCCGTGACCGTGGCCTGTATCAGGAAGTGGGCAAGCTCACTCGCGAGCTGCATAGCGCGATCGTCAATTTCCAGATTGACCCGCACATGCCGCAAGCCGAAGAAGTGTCGCAGATCACCGACGCCACCGAGCGCCTGGGGTATGTGGTCAAGCTGACCGAGGCTGCGGCCAATCGCACCATGGATCTGGTGGAAAGTGCCACGCCGCTGGTCAATGGCCTGGCCGATGAAGCCAAGGTGTTGAGCGCGGACTGGGGGCGTTTCATGCGTCGCGAAGTCGGCGCCGAAGAGTTTCGAGAACTGGCCCGGCGGGTCGACGGGTTCCTGACGCGCAGCGGCACGGACAATCGCGCGGTGTCGGGCAACCTCAACGACATCCTGCTCGCCCAGGATTACCAGGACCTCACAGGCCAGGTGATCAAGCGTGTGACCCAGTTGGTCACCGAAGTTGAAAGCAACCTGCTCAAGCTCGTGCTGATGGCCAGCCAGGTGGACCGCTTTGCGGGCATCGAACATGACCGTGAAGCGATGCTTGCTGAAAAAGATCCACAAAAACATCTCTCTCAGGGTGAAGGTCCGCAGATTCATGCCGATAAAAGAGAAGACGTTGTGTCCGGTCAGGACGATGTGGACGATTTGTTATCCAGCCTGGGATTTTAGAGTTTTAGAATTTTAGGTTTTTTGGGTTTTTAGACCTGTAGGAGCACCCCCTTAATGAGCTTCGGCGCCGATGAAGAGATCCTTCAGGATTTCCTGGTTGAGGCCGGCGAGATTCTAGAGCAACTGTCCGAGCAACTGGTCGAGCTGGAAAGCCGTCCGGATGATGCGGATCTGCTCAATGCAATTTTTCGCGGTTTTCACACTGTAAAAGGGGGCGCCGGCTTCCTCCAGCTCAACGAGCTGGTGGAGTGCTGCCACATCGCCGAGAACGTGTTCGACATCCTGCGCAAGGGTGAGCGTCGCGTCGACTCGGAACTGATGGACGTGGTTCTCGAAGCGCTGGACGCGGTGAACAGCATGTTCAGCGAAGTCCGCGAACGCAGCCCGATCACGGCCGCGACACCGCAACTGCTCGCGGCGCTGGCCCGTCTGGCCGAGCCGCAATCGGCCGACGAGGTGGCTTCTGCGCCCGTCGCCGAGGTCATTGAAGTGCCAGTGGCCGAAACCGGTTCCGATGACATCACCGACACCGAATTTGAACAACTGCTGGACTCACTGAACGCCGTCAAGGCCCAGGCCGAGGCCCCGGCGGTTGCTCCAGCGCCGGCCAGCAATGCCGCTGGCAGCGATGAAATCACCGACGCCGAGTTCGAGTCGTTGCTCGATCAACTGCACGGTAAAGGCCAGTTCGCCGTTGACGCGGTGGTCCCGCCACCGGCTGCGCCAGAAGCCCCGAAATCCGCAGGCGACAGTTCCGATATTACTGACGACGAATTCGAAGCACTGCTCGACCAGCTGCACGGCAAGGGTAACTTTGCTGTCGAAGCGCTGGAGTCGGCCATTGCTTCTGTGCCAGCACCCGCGGCACCCAGCGCGGTGGCGGCCGGCAGCGATCTGATTTCCGATCACGAGTTCGAAGCGCTGCTCGACGAATTGCACGGCAAAGGCAAGTTCAGCGAAGTCGGCACCGCGACGGTGGCCAACGGTTCGAACGCTTCCGTTGCGGCACCGGCAGCCAAGGCTGCGGCGCCGAAACCTGTGGCCAGGGCAACGGAGCCAAAAGCCGAAGCGCCGACCCCGGCAGCTGCTGCTGCACCGGCTGCTGCCCGCGCCCCGGCCGCGCCTCCGGCGGAAAAACCGGCGAGCGAAGCCGAGACCACCGTGCGCGTCGACACCGCGCGTCTGGACGAGATCATGAACATGGTCGGCGAGTTGGTGCTGGTGCGTAACCGCCTGGTCCGCCTGGGCCTCAACAGCGGCGACGAAGCCATGTCCAAGGCCGTGTCGAACCTCGACGTGGTCACCGCCGATCTGCAAACCGCGGTCATGAAGACCCGGATGCAACCGATCAAGAAAGTCTTCGGGCGCTTCCCGCGCCTGGTTCGCGACCTGGCTCGCCAGCTCAAGAAAGAGATCAACCTGGAACTGGTCGGCGAAGAAACCGACCTCGACAAGAACCTCGTCGAGGCCCTGGCCGACCCGCTGGTCCACTTGGTGCGCAACGCGGTCGATCACGGCATCGAATCGCCGGAAGAACGCGAAGCTTCGGGCAAGGCCCGGGGCGGCAAGGTGATCCTGGCGGCCGAGCAGGAGGGTGATCACATCCTGCTGTCGATCTCCGATGACGGCAAAGGCATGGACCCGAACGTCCTGCGTTCCATCGCGGTAAAACGCGGTGTGATGGACAAGGATGCCGCCGATCGCCTGAGCGACACCGAATGCTACAACCTGATCTTCGCCCCGGGTTTCTCGACCAAGACCGAGATCTCCGACGTATCGGGTCGCGGCGTGGGCATGGACGTGGTGAAAACCAAGATCTCCCAGCTCAACGGCTCGATCAACATCTATTCGGCCAAGGGCCAGGGTTCGAAGATCGTCATCAAGGTGCCGCTGACCCTGGCGATCATGCCGACGCTGATGGTCATGCTCGGCAACCAGGCGTTCGCGTTCCCGCTGGTGAACGTCAACGAGATCTTCCACCTCGACCTGTCGACCACCAACGTCGTGGACGGCCAGGAAGTGGTGATCGTGCGGGACAAGGCGCTGCCATTGTTCTACCTCAAACGCTGGCTGGTCAGCTCCGCCGCTCACGAAGAGCAGCGCGAGGGCCATGTGGTGATCCTTTCGGTGGGCACGCAGCGGATCGGCTTTGTCGTCGATCAGCTGGTGGGCCAGGAAGAAGTGGTCATCAAGCCATTGGGCAAAATGCTCCAGGGAACTCCGGGCATGTCCGGCGCCACCATCACCGGTGACGGCCGCATCGCGCTGATTCTCGATGTTCCGAGCATGCTCAAGCGTTACGCCACACGGCGTATTTGATTCTGGTGGAGCGGGGCGCCTGGCCTCGCTCCATCTAATGGAGTGTTTATGGCAGTCAAAGTCCTGGTGGTGGACGATTCGGGGTTTTTCCGCCGCCGCGTCTCGGAAATTCTTTCAGCGGATTCCAATATCCAGGTCGTCGGCACGGCGACCAACGGCAAAGAGGCGATCGATCAGGCGCTGGCCCTCAAGCCCGACGTGATCACCATGGACTACGAGATGCCGATGATGGACGGCATCACCGCTGTGCGGCACATCATGCAACGCTGCCCGACCCCGGTCCTGATGTTCTCCTCGCTGACCCACGAAGGCGCCCGGGTCACCCTCGATGCGCTGGATGCCGGTGCGGTGGACTTCCTGCCGAAGAATTTCGAAGACATCTCGCGCAACCCCGAGAAGGTCAAGCAATTGCTGTGCGAAAAGATCCTGAGCATCTCGCGCAGCAATCGTCGCGTCAGCACTTACAGCGCTCCGGCACCTGTGCCCGCACCCGCGCCTTCGAGCGTCGGCAGTTACGGCAGCAGTGCGCCCGTGCGTCCGGCACCGGCACCGATCCCTGCGCGTACCCATGGGGCCACCGCGTCGTCACCCGCGCCGAAACGCAAAGCCTACAAACTGGTGGCCATCGGTACGTCCACCGGTGGCCCGGTCGCCCTGCAGCGGGTCTTGACCCAGTTACCGGCCAACTTTCCGGCCCCGATCGTGCTGGTCCAACACATGCCGGCCGCCTTCACCAAGGCCTTCGCCGAGCGCCTGGACAAGCTCTGCCGCATCAGCGTCAAGGAAGCCGAGGATGGTGACATCCTGCGTCCGGGCCTGGCGTTGCTGGCGCCGGGTGGCAAGCAGATGATGATCGATGGCCGCGGTGCGGTGAAAATCCTCCCGGGTGACGAACGTCTCAATTACAAGCCGTGCGTGGACATCACCTTCGGTTCGGCAGCCAAGACCTTCGGTGACAAAGTTCTGGCGGTGGTGTTGACCGGCATGGGCGCCGACGGCCGTGAAGGCGCGCGCCTGCTCAAGCAGGGCGGCAGTTCGATCTGGGCGCAGGACGAAGCCAGTTGCGTGATCTACGGCATGCCGATGGCCATCGTCAAAGCCGAACTCGCCGACGCGGTGTACAGCCTCGATGACATTGGCAAGCACCTGGTCGAGGCCTGTATCTGATGGATGTTCTAAGCCTGATTGGCATCATCATGGCCTTCGTCGCCATCATCGGCGGCAACTACCTCGAGGGCGGCCATCTCGGCGCCCTGGCCAACGGCCCGGCAGCGCTGATCGTACTCGGCGGCACCATTGGCGCCGCGCTCCTGCAATCGCCGATGAGCGCCTTCAAGCGCGCCATGCAGATCCTCGCCTGGATCCTGTTTCCGCCCCGTGTCGACCTGGCGGGTGGCATCGACCGCGTGGTGAACTGGAGCCTGACCGCCCGCAAGGAAGGCCTGCTCGGCCTTGAAGGCATTGCCGACGCCGAGCCCGACAACTACGCGCGCAAAGGCCTGCAACTGCTGGTCGACGGCGCCGAGCCGGAAGCGATCCGCAGCATTCTGGAAGTGGATTTCTACACCCAGGAAAGCCGCGACATCGAAGCGGCCAAGGTCTTCGAAAGCATGGGCGGTTACGCGCCGACCATCGGCATCATCGGTGCGGTGATGGGCCTGATTCATGTCATGGGCAACCTCGCTGATCCATCGCAACTGGGCAGCGGTATTGCCGTGGCGTTCGTCGCCACTATCTACGGCGTGGCCAGTGCCAACCTGGTGCTGCTGCCGATTGCCGCCAAACTCAAAGCCATTGCGCTGCGCCAGTCGCGTTATCGCGAAATGTTGCTGGAAGGACTGCTGTCGATCGCCGAAGGTGAAAACCCTCGCTCCATCGAGTTGAAGCTTCAGGGCTTCATGGATTAAGGGACTAGGCTCATGGCACGTCGTCGCCAACATGAAGAGCATGTAAACCATGAACGTTGGCTGGTTTCCTATGCCGACTTCATTACCTTGCTGTTCGCCTTTTTCGTGGTGATGTACTCCATCTCTTCGATCAACGAAGGCAAGTACAAGGTCATTTCCGAAGCCCTGATCGGCGTCTTCACCGATTCCGATCGCGCGCTCAAGCCGATCCCCATCGGTGACGAGCGGCCGAAGACCGTGACCCCGGCCAAGCCGCTGGTCAAGGACAGTGACCAGGTCGATGCCGGTGTCTCCGGCGCCAGCGATCCACTCAAAAGCATCGCCGACGACATCAGCGCGGCGTTCGGTGACCTGATCAGCTCCAACCAGATGACCGTGCGCGGCAACGAGCTGTGGGTCGAGATCGAGCTCAATTCCAGCCTGTTGTTCGGCAGCGGCGATGCCATGCCCAGCGACATTGCGTTCAGCATCATCGACAAGGTCGCAGCGATCCTGAAGCCGTTCGACAACCCGATCCATGTCGAAGGTTTCACCGACGATCAACCGATCCGCACCGCGCAGTACCCGACCAACTGGGAGCTGTCCTCGGCCCGCTCGGCCAGCATCGTGCGCATGCTGGCGATGCAAGGGGTGAACCCCGGTCGCCTGGCGTCGGTGGGCTACGGCGAGTTTCAGCCGGTGGCCAACAACGCCACCGCCGAAGGCCGCGCCCGCAACCGTCGCGTGGTGCTGGTGGTGTCGCGCAACCTCGATGTTCGCCGCAGCTTGACCGGCACCGGAACCGCCCATGCGCAACCGGATGCCGCATTGAAGCGTGCTGGCACACAAACTGCACCGACCCCGGTCAAGTCGCCGGTACGAGAGAACGCCGTCAATTCTCCGTCACCGGCATTAACACGTTGAGCTATTTCTCGGTCGATCCGTGCGGCCGGGAGGAACAATCCGAATGAGAGTCTGGGCAGTCGCCAATCAAAAGGGTGGTGTCGGTAAAACCACTTCCTCCATTGCTTTAGCCGGTTTACTGGCGGAGGCGGGCAAGCGCGTGGTCGTGGTCGATCTCGACCCCCACGGCTCCATGACCAGCTACTTCGGCTACGATCCCGACACTCTGGAACACAGCAACTACGACCTGTTCCTGCACAAGGGCAACGTGCCGCAAGGCCTGCCGGGTCAACTGTTGCTGTCGACCAGTGATGAACGCATCTCCCTGTTGCCCTCCAGCACCGCACTGGCCACCCTTGAGCGCCAGTCGCCGGGGCAGAGCGGTCTGGGCCTGGTGATTGCCAAGAGCCTGGCGCAACTGTGGCAGGACTTCGATTACGCCGTGATCGACAGCCCGCCCTTGCTCGGCGTGCTGATGGTCAACGCCTTGGCGGCGAGCCAGCAACTGGTGATCCCGGTGCAGACCGAACACCTGGCGGTCAAGGGCCTGGAGCGCATGGTCAACACCCTGGCGATGATCAACCGCTCGCGCAAACAGGCATTGCCCTTCACCATCGTGCCGACCCTGTTTGACCGCCGCACCCAGGCGTCCCTCGGAACCTTGCGCGTGCTGCGCGACAAATTCCCCGAGGAAATCTGGCAAGGATACATCCCGGTGGACACCCGCCTGCGCGATGCCAGCCGTGCCGGGCTGACGCCTTCGCAGTTCGACGGCAAGAGCCGTGGCGTTCTCGCTTACCGTGCGTTGCTCAAGCATCTGCTGGCGGCGCAACTTGTTGCGCAGGTGGCGTGACATGACCTCGATCCCTGCAGGAGCGAGCCTGCTCGCGATGGTCGTCAACGATGACGCGGGAAACCTGGAATCCCGTGGCGCTCTCAGGTTCATCGCGAGCAAGTCGAATCGTCGCACCGTCGCCCCTACAGGTGCGTGCGGATGAACCGGCCATTGAAGACCACATTACGCCCGCAATTGGCGTTGCAGTCGTATCTGGACAGCCTGCTGCAGGACGTGACCGAAGAGTTGACGCTGCCCCTGGAGGAAGTGGCCGAGGAGATCGCCGCCGAAGCGGTGCTGGACGAATTCCAGGCAGCGGTGCTCGAAGAGCAGGCCCGTGATGCCGCGGCGGCCGCGCCGGCGCCGGCATCCGTCGCGCCAGTGTTCAAGGCGCCGGTGATCGAAGCCCCGGCGCCGGTCATGGCGTCCGTTTCGACCATCGCTACGCTGCTGCAAGCCTTGGTACCGCCACCTGTTGAAGCGCAGCCAGTCGCTGTCGAAGTGCCGCAAACCCTGGTACCGCCAGTCGTCGAAGTGCATCTGCCGCCGAGCAATACGCCGCCGCCGGTGGAAACCGATGGTCGTCCGTCCTGGGCTGCCGAACCCTTCGAATGCCTGCTGTTCGATGTCGCTGGCTTGACCCTGGCGGTGCCGCTGGTGTGCCTGGGGTCGATTTACTCCCTGGCCGGTCACGAATTGACGCCGTTGTTCGGCCAGCCGGAGTGGTTCCTGGGCATCCTGCCGAGCCAGGCCGGCAACCTCAAGGTGCTCGATACCGCGCGTTGGGTCATGCCCGATCGTTACCGCGACGATTTCAAGCAGGGCTTGCAATACGTGATTTCGGTGCAAGGCTACGAGTGGGGGCTGGCAGTGCATCAGGTCAGCCGCTCGTTGCGTCTGGACCCGAATGAAATCAAATGGAGAAGTCACCGAGGTCAGCGGCCATGGCTCGCCGGCACGGTGATTGAACACATGTGCGCCTTGCTCGACGTCGCCTCCCTGGCGGAGTTGATCGCCAGTGGCGGGGCAAAGCACATGTCCGGCAGCAAGCCGAACCACAAACCGACAAACATCAAATAAACAACAGGCGACGTCACTCGATGGCGTTGCACGGAACACACACCGCCAGGGCGGTTTCTTGAGGGGTCAGGGTATGAATGACAAGGCAACGGCGGCAAAAGGTTCCGAAGATCCGATCCTGCAATGGGTCACCTTCAAGCTGGACAACGAGACCTACGGCATCAACGTGATGCGCGTCCAGGAAGTCCTGCGCTACACCGAAATCGCCCCGGTCCCGGGTGCCCCGAGCTACGTGCTGGGCATCATCAACCTGCGCGGTAACGTCGTCACCGTGATCGACACCCGCCAGCGCTTCGGCCTGATGAATGCCGAGATCAGCGACAACACCCGTATCGTCATCATCGAAGCCGACAAGCAGGTGGTCGGGATCATGGTCGACAGCGTGGCCGAAGTGGTTTACCTGCGTCAGTCGGAAATCGAAACCGCGCCGAACGTGGGTAACGAAGAATCCGCCAAGTTCATTCAAGGCGTGTGCAACAAGAACAACGAATTGCTCATCCTGGTCGAGCTCGACAAGATGATGAGCGAAGAAGAATGGTCGGAACTGGAGAGTATCTGATTGATTCTCGAGGTTGCGGTCATTGTCCTGTTCCTGTTCTGGGCAGGCACGCTGGCGATGTTTCTGGCCTACATTCGTGCCCAGAAGCAGATCGCCGCGCAACAGGCCCAGGGCGACGCGCAGCGCGACCAGCGCATCAAGGACCTGGGCAAACGCGTTGACAACTACCAGAACGGCAACGTGCGCATGGGCGAAGACCTGCATGAACTGCGGGCGATCGTGGCGCCGTTGCCGGACAAACTCGCACAGCTGGAACAGCGCGACCCGACCAGCCTGTCGTTTGCCCAGGCAGCACGATTGGTCGGGATGGGCGCCAGCGTCGACGAACTGACCCAGTCCTGCGGCTTGACCCAGGCTGAGGCGGAGTTGATGAGCAAGGTGCACAAGAACTAGTTACCTGTAGGAGCGAGCAGGCTCGCTCCTGCAATGGTTCGATGTCGTTCACCAAATCCGGGCCCGCCACTGTCCCCTGTGGGAGCGGGCTTGCCCGCGAAGGCGTCCTCGAAACTTCAATAATCATCCCCGCATTCGGTGATGTCCTTCTCGACCATCGGCGCATCCGGTTCCTGTCCCGCCGGATATCTCCCCTTCAGATCCCACGCAAACGCATGGTCCAGGCAAATCGTTGGATAACACGCCTGCGAAATATCGCCCCCCCAGCTCCATCCCCGTGCGCAATCTCAACACATCCGATTTCGCGTTCAGGCGCTTCGTGAAGTCGGGCAGGATCGCACCTGGGACGTGTCCTACGTGGTCATGGGACTCGGACTACTTGGTTTGAGGAAGGCGCTGACTTGTGACAGTCGACCTCCGTCAGTACCGTGCGGTTCTTGTATTTGCCCTCGGTTTCAGACTGTGAGCCGAGTCTTCCATGTTCAATCACGGACGTCACTTTGCGCCCCATCATCGTAATCGACGACCCGACCTCTGATGGAGGGCGTGTTTGTCAGGGATCGCCCTGGATGGATATCACCGGTTGCTCGTGACGGTGACCTGACTTCCTGCGGTGCAAGGTTGATAGCTACGCAAAAGGACACAGGCCTTCTCTAAGGAACAGAGATGGAATATCGAAGAAGTATCTACGACCGTATTTCCGAACGACGGTTGGCGGCGCAAGAGGCTCAACGTCTGGCGGACGCGATATTTCCCTCGGGGGATTTCGCCTCCAGTTGCGTCAGTATTGCGCGGGCCTGGGTCTGGCTACCTTGCGGCGCTTATGACGCACCGCTGCCGGTGAGCGAACTGGCAGGGATGCGTACCGACTTCTCTCACGACCCACGCCTGCTTGATGCGCGCGGACTGCGACGGCCCATTCGCCGTCTTGCCACTCCCGCCGCAGGGTGGCCAGCAGTCGAGGCGCTGGGACGTTCCGGTGAAATCCTGCAGGGCGCCCTGAAAAAATGGGCGTCGACAATGCGCGACTCAATCGACTGGTCGAACACCCAGGTTGTGTTGTTCGCTCCAGACGCTGTGGGAGCAATGGACTGGATTGATCGAGCCGTGAGCCTGTGGCCTCGGGAGCTGATTCCACTGCATGGTTTTGACCTGCAGACCCAAGCCCCCGCGCAGTGGTTGCCCGAGGTCCTTGGTCACAGTACCGGGCCGCAGGATCTGTTGTGCCTGAGTCTGGACACATGGGTCTGCAAGGAGCAGGCGTCGTCTTGCGCACCTGATGAGATAGCCGGCGAAGCAGTCAGCGCGGTGTTACTGCGTCGCCGGCCGAAGCTTGCGGGCCCGCAGACCGACAGTGCTATGAAACTGTTTGCGCCAATCCAGCTGGATCATCCGGCGCGCACTGCACAGGCGCGTACCGACACGCAAACCCTCGAACGGCTGATGGCAACGCTGTGCGAGGGCACGGCCATCGATCCGGCGCGAGTCAGCGTGCTGATCGGGGAGGGCGCACTCGGTGACAACCGTCTCACTCAGCTCAGCGAATACGCCCGGTGTTTCTTGCCTGGCCTGGACCTCGAGCGCCAGGTTCGCCTCAACACAATTGGCGCCCGGTTCGGGCCTGTGACCGGGCAATGGGTGCAAATCGGCCTCTCCTGGCTGGTCGCAAGCGCTGAACCTGGCTGCGCCGTGTGGATATTGGATCGCACATTGTCCGACCAGACCCGGGGCTGGCTGATCGGCTAAAGCCTCATGGACTTGAGATACAGGGAGTTTGAACGGTGAATTCAATCACAGACGCCGCATTGGCCACGTTTGTCCAGCCGTTGAGCCAGGCCGGACGCTTGTTGCAACTGACGACACCCCAAGGGCAGGAGCTGTTCGCGTTGCGCGCCCATGCCCGGGAGCGGGTGAGCCGGGTGCCACGCTACACGGTTGACGTGATCAACCAGTCCACGGTCTTCGACCCGGAACAGCTCATTGGTCAGGCGGTACAACTGAGCATCAAGCTGGACGACGGTAGCTTGAGCCCCAGGCATGGCTGGGTGGAAAGCGTGCGTTACCTGGGAAGTGACGGCGGTCTTGACGACTGGCAACTGGTCTTCGCTCCCTGGTTCAGCCTGCTGGAGTACCGTGTGGATTGCCGGATCTGGCAGGAGGTGAGCCTTCCCGACATCCTCGCCCAGGTCTTCCAGCACTATAACCAGGCGCGTGGCGCGTACCGTTTCGAGCTGTCACGGGAATATCCCCTGCTGTCCTACGTCACCCAGTTCAACGAGACCGATGCCCATTTCGTGCAGCGTTGGTGCGAACAGGAAGGTTTGTTCTGGTACGTGGAGCATACGCACGATAGTCACTGCATCGTTTTCACTGACAGCGCCATGCTTTTACCGACCTTGAGCCCATCGGCCTTGCGTTTTCATACGCAACAGGCCGCTGACCGGCAAGACAGCATTACTCAATGGAGCCCGGGTGCCCGATTGCTCAATGGTGTGGTGCAATCGAGCAGCAGCGACTACCTCTGTCATGCCCGATCACATATCACGCGAACTCCGGCGCTGCCTGCATCTTCGGCGCCGCCCGATCTCGAACGTTATCAATACCGTGGGCAATATGCCTGGCAAAACCCGGACCGTGGCGACTGGCTGAGCCGTGTGCAGATCGAGCAGGACGAGTCGGCTGCCAGACGCATCCATGGACAAGGTGGCGTGCGACAGATGCAACCCGGTCATGGTTTCGAGCTGACCCAACATCCATTGTATGAATTCAAGACGCCCAAGGAACGCCAGTTCCTGATCATTGCGGTCGAGTTCTTTGCCCAGAGCAACCTGCCGGTCGGCAGGCAACGAGTCAGCCCGCCCGGTAGCCTGAAAGCGCTTTTCGAGTCCGAGCAGCGTCAGTCGATGCTCGAGGTGGATAACGAAGGCTTTTACCTGAATCGCTTTGAAACCCAGCGGTTGGACATTGCTTATCGCAGCCCATTCGCTCATGCCAAACCAGCCAACCCCGGCCCGCAAACCGCCGTCGTTGTGGCCCCGAGCGGTCGTGAGGTCTTTACCGACAAACTAAACCGTATCTGCGTACGCTTTCATTGGGACCGACTGCTCAAGGATGGCGAACTGGGCTCATGCTGGCTGCGCATGATGCAGGCTAGCAGTGGCGAGGGCTGGGGCAGCGTGAACGTGCCACGCTCGGGGGAAGAGGTCGTGGTGACGTTCCTCGACAACGACATCGACCGCCCCCTGGTGATGGGGCAGGTCTATGGCGGACACAAGCCCGCCTGGCACTCAAGCGGGTTGATGAGTGGTTACAAGAGCCAGGAGATCAAGGGGCTCGGCTACAACCAATGGGTGATGGACGACTCCACCGGCCAGGTACGGACCCAGATCCATAGCAGCCATGGCCACAGCCAGTTGAACCTCGGTTATCTGATCGACCAGCAGGGCAATCAGCGTGGCGCCCTGCGGGGTACCGGCTTTGAGTTGCGCACCGATGCCTACGGTGCCCTGCGCGCGCAGCAGGGTTTGTACCTCAGCACCTGGCCACGCACCAATGCGCAAGGTGGCCAGGTCGATGCCCAGGAAGCCCGGACGCAACTGACGAACGCACAAGCGCGGGTCAAGGCATTGTCCGAGGCCGCTCACCAGCACAACGCCCTGCCGATGCAGGGCAGTGTCGACAGCCTCGATCAGCTTGATGTCGACACTCGGCTGGACTATGGCAGCGAGGGCAAACCTCTCACCAGTACTCAACGACAACCACGCAATGGCGGCGACACCGATGCGGCGATCAGCACGGGTGGCCGTGGCCGTACGGCCGGCTTTCACAAGCCGCTGTTGATCGTGTCAGCGCCCGCCGACATCGTCACCGCGACGCCGCAAAATACCCACGTCCATAGCGGCAAGCAGTTGACCTTGTCGAGCGGAGAGGACATCAACCTTGCCGGCGGCTCGTCATTGCTGGCCAGTGTTGCTCAAGGCATCAGCCTGTTCGCCAAGGCCGCGGGCGCCAGGCTGTTTGCGGCCAAAGGCAAGGTAGAAATTCAGGCACAGAGCGATGCCATCGAGCTCACCGCCCGGGACAGTGTGCGTATCACTTCGACCGCGCGCTCCGTCGAGATTGCCGCTCAGGATGAAATCCTGCTGACCAGCGGTGGCGCCTACATCCGCATCAAGGACGGCAACATCGACATCCATGCGCCCGGCACCGTTGATGTAAGGGGCTTGAAAAAGTCCTTCAAGGGCCCGGCACAACTTAACCGCGATAACCCGGCCTGGCCGGCAGGCTCGGCCAGGCAGTCACTGATGTTGGCGGTCGGGCAAAGCAGTGCAGCAGGTTTTCAGTCGTGGGCGGGCATGCCCTACACACTCTTTGCCGATGGGGTTCGGGCTGCAAACGGTGTGATGGACGCCAGTGGCCGGATCGCTGTCGACCACCACGTCACCACCACTCGTTATCACATCGAACTGGCCAACGGCGTCAGCTACGAGGTGCCGGTGGGCGGCGACTACCTGGGAGAGCCGGGCAATGCCGAACGGGCCAACCAGGGTTTCCACCGCCATGAGCGCCGACCTCAACCTGACGATACGCCGCGGGACAGCCGTAGCCGGTTCCGCATGGCCTACACCCAACTGAATACTCCAGAATCGGAGGCTTGAAGATGACCCTGCCCACGATCACAGTCCCGATCGCCACGAGCAAGACCACCTCCTGCCAGCTCAACCTGCCATGGTTCGTGCAGTGCACCGAATACGACCCGGTGCCCGCCACCTTCGAGCCGCTGGTGAACGGCGAGCGCGCCTTTGGCGCGGTTTATGATGCCATCATGACCGCCAAAAACAGCGTGGAAATCATCTGTTGGGGTTTTCAGCCGTCGATGTACTTCAAGCGGGGCGATACCAGTTCGCAGTGCATTGGCGATCTGTTGATCAAGAAAGCCCATGAAGGGGTTCAGGTCCGAATCCTGTGCTGGTACGACACGCTGCGCGTCGCCCAGACTTCGGAGAACCCGACGCCCGGCGACAACGTCTCCAATTGGTCTGGCAGATTCAAGCAGAACCGCAACGATGCACAAATCGAATATGACAAGTTGTGGTATCGCCAGGTCCGGCTGGCCTACACGGGCGCCGAAACCGGCCCCATCGAGCTGGGCCAGCGTTTCTTTCGCCTGATGCGATGGGGTAACGATCCCTCTCTGGGCATCAAGAACATCGAATTCGTCACGCGTGACTTCGGCTTGATGGATCGTGCAGAAATTGCCTGGCGGCTGAACTGGAAGGCACTCGACAAGGATCGTGACACGATCAACAAAATCATGAGTTCGGTGGCGATGGTTGCCGAACCGAGCCACCACCAGAAAGTGGTGCTGGTGGACTACGAGCAACCAGAGGTCGCCGTCGGGTTCGTGATGGGGCACAACACGCTGGATGCCTATTGGGACGATGATCATCACAGACATGCTCGACACCAGGCGCAGTTCGGGCGCAACGGCGAAACACCCCGGCAGGACATTTCCAGCCGGGTGACCGGGCCGGTGCTTGAGTTTTTGAACGACAACTTCTGCACCGCCTGGAAAAAAGAAACCCGCATCGACCTGCTGGGCCCTCGCCAGCACATCGCCGGACAACTGCGCGTGCGCCCAGGCTTCGGCCCCCCCGTCATGGCGCAGATACTCAGGACCCAAAGCCAGGAAGGAATCCGCGACATCGAGAAGGTCTACCTGAAGGCCGTCAACAACACGACCCGATTCATCTACATCGAGAACCAGTACTTTCGCTGGCCACCGCTGGCGGACAAGATCAAGAGCGTCGTACAAAACCTGCTCAATGGGGGCCGCGATCTTGAAAAAGACGGGCCGGTGTATCTGTTCGTCGTGACCAACTCCTCCAGCGAGGCCATGGGCGATGGCTCCGTCAATACGTTCCGCATGTTGAAACAGTTGGGCCGTCCGGAGCTGATGCCGGGTATCGCCAAGGCCGAGCGGCGTGACGGTTTGCTGGCCGAACTTGCGCAAGCCAGGCTGGCGGAGCGCCTGGCTTCCATCAACGCACGCATTTTCAAGGATCAACGCGATACCGCTCATGACCAGGCGGCGGCCCGGTACTACGAAACCTTGAAAGAAAAGCAGGAGCGCGCACGCGCCAGAGTGGCGCAGCTTGAAAATGAATTTCCCCAGAAGAACCAGTCCGTCATTTCACCCACGGAAATCCCCGGCCTGAAAGTGCACATTTGTACCCTGGTGGCACCTGATTCCCCACCGGAAAACTGGATGGATGTGTATGTGCACAGCAAGTTGATGATTGTCGATGACGTGTTCACCACGCTGGGTTCCGCGAACATCAATACGCGCAGTATGCAGGTGGATAGTGAGTTGAATATTTGTATTGAAGATCCTGCGGTGACTCGGCCGTTGAGGGAGCATTTGTTTGGGGTGCATACGGGGGAAGAAACCATTGGGGCTGACATGGCTGAGATATACAAAAAATGGAATGAGATTCTTAAAAAAAATAACACACGAAGAATGCGCGGCCTACAAAGAGAAACTGTGATGACTTCAAAGTCGCCGGTTGCATCATTGGTCGAGTTTCTACAAGAGAGTCCTGTCATGAAGAATTGGGACTAGGTAATGAAAAAAATAGTTCTTGTTTCATTGTTGTGTTTTTCCATGTTGGCTTGCTCGAAAAAGGAAGAAAGGATGCCCGAGTCCTCACAGACAGACTTTGCCTACAGCAGATTGGAATTTAAGTGCGTATATGAGCGTGATTCGTTACCGGTGTTGAATCAGGATGTGGACATCCTCTATCGGTATGGGCTTTATCTGGAAAAACGTAAAGGACAGAAGGATTACGACGAGATCGCCCACTTTTATCGTATCGCGGCTGCACACGATCATTACAAGGCTGCAACCAATTTGCAGTTTCTACTGTCAACCGGACAAGCCCGCTCTCCTGACGCCAGTAAAGAGGTCATTGATCTGGCGGAATATTATGTTGCTCAAGGCATTCCAGGGGCTTATTACAACATGGCGCATTACCTGGAGTTGGGTTATGGCGTCAATCAGGATGTCGCCGCCTCCAGAGCCTACTTTCGGCGGGCGGCCGACCTGGGAAATCCGGACGCTCAGTATTACATAGGCAGGCTACTGTCCTACGTGCCCAATACGGCCGAAATCATATTGGCAATGTACAAGTGTGCGATGGAGCAAGGTAATCGATTGGCAGCAAGATACTACTCAAGTTACTTGCAAGACTCAGGGCTTTATCCAGAGGCTCTGTACGGCTACCAGACAGCTACCCGAAATGGCGACGATCTGAGTGCGTATAGTCTCGCTAATGCATTCAAAGGACCACCTGCTTCTAATGAGCTAAACTATTTGGCTTTACAGCAAGATGACGAGCGTGTCGATCGATACAATAGAATCAGCGATTTCCTGACACGACACGAACACCTTGGGGCAAAAATGCCTGATCTGGATGACATCGTCCCACTCCCACCTGCGACCCTCCCCGAGTGGGACGGTACCTTCCAATGGAAGCGAGAGCGTGACTCGGCTGTACCCATCATTCCATCAGCAGAGCTGATCGAGAAACTCAGCGCCGAAAAGGGACTTGATCCTGCCACCGGCTTGCCGCTGCCAAAACCCACCGGGAATACCTGACCATTGCCGTCGGACTGCAGTTCGGAGAAAGTGAAGTGATGATGGGTAAGTCATTAGTCATCGAGTGAAGTTATGCCGGGAAAATTAATAAGCAATTGGGTGGGGGCGAGTAAACTGCTACTCGTATTGTTCAGTTTCTTGATGATCATGGCCTGCTCAAAAAAAGAAGAGCAGATGCCTGATGTCGCGTCGGTGGACTTTGCCTACAGTAGACTTGAGTTTAAGTGCGCATATGAGCGCGATTCGCTGCCTGTGTTGAAGCCGGACGCGGACATCCTGTATCGGTATGGCCTTTACCTGGAAAAGCGTAAAGGGCAGAAGGATTACAACGAGATCGCCCGCTATTATCGTATCGCGGCTGCACACGATAATTACAAGGCCGCGACTAATCTGCAATTCCTGCTGTCAACCGGACAAGCCCGCTCTCCTGACGCCAGTAAAGAGGTCATTGATCTGGCGGAATATTATGTTGCTCAAGGCATCCCGGGGGCTTATTACGACATGGCGCATTACCTGGAGTTGGGTTATGGCGTCAAACAGGATGTTGCGGCCTCCAGAGCCTATTTTCGGCGAGCGGCCGACTTGGGAAATCCGGACGCTCAGTATTACATAGGCAGGCTTCTGTCCTATGTACCCAATACGGCCGAAACGATGCTGGCGATGTACAAGTGTGCGATGGAGCAAGGTAATGGCGTAGCGGGAAGAAGATACTCAATTTACTTGAAAAACTCAGAGCTTTACCAAGAGGCTTTGCAAGGCTTCCAATTAGCAATTCGTAATGGCGATGACAGCAGTGCCAGTCGACTGGCGAGTGCCTTCGAAGGGCCTCCAGCGTCCGATCGGCTGTACTACCTGGCTGTTCAGCAAGATGACGAACGCGTCGATCGATACAATAGAATCAGCGATTTCCTGACGCGACATGAACATCTTGGGGCAAAAGTGCCCGACCTGGATGACATCGTCCCGCTCCCACCTGCGACCCTCCCCGAGTGGGACGGTACCTTCCAATGGAAACGAGAGCGTGACTCGGCTGTATCTATCATTCCATCAGCAGAACTGATCGAGAAACTCAGCGCCGAAAAAGGACTTGATCCGGCCACCGGTTTGCCGCTGCCGAAGTCCGCCGGGAATACCTGACCATTGCATTCTGTTTGGCAGTTCGGAGGACGTGAATGGATGATGGGTGAGTCATTAATTATTGAGTGAAGTTATGCAGGAAAATTCAATAAGTAATCGGGTGGGGGCGAGTAAGCTACTGGCATTGTTCAGTTTCTTGATGATCATGGCCTGCTCAAAAAAAGAAGAGCAGATGCCTGATGCCGCGTCGGTGGACTTTGCCTACAGTAGACTTGAGTTTAAGTGCGCATATGAGCGCGATTCATTACCGGCGTTGAATCAGGATGCGGACATCCTCTATCGGTATGGCCTTTACCTGGAAAAGCGTAAAGGGCAGAAGGATTACGACGAGATCGCCCGTTATTATCGTATCGCGGCCGCGCACGATCATTACAAGGCCGCGACCAATCTGCAATTTCTACTGTCAACCGGACAAGCCCGCTCTCCTGATGCCAGTAAAGAGACCATCGATCTGGCCGAATATTATGTCAATAAAGGGATTCCTGGGGCTTATTACGACATGGCGCATTTTCTGGAATTGGGTTATGGCGTCAAACAGGATGTTGCTGCGTCAAGGGCCTATTTTCGGCGAGCGGCTGATTTGGGGAACCCGGACGCGCAATACTACATAGGGAGACTTTTATCTTACGTACCCAATACGGCCGATATCAGGCTGGCGATGTACAAGTGCGCGATGGAGCAGGACAATGCCGTAGCGGGAAGAAAATACGCAATTTACTCGAAAGGCTCAGGGCTTTACCAAGAGGCTCTGCACGGTCATCAAACAGCTATCCGAAATGGTAACGTCACTAGCGCGTATAGTCTTGCGAATGCATTTAAAGGACCACCGGCGTCTGATGAACTTTACTATATGGCATTGCAGCAAGATGACGAGCGTGTCAATCGATACAATAAAATTGGTTTTTTCCTGAGTCGACATGAACACCTCGGGGCAAAGATCCCCGATCTGGATGACATCGTTCCACTCCCACCTGCGGACCTCCCCGAGTGGGACGGTACCTTCCAATGGAAACGCGAGCGTGACTCGGCTGTATCCATCATTCCATCAGCAGAGCTGATCGAAAAACTCAGTGCCGAAAAGGGACTTGATCCGGCCACCGGTTTGCCGCTGCCGAAATCCGCCGGGAGCCTCTAATTAATACTGTCACGGCACTAACTGCTCGCGATGGTGGGCATGGACGTAAGCATCGACGAACTGACCCAGTCCTGCGGCTTGACCCGGGCTGAGGCGGAGTTGATGAGCAAGCTTCACAAGAACTGGTTACCTGTAGGAGCGAGCCTGCTCGCGATGAACGTCAACGATAACGCGGGCATTCTGAATAAACGCGTCGGACGTGAGTCCATCGCGAGCAGGCTCGCTCCTACAATGGTTCGGAGTCGTTCACAAAATCCGGGGCCACCTCTGCCCCCTGTGGGAGCGGGCTTGCTCGCGAAGGCGGCCTCAAAAGCTCAGTAATCATCCCCGCATTCGGTGATGTCTTTCTCCACCATCAACGCATCCGGACCCATCCCCGCCGGAAATTTCCCCTTCAGATTCCACGCAAACGCAATGATCTCGGCAATCGTCAGATACAGCTCCTGCGGAATGCTGTCCCCCAGTTCCATGCGCGCCAGCAGTCTCACCAACTCGGCATTTTCGTAGATCGGCACTTCGCAGTCGCGGGCGATCCGCAGGATTTCTTCCGCCAGTTCTTCGTCGCCCTTGGCGGTGAGGGTAGGGGCGTGGGTGCCGTCGTATTTCAGGGCGATGGCCTGGCGTGGGGCGTTGGGGTTTTTCATGCGGTTTCGTCGACCCAGCGTTGTTCGAGGCGGGTTTGGGGGCCTTGGGGCGGTGTGCCGAGGTGGCAGTCCAGGTCGCCGACGTTCAGGCCGGCGGAGAGCAAGCGGTCGCGCAGCCCGGCCAGGTTGTTTTCGATCAGGCTGGCGGTGTACGGCCGTTCGGCCCAGAGCTGGCTGGAGAGGCTGCCCTTGATCAGTTGCGCCTGGATTTGCAGGGGCCCCAAAGGCTCCATGGCGAAGGCCAGTTCGACTCGCCACAGCTGTTGCTTGGGTTCGCCTTGTTCGCGACGCTCCTTTGGCTGTTCTTTCTCGGGGGTGTCCTCGCGCTGGAACTTGATCTGCAAGGGCACGATGTCTTGCATGTTGCGCATCGGGATTTCCAGCTGCCAGGTGCTCATCAGCCGTCCGTCGGCGGTGACGCCGGTTTGTTCCAGGCTCGACAGCTGATGGCTTTGCAGGCGTGAAACCGCAGCGGCGGCCAGGCGTAGCAAGTGTTCGAGGTCGTTTTCACCCTCGGCGCTTTGCAGAAGGCGTTCGGGCAGGGGGAAGCCGTTCGGCGACGGTTTGGCACTGACCTGGCCGAGCATGCCCAAAGCATTGCGGACAAAATTCGGCATGGCCTGGGCCAGGGTGTTGGCGGTGATGATCGCGCCGAGGCTGGTGTTGGCCGGCAAACCCTGACTCAACTGCGCAACCAGTTTGAGCAGGTCGCCTTTCATGTCCGGCGCGAGTGTCGGGTTTTGCCCGTTCAGCAGTTTGCTTTCAAGGAACGCTCCACTGCTGGCCAGCGCCAGGACCAGGCCCTTGGGGGTGCTCAGTTGCTGGACATCCGGCAGGCCGGCGAGCAACCGGGCAGCGGCGCTGCGCAGTTCGGTGGAGGTCTGGTCCGAGGGCGCAAGGTTCTGCAGGAGTTTGAGCAATCCGTCCAGCGAGCCTTGGCGGCTTTGCTGGTCGACCAGTTGCCGGGTGACCGCCAGTTGTTCCTGGCGGCTGCTCAGCGGCACGAATTTCAATGTCTGGCTGTCTTGCACCTGCGCGCTCAACAAGGTGCCGATGCGCAAGGGCTGCGGGCTGTCGATGCTCAGGGTGCTGCCGCTCAACGCGGTGTTGAGCAGGCTCACCATCGAGCGAAACACCATGGGCTGGCCGGGGACCTGCGGCAGCACTTGCGAGGTCAGCACCTTGCCCTGCAGCAGGGTGCCAACGGGCAGTTGCGCGGTGTCGAGGCGGGTGAGGGTGGCGACGCTGGAGGCAATGGCCTGTTGCACCGTCACGGCCAGGTTGCCGGCCGAGGGCTGGGTGACGACGAGCGTGGTGCCCTGGGCCAGCGGCTGATTGCTGGTGGTCTGGACCGTGGTCTGGCGGCCGCTGTCGAGGGTGACCTTGAGCAGCATCTGGAAAGTCTGGTCCGCCTGCTTGAGCGACAGTACTTCGGCCTGGGCGGTTTGACCGACGCTGATCAGCCCCTCCACCGGTGTCAGCAATTTGAGCAACTCGCCGCTGACCACCTGCGGGCGCGAAGTCGCCGGGAGGGTTTGCGGTAGCGGGAGGATGTTCATTTCGCCTGTCATACGCGGTCACAACCTGAGGAAAATGCACTCTTTAGAGTAAGGCATGGCATGTATAATGCCGCGCCGTTGTATCCAAAAATGGCAAAACTTTGCAATTGTTTGACGCAGCTCTCTAGAACAAGACGTCATTGCATCTATGCTGCATCTCTTTAACGGCCGCGCCAGAGCCGACTTGAACCGTATAAGGCCCGTGAACCCTTGACCAGTCCAGTCCTGCAAACCGTTGCCCTTGCCTGTGAGCGAGACCTTCGGCTGCTCTTCGAAAATCTCGATTTGCGACTGGCCAGTGGCGAAATGGTACAAATCAGCGGACCCAACGGCAGCGGCAAGACCAGCCTGTTGCGCCTGCTCTCGGGGCTGATGCAGCCGACCGCCGGTCAGGTGCTGCTCAATGGCCAGCCGCTGAACGAGCAACGCGGCGAACTGGCGCGCAACCTGCTGTGGATCGGCCATGCCGCCGGGATCAAGGATCTGCTGACGCCGGAAGAGAACCTGAGCTGGCTGTGCGCCTTGCATCACCCGGCGACCCATGCGGCGATCTGGCAGGCGCTGGCCGCGGTCGGGCTGCGCGGATTCGAGGATGTGCCTTGCCACACCCTGTCTGCCGGTCAACAGCGTCGTGTCGCCCTGGCGCGCCTGTATCTGGACAGTCCGCCGCTGTGGATCCTCGATGAACCCTTTACCGCCCTCGACAAGCAGGGCGTGGCACAGCTTGAATCTCATCTGGCCGGCCACTGCGAACGCGGCGGCATGGTGGTGTTGACCACCCACCACACGCTGAGCCGGATGCCGGCCGGTTATCGCGATATCGATCTGGGGAGCTGGGCCGTATGAGTGTTTTCGGCCTGTTGGTCGCCCGCGAGGCTCGTCTGCTGATCCGTCGCCCGGCGGAACTGGCCAATCCGCTCGTCTTCTTCGCGATCGTCGTTTCGCTGTTCCCGTTGGCCGTCGGACCTGAGTCTCAATTGTTGCAAACCTTGTCTCCGGGGTTGGTCTGGGTGGCGGCACTTTTATCGGTCCTGCTCTCGCTGGACGGGCTTTTCCGCAGTGATTTCGAAGACGGATCCCTTGAACAGTGGGTCCTTTCGCCGCACCCCCTGCCTCTTCTGGTTTTGGCCAAGGTGCTGGCACACTGGGCTTTTTCCGGCCTGGCACTGGTTTTGCTGGCACCCTTGCTGGCGCTGATGCTCGGTTTGCCTGCCGCCTGTCTGCCGGTGTTGCTGCTTTCGTTGCTGCTCGGTACACCGGTACTGAGCCTGCTCGGTGCGGTGGGCGCGGCGCTGACGGTCGGTTTGAAGCGCGGTGGCCTGTTGCTGGCACTGCTGATTCTGCCGTTGTACATCCCTGTGTTGATCCTTGGCAGTGGCGCCTTGCAGGCTGCCTTGCAGGGGATGCCGGCGACCGGTTATCTCCTGTGGCTTGGCAGCCTGACCGCCCTGGCGATAACCCTGACACCTTTTGCAATAGCCGCTGGCCTGAAGATCAGCGTCGGCGAATAATGAGGTCTGGTTAAAAAATGACCAGCAAAGACCCTGGCTCTTCACAGTAAAGAGCAACCGTGATGGAAACAGTATGAACTGGACGTGGTTTCACAAGCTCGGCTCGCCCAAATGGTTTTACGGCATCAGCGGCAAAATGCTGCCCTGGCTGAGCGTCGCGGCGTTGCTGCTGATCAGCGTTGGCGTGGTCTGGGGCCTGGCCTTTGCGCCGCCGGACTACCAGCAGGGCAACAGCTTCCGCATCATCTATATCCACGTTCCGGCCGCCATGCTGGCGCAGTCCATCTACGTGATGCTGGCGGTGTGCGGCATCGTCGGGCTGGTATGGAAGATGAAGCTGGCCGACGTCGCCCTGCAATGCGCGGCGCCCATCGGTGCCTGGATGACCGCGGTGGCGCTGGTCACCGGGGCGATCTGGGGCAAGCCGACCTGGGGCTCGTGGTGGGTCTGGGATGCACGCCTTACGTCCATGCTTATCCTGCTTTTCCTGTACTTCGGTCTCATTGCATTGGGCAACGCCATCAGCAATCGTGACAGCGCGGCCAAGGCCTGTGCGGTGCTGGCGATTGTCGGCGTGATCAACATCCCGATCATCAAGTACTCGGTGGAGTGGTGGAACACCCTGCACCAGGGCGCGACCTTCACCCTCACCGAGAAACCGGCAATGCCTGCCGAAATGTGGCTGCCATTGCTGCTGACAGCGTTGGGTTTCTACTGTTTCTTCGGCGCGGTCCTGCTGTTGCGCATGCGGCTTGAAGTGCTCAAGCGCGAAGCCCGGGCCAGTTGGGTCAAGGCCGAAGTGGAAACCAGTCTGGAGGTTGCTCGATGAGTTTTGCTTCATTCGGCGACTTCATCGCCATGGGCCATCATGGCCTGTATGTCTGGTCAGCCTATGGCATCTGCCTGGCGGTACTGGCCCTCAACGTGGCGGCGCCGATCCTGGCCCGCAAGCGGTATCTGCAACAAGAGGCGCGTCGTCTGCGCCGGGAGAACGGCAAGTGAATCCGCTGCGCAAAAAGCGTCTTATCATCATTCTCGCGATCCTGGTCGGGGTCGGCGCTGCCGTCGGCCTGGCCCTGAGCGCCCTGCAGCAGAACATCAACCTGTTTTACACACCGACCCAGATCGCCAACGGCGAAGCCCCGCAAGACACGCGCATTCGTGCCGGCGGCATGGTCGAGGCCGGTTCCTTGCAGCGCTCCGGCGACTCGCTGGACGTGAAGTTTGTCGTCACCGACTTCAACAAATCCGTGACCATCACCTATCGCGGCATCCTGCCGGACCTGTTCCGCGAAGGGCAGGGCATCGTTGCCCTGGGCAAGCTCAACGCCGATGGTGTGGTGGTGGCCGATGAAGTGCTGGCCAAGCACGACGAGAAGTACATGCCGCCGGAAGTGACCAAGGCGTTGAAAGACAGCGGCCAATCGGCACCCACTCCCGCGAAAGAGGGCTAACTGATGACAGCTGGAATCTTCATCCCCGAATTGGGCCACCTGGCCATGATCCTGGCGCTGTGTTTCGCGCTGGTTCAGGCCGTGGTGCCATTGGTCGGTGCCTGGCGCGGTGACCGCTTCTGGATGAGCCTGGCCCAGCCGGCCGCGTGGGGGCAGTTCGCGTTTTTGCTGTTCGCCTTCGGTTGCCTGACCTACGCCTTCATGGTCGATGACTTCTCCGTGGCCTATGTGGCCAACAACTCCAATAGCGCCTTGCCGTGGTACTACAAATTCAGCGCCGTGTGGGGTGCCCACGAAGGTTCCCTGCTGTTGTGGGCCTTGATTCTCGGCGGCTGGACGTTCGCGGTGTCGGTGTTTTCCCGGCAATTGCCGCAGGTCATGCTGGCCCGCGTGCTGGCGGTGATGGGCATGATCAGCACCGGATTTATGCTGTTCCTGATCATGACCTCCAACCCGTTCAAGCGCATTCTGCCGCAGATGCCCACCGACGGTGCCGACCTCAACCCGCTGCTGCAAGACATCGGCCTGATCGTTCACCCGCCGATGCTGTACATGGGTTACGTCGGTTTCTCCGTGGCGTTTGCCTTCGCCATCGCCGCGTTGATGGGCGGTCGCCTGGATGCGGCGTGGGCGCGCTGGTCGCGTCCGTGGACTATCGTCGCCTGGGCATTCCTCGGCATTGGCATCACCCTCGGTTCGTGGTGGGCGTACTACGAACTCGGCTGGGGTGGCTGGTGGTTCTGGGACCCGGTGGAAAACGCCTCGTTCATGCCATGGCTGGTGGGCACCGCACTGATTCACTCGTTGGCGGTCACGGAAAAACGTGGCGTGTTCAAGAGCTGGACCGTGTTGCTGGCCATCGCCGCATTTTCCTTGAGTCTGCTGGGCACCTTCCTCGTGCGTTCCGGCGTGCTGACCTCGGTGCACGCCTTTGCGTCCGATCCGGAGCGCGGGGTGTTCATCCTGATTTTCCTGCTGTTCGTGGTCGGTGGTTCGCTGACGCTGTTCGCCCTGCGCGCACCGGTGGTCAAGAGCCAGGTGGGCTTCAACCTCTGGTCCCGGGAAACCCTGTTGCTGGGTAACAACCTGGTGTTGGTGGTGGCGGCTTCGATGATCCTGCTCGGCACCTTGTACCCGCTGATTCTCGATGCCATGACCGGGGCCAAGTTGTCGGTTGGCCCGCCGTACTTCAACGCGCTGTTCATTCCGTTGATGGCGTTGCTGATGGTGGTGATGGCGGTCGGCGTGATCGTGCGCTGGAAAGACACACCGGTGAAATGGCTGGTGAGCATGCTGACCCCGGTTCTGCTCGGCAGCGCCGCGCTGGCAGTCGTGGCCGGCGTCGCCTACGGCGATTTCAACTGGGCCGTGCTCGCGACCTTCATGCTCGCCGCCTGGGTGTTGCTGGCCGGCGTGCGTGACATCTTCGACAAGACCCGCCACAAGGGCCTGATCAAGGGCCTGCCAACCCTGACCCGCAGCTACTGGGGCATGCAGGTCGCGCACCTGGGCATTGCCGTGTGTGCGCTGGGTGTCGTGCTGTCGAGCCAGAACAGTGCCGAGCGCGACCTGCGCCTGGCGCCGGGCGAATCCATGGACCTGGGCGGCTATCAGTTCGTCTTTGAAGGTGCCAAACACTTCGAAGGCCCCAACTTCACTTCCGACAAAGGCACCGTGCGGGTGATCCGCAACGGCAAGGAAATCAGCGTGCTGCACCCGGAAAAACGCCTCTATACCGTACAGAACTCGGTGATGACCGAAGCCGGCATCGACGCCGGCTTCACTCGCGACCTCTATGTCGCCCTCGGTGAACCGCTGGGCAACGGCGCCTGGGCTGTGCGCGTGCATGTCAAGCCGTTCGTGCGCTGGATCTGGTTCGGTGGTCTGCTGACAGGTGCAGGCGGGTTGTTGGCGGCGCTGGATCGGCGTTATCGGGTCAAGGTCAAAAGCCGCGTGCGCGAAGCACTGGGCATGTCGGGAGCCACTGCATGAAGCGTTGGTTGATGTTGTTGCCACTGGCGATTTTTCTGGTGGTTGCTGTATTCCTTTACCGAGGGTTGTACCTGGATCCGGCCGAGCTGCCTTCGGCCATGATCGACAAGCCGTTCCCGGCGTTTTCCCTGCCGTCGGTGCAGGGCGACAAGACCCTGACCCGCGCCGACATTCTGGGCAAGCCGGCGCTGGTCAACGTCTGGGGCACCTGGTGCATTTCCTGCCGGGTCGAGCACCCGGTGCTGAACAAGCTGGCCCAGCAAGGCGTGGTGATCTACGGCATCAACTACAAGGACATCAACGCCGATGCCTTGAAGTGGCTGACGGACTTCCACAACCCCTATGTACTGGATATTCGTGACGACGCAGGCTCGCTGGGCCTGAACCTCGGCGTGTACGGCGCACCGGAAACCTTCTTCATCGACGCCAAGGGCATCATCCGTGACAAGTTCGTCGGCGTGATCGACGAGCAGGTCTGGCGCGAAAAACTGGCGGCCAAGTACCAGGCGCTGGTCGACGAGGCCAAGCCATGAAGCGCTGGATCGCTGCCGTTGCTCTGGGCTTGAGCCTGGCGGGCGTGACCCACGCGGCTATCGACACCTACGAGTTTGCCAAGGAAGAGGATCGCGAGCGTTTCCGCGAGCTGACCAAGGAGCTGCGTTGCCCCAAGTGCCAGAATCAGGACATCGCCGATTCCAACGCACCGATTGCCGCCGACCTGCGCAAAGAGATATTCCGCATGCTCGGCGAGGGCAAGGACAACCAGCAGATCATCGACTTCATGGTCGATCGCTACGGTGATTTCGTCCGCTACAAGCCTGCGCTCAACGCCAAGACCGCCTTGCTCTGGTTCGGCCCTGCCGGCCTGCTGCTGGGCGGTGTCGTGATCATCGCGGTGATCGTCCGCCGTCGTCGCGTGCAACGCGCCGGCACCCCGGGCTCGCTTTCTGCCGAGGAGCGCTCGCGCCTCGACCACCTGTTGGATAAAACCAAGAATGATTGATTTCTGGCTCGCTGCAGGTCTGCTGCTTCTGGTTGCCCTGAGTTTTCTGTTGATCCCGGTGCTGCGCAGCCGTCGCGCTCAGCGCGAAGAGGATCGTACCGCCCTGAACGTCGCGCTTTATCAGGAGCGCGTGGCTGAGTTGCAGGCTCAACAGGAAGAGGGCGTACTCGATGTGGCGCAAATGGACGCCGGTCGTGCCGAAGCCGCCCGTGAATTGCTGGCGGACACCGAAGGCGCTGAAGTGCCGCGGGTGTCGCGTCTGGGTAAACCCTTGCCATTGTTGGCGGCCATTCTGGTGCCGGTGCTGGGCCTGGGCCTGTATCTGCATTTCGGTGCCAGCGACAAGGTAGAACTGACCCGCGAATTCTCCCAGGCCCCCCAGTCGATGGAGGAGATGACCCGGCGCCTGGAGCGTGCGGTCGCCGCTCAGCCGGATTCCGCTGAGGGCATGTACTTCCTCGGTCGCACCTACATGGCTCAGGATCGCCCGGCGGATGCGGCGAAGATGTTCGAACGCACGGTGAACCTGGCCGGTCGTCAGCCCGAGCTGCTCGGTCAATGGGCCCAGGCCCAGTACTTTGCCGATGGCAAGAAGTGGTCGGACAAGGTCCAGGCCCTGACCGACGAAGCGCTCAAGGCCGATCCGAAGGAAGTCACCAGCCTTGGCCTGCTGGGCATTGCCGCATTTGAAGGCGAGCGTTATCAGGACGCCATCGATTACTGGAATCGCCTGTTGGCGCAGTTACCGCCGCAGGACAAGTCCCGCGAGGCACTGCAAGGCGGGATCACCCGGGCCACGGAGAAACTGGTGGCCAGTGGCGGCAAGGTTGCGCAGGCACCGACAGCCAAGGCCGCGGCGTTGCTCAAGGTCAGCGTCGATCTGAGTGCAGACATTAAATCCAGGGTCCAGCCTGGTGACAGCGTGTTCATCTTCGCCCGTGCGATCTCCGGTCCTCCGGCCCCGCTGGCGGTCAAGCGCATGACCGTGGCCGACCTGCCGGTGACCGTCGAACTGGGCGATGCCGACGCAATGATGCCGCAATTGAAACTGTCGAACTTCCCTGAAGTCCAACTGGTAGCGCGCATTTCCCGTGCCGGCAAACCGACCGCTGGCGAATGGATCGGTCGCAGCCAGCCCCTGGCCAGCAGTACCACCGCGCCGCAAACATTGACCATCGACAGCCCGGATAAATGACAGGAAACGCCACCATGACCGCCATTGCTCGTATTGCCCTGCTCAGCGCTGTTTTGGGGCTAAGCGCTTGTGCGGTCCAGCCACCAACGGAGCAACAGGCACCCGCACCGTTCCCGCCGTCGCAGCCCAGCCCCACGCCTTCGACGTCGCCCGTACCGAGCAAGCCGACCATCCCGGCCAAACCCTCCAAGCCGTTGCCACGCACTTCTGCCAGCTTCGCGCCACCACCTGGAGGGAATAGCCATTGGGATCCGAAGCTTGGGGTGTATGTGCTGGATGACCAGCCCAATACCTTTTATCGCCAGCGTACCTATTACCGCTGGGATAACGGCTGGAGCCGGTCGATCAGTCCGAACGGGCCGTGGGAAGATACTGATATCCACGGTGTACCGGGTGGCCTGGGGCGGCAATTCGGGCAGTAACGCAAAGAGGCAACCTTCGGGTTGCCTTTTTTGTGCCTGCCGAATGTGATTGCCGGGCTGATGCTGAACCCCTGTAGGAACTGGCTTGCCAGCGATGGCGACCTGACAGCCGACCTGTCTTTTGCTGACCGTGTACATATCCGTTTTTTCGGTAACGGCGGCTTATGGTTTCGCCCTTGCGGCGACTCCCTTTTTTACAAGCGCCTAAAAAAGGAAGCAAAAAACGCTCGCGGTATGACTCACCCACATAGGTAACAAAACAGTTCAAGCACATAGGTAACAGTTTTTAACCGGCACTGGTCGAACACCCTGAGCCTATACCGTGATCGGGTTGAAAACCTGCTGGTGCAACGGGTGCAGGTGATGGATCATTCGTCGGGCCAGCGGGCTGATCTGGTGTAAGCGCAGTCAGGATGGTTTGCCGGTGGTCCAGCAAGTGCGGCGACAAATGAAGAGGGTGTTTTGATGGCGGGCAGGTTGATCTATCTCATAGGGCCTTCAGGTTCGGGCAAGGACAGCCTGCTGGATGCCGCGCGAACGCGGTTGGCCGAACGCGGCTGCCGTATCGTGCGTCGGGTCATTACCCGCTCGGCCGAAGCCGTGGGCGAGGCGGCGCTTGGCGTCAGTGCGCAGCAATTCGCTGACATGCAAGCCCGGGGCGCGTTTGCCCTGAGCTGGCACGCCAATGGTTTGTCCTATGGCATCCCACGGGAAATCGACGATTGGCTGGCCGCCGGCCAGGACGTACTGGTCAATGGCTCGCGGGGGCATTTGCAGAATACGCGCCTGCGCTATCCGGATGTGTTGGTGCTGCTGCTGAGCGTGGACCAGGCGGTGTTGCGTCAACGACTGCTCAAGCGCGGGCGTGAATCGATTAGCGAGATCGATCAGCGCCTGGCACGCAATGCCCGATTCAACGAGCGGTTGCTGGTGGAAGATCCCGCCGCGCACCTGCTCGACAACTCCGGACCGCTGGCGCTTACGGTCGAACGCTTGCTGGCCTGCATTGGCGAGCAAACCCCATGCGCCTGACGTTGCCGGGAACGAACACGAGGAATTACCTGCGTACGCGGTCAATGCAAGAGCTGGCGTAGCCCGCGATCTTTTGATCTTGATTGGGCTGCCTGTCAGGCTTTCCTGGCCAACAACCCCTGCACATACTCCAAAAAAGCCCGAGCCTTGGCGCTGGCCATTCTCCCGGTGGGGAACACCGCCCATAGATCCAGGTTCGGCAGTGTCCAGTGCGTCATCACTTCCCGGACCGAACCGTCAGCCAGTTCCGGCGCGAACATCCATTGCGAGGCCAAGGTCAGCCCTTGATGGGACAGCACGGCTTCACGCAGGCCTTCGGCGGCGTTGACGCGGATCCGGCCGCTGATGTTCACCGACTGTTCCTCGCCGGCCTTGTTGAACTGCCAACTGGCACCGCCACCGAGGGTGTAGAGGATGGCCTGATGCGTGCGCAGGTCGGTGGGGCAGGTGGGCTCGCCGTGTTTTTCGAAGTAGGCCGGTGTGCCCAGTACCATGCGCCGACATTCGGCGATCTTGCGGGCGGTCAGGCCCGAGTCGTTCAACACGCCCATGCGCAGGGCGATGTCGACGCCTTCTTCCACCAGGTTGACGTTGCGATCATCGAGCATCAGGTCGATATCCAGCGCCGGGTTTTGCTCCAGGAAGGGCCCCAGGCGCGGAACGATGTGTAGCCGGCCGAAGGTGACAGGCGCGCAGATACGCAGGTTGCCGCTCAGCCCGCCTGCGGATCCCCGTGCGGCGTTATCGGCCTCGTCGGCTTCTTCGATGGCGCGCCTGGCCCGTTCGAAAAAGGCCAGCCCGGCCTCGGTGGGTGTCAGGCCCCGGGTCGAACGCAACAATAGCCGCACCGCCAACCGCGATTCGAGTTGCGCGATGGTTTTCGACACGGCCGGCTGGCCGATGTTCAGGCGCCGGGCGGCGGCGGAAAATGAACCGGTTTCCACCACGTAGACGAAGGTTTCCATTGCGCCGAGGCGGTCCATTGAGGCTCCTTGTGCAAAGTCTGGAGGATGTCGCAAGTCCATTGTGGGAGCGAGCTTGCTCGCGATGACGGCAGTACCTTCACCATTGATGTGGCCGACAGTCCGCTATCGCGAGCAAGCTCGCTCCCACAGTGGATAGGGGTATTAGTTAGAAAGCAGCTTTACCCACCGAAGCACCACCATCGACAAACAGCGTCTGCCCGGTGATGAACCCGCTCTGTTCCGACAGCAGAAACGTAATCGCCGAGGCGATTTCCTGTGGTTGTCCCAGGCGGCCCATCGGCACGCTTGCCAGATACCGCGCTTCACCTTCGCTGCCCGGCGGATTGTTGGCGCGGAACAGTTCGGTTTCGGTCGGCCCCGGCGCCACGGCGTTTACCGTGATACCACTTTGCGCCAGCTCCAGCGCCCACGAGCGGGTGAAGCTGACCAGCGCAGCCTTGGCCGCCGCATACGCCGTGCGCTGGGTCATCCCGAGCACCGTCAGGCTGGAGAGGTTGACCACCCGGCCCCAACCCTTGGCGCGCATGTTCGGCAACAGCGCCTGGGTGGCCTGCAAGGCCGAATGCAGATTGACCCGCATCACATCATCAAAGGTATCCAGATCGATTTCGCCGAGCGCTTGCGCACGCACCAGGCCGACGTTGTTCACCAATCCATCGAACTCGTACGTTTGGGCCAGATCCGCCAGTACTTCCTTGGTCAGTGCTCGGTCACTCAGGTCCAGGGGAAACAGAATGCCGGGGAACGTCAGGTCGGGTTTGCGGGCAATGCCCACCACACGATGACCGGCCCGGTCCAGGTGCTCGGCCACCGCCCGGCCAATGCCTTTGCTGGCGCCGGTGATGAGAAAGGTACGTCGGGTCATGGCAACTCCTTGTAAGGGCATGCCGCCGGCCGGGCGGCACTTGAACGGGTCAGCCGCGATTCGCATCCAGCATCGCATCAGGCTCTGGCGTTGAGTGTAATCGGGGTTGACCTCGGCGCAACGGATCATCGTTGATCCTGGATAGGCACGGGCGCAACGCAGGTGTGCGGCATAGCATTCATGCTTTTAGCGACTTATGCCGTCGCCAGCGAAGCCTTCTGCGAAACACTCAAGAACCGCAGCAACGCCAACAGTGGAAACGCGCTGCCGACGATCACGATCCACAACCAGCCGCCGTGTTCGTACACCGCGCTGGCCACCGAAGAGCCGAAGGCGCCGCCGATGAAGATGCTGGTCATGTACAGCGCATTCAGGCGGCTGCGGCTTTTGCCGTCGAGGGAGTAGACCGCGCGCTGGCCGAGGACCATGTTCATCTGCACGCAGAAGTCGAGCACCACGCCGGTCACCGCCAGGCCGATGACGCTGTAGGCCGGATGGATAAACGCCGGCACGAAACTCAGGCTGGCGAACAGCAGGGCCAGCAACGAGGCGATGCGGGTGTGACCGGCATCGGCCAGGCGTCCGGCGATGGGGGCGGCGATGGCGCCGATGGCGCCCACCAGGGCGAAAATCGCAATCTGGCTTTGCGACAAACCGTGATTGCGCACCAGTTCCAGCGGCACGGCGGTCCAGAACAGGCTGAAGGTGGCAAACATGCAGCCCTGGTAAAACGCCCGCTGGCGCAGCACTGGTTGTTTGCGCAACAGCGTCCACAGCGAGCCCAGCAACTGGCCATAGGAAGCGCTGTGATCAGGTTCACGCTTGGGAATGGTCACGGCCAGCACGATGCTGATGGCCGCCATCAACGCCGCGGCAATCATGAACATCGCTCGCCAGCCGAAGTGGTCGGCCACCACGCTGGACACCGGCCGGGCCAGCAGAATGCCGAGCAACAAACCGCCCATGATCCCGCCCACCACACGGCCACGGGTTTCTTCCGGCGCCAGATGCGCGGCCAACGGAATCAGGATCTGCACCGACACCGAACTGAACCCCACCAACAGTGAAATCAGCAAGAACACGTTCGGCTGATCGGTGAATGCCGCGCCCAGCAGGCTGGCAATTGCCACCAGGGTGGTGATGATCATCAGCCGACGGTTCTCCAGCAAATCCCCCAGCGGCACCAGGAAAAACAGCCCCAGCGCGTAGCCGATCTGGGTCAGGGAAACGATCAGGCTGGCCATGGTGTTGGTCAGTCCGATGTCCGGGGCGATCAGCCCGATGATCGGCTGGGCATAGTAGATATTGGCGACAATCGCGCCGCAGCAGAAGGCGAACAGCAGCACCATCCCTGGGGTCATTGTCGCGGTGTCGTGGGACACCTGGGTCGCTGGGTTCATAACGGGTCTCGCTGTACGGAAAGGAATGCGCGCAGGCTAATGGGCTGACTGAAACGGCGGAAGCGGGATTGGAGTGATAGCAATTATTCCATTGCGGAATGACTGACGAACGCGTGTGTCGCCCGTCGAAGAGCCTTGCGTCAGAACTATGCCGTTGAATGATACATTCACTTACATCTTGTTCGATAGCGTGCTTATGTTCTCTCTTCCTGTCTTGCCACCGGAGGGCCGTCCCATGAATTTGAAGTTTCGTCAGCTGATTCGTCGCGCTGTTGTCGCAACCTTGATCAGCGTCTTCGGCGTTGGCCTGGTGCAGGCAGAGGATGCGCCGGGCACACGTATCGGTGTGCGCGGCGAGATCACCGGTGTCAGCCAGGACGCGCTGAAAGTCCGTGCCAACAGCGGCGACAACGTGATGATCAACCTGACCAGGGACACAAAGGTCCGCGCCGTGACCCTGGCCAACATCGAAGACATCAAGCCCGGCAGCTACATTGGCTCAGCGGCTATTCCTCAGGAAGATGGCACCCTCAAGGCCCTGGAGGTCCACGTTTTCCCTCCGGAACTGGCCGGCAGTGGCGACGGTCATCGACCGTTTGACCTGGTCAAGGGCAGCAGCATGACCAACGGCAGCGTCGGCGACCTGGTGGTGAGCAATGGTCGGGTGCTGACCGTCAACTACAAGGGCGGCCAGCAAAAGATCCTGGTCCCCGAAGACGTACCCATCGTCAACCTGATGCCGGCCGATCGCAGCCTGTTGAAGGTGGGCGTGAAGATCGTGACCTTTGTGACGCAGGGCGCTGACGGCACGCTCACCGCTCAATCCATCTCGGCGGGCAAGGATGGCGTGACGCCGCCGATGTAGTCTTTGCAGGCCTGACCGACCATCCGATGAAATGCCCACATTGGCCTGACAACTAGAATCAACAGGGGGATCACTTCAACGCGTCCTTTCAAGCGGGAGTATCACGATGAAAATCGTATCGTCGCTGGCGTTGGTGGTAGCGGTTGGGTTGATCTCCGGGTGCTCGACGGTGCCTGATCGTCAGGTCACCAACGTTCCCCTGAACGCTACTTCCATCAATGCCGGGAAAATCGCCCGGCCCATCATGATGTCCGACGGTAATGCAACGGTGTTCTGGTTCGCGGTCAGTGGCGAAAGCATGGGTAGTGCTTTGCCGGGTCGTTTGCAGGCTTATATCTATCAGGGGAGCTGTGCGAGCCTGGGTGCGAAACCGGCCTATGACATGAACGACGGGCCGAATGCGCGGTTCTATTCTGCGGCGTCGCATCAGTATTTCTGGAAGAGCGCACCGGTCGCCTACGAGACTCTTCGAGCGGGCGGCTATTCGTTGGTTGTGCGTGAAAGCCCGGCCGACGGGAGCCAGAATATTTTCTGCGGCAACCTGAGCTAGATCTGTAGCAGCTGGCGTAGCCTGCGTCCGGCTGCGCAGCAGTCGTAAAATCAGAGTTCGCGGTACGTCAGAGAGATCGTGCAAGCCGG
>NZ_AKJG01000108.1 GCF_000282455.1 Pseudomonas sp. GM74
TGGCAGGCCAAGCCGATCCAGCCACCTGCCGGGGTGAACCTGGCCGGTTCTTCCAGTGAATTCGTCAGTGTCGCGCCGGGCAACGTGTACATCCCGTTGGGCAATCTCAAACCGGGTCTTTATCTGGTGGAAGCGCTGATCGGCAAGTACCGCGCGACCACCATGGTGTTCGTCTCCAACACCGTGGCGGTGAGCAAGATCGCCGGTGACGAATTGCTGGTGTGGGCCGCACGCAAACACGAAGGCAGCTCGGTGCCGAAGGTCAATGTGCTGTGGACCGATGGCCTCGGCGTGATGAGCAGCGGCGCCACCGATACCGACGGCTTGCTGCGCCTGAAACACATCAGCCCCGAGCGTTCGTTCGTGATCGGCGAGGACGAAGAGGGAGGGGTGTTCGTCTCCGAGAATTTCTACTACGACAGCGAAATCTACGACACCAAGCTCTATGCCTTCACCGACCGGCCGCTGTATCGGCCGGGGGACTGGGTGTCGCTGAAAATCGTCGGGCGGGAGTTCAAGAACGCGCGGGACTCGGTGCAGCCAAGCGCGGCCGACGTCAATGTGACCGTGCTGGATGCGACCGGCACGGCGCTGCAATCCCTCGATCTGAAGCTTGACTCCAAGGCTGGCACCCAGGGCCGATTCCAGTTGCCCGATAACGCCGTGGCCGGTGGTTATGAACTGCGTTTCAACTACAAGGATCAGGCCTACAGCAGCGCCTTTCGCGTCGCTGATTACATCAAGCCGCACTTCGAGATTTCGCTCAATCTGGCCAAGCAGGATTACCGTACTGGCGAACCGGTCAAGGGCAACCTGGTGCTGCTGTACCCGGACGGAAAACCGGTGGCCAATGCCAAATTGAGCCTGAGCCTGCGCGCCCAACAGCTGTCGATGGTCGACAACGAACTGCAATACCTCGGACAATTTCCGGTGGAGCTGACCAGCACCGAATTGACCACCGACGCCAAGGGCAACGCGTCCCTCGACTTGCCGGCAGCGGACAAACCGAGTCGCTACATGCTCACGGTGTTTGCCAGCGACGGCGCGGCGTATCGGGTCAAGACCACCAAGGAAATCCTCATCGACCGTGGCGCGGCGAACTTCCGCTTGAGCGCACCTCAGCGCTTCAGCGCGGTGGGCGACAAGGTTGCGTTCAGCTACACCCGCGAAGGCGAGCAGGCGCAGGCTGTTACACCGGGCAGCTACGGCTGGGTACGACTGGAAGACCAGAGCACCGGCGAAGGCAAACTCACGGCAACCGACAAAAGCTTCACGCTGGCCTTTGACCGACCGGGCACCTACAACCTGACACTCAAGGATGACCACGGTCGCGTGGTTGGTGCCACCGGGCATTCGGTCACCGGCGACGGTGTCAAAGCCGTACCCGGCACCGTGGAAATCGTCCTCGACAAGCCCGAGTACATCGCAGGCGAGGAAGCGCTGGCACTGATCACTTTCCCCGAGCCAGTGAGCGATGCGCTGCTGTCTCTGGAGCGGGACAAGGTCGAAGCCACTGCGCTGCTGTCCAAGGGCGGCGATTGGCTGAAGATGGAAAAACTCAGCGATACCCAATACCGGGCGCGCATCCCGGTGAAGGACGGTTTCGCGCCGAACCTGACCTTCTCGGTGCTGTACACCAAGGGTGGCCAGTACAGTTTCCAGAACGCCGGCATCAAGGTGGTCACGCCACAGATCGACGTGGCCATCACCACGGATAAGGAAACCTATCAGCCGGGTGAAACCGTCTCGGTGGACCTGACCACCCGGTTCGCCGGCAAAGCGATTCCCGCACACCTGACGGTCAGCGTGGTCGATGAAATGGTCTACGCCCTGCAACCGGAAGTCGCGCCGAGCATCGACCAGTTCTTCTATCACCCACGTCGCAACAACGTGCGCACCAGTGCCAGTTTGTCGTTCATCAGTTATGACGTTGCCTTGCCGGGCAGCCCCGGTGCACCGGGCAAAGCCAATCGCAGTGAGCGCGGCGTGAAAGTGCTGGAGCGGCCGCGTCGCGAGGATGTCGACACGGCTGCCTGGCAACCTGAATTGCTGACTGATGCCAACGGCAAAACCCGCTTCACCTTCAAGATGCCCGATTCCCTGACCCGCTGGCGCATCACCGCCAGGGCCATCGCCGATGACGGTCAGGTCGGGCAGAAGAAGCAATTCGTACGCTCGGAAAAACCGCTGTACCTGAAGTGGAGCGGTCCGACCCGATTCCGCGCCGGCGACAAACCGGAGCTCGGTGTGTTCGCTTTCAGCCAGGCCGAGAAACCGGTCAAGGCCGAACTGGTGACCCGTTACGCCGGCAACGAACAGCGTGTGCCCGTGACCCTGAACAGCGGCATCAACTACATCCCGTTGCCGCCCTTTGAACTGGCCAATGGCGAGTGGAGCGCCGAGCTGGTGCAGGATGGCAAAACCGCTGACGCCCTGGCGGTGCGCCTGAGCGCGACCGGTGAAGGCTGGCAGGTGACTCAAACCCAGAGTCTTGATGCGGGTGAGGGCGATACGCCGCTGACGCTGCCGGCAGACGCCAGTGATATCCGCCTGCGTCTGGACGACAGTCCGCAAGCGTTGTTCCGTTCTGCCCTCGACGATCTGTTGAGCTACCCCTACGGTGGCGTCGAGCAGACCGCCAGCGGCCTGCTGCCGTTGAGCATCGCCTACCCGACGTTGGCGGCGAATCCGCAGGTCCGCGATCGCCTGCGCCTGATCATGCAAAACAGCCGCTTGCGCCTGGTTCACATGGCCGGCCCTTCGGCGAGCTTCACTTGGTGGGGCATGGACGGCGAACCGGATGCCTTCCTCACCGCCTACGCCTATTACGCCGACTGGCATGCCAGCCAGGTGTTGGAACTGAGCCTGCCGCCGGAGCATTGGCAGCGGGTGCTGGAGGTATACGCCAAGCAGGCGAAGAACACGCCGCTGTTGCAGCGGGCACTGATCCTGTCGTTCGCCAAACAGATGCAGTTGCCGGTCAACACCTTGCTCAGTGGCTTGATGGACGACCTGGCGAAAGCGGGCGAGGGCACCGCCGCGAATCTGATGGAAGACGGCGAAGACAGCCTCGTCATGAGCGATCCGGATTCCGCCTTGGGGCTGGCGGCCGCACGGGTGCTGACGGCATCGCTGGCAAGGCAGGCGAAGGTCGCTTTGCCGGACGCGTTCAATCGGCAACTGGCCGACGCGCAGCAACGTCTGGCGGTCAGTTCCCAGCCGATTGCCGAAGCGCTGAACCTGTCGCTGCAACCCTTCGATCAGGCTCACGCCCAGGCCTTGCTGCAACGTCTGTTGCCACAGCAATCGACCCTGGAACGTGCGTTAGCGCTCACCTGGCTGCAACGCAGCATCGAGCAGGCATCGCCCACCATTGCATTGGCCCCGGGTGAAGGCTGGAAGAAGCAGTACGGGGTTTCTGGTGAGATGTATTGGACGTGGCAGGGGCCTGCACCAGTGCCGACGGTATTGACGCTGGCCGGGGTGCAAGAGCGTCCGCTGCGCGCTGCATTGAGCTACCGCAGCCAACAGCCGGCGGTCGATCCGATGGCCGTGAACATCACCCGTCGCCTGTCGCGACTGGTGCCGGGGGATGAGGCTTTCACTTTCAAACTCGAAGCGGTCGGCAACGCGCCGCTGTCCAGCGACAACCTCTATCTTGACGAAGTGATCCTCACCAGCAAAGCCACCAGACCGCTGCGCTACGGCCTGCTGGAAGTGCCGCTGCCGCCGGGTGCCGATGTCGAGCGCACGACCTGGGGCATCAAGCTCATGGGCAAGGCTGGCACCGAACCGACATCGCTGGAGAAGGCGCGATTCGAACCGGGGCAAATGGCTTATGCCGTTCCGGTCGATGCATTGAGTGGCGAATTGCGCCTGCGGCACTTGGTGCGTTTCTCGCAGAAGGGGCAGTTCAACTTGCCGCCGGTGCGTTTCACTCAGGTTTATGCGCCGCAGCATCAGGCACTGGAACAAAAGGCAGCCCTTGGCCAGGTCACGGTTCACTGACGTGCACAGGCTGCTGATAGGTGGGTTGCTGTGTTTGATCCCTGTGCTGGCAACGGCGCAGGACGAACCTTTACGCCTGGCCTTCAAGGGCGATTTGTTGTCGCTCAGCCGAACGCAGGTGATTGCCCGCGAGCCGTTGCCGCCGACTTTGCAGACGCCACTGGGCAGTGTGTGGAAGTTGTTCGTCTACGCCTGGCTGGTGGACACCGGCGCGCGTGAGCCGGCTTATGAATGCCGCGGGCAGTCGAAAGAAGAGGTGTATTGCTGTACGGCGGGCGGCAGGATCGAGCGTGATCAGGCCTTGGTGAAATCATGCGGTCTGTATTTCGAACCTGCGCGGTTGGGCATCGCAGATGCCGACTGGCGAGCCTATTGGCAGACGCGGCAGGCGCCGCAATGGTTGCTCGATTTGCCTTCGTTGCAACCGGCTACCCGGGTTTCGGTAGCAGAACTGTTGAAGGTGTTGGCCGTGCTGCCGGCGCAGGCTCAAGCCCGACGTGTGTTGCTCGATGTGGTGCTCAATGCCGCCGATGGCCATGTCGTCGGCGAACTCGGCAGCCGCCTGCGGGTGAAGACCTGGAGCTGGCTGGCGGATCAGGATGCAACATCGCGTCAGGGCGGGTTTGCCGGTTGGACGGCGGACGGTACACCGGTCTGGGCCGGCGGGCGCGGCACCAGTCAACGGGTCCTTCGAGATTACGCGCAGGCACTGTCTACCGTGATTCCTGTCGCATGGCCTGCGGATGCAGGGCGGTGCGTAGAAGTCGACCTGTTCTCCCGCTATCCACTTCGGCGCGTGTTGTCAGGAGGCACCGCGGTGACTTCCGGGGCATTGCAGGGTGACTACCGCGTTGAATTCGCCAACGGCAATGGGCTGGATATTCATAGCGACGGCGAACTGTTTCTGCTGAACGACAAGCTTGTCGCCCGGCTGGATCGCGAAGAGTACGTTGCCCGCGTTCTCCAGCGCGAAGCCACTGCCGAACCGGTCGAGGCCGCCAAAGCCCTGGCCGTGGCCATCCGCACCTATCTGCTGCAAAACGCTACGCGCAGCGGTGAATGCCTGAGCATCGACGACAGCAGCAGCCGTCAGCGGGTCGCACCGCGACCGGCGTCGTCCGGGTCGCGCGATATCGCCGCGTGGACCAGCGACCTGGTGCTGGCTGGAAGTACCGTTACTTACCATTCCGATCAACCCGGCCCGGACAGGCTGTCCTGGCAGCAAGCCGTCGAACAGGCCCGTGCCGGCCAGCGCTACGATGCCATCTTGCTGCACGCCTACCCGCGCGCCAGTCTCAGTCGCTGGGACAACCCGGTCGCGTCCTGCGAAGCGTTGCCCGCCGCACAAGAATGGCTACAGAAACAACGGCGCGGCTGGCGCGCGCGGTTGGAAGGCGAGGTCGGCTACAACGAAGTCAGCACCTTCGCCGTCTGCCGCCTGGCCTTCGGCCGTCCCTATGTCGACCGCGAACGCCAGCGCATTTACGTGCGTGGCGCGCAGAGTCTGCAAGACCGCCTCGACCTGACCCACGAATACCTGCACCTGGCCTTCGAAGCACACCCCAACGGCCAGGATGAAACCTACATCGAAGGGCTCGCCCGCCACCTCTTGCTGGAATAGTCCATGAAACTCCGTTATCCACAGGTCTTGCTGTGTCTCTGCTCGCTGCTGGCGTTGCCATCAGTGATGGCGGCGGACAGCGTCAAACTCGACACCCCCGCAGGCGGCTGGCGCACCGGCGCACCTGAGGGCGAAGGGGAAAACTTTGGGCAGACCGTCAACTACCCGGCCTCGTCGGTGAATACCCCGGCAGGGCAAGCCAACACCGCTCGCATCAGCGGGCAGATCAAAGCCACAGCCAAATCCACAGAACCCGGCCGTCTGATCGTCAACGGCGTGAGCATGCCGCTGAAAATAGACCCGGCCGGCCGCTTCGATCGCCCGTTCTCATTCCCCAACGGCAGCAACAGCGTTGAGGTTCGCAGCCCCGATGGCCAACAACGTCAGCGCACGCAATTTCTCAACAGCAGCGGCGGTGCAACCCCGGCCAAGTTGCGCGTCTTGCTGGCGTGGGACAGCGACAACACCGACCTCGACCTGCACCTTATCACCCCCGACGGCGCGCACATCTGGTACGGCGACCGCGTCGCCCCCAACGGCGCCGCGCTCGACGTCGACGTCACCACCGGCTACGGCCCGGAAATCTTCGCCATGCCCGCACCGATCAAGGGCCAATATCTGGTCTATGTGAACTACTTTGGCGGCGGCTACAGCAGTGATGAAGAGGGGCAGGAAGACGCGGTGCAAGCGCTGACCACGGCGCAGGTGACGGTGATTACCGAGGAGGGGACGCCGAGCGAGAAGATGGAGACGTTCCTGGTGCCGATGCGCGCGGTGGGGGAGTTGACGTTGGTGAAGGGGTTTAGTTATCCCTGAGGGGAAAGTGACAGCAGTGTTGCGACAAATGCAGGTTCTGGGCGGTTCACTTTCTTTCAGGCATTAAAAAGCCGGCTTGTGGCCGGCTTCTCGGGGACTGGCTTGGATCATTTTTGGTAAACCGCGCCAGCCTTCAAAACGTACACCCGGATCTTGCGTCCGGCTGTGGGACCTGGTGAGAAAGTCATCTGCCAGGCCAGTGCATCTGAGCCGCAGGGCGGTTCGATGCGCAAATGTGGGGCGCAGCATACGCAGGTTTGATGGAAATTCCCAGCGGGAAGTGCCGGGCAGAGCCGTTTGGCCACCCGGGTGGGCGGCCGATGGGCTTTCTGGAGTGCTTAAAGAAATGGCACCGTCGGCCGTCGTTTGTTCAGGGTAGACCACCAGAACACCCAGCCCAGCACCCTGATGTTCTGCTCTTCGATTTGTCCGGCCCTGAAGATTTCATCCGGGTATTCGGCGCGGTTGTGGCTGCGCATTCGCAGGGAGTTGCCCGGTAGACGGTGCAGGTACTTGATGCGCAGCATGCCGTCATGTTCGATGGCGTAGATCTCGCCATCGACAATCTTGGTCAGGCCACGGTCAATCGCCAGGGTCGAACCGTCTTCGATTTTTTCTCCCATGCTGTTGCCGCTCATAAGGGCGCAGACGGCGTCGGCGTGGTTGATTTCCAGGGAGTCGAGGTGGCTGCGGGGCAGGCGGATGGATTGCTCGGGGTCTTCCATGACGTGGGTTTTGTTGGAGCCCGGGGCGGTGACAGCTTCCTTGAGGAATGGCAGTTCGACGTCGACAGGCTCGATGACCGTATAGACACCGCGGATGGTCTGGGCATCGAAGGTGTTGCCGGATTCGTCGAGCAGGCGCAGGTGCTGGGCGTCTTTCGAGCCTTCGCCGGTTTTCAGCCAGTCGCTGCTGACGGAAAGTTTTCTGGCGACCTCTTCCATGCAATGGGCGGGCACACCACGGGTGTACCAGTTATGTACATTTTGCGGAGCCGTATCCAGGAATTCGGCAAATCCGGTGGTCGTGATGTTCGCTGCTTCGAGGAGAGCCTTGAAGCGTGGGCCGCTAGTGTTCTTTTTCATGAGCGCGAGTCTACTGGCGGCTAACAAGGGTTTGAATAAACGCCTCGTTCAAATTTCGCGGGAAATTTACGACCGGATGTAAGACGCTCTTGGGGAATTTTAAACAAACAAAACCGAGATCGAGCATGGTTAAACACTGTGTTTGGCGTACGAATCAAGCACCCACAAAAAACCCCGGATCAACCGGGGTTTTTCTTGCAGCTTGTCGCTTGAAGCTCGCGACTGCTCTTAACCTTTATAGGCAGCAACCGACTTGGTGATTGCGTCGCGGGCGGCATCTGCACCGGCCCAGCCTTCGATCTTCACCCATTTGCCTTTTTCGAGATCTTTGTAGTTCGCGAAGAAGTGCTCGATCTGCTGGATCAGCAGTGGTGGCAGGTCGGTGTATTCCTTCACGTCGACGTACAGCTGGGACAGCTTGTCGTGTGGGACTGCGATGACTTTGGCATCGCCGCCGCCGTCGTCGGTCATGTTCAGGATGCCGACCGGACGGGCGCGGATCACCGAACCTGGAGCAACCGGGTAAGGGGTTACGACCAGCACGTCGAGGGGATCACCGTCGTCAGCCAGGGTGTTCGGGATGTAACCGTAGTTGGCCGGGTAGAACATTGGGGTGGCCATGAAACGGTCAACGAACAGGCAATCGCTGTCTTTGTCGATTTCGTATTTGATCGGCGCGTGGTTGGCCGGAATCTCGATAGCGACGTAGATGTCGTTCGGCAGGTCTTTGCCAGCCGGAATCTTGCTGTAGCTCATTGGGCGTTGCCCCCGTTAGTTGACCAAAAACACTTGGCCGGATTGACCAAAAAGTGGCGGCGATTATAGGCATATTCCTGTGTCGACGCCATGGACCAGAAGTCGTATGGCACTCACTGGTGTGCCTGATAGACAGGGTCGTGCGCCTGAAGTTGCTTCAATCTCGCCAGCGGGTCCTGGCGATAGAACAGCTTCAACTGCTGGTACACCTGTGGATAAGCCTCGTGCAGCAAATCCGGGGCGCTGAAGAAGTATTCGCTGGTGACGGCGAAGAACTCGGCAGGGTTCTCGGCGGCATAAGGGTCGATGGCAGTTTCGGCATCGGGATTGCGTTCCAGTTGCCGGTCGAGGTCGTCGTAGGCTTCTTGCATGACGCTGGCCCAGTCGCTGACGCGCATGTCGGCATGCAGCGGCGGCAGGCCGTTGGCGACGCCGTTGAGCATGTCGAGCTTGTGCGCCAGTTCGTGGATCACCAGGTTGTAGCCTTCCCAGCCACCACTGGCCATTACACCGGGCCAGGCGAGGATGATCGGGCCTTGCTGCCAGGCTTCTCCGCTGTGCTCTGCGTCCCATTCGTGCTCGACGCCGCTGGCATCGCGATAGCGCTGAGGGCTGAGGAAGTCGTCGGGGTAGAGGATGATTTCGTGGAAGCCCTGATACCAGTTCAGGTCGCCGAGGTGCAGCAGCGGCAGTTGCGCCTGGGCAGCGAGCAGCAAGCGTTGTTCCTGATGCAGTTCGACACCGGGCAGGGCGCTCAGGTGCTTGTCTTCGAGGAACAGCACGCAGGCTTCGCGCAGCCATTGGTCTTCGGCGGCGCTGATGCCATCGAGAAAACTCAGGTGATGGCGCACCCGTTGCCACATGTCATCGGCAATCGGGTGCTTTGCCAGGGTGCGCCGGCGACGCCAGGTGCTCAGGGACCACATCGTGTCAGCGCGATTCGGCTTTGGAGTTCGACCCGGCGAGGCGGTTACGCACCATGCCAATGATCATCGGTACCAGGGAGATCAGGATGATGCCGACTACCAGTAGCGACAGATTCTTTTTGATGAACGGTACGTTGCCAAAGAAGTAACCGAGTGTCACCAGGCCGCCGACCCACAGGATGGTGCCCAGCACGCTGAAGGCGAAGAAACGCGGATAAGGCATTTTCCCCACGCCGGCGACGAACGGTGCAAAAGTACGGATGATCGGCAGGAAGCGCGCCAGGGTCACGGTTTTGCCGCCATGCTTGTCGTAGAAGTCGTGGGTTTGTTGCAGGTAGTCACGACGGAAGATCTTCGAGTCCGGATTGCTGAACAGCTTTTCACCCGCCGTTCGTCCGATGATGTAGTTGGTGCTGTCGCCCAGGATCGCCGCCAGCATCAGCAGACCGCCGAGCAGTACCGGGTCCATGCCGCCACCGGCCGCCACGGCGCCGGCGATGAACAGCAGGGAGTCGCCTGGCAGGAAGGGCATGACCACCAGGCCCGTTTCACAGAAGATCACCATGAACAGAATGGCGTAGATCCATGCCCCGTAGTTGGTTACAAGCATGTCGAGGTAGACGTCGAGATGCAGGACAATGTCGATCGGGTTGAAATCCATGGATAGCACCTGTGGTGACGGCCCGACTCGGCAGGCCTGTGCGGATGACTTCGCGTAAGACTACGGATAGGGGTAGTTTTTCTTACAAGCCGGGAATAACGGGATTATACGAGGCGAGTGGTGAAAATCGCGTCGAGATTGTAGCGGGGAATGTCATCACAGGGCTGATGTTTGATAACGATCGGGTGGGAGCGAGCCTGCTCGCGATGCCGTTGCCTCGTTGGACCCGTGTAATCCGGTCGATGCCATCGCGAGCAGGGTGCTGGTGATTCAGAGTTCGTCGCTGATCGGCAGCACATAGTTCTTGAATTCGGTGTCTTCCTTGAATCCGATGGACTCGTAGGTTTTCTGCGCGACTTCGTTGTTGCTGCTGGTGGAAACACGCATGCGCACGGCATTGGTTTCCTTGGCCATTTTTTTTGCGGTGCGGATCAGGTTGTCGGCCACCAACTGGCGGCGGGCGTCCTCGGCGACATAAATATCGTTGAGGATCCATACACGCTTGAGCGAAAGCGAAGAGAAGCTCGGGTACAGCTGGCAGAAGCCCATCAGTTTGTTGCTGTCGTCATCCGACAGCGCCAGATAGATCACCGATTCCTTGCGACGCAGGCGTTTTTCGAGGAACGCCCGGGACGAGTCCGGATACGGCAGGGAACCATAAAACTCGCGATATTTGACGAACAACGGAGTCAGCAGGTCCAGGTGTTCGAGGGTCGCTTGAATAATCCGCATGGTAGGTCTCGTCTTCAAGTGGCTGTCTTGCGTCTCTGACGGCGATGGGAAACCCTTGGCGGCCGCGCAACGATCCTGCCTGAAACTGGTACGAATGTGCAATGCGCAAGCGGTTCAGGCATTCGGCGGGCTGAGCAGGAAATTTCCTTTCATGTCGCCTCCCGTGTCCGATTCCAGTGTTTGAACCTGCGCTTCGTCCTTCAGGTTCACCCCTGACAACTGCCGCCGGCAGGCTTCGCGCATCAAATACAGCAAACGGTGTGCCGCCATGCCGTAGCTCAGGCCTTCGAGCCGGACATTGGAGATGCAATTACGGTAGGCATCGGTAAGGCCGATCTTGGGATTGTAGGTGAAATATAAACCCAGGCTGTCAGGAGAACTGAGGCCAGGGCGTTCGCCGATGAGGATCACGGTCATTTTTGCGCCAAGCAACTCACCGATTTCATCGGCGACGGCCACCCGGCCCTGCTCCACGAGTACGACTGGCGCAACAGTCCAGCTGTCGCAGGCCATTTGCTCTTCGAAACGCGCCAGAAACGGCAGGGTATGGCGATGAACGGCCAGTGCCGACAGGCCGTCGGCGACCACGATCACCAGATCCACGCCTCCCGGATGGGCAGTCGCGTAATCACGAAGGGTCTGCGCCGAGGCATCACTGAGTTTTCGCCCCAGATCGGGGCGTTGCAGGTACGTGTTGCGATCCGTCGCCGCACTGTGCAGCAAAAGACACTCGCGATCACGTTCGGCCAATTGCGCGCCGAGGGAGGAGTGGTCAAACGGCAAGTGCACCGCATCCCGCGCCTGAGCGTGGGCATATTGGAAGTCCAGTTGCGCGTGGGTGGGAATGCTGGTGCCGGTGCGGCCCAGAGCGATTCGCGCCGGCGTCAGGCGCCGCAGTTCCAGCCAGGGGTTGTGTGGATCGAAGGGTAGTTTATCCATGTCAATGCTCATCCCAGTTGCGCCAAGGCCTGCCGGAAGGCTGGCGGCAGGCTGTCGCCGAAGAGAACCCTGCCATCGGCTTGAGTGAAGATGCCCATTTTCGCCAGCCACTGCTCGAATTCCGGTGCGGGCTTCAGGCCCAGGGTCTGCCGGGCGTAGAGCGCATCGTGGAACGAGGTGGTCTGGTAGTTGAGCATGATGTCGTCGGAGCCGGGGATGCCCATGATGAAGTTGATCCCGGCGACACCCAGCAGGGTCAGCAAGGTGTCCATGTCATCCTGGTCGGCTTCGGCGTGGTTGGTGTAGCAGATGTCGCAACCCATGGGCACACCGAGCAATTTGCCGCAGAAGTGGTCTTCCAGGCCAGCGCGGATGATCTGTTTGCCGTTGTACAGGTATTCCGGGCCGATGAAGCCGACGACGGTATTGACCAGGAACGGTTTGAAATGCCGCGCCACGGCGTAGGCCCGGGTTTCGCAGGTTTGCTGATCGACGCCATGATGGGCGTTGGCCGACAGAGCGCTGCCCTGGCCGGTTTCGAAGTACATCAGGTTCTGGCCCAGCGTGCCGCGATTGAGGCTCAATCCTGCGTCGTAACCTTCCTGCAATATATTGAGGTTGATGCCGAAACTGGCGTTGGCTGCTTCGGTGCCAGCGATCGACTGGAACACCAGGTCCAACGGCACGCCGCGATTGACCGCTTCGATCGAGGTGGTGACATGGGTCAGCACGCAAGCCTGGGTCGGAATGTCGTAGCGCTGGATGATTGCGTCGAGCATCTCCAGCATGGCGCAGATCGAGGCGATGCTGTCAGTGGCTGGGTTGATGCCGATCATGGCATCGCCATTGCCGTGCAGCAGGCCGTCGAGAATGCTCGCGGCGATGCCGGCCGGTTCGTCGGTGGGGTGATTCGGTTGCAGGCGCGTGGACAGTCGACCGCGCAGGCCCAGGGTGCCGCGAAACTGCGTAACCACGCGGATTTTTTGCGCCACCAGCACCAGATCCTGCACGCGCATGATCTTCGACACAGCGGCGGCCATTTCCGGGGTGAGGCCGGGGGCGAGGGAGCGCAGAACCTGCTCGTCGGCGGCATCGCTGAGCAGCCAGTCGCGAAAGCCGCCGACGGTGAGGTGGCTGACGACCGCGAAGGCTTGTTTGTCGTGGGTGTCGATGATCAGTCGGGTGACTTCATCGGATTCGTAGGGGATCAGTGCTTCCTGCAGAAAGTGGCTTAGCGGAGTGTCGGCCAAAGCCATCTGTGCGGCCACCCGCTCGCCATCGTTGAGCGCGGCGACGCCGGCCAGAAAATCTCCGGAGCGGGCCGGGCTGGCCTTGGCCATCACTTCCTTGAGGCTGTCGAAGCGGTAAGTCTGGGCGCCGACGGTATGGGCGAATGTGGCCATGGGGCGGTGTCCTCCAATAATTACTGCAATCTGCTCTTCCTGTGGGAGCGGGCTTGCTCGCGAATACGATGTGTCATTCAAAATGGATGTCGACTGACACGACGCCTTCGCGAGCAAGCCCGCTCCCACAGGGGAATTGCGTGCACTTCAATAATGCAGGCGCCGGGCAGCGGGCCCGGCGCCGGTGCATCTCATATACCTTCGAGCATAGCGTCTGCCGGTGCCTCGGAACGTTGCTTGGCGGTCAACTGGAAGTACAGGTAACCGGCAACCATGAAGCCGAGGAAAACCAGGCCGATCAGGGTGTTGAACCAGGCCATCGCCACCAGGCACACCACCGCCAGGAACAACGCGATCCCTGGCACGATCGGATAGCCCGGCGCGCGGAAGGTGCGCTCCAGGTTCGGTTCGGTCTTACGCAGCTTGAACAGGCTCAGCATACTGATGATGTACATCACGATGGCGCCGAATACCGACATGGTGATCATCGCCGCCGTCAGGGTCATGCCTTGCAGGTTGACCAGGCCGTCGCTGTAGATCGCCGCGATGCCGATCACGCCGCCAGCCAGGATCGCCCGATGCGGGGTCTGGAAGCGCGAAAGTTTGGCCAGCCCCTTGGGCAGGTAACCGGCGCGAGCCAGGGCGAAGAACTGCCGTGAATAGCCAAGAATGATCCCGTGGAAACTTGCCACCAGGCCGAACAGGCCGATCCATACCAGCATGTGCATCCAGGTCGAATTATTGCCGACCACGGCTTTCATCGCCTGGGGCAACGGATCGTTGATGTTCGACAGTTGACGCCAGTCGCCGACGCCGCCGGCCATCACCATCACGCCGATGGCCAGGAACACCAGGGTCAGAATGCCGCTGACGTAGGCCTTGGGGATCGTGCGTTTCGGGTCCTTGGCTTCCTCGGCGGCCATGGCCGCGCCTTCGATGGCGAGGAAGAACCAGATCGCAAAGGGGATCGCTGCAAAAATCCCGGGAATCGAGCCCATCGTGAACTCGTTCGAACCTGACCAGCCATTGAGCACGAAGTTACTGAAGCTGAAGCCCGGTGCGACCACGCCCATGAACACCAGCAATTCAGCGACCGCCAGCACGGTGACCACCAATTCGAAGGTGGCCGCGATGCTGACGCCGAGGATATTCAGGCCCATGAATACGAAATAGGCGCCAACGGCGGCGATTTTTGGGTCAAGTTCCGGGTATTGCACGTTGAGGTAGGCGCCGATGGCCATGGCGATGGCCGGTGGTGCAAAGACGAATTCGATCAAGGTGGCGATGCCGGCGATCAACCCGCCTTTCTCGCCAAAGGCACGGCGGCTGTAGGCAAACGGCCCGCCAGCGTGGGGAATCGCCGTCGTCAGTTCGGTGAAGCTGAAGATGAAGCAGGTGTACATCGTCGCCACCATCAACGCGGTGACGAGAAAACCCAGTGTGCCTGCGGTGCCCCAGCCGTAACTCCAGCCGAAGTACTCGCCGGAAATCACCAGGCCGACGGCAATGCCCCATAAATGCAGGGTGCCGAGTGTGGGTTTGAGCTGTGTGGAAGAAGTAGTCATAAGTCCTCTCTAATTTTTATTGTTCGATCTTTTGGACTTTCGGGTGCGAAGGTTTGGGTGGAACGCTAAATAACGGGTACGCAAGGCCCGTGCCAGAGCGGCCAGGCCTTGGGTGTTGGGTCATGGCGGTAGAAAGGGCGACACAGAAATACCTGTGTCGCCCCCGGTTTTTAGAAGAAGCCCAGCGGATTGATGTCGTAGCTCACCAGCAGGTTTTTGGTCTGCTGATAGTGGTCGAGCATCATCTTGTGGGTTTCACGACCGACGCCGGACTTCTTGTAGCCACCGAACGCGGCGTGCGCCGGGTACAGGTGGTAGCAGTTGGTCCATACACGACCGGCCTTGATGGCGCGACCCATGCGGTAGGCGCGGTTGATGTCGCGGGTCCAGAGTCCGGCGCCCAGGCCGAACTCGGTGTCGTTGGCGATGGCCAGGGCTTCGGCTTCGTCCTTGAAGGTGGTGATGCTCACCACCGGACCAAAGATTTCTTCCTGGAACACACGCATCTTGTTGGTGCCCTTGAGCAGCGTCGGCTGGATGTAATACCCGCTTGCCAGGTTGCCCTCGAGTTTTTCCACCTTGCCGCCGGTCAGCAACTCGGCGCCTTCGCCCTTGGCGATTTCCAGGTACGAAAGGATTTTGTCGAATTGCTGCTCGGACGCCTGGGCGCCGACCATGGTGTCGGTGTCCAGCGGGTCGCCACGTTTGATTTGCAGGACCTTCTTCATCACCACTTGCATGAATTCGTCGTAGATCGACTCCTGCACCAGCGCCCGGGAAGGGCAGGTACAGACTTCGCCCTGGTTGAAGAACGCCAGCACCAGGCCTTCGGCGGCTTTTTCGATGAAGGACGGTTCGGCCTTCATGATGTCTTCGAAGAAGATGTTCGGCGATTTGCCACCCAGCTCCACGGTGGACGGAATGATGTTTTCCGCCGCGCATTTCATGATGTGCGAGCCGACCGGGGTCGAGCCGGTGAAGGCAATCTTGGCGATGCGCTTGCTGGTGGCCAAGGCCTCGCCGGCTTCGCGACCGAAGCCCTGAACGATGTTCAACACGCCCGGTGGCAGCAGGTCGCCGATCAGTTCGACCAGCACGGTGATGCCCAGCGGGGTTTGCTCGGCAGGCTTGAGTACCACGCAGTTACCGGCGGCGAGTGCCGGGGCGAGTTTCCAGGCGGCCATCAGGATCGGGAAGTTCCACGGGATGATCTGCCCGACCACGCCTAGCGGTTCATGGATGTGATAGGCCACGGTGTTGCCGTCGATCTCGGCGGCGCTGCCTTCCTGGGCACGGATGCAACCGGCGAAGTAGCGGAAGTGGTCGGCGGCCAGCGGGATGTCGGCGTTGAGGGTTTCACGCACGGCCTTGCCGTTGTCCCAGGATTCGGTGATTGCCAGCAGTTCGAGGTTCTGTTCGATGCGGTCGGCGATTTTCAGCAGCACCAGCGAGCGTGCCTGGGCGGACGTGGCGCCCCAGGCATCGGCCGCCGCGTGGGCAGCGTCCAGGGCCTTGTCGATGTCTTCGGCCGTGGAACGGGGGAATTCGGCAATCGGTTGGCCATTCACTGGCGAGGTATTGGTGAAGTACTGACCTTTGACAGGCGCGACGAACTCGCCGCCGATGTAGTTACCGTATTTGGCTTTGAACGAAACGATAGCGCCTTCAGTACCGGGGTGAGCGTAACGCATGGTGGTCTCTCCTTGCTTTTGTGCTTATAGGGAGTCGCGCATGTGCGCTTGCTTTAAGCGTAGAGCAAGGGCCGGGCCAGTGCCTTGCATGTCAGGTAAATCAAGGTCTTGCGTAGTTTTTGTCGGACAAACGGGGTTGGCTTGTGGCGCTTTCGGTACAGCCCTCGTGACACTTTGTACCGTTTTTGGCACGGTGTGTGACCGAGCGGTCTTGCCGGCATTGCAATGCGGGTCAGGCTGGAGGATGCTCGGCATCACATAACGCAATGCACATGTAGCAGCTGCCGAAGGCTGCGTTCGAGGGCGAAGCACTCGCCTCGGCTAGGCAATGAAATCCGGGACACAGGTTTTACGACCGCTCCGCGCCCGAACGCAGCCTGCGGCAGCTGCTACACGGAGGCGAGCCAGATCTTTCTGGGAGAATAATAATAAATGCACGACAACCATTTGAGTCGCCATGCCCAGCAAGTAATGACGGTGACCCAGGGCAAGACCCACCTGCACGGTCCCGGCAGCGATCCGTCCATCGCCCGCTCATGGCTGCGCTGCCTCGAGGACTATCACCTCGATCCGGCCCTGAGCATCGCGCCAACGGTGCTGGAACATGGCCGTGTCCTGGAAAGCCGCGAGCGCTTGCAGCAGGTTCTGCACATCGCCGGCAATGAAATGACCAGCCTGCATCAACAACTTTCCGGCGCCGGTCATGCAGTGTTGCTGACCGACGCCCGCGGCGTGATCCTCAACTGCGTCACCGCGCCCGCCGAACGGCAGATTTTCGAACGCGCCGGCCTCTGGCTCGGTGCCGACTGGAGCGAGGCCTGCGAAGGCACTAACGGTATCGGCACCTGCCTGGTGGAGCGTCAGTCGCTGACTATCCATCAGGATGAACACTTTCGCGGCCGCCACACCGGCCTGACCTGCTCGGCGAGCCCGGTCTTCGATCCCCATGGCGAATTGCTGGCGGTGCTTGACGTGTCGTCCGCGCGGCGCGATGTGTCGCGGCAAAGCCAGTTCCACACCATGGCGCTGGTCAACCTGTCGGCGAAAATGATCGAGAGCTGCTACTTCCTGCGCTGCTTCGACAACCAATGGTTGCTGCGTTTTCACCTGCAGGCCGAGTCCGTCGGTCTGTTCAGCGAAGGCTTGCTGGCGTTCGACGGGGAAGGGCGCATTTGCGCGGTCAACCAGAGTGCGCTGAACCTGCTGGGACATATTCGCGGCGGCTTACTGGGTAAGCCGGTGGAAGCGTTTTTCGATTGCTCGCTCGATGAGTTGCTCGGTCGCGCGAGCACCAATGCCGCCGCCAGTTGGCCGTTGCGCACCCGTGATGGTCGCAAGCTGTTTGCGGTATTGCGCGGTGAGGCACGGCGGCCGCTGCCGACTCCGTTGGCGCCGGTGGTCGAGGTTGCACAAGCGCCGCGCCTGTCGGGCATTTGCCTGGATGACGCAACGTTGCAGGCGGACTTCCGCAAGGCCTTGCGCGTCTACGAGCGCGACGTGCCGCTGCTGATCAACGGCGAAACCGGGTCTGGCAAGGAGGCTTTCGCCAAAGCAGTGCACCATGCCAGCCAGCGAGCGGACAAAGCCTTTGTCGCCCTCAATTGCGCGGCCATTCCCGAAAGCCTGATCGAAAGCGAGCTGTTCGGATATCGCGGCGGCAGCTTTACCGGTGCGCGCAAGGAAGGCATGCGCGGCAAGTTGCAACAGGCCGATGGCGGGACCTTGTTCCTCGATGAAATCGGTGACATGCCACTGGCCTTGCAGACGCGCTTGCTGAGGGTGCTCGAAGACCGGCAAGTGGTGCCGATCGGCGGCGAGCCGGAATCGGTGAACGTGCGGATCATCAGTGCCACTCACCGCAACTTGCTGGACCGTGTGCAGGACGGCAGCTTCCGCGAGGATTTGTATTACCGCCTCAACGGGCTGGAAGTTGCGTTGCCACCGTTGCGCGAGCGCAGTGACAAATCCCGGTTGCTCGACTTTTTGCTGGCCGAGGAGGCGGGCGGAGAAACTGTGTTGATCGACGGGCCGGCGCGGGAAGCCTTGTTGGGGTTCGCCTGGCCGGGCAACGTGCGGCAGTTGCGAAATGTACTGCGTACGTTGGCGGCGTTGTGTGAAGGCGGGCGGATCGGGCTGGAGGATTTGCCGGCGATGATTCGTTCGGCCAGGCCGGCGGTGGCGCAGGTTATCGAGGAGCCATCGGAGCATCCGTTGGAGGATGCCGAGCGGCTGGCGTTGCTCTCTGCGCTGGAGCAGACGCGGTGGCACATGACGCATACGGCTGAGCAGTTAGGGGTCAGTCGCAATACCCTGTATCGCAAGCTGCGTAAGCACGGTATCGCCCGGTAAACCGTGTCGCGGCCATTCGCGAGCAAGCCCGCTCCGGGCGGCGATCCGACGAAGGCGTCTTCAGATCTGAAACATCAGGTGCGATTTTTCCTACCCTAAGCTAACCTGCGGCCATGTTTTAAGAGGTCGACTAATGCACATTCATATTCTGGGTATCTGCGGGACTTTCATGGGCTCGATGGCGGTTCTGGCCAAAGAGCTGGGCCATCACGTGACCGGCTCCGATGCCAACGTCTATCCGCCGATGAGCACTCAGCTGCAAGCCCAGGGCATTGAATTGACCCAAGGCTACGACCCGGCGCAACTCGATCCGGCCCCCGATCTGGTGGTGATCGGCAACGCCATGTCCCGGGGCAACCCGGCCGTGGAGTACGTGCTGAACAAAGGCCTGCCTTACGTCTCCGGCCCGCAATGGCTGGCTGATCACGTGCTGCAAGGTCGCTGGGTGCTGGCGGTTGCCGGTACGCACGGCAAGACCACCACCAGCAGCATGCTGGCCTGGGTGCTGGAGCATGCGGGCATGGCTCCGGGTTTCCTGATCGGTGGCGTGCCGCAAAACTTCTCGGTGTCCGCGCGCCTGGGTGATACACCCTTCTTCGTCATCGAAGCCGACGAGTACGACAGTGCGTTCTTCGACAAGCGCTCCAAGTTCGTACATTACCGCCCGCGCACCGCAATCCTGAACAACCTTGAGTTCGATCACGCGGACATCTTCCCGGACCTGTCGGCCATCGAGCGGCAGTTCCATCATCTGGTGCGGACCATTCCGAGCGAAGGCCTGGTGATCCATCCGACTACTGAGCCGGCATTGCAGCGCGTTATCGAGATGGGCTGCTGGACTCCGGTGCAAACCACCGGTGCCGGCGGTCAGTGGCAGGTCAAGCTGCTCAGTGAAGATGGCTCGAAGTTCGAAGTGATGTTCGAAGGTGTCGCCCAGGGCGTGGTCGAGTGGGACATGACTGGCCAGCACAACGTCGCCAACGCTCTGGCGACCCTGGCTGCTGCACGCCACGTCGGTGTGGTGCCATCCATGGGCATCGCCGCGTTGAGCGCCTTCAAAAGCGTGAAGCGCCGGATGGAAAAAGTCGCGGAAGTGGGTGGCATCACCATTTATGACGACTTCGCTCACCACCCGACTGCCATCGCCACCACGCTGGATGGCCTGCGCAAGCGCATCGGCGATGCACCGTTGATCGCGATCATCGAGCCGCGTTCCAACTCCATGAAGCTTGGCGCGCACCGTGACGGATTGCCGGAAAGCGTGGTCGATGCCGATCAAGTGATCTGGTACGCACCGGCCAACCTCGGCTGGGATCTGGCGGGCACCGCGGCGCTGTGCACCGTGCCGTCGATTGTCAGCGATTCCCTGGAAGGCATCATCGAGCGCGTGAAGAGCCAGGCCCAACCCGGTACTCACGTGGTGATCATGAGCAACGGCGGCTTCGGCGGCCTGCACGGCAAACTGGCTGAGGCGCTCAAATGAACACCGGCCCGGACCGCATCACCCTGGCAATGACCGGTGCTTCGGGCGCCCAGTACGGTTTGCGCCTGCTCGACTGCCTGGTGCGGGAAGATCGTGAAGTGCACTTCCTGATTTCCAAGGCCGCGCAGTTGGTGATGGCCACCGAAACCGACGTCACGCTGCCAGCCAGGCCGCAGATGATGCAGGCGTTCCTCACCGAATACACGGGGGCTGCCGCCGGGCAGATTCGGGTGTACGGCAAGGAAGACTGGATGTCGCCGGTGGCTTCGGGTTCCGGCTCCCCTGCGGCGATGGTGGTAGTGCCGTGTTCCACGGGCACGTTGTCGGCCATCGCCACCGGTGCCTGCAACAACCTGATCGAACGGGCTGCAGACGTGACGCTCAAAGAGCGTCGGCAGTTGATTCTGGTGCCCCGTGAAGCGCCATATTCGAGCATTCACCTGGAGCACATGCTCAAGTTGTCGAACATGGGTGTGACGATCCTGCCGGCGTCGCCGGGTTTCTATCATCAGCCGCAAACCATCGACGACCTGATCGATTTCGTCGTGGCGCGGATCCTCAACCTGCTGAATATTCCTCAGGACATGTTGCCGCGCTGGGGCGAGCATCATTTGACCGGCGATGAATAAGCTGCTGGTGATGGTGCTGGCGCTGCAATTGGCCGGGTGCGCCACGGCGCGCACCCTTGATGCAGCCAAACCGGGGGCGCCGGTGGTTTACTCGGGGACTCGCCTGGATTTGTACGCGTTGAACGGTGGGTGCTGTGCGATGGACCGTTTCGGTGCCGAAGCGCCGAGCTATCCGGGCGTTGATCTGCCGGCCAGTGCGTTGCTCGACACGCTGCTGTTGCCGTTGTCGTTGCTGACGGTGATAGGGGTGAGTTTTCAGGCGACGGGTGGATTGTAAGAGAGCGTTGTGGCGAGGGTGCAAGCCCCCTCGCCACAGGTTCGCGGTTTACTTGCCCAACTTCCTCAGCTCATCCGACTCGACAATCCTGACCCCGTCCTGCTCTTCCAGCGCCAGACGCCACATCGCGCGAGCCAGTTGGCAGGCTTCGATACCATGGTATTTGCCAGGGATCAGCCGAGACAACGGGCCGGCGACTTTCTCGCCCAGTCGCGGTTCGGTGCGATCACCCAGTAACAGCGAAGGGCGGCAAATGGTCAGCTGCGGCCAATCCTGCGCGCGCAGTGCGTACTCCATTTCGCCTTTGACCCGGTTGTAGAAAATCGAGGATCTGCGATCGGCTCCCAGGGCACTGATCACGATCAGGTGCCGTGCGCCCATCTCCCGTGCGCGTTTGGCAAAGGCCACGACCATGTCCAGGTCCACCGCGCGGAACGCCTGTTCCGAGCCCGCCTGTTTGATGGTGGTGCCCAGGCAGCAGTAGGCGATATCGACACGGCCGTTCAGTTGCGGCAGAAACTCCGCCGGGTCGCCGACGGGGTTTTCAAGGTGCGGGTGCCCGGCCAATGGACGGCGTGAGGGGGCCAATACCCGTGAAATCGTTGGCTCGTTAAGCAGGCGATCGAGCAGATGTTCACCGGTCAGCCCGGTGGCTCCGGCAAGTAATACGTGCTGAGGCGTCAAGTACATAGTGTTTCTCCCTTGATACTATTCAGCTTAGTTGCTGTTTGCATCCTTGCTTTCGATGGACGCACTTTGCAGGGCTTTTCGTGCCTGCTGTTTACGCAGTAGCTGCCAATGCGAGAGGACGGTTTTCGGTGCCCAGATCTGTGGTTCGGACGCTTCGAAACCGTCCGCCAGCTCACGTTCGGCGACGCTGGCCTTGGTCAGTTTGAAGGCTTGTTCCAGGTCATCGGTCTGGTTCAGGGCCCGGGCGAACAGGGCATCGCCGAAGTAAGTGAAGTTGGCTTCCTCCGAGCAACCGAAGGACACTCGGTCGGCCCGCGAGGCCGTCATGATCAGGGTCCGTTCATCCTTGAGGGCGGGGATGAAGCCGCCGGAGTAGCAGGACGAAATCACGATGATCTTGTCGCGGTTTTTCAGCGGGGCGAGAACGGCGGCCAATTCGTCGGCCGGCAGATCGGCCAGTTCCATGCGCGGCTGGTCCAGCACCAGTTCGTGTTCGCTGGTGCCATGGCTGGTCAGGTAGATGAAAATCAGGTCTTCCGGACCGCTGCGTTCGGCCAGTGTCAGGGCGGCGCGGCGCAGGTTTTCCCGGGTAGCCATCGGGCGGTCGGCGAGGTGGTCACGATGGTTCACCAGGCGGATCTGGCCAATGGTGCCGAAACGGGTGCTGAGCATGTTGGCGACGTAGTCGGATTCGCGCAGAAACACGCTTTGCTTGCCATCGCCACCCAGGGTCAACGAATAAAGCTCCACCGTCGGGGTCGAGGGTGGAACGTTGGCCAACGCGGCGTCGAGCAGGCGCCCCTGGGCCAGCAGGCCGAGCTCCAGGGTGTCGGGCAATAATTTGCCCTCGGCGTCGCGTACACGCTGGCCGTTGATCCAGGTGCCGCTGAGCACGGTGCCGTCGGTCAACACCAATGTGCCGCGCCCCTGGTAACTGTCGTTGTCGAACTGGCCGGTGTAAAAGCTGCCGTCGGACAGGTTCAGGCGACCCTGGCCGGAAAAGCGCCAGTCATTGAACTGGCCGATGTAGTGGCTGCCGTCAGTGCCGATCAACTCGCCCTTGCCGTTCAGCGAGCCTTCCTTGAACTGTCCCAGCCAGACATCGCCATCGGCGTTTTCGTAGCGGCCCTTGCCGTGCAGTTGATTGTTCTTGAAGCTGCCGACATAGATGTCGCCATCGGCGCTGTTGAAAGTCCCATTGCCCTCCAGCTGGCCGTCGACGAAGTGTCCGGTGAACTGATTGCCGTTGCCGTCGCCGCGCTGGCCTTCGCCATTGGGTTTGCCGTGGGCGAACTGGCCCTGATAGGAGCTGCCGTCTTCGAGTTCGAGGCGACCCAGGCCGGCGTATTGATCGGCCTTGAATTCTCCGCGATAGCTCATGCCGTTTTCTTTGAGGGTTCCTTCGCCGTTGCGCCGACCGGCCTTGAAGCCGCCGCTGTAGCTGCTGGCGTTGGTGGTCAATGCCCCCTGGCCGTCGAACAGTCCCTGATTGAACTGCCCGCGATAGACTTCGCCATTGCTGCCATGCCATTCGCCCTGGCCCTGCCACTGGCCCTTGTCGAATTCGCCGGCATACCAGCTGCCGTTCGGGTAGTCGATACGCCCCTTGCCTTGCAGCAAGCCATTGACCAGGTCACCACGATAGCGTCCGCCGTCCGGCAGGCGTGCGTCGGGAGGCAATGGCGATTCGCCGTCGCCGCAACCGGTGAGCATCAGGGTCATGACAAGGAGTGCAAGTGGGCGCATAGCGGATTCCGGGCAATTAGGCGAAGGAGTATGCCGCAGCTATGTGACCTTATACAGGGCGAGGTACCGCGTGAGGGCGCGAAACAGCATGAGCTGCTTCGCATCCGGGACGGTTTATACGAAGCACAGGGACAGGGGTTCGGCGATGTACGCCGGTTTGTCCGAACCTTCGATTTCCAGGGTGGTGGTGGCCTTGAGCAGCCATTGGCCGGGTTTCTTCTCGATGACTTCGGTCAGGTCGACCTTCAGCCGTACCCGCGAATTGACCTTGACCGGCTGGATGAAGCGCACGCTGTCGAGGCCGTAGTTGACCACCATCTTCAGGCCTTGTGGCATGACGAGGATGTCTTCCATCAATTTCGGAATCAGCGACAACGACAGAAAGCCGTGGGCGATAGTGCTGCCAAATGGCGTTTGCGCGGCCTTGACCGGGTCGACGTGGATGAACTGAAAATCCCCTGTGGCTTCGGCGAACAGGTTGATGCGGTCCTGATCGATGGTGAGCCATTCGGAACGTCCAAGTTCCTTGCCGACATAATCTTTGAGCTCTGCAACTGGAACATAGGGCATTGAGACTCTCCTTGGGTTCATCGGTTTTATAGTTTTGGCTTGCGGGGATCTGACCTCCCGGCTTACTACTTTAGATCAACATGGCCAAACGCTCCGGTCAACTGACCATGCTTTTGGCGAATGCCGGTCTATAGCGCGAGCATGCTTATAATGCCCTGCCAATGCGGGTGACGGATTTTGTGGGAGATCTTTGATGCTGTTACGGGGCCTGACGTGGCTGGTGCTGTTCCAATTGCTCGGCACTGCGATCAATCATTTGTTCTTGCCGGTGCTGCCGGGGCCGATTGTGGGGTTGCTGCTGTTGCTGGTGTACCTCATCTGCCGCGGACAGGTCGGCGAGCCACTGAACCTGGCGGCCAGCAGCCTGCTGCGCTACCTGCCGCTGTTGCTGGTGCCGCCGGCCGTGGGCGTGATGGTCTACGCCGCTGACATCGCGGCGGACTTCTGGGCCATTGTCGGTGCGCTGGTGTTGTCGCTGCTGCTTTCCATGGCCTTCGCCGGGGTGCTGATGCAGCGCATGGTCAAGGGGCACGCTCGCTCCGAGGACAGCCAATGATCTTCGACTGGCACGGCGCCTGGACGTCGGTGATTCATCATCCCTTGTTTGGTATCGGCATTACCCTGGGCGCCTATCAACTCGTCCTGGCGGCATTCGAGAAAACCCGATGGATCTTTTTGCAGCCGGTGCTGGTCTCCATGTTGCTGGTGATCGGTGTGCTGGTGGGTTGCGGCCTGACTTACGCCGAGTACCGCAAGAGCACCGAGATCCTGAGCATCCTGCTCGGTCCGGCCACTGTTGCGCTGGCGGTGCCGCTTTATCTCAACCTGCGACGGATTCGGCAGTTGTTCTGGCCGATATTTACTACGCTGGTGATAGGTGGGGTGGTGGCCACGGGTATGGGTGTGTTGCTGGGCTGGTGGTTCGGTGCCGAACACATGATCCTGATGACCATGGCGCCGAAGTCGGTGACCTCGCCGATTGCGATGCTGGTGGCTGAACAGATCGGTGGCGTCGCGGCGCTGGCAGCGGTGTTCGTCTTGATTACGGGTGTGATCGGCGCGATCTTCGGCCCGAGCCTGTTGACCCATCTCGGTGTCCACAGTTCCGAGGCGCGCGGCATGGCGCTGGGCATGACCGCCCACGCGGTCGGCACGGCGGTGGCGATGCAGGAAAATGAAGAGTGCGGCGCCTTCGCGGCGCTGGCGATGAGTTTGATGGGCGTGGCCACGGCGGTGTTACTGCCGTTGGCGGTGTCGATGGTGGTGTAAGGAAATGTCTATGAGTCTGCCGCTTTTTCCGCTCAACACAGTGCTGTTTCCCGGTTGCATCCTCGACTTGCAGATTTTCGAGGCGCGTTACCTGGACATGATCGGCCGCTGCATGAAACAGGGCGGCGGTTTCGGCGTGGTGTGCATCCTCGACGGCGAAGAAGTCGGAATCGCCCCGGCCGGCTACGCGCTGGTGGGCTGTGAAGCACTGATCACCGATTTCAAACAGCAGGACAACGGCCTGCTGGGGATTCGGGTCCAGGGCGGTCGGCGCTTTCACGTTTTGCGTACCGAAGTGCAGCGCGATCAGTTGACCGTGGCCGAGGTCGAGTGGCTGGAAGATGAGCCGGAGCAACCGCTGCAAGACGAGGACGCCGATCTGGTGGCGTTGCTCAAGGCCTTGGCTGAACACCCGATGGTCGAAGCCTTGAACATGGGCACCGAAGCGACCGGGCAACAGTCGCTGGCCAATCAGTTGGCGTACCTGTTGCCATTTGCCGAACTGGACAAGATCGACCTGTTGCAACTTGATGATCCGCAGCAGCGACTGGATGCGATCCAGGCATTGTTGGATGAGTTGCAGGGTGAGTTGTTTGCTTAATTATTTTGTTCTAATTTCAAAGCTTAAAGTTCTTGTGGTGGTGAGTTGATTTATTTAAGTTCTCCGTGTGCCCCAGGTTTGGGGTTAATAGTAACAAGGAGGGTTTGAATTATGAGTAATAATGTTGTTGAAGTGAGGTTGGTTCATTCCTCGCAGGAGAAAGAATCTTATTTCATTGAGACCATTGTCTGGCGTCAAATAGGTGATGAGTTGATTAAGATCAATCCGGCTGCCAGGTATGTTGACGTCAGGGATAAGGTAGACAAAGAGCTTAATGCCGTATTCCGAGAATATTATGGGCGCTTGGATAAATACCTTGAGAAGCACGCTGAAGACTTTGTGAATGAGCTTCCGCTTTAGAATTAAACATTTATTGTTTCAGGTTGATGGGTCGCTTCAAAGGTTAAAAGCCAAATAATTACTAGTAAAAATAATCCCGATCATTGCGATTGGGATTATTTTTTTGGGGTTAAGTGGGTGTGCGGTGTAAGTAACTAATTTAATAGGCATATCTCAATATCGTATGCGGCAAATGCCGCAACACGAAGAATCCGAACAATGCCGCCAGTGCCGGCAACAGCAACCACCAGACTTTCGGCGGCATGGCATTGAGTGGTGCCTGACGCTGACTCAGCCACAAACTTGCTGCACATACACAAGCCGCCAGCATCGCCCCGGCCAATACGTCCGTCGGCCAGTGGGCACCGAGGTATACGCGGGAGAGGGAGATGGCCAGCGCTGGCAAACAGCCCACCAGCAACCAAGTCAAGCGCATACGCGGCGGTTGTTCGCGGCCGGCGAGGACGGCGAGGGTCAGGAACAGTGCGAAGGAGCCAGATGCATGACCGCTGGGCATGCTGTAGCTGGTCAGCGGGTCGGTCAACACTTCGGGGCGCACGCGGGCGAAAAAGTACTTGGTCGCGGTATTGGCCAGTGCCGTGAAGAGCAGCGTGCTGCCCGCGAAAATCGCGTGCCGCCATTGCCGCATCAGCAGCAGCAAACCGGTCAGCAGCGCACTGAACAGCAGCATGTTGCGGAATTCACCGATCAGCGTGAATACCACGGCCACTTCATCGAGCATCGGGCTGCGGTGTTCCTGTACCAACGTCATCAGCCCTTGATCGAGGGCGGTCAGGTGCGAGTAACCGATAAACAGCCCCGTCAGAATCAGCAAGCTCATTCCGGTAATGAACAACGTCGCGCGGCGATGCCGGCGCAGGCTGCTGGTCGCGCTCAAGCCGACCATCACTGCAATGCTGCCGGCAACAACCCCGGCCTGGAGCCAGAAACCTTCGGGCAACGGCAAGCGGATTGCCGCGCCCGTGGCCCAGCCAGGCAGCAGATAAGCCACCGACCAACCCGCGCCGGCCAACAGGCTGACAGCGAAGAAGCGTGGGAAAGGCATGTCGCACATTCCGGCCACCATCGGCAGCATTGGCCGCAGGGGGCCGATAAAGCGCCCGACCAGCAGGCTGGCGATGCCGTAGCGCTGGAAGTATGACTCGGCCCCGGCGATCCATTCCGGATGATGGCGCAAGCCCGGCAGGCGCCGGATGTTCTGATGGAAGTGCCGCCCCAGGAAATACGAAATGACGTCGCCCAGTACCCCGGCGACGAACCCCAGCAAGAGCGTCTCACTGAGCGTCAGCGCGCCACTGCCTGCCAGTACCGCCACGGCGAACAGCAACACCGTGCCGGGAACGATCAGCCCGGCAATCGCCAGGCATTCCACAAAGGCCACGATGAATACCGCTGCTGCCAGCCATTGCGGGTTGACCGCCAGCCATCCGGTCACGCTATCGAGCCATGGGCCCATAAAAACCACTCCATCAAATGTTCAATTGCTTCCAGGGGATAAGTGCAACGTTGAATACGCCACTGACCCCTGTGGGAGCGGGCTTGCCCGCGAATAGGCCCTTTCAGTCGATATTGAGGTCGCCTGACACTGCGCCTTCGCGGGCAAGCCCGCTCCCGCAGGGGATTTCTGTTTGCATCAAGTCTGAGTCAATTTCAGGACAGCACAAAATAATCGCGACCTTCGACTTGCCCGCGACGCAGCGGGTTCCGCGTGCAGTAAGCCGCGTAGGTTCCGTCGACGAAGCGGTACATCAAGTGTTCATCGCGTCCGTGGGGGATGCCCAGGCGCGTGGTCTGGATGATGTGGGCGGGCGTCTGGCCGACGTGCTCCACCAGCAGCACTTCATGGTCGAAGCGTTTGGCGTCCCACACCGGCACTTTCAGGCCCAGCGCCTTGCAGAGCAGGGTTTGCCCGGCGCAGAGCTTTTGTGACGGGCGAGGGTGGCCCTGGGCATCGGGATTGTTCAACAGCATCTGTGCCAGGCTGGCCGGCCCGCTCAGTTCATCGACCCACGGATAGGCGGACTTGATCAGCACGGCGTTGCCGGGCCCTTGGGCGCTGAAATTGAGTGAATCGCCGCCCCGGGCGTAATACATATAGATGTGGCCGCCATCCAGAAACAAAGCCTTACGCTTTTCTGTGTAGCCGAGGGACGCGTGGCTACCCTTTTCTGCGCAGTAATAGGCTTCGGTTTCGATGATCCGGGCGCTGAGCCACAGGTCGCCAACCCGATGGCGAATGACTTTGCCCAGTAAATCCCGGGCCAGAATTTGCGCGTCACGGTCGAAAAACGCGTCCGGGAGGCCCGTGGGCAGGTTCGCGGCGGACGCTCGAACAGTCAGATTGGACATGATGACCGGCATTTGTCAGGGCTGAATGAGTCGTGATGATAACAATTTGCAGCTTAATCCCGGCTGAACGTCGGCAAATACCCCTCCATTTCGACCATCCGCCCGTCACCGCTGTTAGTCCCGGGACGCGACAGCTATAATCTGCCGCTTTACTCTTTACCAAGACCTAATCAAAGACCACGCCAGACCATGACTGAGTCCGTTCTTGACTACATGACCCGCCTGGGTCGCGCTGCTCGCGAAGCTTCCCGCGTGATCGGCCGTGCCAGTACCGCGCAGAAGAACCGCGCCCTGCAGGCCGCCGCCAACGCGCTGGACGCTGCCCGCGCCGAGCTGGCGGCGGCCAATGAACAGGATTTGGCCGCCGGTCGCGCCAATGGTCTTGAGCCGGCCCTGCTCGAACGCCTAGCGCTGACCCCGGCGCGTATCGACGGCATGATCGTCGGCCTGCGTCAGGTTGCAGCCCTGCCGGACCCGGTCGGCGCGATCCGCGACATGAGCTTCCGTCCGTCCGGTATTCAGGTCGGCAAGATGCGCGTGCCATTGGGTGTGATCGGAATCATCTACGAGTCGCGGCCGAACGTGACCATCGATGCCGCGAGCCTGTGCCTGAAATCCGGTAACGCGACCATCCTGCGTGGCGGCTCCGAGGCGATTCATTCCAATCGCGCCATCGCCGCCTGCATTCAGCGCGGCCTGGCCGAGGCCGATCTGCCGGCCGCGGTGGTGCAAGTGGTCGAAACCACCGATCGCGCTGCCGTCGGCGCGCTGATCACCATGCCTGAGTACGTCGATGTCATCGTGCCGCGCGGCGGCCGTGGCCTGATCGAGCGCGTCAGTCGTGACGCCCGTGTCCCGGTGATCAAGCACCTGGACGGCATCTGCCACGTTTACGTGAGCGAGCACGCCGACCTGGCCAAGGCCCAGCGCATTGCGTTCAACGCCAAGACTTACCGTTATGGCATCTGCGGTGCCATGGAAACGCTGCTGGTGGATCAAACCGTTGCCAAGGATTTCCTGCCGGCCATGGCTGCGCAGTTCCGCGAAAAAGGCGTCGAACTGCGCGGTTGCGAACGCACCCGGGCGATCATCGAAGCCGTACCGGCCACCGAGGAAGACTGGAGCACCGAGTATCTGGCGGCGATTCTGTCGATCCGCGTGGTCGACGGGCTCGAACAAGCCATCGAGCACATCAACCATTTCGGTTCCCATCACACCGATTCGATTGTCAGCGAACACCAGGGCGACACCCGGTGTTTCGTGGCTGAAGTCGACTCCTCGTCGGTGATGATCAATACCCCGACATGCTTCGCCGATGGCTTCGAATACGGATTGGGTGCCGAGATCGGCATTTCTACTGATAAGCTGCACGCCCGCGGCCCGGTGGGCCTCGAAGGACTGACCTGCGAGAAGTACATCGTGGTCGGCGACGGGCAGTTGCGCGGACAGGAGCCGGCCTGACTTGGGCGACTTCGACCCGTCAGCCCCGGTCACCGCCAGCGAGCCAGCCCCTCGCCGGATTGGCGTGCTGGGCGGAACGTTCGACCCGGTGCATATCGGCCATTTGCGCGGTGCGCTGGAAGTCGCCGAAACACTCGCGCTCGATGAGCTGCGTCTGACACCCAGTGCCAGGCCGCCCCATCGGGACAAGCCGCAGGTGTCGGCAAAAGACCGTCTGGCGATGGTCGAGTGCGCGGTGGCCGGTGTGGCGCCGTTGGTGGTGGACGCCCGCGAATTGCAGCGGGACAAACCGTCCTACACCATTGATACCCTGGAGCTGATGCGCGCCGAACTGGCCGTATCCGACCAGGTTTTTCTGCTTTTGGGCTGGGACGCTTTTTGCGGCCTGCCCACTTGGCACCGCTGGGAAGAGTTGCTCCAGCATTGCCATATCCTGGTGTTGCAACGCCCGGATGCCGACAGCGAACCGCCGGATGCCTTGCGCAACCTGCTGGCAGCGCGCTCGGTGAGCGACCCGCTGGCCCTCAAAGGGCCGAGCGGACAGATTGCATTCGTCTGGCAGACACCGCTCGCGGTATCCGCCACCCAGATCCGTCAACTGCTGGCCAGCGGTAAGTCGGTACGTTTCCTGGTGCCCGACGCGGTCCTGGCCTACATCGATGCGCACGGACTCTACCGTGCGTCGAACTGAATAGGAGTGCCTCAAGGCACGTGGCAACAACGTGTATTGAAGCGCCCGAACAAACGAGCAAAACGAGTTTTATATGACGAGCAACAACGAAAGCAAAGTAAAACGCAAAGGCACATTCAAGAGTGCCCCGCTGCCGGAAAAGGTCCTCGCCGCCGAGCCGCCTAAAGGCGACGAGCTGGTCAAGATCGCCGTAGCCGCCCTGGAAGACGTCAAGGCCCAGGACGTGCTGGTGATCGATGTTCGCGACAAGCAGAGCATCACTGACTACATGATCATCGCCACCGGTACCTCCAACCGCCAGATCGGCGCGATGCTGGACAAGGTCCGCGAGGCCGTCAAAGCCCTGGGCATCAAGCCGCTGGGTGAAGAAGGCAAGGGCGACAGCGACTGGGTGCTGTTGGACATGGACGACGTGATCGTCCACATGATGACCTCCAACGCCCGTCAGTTCTACGACCTGGAGCGTCTGTGGAAAGGTGCCGAGCAGAGCCGTGCGGCCGATGGCAAGCACCACAGCCCTGAAGTTGGTCACGAGCACTTCAACAAGCTCAACAAAGACCAGGAATAAGGGAACGCTGTGCGACTGCGACTGATCGCCGTCGGTTCACGCATGCCCAAATGGGTGGAAGAAGGCTGGCATGAATATGCCAAGCGTCTTCCGTCCGAGCTGGCGCTGGAACTGGTGGAAATACCGCTCAATACCCGTGGCAAGAACGCCGACGTGGCCCGTTTCATCCGTCAGGAAGGCGAAGCCATGCTGGCCAAGGTCGGGCCGAACGAGCGGATTGTCACTCTCGAAGTCCATGGCAAGCCCTGGAGCACCGAGCAACTGGCGGTCGAGCTCGATCGCTGGCGGCTGGACTCGCGTACGGTCAACTTCATGGTCGGCGGCCCCGAAGGGCTGGCGCCGGAAGTCTGTGCCCGGGCCGACCAGCGCTGGTCGTTGTCGCCGCTGACCTTGCCGCACCCGCTGGTGCGGATCCTGATCGGCGAACAGATGTACCGTGCCTGGACCGTGCTGTCCGGTCACCCTTACCACAAGTAGTTCTGCCCTCATGTCCCAGCCGATCCGCATCAAGGACCACGAAAAAGACGCCCGTCTGGTGCGTGGCCGCGTCGTGTTCGGGGCCATTGCAGTGGTGGCGCTGATCGGGGTGCTGATCGCGCGTTTGTATTTCCTGCAGGTGATCCAGTACGAGTACCACTCGACACTCTCGGAAAACAACCGCGTCCATGTGCAGCCGATTCCGCCGCCCCGCGGGCTGATTTTCGATCGCAACGGTGTCGTCATTGCCGACAACCGGCCCAGTTTCAGCCTGAGCATGACCCGCGAGCGCTCTGGCGATTGGCAGCAAGTGCTTGATGTGATCGTCCAGGTTCTGGAGCTGACGCCTGAAGATCGGGTGGTTTTCGAGAAACGCATGCGCCAGGGGCGTCGGCCGTTCGAGCCGGTGCCGATCCTGTTCGAGTTGACCGAAGAGCAGATCGCGCGAATTGCCGTGAACCAGTTCCGCCTGCCAGGCGTGGAAGTGGTCGCGCAACTGGTCCGTCACTATCCGCAGGGTGCGCATTTTGCGCACTCGGTGGGTTACATGGGGCGGATCAACGAGAAAGAGCTGAAGACTCTGGATCCGGTGAGTTACAGCGGCACCCATCAAATTGGTAAAACCGGCATCGAGCGTTTTTACGAGCCGGAGTTGCACGGCCAGGTGGGTTACGAGGAAGTCGAGACCAACGCCCGGGGCCGCGTACTGCGGGTGCTCAAGCGTACCGATCCGATTCCCGGCAAGGACATTGTCCTGAGCCTGGACATCAAATTGCAGGAAGCCGCCGAAGCTGCGCTCGGTGGTCGTCGTGGCGCGGTGGTAGCGCTGGACCCGAAAACCGGCGAAGTGCTGGCGATGGTCAGCCAGCCGAGTTTCGACCCGAACCTGTTCGTCACCGGCATCAGCTTCAAGGCCTATTCCGAGCTGCGCGACTCCATCGACCGGCCGCTGTTCAACCGCGTACTGCGTGGCCTGTACCCGCCGGGTTCGACCATCAAGCCCGCGGTGGCGATTGCCGGTCTGGATGCCGGCGTGGTGACGGCGTCGACCCGAGTGTTCGACCCCGGTTACTACATGCTGCCCAACTACGATCACAAGTACCGAAACTGGAACCGCACCGGCGATGGTTTTGTCGACCTCGACACGGCGATCATGCGTTCCAACGACACCTACTTCTATGATCTTGCCCACAAGCTGGGGATCGATCGGTTGTCGTCGTACCTGTCCAAGTTCGGTATCGGCCAGAAGGTTTCCCTGGACATGTTCGAGGAATCACCGGGTCTGATGCCTACCCGCGAATGGAAGCGCGCGACCCGCCGCCAGGCATGGTTCCCGGGCGAAACGCTGATTCTGGGGATCGGCCAGGGCTACATGCAGTCGACTCCGTTGCAACTGGCCCAGGCCACTGCATTGGTGGCCAACAAAGGCATCTGGAATCGTCCGCACCTGGCCAAGACTATCGAGGGCGTGAAGCCGGTGGATGAGAATCCGATGCCGGACATCATCCTGCGCGACCCGTCGGACTGGACCAAGGTCAACCATGGCATGCAGCAGGTTATGCATGGTGCCCGTGGTACGGCGCGCAAAGCCTCGATCGGCGCGCAATACCGAATCGCCGGCAAGTCGGGTACGGCCCAGGTGGTCGCGATCAAACAGGGTGAGAAGTATGACCGTTCCAAGGTTCAGGAACGCCATCGCGACCACGCCTTGTTCGTCGGCTTCGCGCCGGCCGACGACCCGAAAATCGTGGTCTCGGTGATGGTCGAGAACGGCGAGTCCGGTTCCGGCGTCGCAGCTCCCGTGGTGCGTCAGGTCATGGACGCCTGGCTCCTGGACCAGGACGGTCGGTTGAAGCCCGAATACGCCAGCCCTATCAGTGCAGAGGCTACCGCCCGTGATGAATAACTTCGATCGCATGCTCTCCAGCGAGGATGTGATGCGCCGCCGTGCGACGCTGCTGCAACGCCTGCACATCGACGGCCCGCTGCTGATCCTGCTGTTGACCCTCGCCGCCGGCAGTCTGTTCGTGCTGTATTCGGCCAGCGGCAAGAGCTGGGATCTGCTGGGCAAGCAAGCCACTTCGTTCGGCATCGGCCTGGTGTCGATGATCGTCATCGCCCAGTTCGAGCCGCGATTCATGGCGCGCTGGGTGCCGCTGGGCTACGTGGTCGGGGTGATGCTGTTGCTGGTGGTGGACATCATGGGCCACAACGCGATGGGCGCCACCCGCTGGATCAACATTCCCGGGGTGATCCGCTTCCAGCCCTCGGAGTTCATGAAGATCCTGATGCCGGCGACCATTGCCTGGTATTTGTCCAAGCGCACCTTGCCGCCCCAGCTCAAGCATGTGGGCGTCAGCCTGATGCTGATCGGTGTGCCGTTCATTCTGATCGTGCGGCAACCGGACCTCGGCACTTCGCTGCTGATCCTGGCCGGCGGCGCTTTCGTGCTGTTCATGGGTGGCCTGCGCTGGCGCTGGATTCTCAGCGTGCTGGCCGCCGCCGTTCCCGTGGCGATTGCCATGTGGTTCTTCATCATGCACGACTACCAGAAGCAGCGAATCCTGACGTTCCTCGACCCGGAGAGCGATCCGCTCGGTACCGGCTGGAACATCATCCAGTCCAAGGCCGCCATCGGCTCCGGCGGTGTGTTCGGCAAGGGCTGGTTGCTGGGCACCCAGTCGCACCTGGACTTCCTGCCGGAAAGCCATACCGACTTCATCATTGCCGTAATGGGTGAAGAGTTCGGCCTGGTGGGGATCTGCGCGCTGTTGCTGATCTACCTGCTGTTGATCGGCCGCGGCCTGGTGATTACCGCCCAGGCGCAGACATTGTTCGGCAAGTTGCTCGCGGGCAGCCTGACCATGACGTTTTTTGTTTATGTTTTCGTCAACATCGGTATGGTCAGTGGCCTGTTGCCGGTGGTGGGGGTGCCGTTGCCTTTCATTAGCTACGGAGGAACTTCGCTGGTGACGCTACTGTCAGCGTTTGGGGTTTTGATGTCGATCCATACCCATCGCAAGTGGATCGCGCAGGTTTGAATAAGGTGAAATTTTCAATGCAAGTAATGCGTGGCTGGGCGACTCGATACGCGCCATGGGTCGGCCTGGTAAGCATCCTTGGCACTATGCAGGAAGCGTTGGCCGGCGACTACGAAGGTTCACCCCAGGTGGCCGAGTTCGTCGGTGAAATGACCCGCGACTACGGTTTCGCCGGTGAACAATTGATGGGCGTGTTCCGCGAGGCCGAGCGCAAACAGTCGATTCTGGACGCCATCTCGAAGCCCGCCGAACGGGTCAAGCAGTGGAGCGAATATCGCCCGATGTTCATCACCGATGCGCGCATCGCCCGGGGTGTGGATTTCTGGCGTCAGCACGAAGCGGTGTTGGCCCGTGCCGAACAGGAATACGGCGTGCCGGCCCAGGTGATTGTCTCGATCATCGGCGTTGAAACCTTTTTTGGCCGTAATACCGGAAATTTCCGGGTGATCGATGCCTTGTCGACCCTGGGTTTCGACTATCCTCCCCGTGCCGAGTTTTTCCGCAAGGAATTGCGTGAGTTCCTGCTGCTGGCCCGCGAAGAGCAGGTCGATCCGTTGACGCTCAAAGGCTCCTACGCCGGCGCCATGGGATTGCCGCAATTCATGCCGAGCAGTTTCCGCGCCTATGCGGTGGATTTCGACGGTGATGGCCATATCAATATCTGGACCAACCCGGACGATGCCATCGGCAGTGTCGCCAGTTACTTCAAGCGTCATGGCTGGGTCGCCGGCGAACCGGTGGTCAGTCGCGCCGATGTTCGTGGCGATCAGGTCGACGAAGGCTTGACCACAGGAATCGAACCGACGAAAACCGTCGGGGAGTTGCGAGCCCTGGGGTGGTCAAGTCATGATGCGCTGCGCGATGATATGCCGGTTACTGCGTTCCGCCTGGAAGGCGACAATGGCTCCGAGTACTGGATGGGCCTGAAGAATTTTTACGCGATCACGCGATATAACCGCAGCGTGATGTACGCCATGGCCGTACATCAACTGTCTGAACAGCTGGTCCAAGCACGGGGCGTCAAGTAATGCGGGCATTGCCTATCAATAAACCCCTGAAGCTGATGGCATTCGCCGCGCTGGCAGTGCTGGTCGCCAGTTGTTCGACCAGCCGCGCGCCGGCCCAGAAGACCAGCACCGCCGCTGTGCGCACGACGCCGGGGCTGGACATCAACCGGGCCCACAAGGATGGCGCGCCATGGTGGGATGTCGATGTTTCGCGTATCCCGGACGCCACGCCGACCCTGCACACCGGCCCGTACAAGGCCAACCCGTACACCGTGCTGGGCAAGACCTACTTCCCGCTGCAAGAGTCCAGGACCTATGTGCAGTCGGGTACGGCGTCCTGGTACGGCACCAAGTTCCACGGTCAGAACACCGCCAACGGTGAAGTGTATGACCTGTACGGCATGAGTGCCGCGCACAAGACATTGCCACTGCCAAGTTACGTCCGGGTGACCAACCTGGACAACAACAAGAGCGTGATCCTGCGAGTCAACGACCGCGGGCCGTTCTATTCGGACCGGATCATCGACTTGTCCTACGCTGCCGCCAAGAAACTCGGTTACGCCGAAACCGGCACCGCGCGGGTCAAGGTCGAAGGCATCGACCCGCAGCAATGGTGGGCTGCCAAGGGCCGTCCGGCACCATTAATGCTCAACGAACCGAAAGTCGCGCAGAATAGCGCCCCGGTGATCACGGCTTCGGCCGGCACCGTTGAACAATGGACGCCGCCGCCGCAGCAACACGCCGCCGCGGTGGTGCCGGTGCAGCTTGATGCAAAAAAAAACGCTTCTGTACCAGCCTCTGGCCAGTATCTGCAGGTGGGCGCGTTCGCCAACCCGGACGCTGCAGAACTCCTGAGATCGAAGCTCAGCGGGATGGTGAGCGCTCCGGTGTTCATCAGCTCGATCGTGCGCAATCAGCAGACCCTGCATCGGGTTCGCCTGGGCCCGATCGGATCGCCGGGTGAAATCCAGCAGGTACAGAACAGTGTGCGGCTGGCCAACCTTGGCTCACCAAGTGTGGTCACAGAGTAAGCAGTACGTAGAACTTGATTGACGATTCACCAGCGATTGGGGGGTGAATCAGGTTGTTGGCTCGTCGAAGAACAAAAGCCCGGCAAGGGTGACTGGAGTGAGCAACTGAACACGCGATAACCCGTTAGAAGGTTATTTGATTAGTTTTGCCCTTGGGCAAGTTTCCATTAGCGATTTCGAGAGACGGATGAACATCACCACCTTTGCCAAACGCCTGTTCCTGCTAGTCCCGCTGCTCCTCTCACCTGCCGCCTTCGCGGTCGAGATGATGCCTTCGCCACCACAACTGGCTGCCAAGGCCTATGTGCTCATGGATGCCAGCAGCGGCAACGTGCTGGTCGAGAACAATGGTGACCAGCGTCTGCCACCGGCCAGCCTGACCAAGCTGATGACCGCGTACATCGCGACTCTGGAAATCCGTCGTGGCCAGATCGGCGAAAACGATCCGGTGACCGTCAGCGAAAACGCCTGGCGCACCGGCGGTTCGCGGATGTTCATCAAGGTCGGCTCGCAAGTCACTGTCAGCGACCTGCTTCACGGCATCATCATCCAGTCAGGCAACGACGCCAGTGTCGCGCTCTCCGAGCACATCGCCGGTAGCGAGGACGCCTTCGCCGACCTGATGAACAAGACCGTCGCCGACCTGGGCATGACCAACACCCACTTCATGAACCCGACCGGCCTGCCGAACCCTGAGCACTATTCGTCGGCTCACGACATGGCTGTGCTGGCTCGCGCGATCATCCATGAAGACCCGGCTCACTACGCGATCTATTCGCAGAAAGAGTTCTTCTGGAACGGTATCAAGCAACCGAACCGTAACCTGCTGCTGTGGCGCGACAAGACCGTCGACGGCCTGAAAACCGGCCACACCGACGAAGCCGGCTACTGCATGGTGTCCTCGGCCGTACGTGACGGCATGCGCTTGATCGCCGTGGTCTTCGGCACCAACAGCGAAGTGGCCCGTGCCGCCGAAACCCAGAAGCTGCTGACCTACGGTTTCCGCTTCTTCGAAACCCAGACCTTCTATCAGAAGGGCACCGAGCTGGCTCAGGCTCCGGTCTGGAAAGGCTCCACCAACCAGGTCAAGGCCGGTCTGGCTGAAGACCTGACCATGACCCTGCCAAAAGGCCAGCTGAAAAAGCTCGCTGCCAGCATGACCATGAACCCGCAGCTGATCGCGCCAATCGCCAAGGGCGACGTGATCGGTAAAGTCGAAGTGAAACTGGACGACAAGGTGGTGCACAGCGCTGATCTGATCGCTCTGGACGCTGTCGAGGAAGGTGGTATCTTCCGCCGCATGTGGGATAGCATCCGTCTATTCTTCTACGGCTTGTTCAACTGAATTTAGTGTGCACCTGCATGGCTCCGCGCTGATCTGGCGCGCAGCCATGCCCGTCGCCACGGCTTACGCTTACGAGGCCGTTACGCCATGACCGATACCGAAGTAAAGGCGCCAAAGATCGAGTTCCCTGCCAATGATTACCCGGTTAAGGTGATCAGCGACACCGGCGTGGGCAACAAGGACAGAATCATCGACATCGTGCGCAAATACGCAACGATCAACGATGAGCGCGTTGACGAGCGCCAGAGCAGCAACGGCAAATACACCACCATTCAGTTGCACATCGTTGCGACCGATCAGGACCAGCTGTACAACATCAACAGCGAACTGCGGGCAACCGGTTTCGTGCACATGGTGCTCTGATGTCCGGTGTGCTGGGCTTTCGCGAGCTCGGCCAGATGGCTTACGAGCCGGTCTGGCATGCCATGCAACGCTTCACCAACGAACGCGGCAGCGATGCCGCCGACGAGATCTGGCTGGTTGAGCATCCCGCGGTGTTCACCCAGGGCCAGGCCGGCAAGGCCGAGCACCTGCTGCTCCCCGGGGATATTCCGGTGGTGCAGGTCGACCGTGGTGGTCAAGTGACTTACCACGGGCCCGGCCAGCTGGTGGCTTATCTGCTGCTGGACGTGCGCAAGCTCGGGTTTGGCGTGCGCGATCTGGTCAGCCGGATGGAGCAATGCCTGATCGAGCTGCTGGCCAGTTACGGTGTCACCGCCGTGGCCAAGCCCGATGCACCGGGTGTCTACGTTGACGGAGCGAAAATCGCTTCCCTGGGTCTACGGATCCGTCACGGCTGTTCCTTTCACGGCCTGGCCTTGAACGTGGACATGAACCTGGAACCGTTTCGACGGATTAATCCCTGCGGCTACGCCGGGCTGGCGATGACCCAGCTGAGCGATCACGCAGGATCGATTGAATTTGCCGAGGTAAGTGCCCGGCTGCGCGCGCAGCTCGTCAAACACCTCGACTATGCTGAGCAGACGACCCTGACGGGCGGAATCGACTGATATGACTACTGATGCAGTGCAAACCATGATCCCGACGCTCGATGTCACCGAGCGCCCGGCCCCGCGTCCCAAGGTTGAAGCCGGCGTCAAGCTGCGCGGCGCCGAAAAGGTTGCACGCATCCCGGTGAAGATCATTCCGACCACCGAACTGCCGAAGAAACCTGACTGGATTCGTGTACGCATCCCGGTTTCGCCGGAAGTCGACCGCATCAAGGCCCTGCTGCGCAAACACAAGCTGCACAGCGTGTGCGAAGAAGCGTCCTGCCCGAACCTGGGCGAGTGCTTCTCCGGTGGTACCGCGACCTTCATGATCATGGGTGACATTTGCACCCGTCGTTGCCCGTTCTGCGACGTCGGCCACGGCCGTCCGAAGCCACTGGACGTCAACGAGCCGGAAAGCCTGGCCATTGCCATCGCCGACCTGCGTCTGAAGTACGTGGTAATCACCTCGGTGGACCGTGATGACCTGCGTGACGGCGGTGCCCAGCACTTTGCCGACTGCATCCGCGAAATCCGCAAGCTGTCGCCGAACGTGCAGCTCGAAACCCTGGTCCCGGACTACCGTGGCCGCATGGACATTGCGCTGGAAATCACCGCTGCCGAGCCGCCGGATGTGTTCAACCACAACCTGGAAACCGTGCCGCGCCTGTACAAGGCTGCGCGTCCGGGTTCGGACTACCAGTGGTCGCTGACCCTGCTGCAACGCTTCAAGCAGATGATGCCGCACATTCCGACCAAGTCCGGCCTGATGCTGGGCCTGGGCGAGACCGACGAAGAAGTCATCGAAGTCATGAAACGCATGCGCGAGCACGACATCGACATGCTGACCCTCGGACAGTACCTGCAACCGTCCCGCAGCCACTTGCCGGTGCAGCGCTTCGTGCACCCGGATACCTTCGCCTGGTTCGCCGAGGAAGGCTACAAGATGGGCTTCAAGAACGTTGCCTCCGGTCCGTTGGTACGTTCCTCGTATCACGCCGACGAGCAGGCCAAGCTGGTCAAGGCCGAGCTGATGTCGTCCTGATCGACTGTGAAACATAAAGCGCCCGCAAGGTTTCAAAGCCTTGTGGGCGTTTTTTTGCCTGGCCTACGGCCGCGGCCGTTTTTTCCTACAACCTGCGGGGCGACTGGCCCTCTTCTGTTTGTCCCCGTTCCTGACTACTGTGTGCTGAAGTTCTCACCCAGGGAGATTCACGGATGACCGCTCGACCGACCCTCACCCTTTGCCCTCATGCTCCCGTTCCGGCACTGCCGTCGGAAGGCATGATTGGCGTCATCGCACCCGCCGGTCCCGCGCCGCTGGACACCGACAAGGCGGTGCAATGGATGCGTGCCCGGGGTTATTCACTGAAAGTGTTTCCCGGGGTCTACGAAAAAAACGGCTACCTGGCCGGTAGTGACGAGGTGAGACTCGGCGATCTGCATGCAGCGTTCGCCGACAGTGAGGTGGATGCGATCATCTGCCTGCGCGGTGGTTACGGCACGCCGCGCCTGCTCGACCGCATCGATTTTGATTTGCTGCGTGACAACGCCAAGCCGTTCGTCGGCTACAGCGACATCACTGCGCTGCATCTGGCGATCAGTCGTTATGCCGGCTTCGTGACCTTTCATGGTCCGTTGCTCAATGCCGACCTGCTGGGTGACAAGCAAATACCTACGGAGTCTTCGTTCTTCAACATGCTGCGCGGGCAGGTGAGGGCGGGCACGGTGCTGGCTCATCCGGTGGCCTACCCGCTGACCACGATCGAGCCTGGCGTGGCTCATGGGCGCTTGCTCGGAGGCAATCTGGCCATGATCGCCGCGACCATGGGCACGCCCTACGAGATTGACGCCGAGGGCGTCATTCTGTTGATCGAGGACATCAACGAGCCGCTGTATCGCATCGACCGGTTGCTCACCCATCTGCGGCTGGCAGGCACGTTGCACAAGCTGCGCGGCGTGTTGGTCGGGGATATGGCGGGGGTTGAGGTGCCAGCACTGGACAGGTTGCTCAAGCAGACCTTCGAGCCATTGAAGATTCCGGTGCTGTCTGGGTGGCGCAGTGGGCACTGCGACCCGAACCTGACGCTGCCCATGGGGGCGTTGGTGCGGCTGGATGCGGGGAACAAGGAGTTGGTGCTGGAGCAGGACGTGGTGGTCAGGCGCTAGATTTTCGCTGTCTGTCAGTCAGTCTTCGTCGGATCGCCGCCCGGAGCAAGCCCGCTCCCACAGTGTCCGCGTCGTACACAAATCATGTGAACGCCCCTGAACCTGTGGGAGCGGGCTTGCCCGCGATGCTTTTAGCGGTTACGCAGTCCTTCGAGCAACTTGTGCGTCGGATAGCCATCCGCCGGCCAGCCAAACGACTGCTGGGCGCTGCGGATCGCCTTGCGAGTATTGGCGCCGATGATCCCGTCGGCGGTGCCGGCGTCATAGTTTTGCGCGCTCAGCAGGTTTTGCAGCTCGATCCGCTCGGTTCGGCTCAGAGGCAGGTCATCCTTTGGCCACGTACCGCTGATCAAGCCTGTGCCATTGAAGCGTTCGGACAACAGGCTCACACCCAAGGCGTAGGACGACGAGTTGTTGTACTTGAGAATCGCCCGGAAGTTATCGAGTACCAGGAACGCCGGGCCACGGTAACCGGCCGGCAGCAACAGTGCGGCGGACAACTGCTCGGAGCCGGCCGGGACCTGGCCTCCGTTGGGCAGCGTAACGCCCAGTTGGCGCCATTCGGCGACACTCTTGCGAATCGTGCCATCGGCCAGCACGTAGTTGAAACCGCTCGGCAGCTGGACTTCAAAGCCCCACGGCTGACCTCTCTGCCAGCCGGAGCTTTGCAGGTAATGCGCGGTCGAGGCCAGGGCGTCAGCCGAACTGCCCCAGATATCGCGACGGCCGTCGCCGTCGAAATCGACGGCGTGGGTGTTGTAGGTGGTCGGGATGAACTGGGTCTGGCCCATGGCGCCGGCCCAGGAACCCAGCATCTTCTCGGGTTCGATGTCGCCTTGTTGCAGGATTTGCAGGGCCGCGATCAATTGCGCGTGGGCGAAGCCGGGACGGCGACCTTCGTAGGCCAGGGTCGCCAGCGAGTTGATCACCGACTTGCTGCCCTGGAACTGTCCGAAGTTACTCTCCATGCCCCACACCGCCACCAGTGCCTGGCGATCCACGCCGTAGCGCTGCTCGATGCCTTGCAGGATGTCGGCGTACTGGGCGATCAGCGACTGGCCTTTGCGTACCCGCAGCGGCGACAAGGCACCGTCGAGGTATTCCCACACCGGTTTTGCGAATTCCGGTTGGCTGCGGTCTGCGCGGATCACGCTGGGGTCGAAGCTGACATCGGCGAAGGCGCGGTCGAACAGATCGGCACGGATGCCGGCGGCCAGGGCATCCTTGCGGAAACCTGCCTGCCATTCGGCGAAGGTCTGGGTTGGCTGGATGTCGAGGTTCTCACCGGTCGGAACCACAGGCGGAACAACCGCCGGGGCGGTGGCGACAGGGAGCGTCTGAAGCGGCTGAGCGTCGGCTGCGGTCGGTTTTTCCGCACAGGCGACAAGCAAAACAAGGCTGGAGGCAGCGATCAATTGGCGTAAGTGCCAACGACGGGAAAGACAAAAGGGCATGCACGGGTCCAGGGAATACGAATCAGGTACAGACCTTAACATGTCGAAGGGGGGTTCTGCTTTACGCAGCCAGAAAGTAAGAAGCCTCCCAGCTGTCAGACTGGAAGGCTTCGCGGCGGTAACTGCCTTTGCCCTTGGCGGGGCGTTCCTGGCGGCTGCGGAACAATGGCTGGGCGATGATGGATTTGGCCTTGTTGGGGCCATGCGTTGATGGCTTTTTGCTCATGATGATGCCTCGCAAGTGAGTGGTTTTTGCGGGGCAAATCATCGGCCGAAGTTGGAGGGTTGTCTATAGGGCGGATGGATCAGTGTTTTGCAGAAAGCATCTGTAGCAGCTGGCGAAGCCTGCGTCCGGCTGCGCAGCAGTCGTAAACCCTGAGTTCCGGATTATCCTGATACACCGTGCTTCCTGATTTTGCGACTGCTTCGCAGTCGTACGCAGGCTTCGCCAGCTGCTACAGAAAGTGCGATTACTCTGCGGGCAGCGACAATTTTTGTCCGGCCATCAACAACGTCAACCGGCTCAAGCTCATCCACGGCGAACCGGCCGCCTGGCCCTTGATCTGCGCATCGATGCGCTGCGCTTCGAGCAGCAGTTGCGCCCAGCGTTGGGCCGAGTAGCGTTGCAGGGCTTTGCTCATCAGCGGTTTACGTTTGTCCCAGACTGGCGGTTTGGCCTGGCTGAAGGCCTTGTCCAATGGCGTACCCTGGCTGTATTGCAGAGAAATATTGGCCAGCAGACGCAACTCCCGGGCCAGGGCCCAGAGAATCACCGGCGGCTCGACGCCCTCACCGCGCAACCCTTCGAGCATGCGCAACGCGTGGGCTGCTTCACCGTTGAGCACTGCATCGGTCAGGCCAAAGACGTCGAAGCGCGCACTGTCAGCCACCGCGGCCTGCACGGTTTCAACGGTGATCTGACCGCCTTCGGCCATCAGTTTGAGCTTTTCGATTTCCTGGGCGGCGGCCAGCAAGTTGCCCTCGACCCGCGCCGCGATCAGCTCAACGGCGTCCTGGCTGGCGGAAAGCCCGGCCTGGGACAAACGTTGGCGGATCCAGCTTGGCAACTGGGCGACATCGACCGGCCAGATCTGCACGAACTGGGTCTGCTGTCCTTCGATCAGCGCCTTGCCCCACTTGGTTTTCTGCGCGCTGCCATCGAGTTTCGGCAAGCTGATCAGCAGTATGGTGTCGTCGGCCGGGCGCGAGCAGTACTCGATCAGCGCGCTGGCGCCCTTGTCGCCGGGTTTGCCGGACGGCAGGCGCAGTTCCAGCAGGCGTTTTTCGGCGAACAGGGACATGCTGGCACCCGCTTGCAACAGCGTCCCCCAGTCGAAACTGGCGTCGGCGGCAAACACCTGGCGTTCATCGAATCCCTGCTGACGGGCGGCAGCGCGAACAGCGTCGGCTGCCTCCTGGCACAACAACGGGTCATCGCCGCTGATGATATAGACCGGCGCAAGGGCGCCTTGCAGGTGTTTGGCGAGTTGGGCGGGGGCGAGCTTCATAGGAGAGGGCGAACGGGGCGCCCGGGCGCCCCGTAAGTCTTACTGCTGCGGCAGTTCGACAGGCGACTGACGCGGGGTATCCGCTTCAGCCTTCTTTGCCGCTTCCAGCGCGGCGGCATCAGCCTTGGCCCTGGCTTCGGCAGTCTGCTGCAACTTGGCCAGTTGGGTCGGGCTCAGTTGCTCCAGGCGCAGCATCATGCGCTGGACCATCTCCCGACGGCCTTCTGTACGGGCCGTTTCAGCTTCCTGGTCAGAGCCCACCAGGTTGTTGCCGTCGTGCATGTAGATTTTCTGCACTTCGATTTTGTCGCTCAGCAGTGCCAGATCACCGCGACCAAGGATGTCGTAGTTCAGCACGGTAGTGATCTGGTACTCGCCGGCATGACCGGCACCTGCGTAACTGAGGATGCGCTGGGTTTCCTGTTCATTGGTCAGCACCAGCTTGTATGGGGCGCCGTTATAGACCTTGACGCCGCTGCCAGTCAGTACCTGGCGCAACTGGGTAACCGTTGGGCCATAAGCGTTACGGGCGCTCAGGTCGAGTTCCTTGATCGCCAGTTCATTGGTGCCGGTGCCGCGCAGCTGGAAACCGCAGGCGCTCAGCAGAACCGCGAGGCCCATCACCAGCAGATTGCGTTTGATCATCTTGTTGCTCCCCTTGAAACCATGGGGGCCGATCAGGCGGCCCGAAAGGTTTTACTCGGCGCCAGGCTCACCTGGCGCCTGATCCAATTAGCTGGCGACGATATTGACCAGTTTCCCGGGCACTACGATCACTTTACGAATGGTCAGACCGTCGACGAAGCGCAGCACGTTCTCGTTGGCACGGGCGGCGGCTTCGACTTCTTCACGGCTGGCGCTGGCCGGCATTTCGATGTGGCCACGCAGCTTGCCGTTGACCTGAATCACCAGTTGCAGGCTGTCCTGTACCAAAGCGCTGTCATCCACCACCGGCCAACCGGCGTCGATTACAGGTTCAGCGTGACCCAGTTGATTCCACAGCTCGTGGCTGATGTGCGGCGTGATCGGAGCCAGCAGCAGGGTCACGGCTTCCAGGCCTTCCTGAACCAGCGCGCGATCCTGTTCGGTGGCCTGCGCGGCTTTTTCCAGCACGTTCATCAGTGTCATCACTTGGGCGATGGCGGTGTTGAATTTGTGGTTCTGACCGACGTCCTGGCTGGCCTGCTTGATGGCCAGGTGGATCGAGCGACGAACGGCTTTTTGCTCGTCATTCAGGCCGGCGATGTCCAGTTTGCCCGGGAGGCCCTGAGTGACGTGGGCTTGAGCCAGGCGCCAGACGCGCTTGAGGAAACGGTGCGAACCTTCGACGCCGGAATCGGACCATTCAGCGCTCATGTCAGGTGGCGAGGCGAACATCATGAACAGGCGGCAGGTGTCTGCGCCGAACTGGTCGATCATCGACTGTGGGTCGACGCCGTTGTTCTTCGACTTGGCCATCTTTTCGGTGCCGCCGATTTCCACCGGCAGGCCGTCAGATTTCAATTTGGCGCTGATAACCTTGGCTTTGCTGTCACGCTCAAGCTCGACGTCCGCCGGGTTGAACCAGGTGTAAGCGCCATTGGCTTCGCGGCGATAGTAAGTCTCGGCGATCACCATGCCCTGGGTCAGCAGGTTCTTGAACGGCTCGTTGGAGCTCACCAGGCCTTCGTCGCGCATCAGCTTGTGGAAGAAGCGCGCGTAGAGCAGGTGAAGAATCGCGTGTTCGATACCGCCGATGTACTGATCCACCGGCAGCCAGTGGTCGGCCGCCGATTTTTCCACCAGGCCGCCTTCGAAGTGCGGCGAGGCGTAGCGGGCGTAGTACCACGAGGACTCGACGAAGGTGTCCATGGTGTCGGTTTCACGCTTGGCGGGCTGGCCGCATTTAGGGCAGCTGCACTCGTAGAACTCGGGCATGCGCGCCAGTGGCGAACCGGCGCCGTCGGGTACGACGTCTTCCGGCAGCACGACTGGCAGTTGATCTTCCGGTACCGGCACGTCACCGCAAGTATTGCAGTGGATGATCGGGATCGGGCAGCCCCAGTAACGCTGGCGGCTGATGCCCCAGTCGCGCAGGCGGAACTGGGTACGCGAGGCGCCCAGCTCTTTCTTGATCAGCGCGACTTCGATGGCGTCGAAGGCGCCCGCGAAGTCGAGGCCGTCAAACTCGCCGGAATTGATCAGCGTGCCGTGCTCGCCGTAGGCGTCTTGCCATGGCGCCGGGTTGCTGTCACCGGAGCTGGTGCGCACTACCGATTTGACCGGCAGGTTGTACTTGTGGGCGAATTCGAAATCGCGCTCGTCGTGGGCCGGAACCGCCATCACCGCGCCGTCGCCGTAGTGCATCAGCACATAGTTGGCGACCCAGACCGGCAGTTTTTCGCCGGTCAGCGGGTGCTCGACGAACAGGCCGGTCGGCAGGCCTTTTTTCTCCTGGGTGGCGACGTCGGCTTCGGCCACGCTGCCGCCCTTGCATTCAGCGATGAACGCTTGCAGCTCGGGATTGTTCTGTGCGGCCAGGGTGGCCAGGTGGTGTTCGGCGGCTACGGCGACGTAGGTCGCGCCCATCAGGGTGTCCGGACGGGTGGTGAAGACTTTCAGCGCGCCGGTTTCGCCGATGGAATCGACGTTGTACGGGAACTGCACTTCCATGCCACGGGATTTGCCGATCCAGTTGCGCTGCATGGTCTTGACCTGTTCAGGCCAGCCAGTCAGTTCATCGAGGCTCTCCAGCAGCTCATCCGCGTAGGCGGTGATCTTGAAGTAGTACATCGGGATTTCGCGCTTTTCGATCAGCGCGCCGGAACGCCAGCCACGGCCGTCGATCACTTGCTCGTTGGCCAGGACGGTCTGGTCGACCGGGTCCCAGTTCACCGTGCCGCTTTTCTTGTAAATCACGCCTTTTTCGAACAGGCGGGTGAACAGCCATTGTTCCCAGCGGTAGTAATCAGGCTTGCAGGTGGTCACTTCACGGGACCAATCCACCGCCAGGCCCAGGCTGCGCAGCTGGGACTTCATGTAGGCGATGTTTTCGTAGGTCCACTTGGCGGGCGCCACGTTGTTCTTCATCGCGGCGTTTTCCGCCGGCATGCCGAAGGCGTCCCAACCCATGGGTTGCAGAACGTTCTTGCCTTGCATGCGCTGGTAGCGGGAGATCACGTCGCCGATGGTGTAGTTGCGCACGTGCCCCATGTGTAGCTTGCCGCTGGGGTAAGGGAACATCGACAGGCAGTAGTAAGTCTCCTTGCCTGGCTGTTCACTGACTTCAAAGGACTTTTGCTCGTCCCAGAACGACTGGGCGGCGGCTTCGATTTCACGGGGCTGATATTGTTCGTGCATGGCTACTTTTGAACTGAATAGGGGTGGCCTAATCCTCTTCAATGCAACGCTGGACGCTGATCTCGCCACATTGGCGTTTTCGATGTCCAGCCGAGCTGGAAGTGGAGTTACAGGAAGCGCCGTAGCATACATGACCGCGCTCTACCGAGGGAAACCCTGATTGCTGCCGCGCGTCTCGCGAAAACCGCCGCGAGGGCCGTTGGTCGCGGCGTTCAGCCGGTTTGTTCATGGAAGCTAAGCTCTAACTGGGGAGTAGGTCTTATCTTCCAATGAGGTGAGGGATGGTTGAGTCACAGCAAAAAGCTACGAAACCGGAGCTGTACGAAAGACTGATCGATCGTTTGGCCCTGGCCCTGGAAGCGGCAAGAACTGCTGGCCGGTTGCGTGACGTACGCCCTCTGGAGCTGGAACTGCGTGGCCTCAGCCCCGCAGAGTTTGCACTGGTCAAGGCGTATCTGGATCGCAGTGAGCGTGAGACACACGGATGCTTGTCAGAGGCGGTAAAGCAACTCGACGCACCACGCTCGGCCAAGATCATCTGGCTCAAGGACAAGGTTCCCGGCAGAGACGCGGTAAAGGTCCGGTCTTTGCAGTTCAAATAAGACGCAGAGCCGTGCTCCATGGTTTTTTGAAGCATAGTCCTTCTGTATTGATTGTCGCATTGCGCTAACCCACTTAGGCTTCGGGCATCTCCAGGAGATGCTCGATGCCTTTTCGTTACTTTGTAAAACAACTTCTATTGCCCCCCGGCATTCTATTGCTGCTGCTTTTGCTTGCCTGGTGGTTGCGCCGCTCAAGGCCAAGGCTTGCCGGTGTGTGCTTTGCACTGGGGCTGGGTGGTCTTTGGCTGATGAGCCTGCCGGTGGTGGTGCAGTGGAGTGCCGGCCTGCTCGAGCGGGAGCCACCGCTGGCCCGCGACGAATGGGCGGTGCTGGGGCAGCGCGCGGACGCCATCGTTGTCCTTGGTTCCGGGCGCGAGCGCGGTGACGCGGCCTGGGGCGCCGACCAGCCTACGGGTATCGGCCTGGAACGCCAGCGCTTTGCCGCGCGGCTGGCCAAGGCTTCCGGCCTGCCGGTACTGACCAGCGGCGGCTTGCATTACGGCACTCCGCCAAGCGAAGCGCAGATGATGGCTGACTCCTTGCGCGACGATTTTGGCGTGACCGTGCGCTGGCAGGAAGGGCGCAGCCGAACGACCTGGGAAAATGCGCAGTTCAGCGCCCAGGTGTTGCTGCCACAGGGTGTCAAGCGTGTGGTGCTCGTGACTCATGCCGGGCATATGCCACGGGCGGTCTGGAGTTTCCGCAAGGCCGGGTTTGAAGTGGTGCCGGCGCCGGTAGGGTTTCTGGGCGGCGACAATGCGCGGCCACTGGGTGGCTGGATGCCGGAGTACAAGGCGATCTGGCAGAACGGGCAGTTGATGAACGAGGCGGTGGGGCAGATCGGTTATTCGTTGTTCTACTGAGGTGATGTTTGCGGTGATTGATGAGGTGCCTGTGATGCCGCCTTCGTCGGATCGCCGCCCGGAGCAAGCCCGCTCCGGGCGGCGATCCGACGAAGCTTTTAAACGGTCTTGGCCATCCGGCTCGCAATCAGCGCCCAGCCAAACAACAACACGCAGAGAATGAGCAATGGCCACGAACGCCATTCCAGGTACGGCGTGAGGTTGTGCATCGGCACCACTTCGCCATACAGGATGCCGCGTTCGAACTGCGGGATCTGATCGGTAATCTGACCGAACGGGTTGATCAGGCCGGATACGCCGTTGTTGGTGGCGCGGATCATCCAGCGCCCGGCCTCCAGCGCCCGCATCTGCGCCATCTGCAGGTGTTGCAGCGGGCCGATGGAGGTGCCGAACCAGGTATCGTTGCTGATGGTCAGCAGCAGGTCGCTGCGGGCGGCAAGGCTGGCGGCGAATTCCGGGTAAACCACTTCATAACAGATGTATGGGGCGATCTGATAACCCTTGGCTTGCAGCAGCGGCTGGTCAGCCGGGCCGCGGGCGAAGTCTGACATCGGCAAATCGAAGAAGGCGATCAGCCCGCGCAGCACATCCTCCAGCGGAACATATTCACCAAAGGGCACCAGTTTTTGCTTGAGGTAAGTGCCGTCGCCTTCGCCGACAACGGTGATGCCATTGAAGAAGCGCTTCTCGTGGCGGACCTCCATGCGGACCGGGACGCCGGTAATCAGCGCCGATTTACGCTCGGCCGCGAAGCTGCCCATCATGTTCAGGTAGCCTTCGGCGGACTCCTTGAGCACCGGGATCGCCGTTTCCGGCCAGATGAGAAGATCGACCCGCCTGGAGCTGAAACTCATGTCGCGGTACAACGCCAGTTGCGCGTTGAGCTGCGCCGGGTCCCACTTCATGCTTTGTTCGATGTTGCCCTGAATGGCGGCAACGCTCAGTGGCGGGCCCGACGGGCTGGTCCAGGCGTGGTGCTTGAGCGCCATACCGGCCAACCAGGGGCCAGCCAGCAGCAATGCACCGGCGGCGATGAAGCCTTTGCGCCCCGTGTGAACCAGGCGCAAGCCGTTGTAGATCAGCGCGGCCGTCAGGGCCAGGATGAAGGAAATCAGCCACATCCCGCCGATAGGCGCGAGCCCGGCCAGCGGGCCGTCGAGCTGGCTGTAACCGGAATACAGCCACGGGAAACCTGTCAGGAACCAGCCGCGGAAGGCTTCCTGGCCGACCCACAGTGCCGCGAAGGCCAGGGCGTCGGCCAGCGGCGCCTCATTTCGGCGCAGCCAGCGCGCCCAGATCCAGGCGGGCAGGGCAAAGAACCAGGCAATCGCCGCCGTGAAGAGCAGCATCAGGAAACCGGCCAGCAATACCGAAGCGCCGCCGAAGTGGTGAATGCTGTAGTAGATCCAGCTGGTGCCGGCACCGAACAGGCCGAAACCGAAACACCAGCCGCGGCCCAGTGCCTGGCGCGGGCTCAGCTCGCGCAGGCCAGCATAGAACAGGCCGACGGCAAGCAGTGCCAGTGGCCAGATATCGAACGGCGCCAGGGCCAGTGTGGTGATTGCACCGGCCGCCACGGCCAGCAGGTTACCGGGCCAGCCGGGGCGGGTTGTCCAGCGCATTTCAATCCTTAGCGAGCAATGGGCGTCAGGCGAAGCAAGTGAATCCGACGGCTGTCGGCGTTCAGGATGCGGAAACGGTACGGGCCGATTTCAGTGATTTCGTTGCGTTTTGGCAAGTGCCCGAACGCGCTCATCACCAGGCCGCCAACGGTGTCGAATTCGTCGTCTGAGAACTCGCTGTCGAAAAACTCGTTGAAGTTCTCGATCGGCGTCAGGGCCTTGATCAGGAAATCACCGCTGGGCAGCGGCTTGATGTAACTGTCTTCTTCGACGTCGTGTTCGTCTTCGATGTCGCCGACGATCTGTTCCAGCACGTCTTCGATGGTCACCAGGCCTGCCACGCCGCCGTACTCGTCGATGACGATGGCCATGTGGTTGTGGTTGGCACGAAACTCGCGCAGCAGCACGTTAAGGCGCTTGGATTCCGGCACGAAGGTGGCCGGGCGCAGCAGGTCTTTGATGTTGAAATTGTCGCCATTCTCCTTGAGGATCAACGGCAGCAAGTCCTTGGCCAGCAACACGCCCATCACGTCATCGTGGCTTTCGCCGATCACCGGGTAGCGGGAGTGGGCCGAGTCGACCACGGCAGGCAGGAACTCGCGGGGTGTCTGGGTCGCCTTGATGCTGACCATTTGCGAGCGCGGGACCATGATGTCCCGGACCTGCAAGTCAGCCACCTGGATGGCGCCTTCGACGATGGCCAGCGCTTCGCTGTCCAGCAGTTTGTTCTGGTGTGCATCGCGCAGCAGCTCCAGCAGCTCCTGGCGGTTTTTCGGCTCGTGGGCAAAAGCCTGGGTGAGCTTACCCAGCCATGACTTCTGCCCGTTGCTCGATCGATCTTCGCTCATAGCGATTACTCTGAATCCTTTGTTGTTTCGGTAGGGGATGCGTCGGTTTCGTCGTCCGCGTACGGATCGGGAAAGCCCAGTTCTGCAAGCAACGTTCGTTCCAGTGCTTCCATTTCTTCGGCTTCCTCGTCATCAATATGGTCGTAACCAAGCAGATGCAAGCAGCCGTGAATCACCAGATGCGCCCAATGGGCCTTGAGTGCCTTGCCCTGTTCAGCGGCTTCGCGCTCGACCACGGCCACGCAGATCACCAGATCGCCCAGCAGCGGGATGTCGAGGAACTCATCCGGCACGTCGGCCGGGAATGACAAGACGTTAGTTGCGTAGTCCTTTTGCCGCCAGGTGTGGTTCAGCTCGCGCCCTTCGGCTTCGTCGACCAGACGAATGGTCATCTCCGAGTCGGCGGTGCGCTGGCGCAGGGCCAGTTCGCACCACTGGCGGAACTCCGCTTCGCTGGGGGCGCAGGCTTTGGTAGCGATTTGCAGGTCAAGCTCAAGCATCGCGGCGGCTATCCTTGGCGGCGGCATCATCGGCCGCGCGGGTTTCGAAGCGCTCGTAGGCTTCGACGATGCGCTGCACCAGTGGATGGCGAACGACGTCCTTGGGCTGGAAATGGGTGAAGCTGATCCCCGGCACATCCTTGAGCACTTCAATCACGTGGTGCAGGCCGGACTTGGTGCCGCGTGGCAGGTCGACCTGGGTGATGTCCCCGGTGATGACGGCGGTGGAACCGAAACCGATTCGGGTCAGGAACATTTTCATTTGCTCGACCGTGGTGTTCTGGCTTTCGTCGAGAATGATGAAGCTGTTGTTCAGCGTACGGCCGCGCATGTAGGCCAGCGGCGCGACTTCGATCACCTGGCGTTCGATCAGCTTGGCGACGTATTCGAAGCCGAGCATTTCGTAGAGCGCGTCGTAGAGCGGGCGCAGGTACGGGTCGATTTTTTGCGACAGGTCGCCGGGCAGGAAGCCGAGTTTTTCACCTGCTTCAACCGCCGGACGAACCAGCAGGATGCGGCGAATCTGCTCGCGCTCCAGTGCGTCCACCGCGCAGGCCACGGCCAGGTAGGTCTTGCCGGTACCGGCCGGGCCGATGCCGAAGTTGATATCGTTACCGAGGATTTCCTTCACGTAGCGCACTTGATTCAAGCCGCGTGGGCGAATCATGCCTTTCTTGGTGCGCAGGGCCACGGACGGTTCGGCGGGGGAGTGGTTGTCCAGCTGCTCGACGGCCGATTCCTGCAGGAACAGGTGCACCATGTCCGGCGACAGCTCGGTACCCTTGGTTTCCCGGTACAGGCGGCGCAGGAGGTTTTCCGCGGAGGTGGTGTGTTTGGGTTCGCCGATCAGCTCGAACTGGTTTCCGCGGTTGCGGATCTCAATGGTCAGGCGCTGTTCGATCAAGCGCAAATGCTCGTCGAATTGCCCGCACAGATTGGCGAAGCGGCGAGCTTCAAAAGGCTCGAGGATGAAACGATGTGGTTCTATGGGTGCGTTCAAGGTCGTATTTAGCCGCCCTGGGGCAATAGTGATGAATCAAGGATAGCGCCAGTGGGCTGGGTGCGAAAGCTCTTAAATATTGCAATCCGATCCCCGCCTCTGGCGCTGTACCTGTGGGAGCGGGCTTGCTCGCGAAGAGGGAGTGTCAGTCGACATTAATGGTGCTGACAGACCGCCTTCGCGAGCAAGCCCGCTCCCACAGGGGTATTCGGTGTTATTGAATCAGCGAACCCCGCAGAGAGTGCGGTTGTGCTGCATCGATGTGCACATCCGCGAACTGCCCGATCAGGGTCGGATTGTCGCAGCGGAAGTTGACGATACGATTATTCTCGGTCCGGCCTTGCAACTCGCCCGGGTCTTTTTTCGAGTAATCGGTCACCAGGATCCGCTGGATCGAACCGACCATTTGTCGGCTGATCTCGAAACCTTGCTGGTTCAATCGATGTTGCAGCGCGTTCAGGCGTTCTTTTTTCAACTCTTCCGGAGTGTCGTCCGCCAGGTCGGCGGCCGGAGTGCCCGGGCGCTGGCTATAGACGAACGAGTAGGAAAAGTCGAAGCCGACGTCGGCAATCAGCTTCATGGTTTGTTCGAAATCTTTCTCGGTCTCGCCCGGGAAGCCGACGATGAAGTCCGAGCTGATGCAGATCCCCGGCACGGCGGCGCGCAGCTTGCGCAGCTTGGATTTGTATTCCAGCGCGGTGTGGTTGCGCTTCATCGCCGCGAGGATGCGGTCCGAGCCCGATTGCACCGGCAAGTGCAGGTGCTTGACCAGTTCCGGTACGTCGGCGTGGGCCTGGATCAGGCTGTCGGAGAATTCCAGGGGGTGCGACGTGGTGTAGCGGATGCGGTCGATGCCCTCGACCGCAGCGACCACGCGGATCAGCTCGGCCAGATCAGCCAGGCGCCCATCATGAGTGGTCCCGCGATAGCCGTTGACGTTCTGCCCCAGCAGCGTCACTTCGCGCACACCGTTTTCGGCCAGGTGAATGATCTCGGCAAGCACGTCGTCGAACGGGCGGCTGACCTCTTCGCCGCGGGTGTAGGGCACCACGCAGAAGGTGCAGTACTTGCTGCAACCTTCCATCACCGACACGTAAGCGCTCGGGCCGTCGATGCGGGGCTCGGGCAAGTGGTCGAACTTTTCGATTTCCGGGAACGAGACGTCGACTTGCGGCAGCTTGCTGATGCGCGCGGCGTCGATCATTTCCGGCAGGCGGTGCAGGGTCTGCGGGCCGAAGACCACGTCGACGTACGGCGCGCGATCGCGAATGGCCGCGCCTTCCTGGCTGGCCACGCAACCGCCGACGGCGATCACCATGTCCGGGTTGGCCAGTTTCAATTCACGCCAGCGACCGAGCTGGGAGTAGACGCGATCCTGGGCGCGTTCGCGGATCGAGCAGGTGTTGAGCAGGATCACGTCGGCGTCTTCAGCGCGGGCGGTGACTTCCAGGGCCTGATGTTCGCCCAGCAGATCGACCATGCGCGAGCTGTCGTACTCGTTCATCTGGCAACCGTGGGTTTCGATGTAAAGCTTCTTGGCCATGGAATAGAGTCATCACGTGATTCAAAGAACCGCGCATTATAGGGAACATGTACCCAGGTTCCTACCGCTGTGCGTCCGATGGCTATGCTATAGTTCGCGCCCTCATTTTTATCCCCCGATGTGTTGCTCGCCTGCCATGACCAAACGTGAAGCTCCAATCTACAAGGTGATTTTCCTCAACCAGGGCCAGGTGTTCGAAATGTATGCCAAGCAGATCTATCAAAGTGATCTGTGGGGCTTTCTGGAAGTGGAAGAGTTCGTCTTTGGCGAGCGTACGCAAGTGGTCGTCGATCCGAGCGAAGAAAAGCTCAAGGCTCAGTTCGAAGGCGTGGTGCGCAGTTTTGTGCCGATGCATTCGATCGTGCGCATCGATGAAGTCGAGCGTATGGGAACACCGAAAATCAGCGAAGCCCGTGGCGCGGTCGGCAATGTCATGCCGTTTCCGATGCCGATGCCTGAGAAGTAAGGCACAAAACCGGGTTGCTTCATTCGCGAGCAAGCCCGCTCCCACAGGGTACTGCATTCCAATGTGGGGGCGGGCTTGCTCGCGAAGAGGCCGGAAAAAGCGCCGCAGAATTCAAGGTAGAGGCGCGAAAGGCGTACGCCCGTCAGCGCTCTGCAATTCCATCAAATATTTACGGAAGATTTGCCCGAGCACCTGGGTAGCAAGCTCCAGTTCTTCGCGGGGCATCTTTTCGGTGACTTCGTCGGCGGTGTCCAGTGCATCTTCGGCGCCGTTGACCGCCGCCATCTTCAGCAGGATGTACGCCTGAACGTTATTGGCCGGCACGCCTTCGCCGTGGAAGAACATGGTGCCGAGTTTGAATTGTGCCTGGGCGTGGCCTTGCAGCGAGGCTTTTTCGAAATAGCTCAGGGCTTGATTGAGGTCGCGCGACGTGTTTTTGCCTTCGTAGTAGAACTCACCCAACTCGTATTGCGCTTGCGCATCCCCTTCTTCCGACGCTTTCTGGCAGGCGGCGAGCGCCTGTTCCAGGTCTTGCGGCTGGGTATTGAGGGTGCAGCGACCCATCGCTGGGATTAACAACGAGTTGCCGCCTGCCTGTGCGTGCGCGAGCAGGGGCTGAAGAAGCAACAGGCAGCCCAGTGCAAGGGTGCGGCCGGTGCGGTTCATGGGAATCGACTTACCTCTGAAGGGCGCGCGGACCCATCGAGGGATCCAATAAGCGCGCATTATGAAATAAGCAGGGCCAACCTTACAAAGTCTTTACTCGTTTTTCTGCTGCGCGGGAAATTTATCGCCCGCTTTGCGGGGGGATTATCAGCAGCGGCGCAGGAAAAAACGTGGGAATGCAGGCCAAAGCTGACGCTGGCAAGGGCCGGCGTCAGCATTTGAGCGTTACTTCAAGGCCGCGAAGGCGCGCTCGGCGGCGTCCAGGGTCAGCTTCAGTTCAGCTTCGCCGTGGGCGATCGAAGTGAAACCGGCTTCGAATGCGCTCGGTGCCAGGTACACGCCACCTTCGAGCATCAGGTGGAAGAAACGACCGAACAGGGCAGCGTCGCTGGCCATGACGTCATCGAAAGTAACGATATCGTCGGCACCGCTGAAATACAGGCCGAACATGCCGCCGGCCTGGGTGGTCACGAACGGAATGCCGGCCGCATCGGCGCGCTGTTGCAGGCCGTCGAGCAGGCGAGTGGTGTAGTCGGTCAGCTCGGCGTGGAAGCCCGGGCGGCTGATCAGGCGCAGGGTGGTCAGGCCGGCGGCCATCGCCAGCGGGTTGCCGGACAGCGTACCGGCTTGGTAGACCGGGCCCAGCGGGGCGATGCGCTGCATGATTTCACGCTTGCCGCCGAAGCAGCCGACCGGCATGCCGCCACCGATGATCTTGCCGAAGGTGGTCAGGTCCGGCGTCACGCCGTAGTACGCCTGTGCACCGCCGAGAGCGACACGGAAACCGGTCATCACTTCGTCGAAAATCAGCACCACGCCGTGCTTGTCGCACAGGGTCCGCAGGCCTTCGAGGAACCCCGGTGCCGGCGGTACGCAGTTCATGTTGCCGGCCACGGGCTCGACGATGATGCAGGCCACGTCCTGGCCGACTTCGGCAAGCATGGCTTCAACGGCATCGATGTCGTTGAAAGGCAGGGTCAGGGTGTGTTTGGCGAATGCCGCCGGTACACCGGCCGAGCTCGGTACGCCTTGGGTCAGTGCACCGGAACCGGCCTTGACCAGCAGGCTGTCGGAGTGACCGTGGTAGCAGCCTTCGAACTTGATGATGCTGTCGCGGCCGGTGAAGCCGCGGGCCAGGCGAATGGCGCTCATGGTCGCTTCGGTGCCGGAGCTGACCATGCGCACCATTTCCATCGACGGCACGAGGGAGCAGACCAGGTCGGCCATCTGCGTTTCCATCTCGGTCGGTGCGCCGTAGGACAGGCCGTGCTCCAGCTGTTTGCGCACCGCGTCCAGCACATCCGGGTGGCTGTGGCCGAGAATCATCGGCCCCCAGGAGCCGACGTAATCCACATAGCGCTTGTCATCTTCGTCGGTGACGTAGGCGCCTTCGGCGTGCTTGAAGAACAACGGCGTGCCGCCGACGCTCTTGAACGCGCGAACCGGCGAGTTCACGCCACCGGGAATGTGTTTCTGGGCATTGGCAAACAGCGTTTCGGAACGAGACATGATCGGGCTCTCAAATCAGATTTAAAGCTTAAATAGAAAACAATTCGTTGAAGGCGCGGGCGCGGCGGGTGACCTCAGCCGTGCTCTCGGCGCCAAACAGGCCATGCACCACCGCCAGCAGATCGACACCATGGGCCACCAGCGGTGCGGCGTTATCCAGGGTGATGCCGCCGATCGCGCAGATCGGCAGGTGCAATTGCTTGCGGGCCTGGTCGAGCAGGTCGAGGCTGCAGGTCGGTGCGCCGGGCTTGGTATTCGAATTGAAGAAGCGGCCGAAGGCGACGTAACTGGCGCCTTCCTTTGTCGCTTGCTCAGCCAGTTCGATTTGCGCGTGACAGGTCGAGCCGATGATCGCTTTGGAACCGAGCAGTGCGCGGGTCGGCGACAGCGGGCCGTCGGTCTGGCCCAGATGTACGCCGACGTTCAGGCGGGCGGCAAGCTCGGCGTCGTCATTGATGATCAGCTGGGTCTTGTAGCGTTCGCACAGGTCGCGCAAGGCCTCGGCCTCGCGCAGGCGGCGAGCCTCGTCGCTGCTCTTGTCGCGGTATTGCAGCAAGGTGACGCCGCCTTCCAGCGCCGCCTCCACGTACTTGAGCAACTTACCGTCCAGCAAATGGCTGTCGGTAATGGCGTACAGGCCACGTAGTTTCATCGGACAAGCCTCACCGCATTTCAAATAGAAGTTACGAACAGAAATCCAGTGGCAAGCGGCGCGGCACGAACTGGCCTTTGCCTAGCTGCTCGGCATCACGCAGGGTGCGCCATGTGTAGTTAAGCGCGGTCTGTACGGCACTGGCGAGGTTTTCGCCCTGGGCCAGACGACCGGCCAGGGCGCTGGCCAGGGTGCAACCGGAACCGTGATAACTGCCCGGCAAACGCTGGCAGGTATAGGTTTCGCGCAGGCCGTCGCGGCTGTACAGGCGATTGTGGATTTCGGTTTCGTCGCCATGGCCGCCGGTGATCAGCAGGTGTTTGACGAACGGCAGGAGTTTTTCAGCGCACTCGTCAGCGGTGCCTTCGGGCAGTTCGGCGAGGATACGGGCTTCGGGAAGGTTGGGGGTCGCAATGATCGACAGGGGCAGCAGGCGTTCGCGCATGGCGTAGCCGACTTCATCCTTGCCCAGGCGTCCGCCACCGCCGGCGCGCAGTACCGGGTCGCAGACCACCGGCAAGTGCGGGTGCGCCGAAAGCAGTTCGACCACGGTGTCGACCATTTCCAGGGAACCGAGCATGCCCAGTTTGACCGCCGCGACTTCGGAGTCGTTGAGCACGGCATTGGCCTGGGCCAGTACCCACTCACGGTCCAGGACGCGGAAGTCCGTGACATTGACGGTGTCTTGCACGGTCAGGGCGGTGACGGCCGGAGCCGCATGGCAACCCTGAGCGAGCAGGGCTTCGATATCTGCCTGCAAGCCGGCGCCACCACTTGGGTCGTGGCCGGAGAGACAGAGGACAACGGGGCGAGAACTGTAGATATTCATGGTGCGCGAGCTTACCACCAAACCTGTTTTTCGGGTGTTGTGGCAGTGTTTTTGGTCGATACATTGTGGTGAGGGGGCCGGCCCTTCGCCATAGTGATATTTCTGCCATTGATAATCGTTCAGTGGTCTCGCTGAAACGCCCGTCCTAGAGCCTTTTCATGAAAAATTTCAATGGTGTTCAATGGCCATCAACGGCTATGCTAGAGTGGATCCAAACCAATAACAGGTGATGCCGGTTTTACGTCTGCTCAAAAGGAATGGGGGGCTTCCTGACAGAACCGGACAGGCCACGCTGGGGCTTCAATGCGCTATTTGCTGATGTTGCTGTTGTGTTTGCCCCTCCTGGCAAACGCCGTCGAGTTCGACGAGTTCACTCAAAGCCTCCCCTTGGGCCGAACCCTGCAGGTCTATGAGGACGCAGGTGGTCAGGCGACCATCGCGGATATCCGTGCGCAAGCGGCGGCCGGTAACTTCAAACCGCACCACAAGGACACGCTCAACGCAGGGTACTCGCGTTCGGTGTTCTGGCTGAAAATCGACCTGCATTACCGTCCGGCCAATCCGGCGGCGCAAAGGACCTGGCTGCTGGAACTGGCCTATCCGCCCCTCGATCATCTCGATCTCTATTTGCCCGATGCGGCCGGCAACTATCGGTTGGTCAGGCAGACCGGCGATGCCTTGCCCTTTGCCAGTCGCGAGATTCGTCAGAACAACTATCTGTTCGACCTGGCGTTCAAGCCGGATCAGGCCGAAACCGTATTCATGCGCCTGCAAAGCGAAGGCTCGATCCAGGCGCCGGTCACCTTGTGGTCGAGTACCGCCTACCTCGAAGAGCAGCCCGTGCGCCTCTACGTACTGGGGCTGATCTATGGCGTGCTGCTGGGGATGCTGGTCTACAACCTGTTCATCTACCTCAGCGTGCGCGACACCAGCTACCTCTACTACATCTTCTATATCGCCTCGTTCGGCTTGTATCAGCTGTCGGTAAACGGTGCGGCCGTGCAGTATTTCTGGCCGGACAATCCATGGTGGGCCAACGCCGCGACGCCGTTTTTCATCGGCTGTGCGGGGCTGTTCGGCAGTCAGTTCGCCCGCAGTTTCCTGCAAATGGCTACCCACAGTCGCTGGCTCGATCGCCTGTTGCTGGCGCTGGTTGGCTTCGGTGCGCTGGTGGTCGGCCTGTCATTGATGACCAGCTATGCCCTGGCCTTGCGTCTGGCCACCGCCCTGGCGCTGACGTTCACCGTGGTGATTTTTGCCGCCGGGATCTTTGCCTGGTTGAAAGGGCTGCGGGTGGCGCGGTATTTCATCATTGCCTGGTCGGCGTTTTTGCTCGGTGGCATCGTCAATACGCTGATGGTGCTGGGCTACCTGCCGAATGTGTTCCTGACCATGTATTCCAGCCAGATCGGCTCGGCCATCGAAGTGGCATTGCTGTCCCTGGCGCTGGCCGACCGCATCAACGACATGCGCGAGCAGCAGGCACAAACCCTGTTCGACGCCAGCCAGAAGCTTGAAGTCCTCAACCAGCAACTGGCCCGCAGTAACAAGCTCAAGGACGAGTTCCTTGCCACGCTGACCCACGAACTGCGCACGCCCATGAACGGTGTGATCGGTTCGCTGGAGCTGATGCAGACGGTCGAGATGGACCCGGAGCTCGAACAGTATCAGCAGACGGCGTCTGGATCGGCCCGGGACATGATGCGCATGGTCAACGGCATCCTCACCCTCACCGAATTGCAGGCCGGCAAACTCAAGGCCTCGGCCGATACCTTCAGCTTGCGTGGCGTGGTCGAAGCACTGCGCATGCAGTTCGAGGGCAACGCGTCGAGCAAGTCGCTGGACTTCAAGGTCGATGTCGCGCCAGGTGTGCCGGATCGCTTGCATGGCGACAACGTCAAGATCGCGCAGTGCCTGGAATGCCTGCTGGATAACGCCATCAAGTTCACCAAGGTCGGCGGCCTGGCCCTGCGGGTGTCTGCAAAGGCCATCGAACCCGATCGGTTGGCCTTGACCTTTGCGGTGATCGACACGGGCATTGGCTTCACTGATTTGGGGGAGGCCACGATGTATCAGAGGTTCTTCCAGCTCGATGGCTCGATGACCCGTGAATACGGTGGCCTGGGGGTTGGCCTGGCGATTTGCCGACAGTTGGTCGAATTGCTCGGTGGACGCCTGACGCATCGCACCGAGCCAGGACGCGGCAGCCGGTTTCAGCTGGATGTGGAAGTCGGGCTGCCGGTGGCCGAACGTCCGGTGACGCCGTTGATGACTCGGGATTTTCCGCGCCTGCGCTTGCCTCAGGATTGTGCCGTGCTGTTGGTGGATGACAACGGCATCAGCCAGTTGGTGATGCGTGGCATGTTGCTCAAGCTGGGTTTTCGCGTACGCACCGCCGACAGCGCCGATGTCGCGCTCGATCTCTTGCAGCGCGAAGGGTTTGACGCGGTGCTGGTCGATTGTCAGTTGCCGCTTCAGGACGATGTGTCGGTGTGCTGCCGGATCCGCGCGTTACCCGGTTATGCCGAGCTGCCACTGTTCATGATCGCCCTGGGCGGTGACCGTGAGCGCTGCCCGACCGGTGCGTTGATTGATTACTTGAGCAAACCGGTGAAATTCGAAGACTTGCAGGCCGCCCTATACCGCCGTGTGCTCTGTTCGCAACAGGGCGAAAGCGCCGATAATTAGGCGTGTATGACACTTTGTTCGGCCGTGGGGCGGTGCTTAACTGAAGTCCCTTGGCCGACCAAAGGAGCCCTGTCATGAACCTGCATCAGTTCGCCGAAACCCACGAAGTCACCAACCAGCCACCGTCACTGGACGGCGCCAACCTGTACCGCATCGACTTGCCGTTGCAGGAGTGGTCGCGGCGGTTCGGGGCCGGTTGGGCCGAATCGCGGATCGACGCCTACGGCGCACTGGCCGGTGGCCGGTTGATGGAGGCCGGGTTTCTGGCCAATCAGAACAAGCCGGTGTTCAACAGCCACGACCGGTTTGGTCATCGCATCGATCTGGTGGAATTTCATCCGGCTTATCACCAATTGATGCGCACGGCGGTCGAGCACGGCTTGACCTCGCTGCCCTGGGCGCACCCGCAGGACGGCGCCCATGTCGCCCGCGCTTGCATGTCGTATCTGCACAGCCAGGCCGAAGCCGGCAGTGGCTGCCCGTTGACGATGACCTTTGCCAGTGTCCCGGCCATGCGTCTGCAACCGGACCTGGCCGAAAAGTGGCTGCCGAAAATCCTCGCCACCGAATACGACCCGCGCAACGTCGGCATGGCCCACAAGGCCGGGGTCACCATTGGCATGGCCATGACCGAGAAGCAGGGCGGTACCGATGTCCGGGCCAACACCACCAAAGCGTATCCGGTCGGCGCCAGTGGCCCCGGTCAGGCCTATGAGCTGGTGGGCCACAAATGGTTCTGTTCGGCGCCGATGTGCGACGCTTTCCTGACCCTGGCGCAGACCGACAAGGGCCTGACCTGTTTCCTGCTGCCGCGCCATCGTCCGGACGACACGCGCAATCAGTTCTACATCCAGCGCCTCAAGAACAAGCTCGGCAATTGCTCCAACGCCTCCAGCGAAGTGGAGTTTCGTGGCGCACTGGCGTGGATGATCGGTGAAGAGGGCCGGGGCGTTCCGACGATCATCGAGATGGTCGCCATGACCCGCTTCGATTGCATGGTCGGTTCCAGTGCGCTGATGCGTCAGGCATTGACCCAGGCCAGCCATCACTGTGCCCACCGTTCGGTCGGCGGCAAGCTGCTCAGCGAACAGCCCTTGATGCAAAACGTGTTGGCGGATCTGGCACTGGAAAGCGAAGCCGCCCTGGCCTTGAGCCTGCGCATGGGCCGGGCGCTGGATCATCTGGATGATTCGCAGGAAGCCAAATTCGCCCGGCTGGTGACGGCGGTGGGCAAGTACTGGATCTGCAAGCGGGCGCCGGCGATGATCAACGAAGCCGCCGAATGCATGGGCGGCGCGGGTTATGTCGAAGAAAGCATCCTGCCGCGGCTTTACCGCGAGGCGCCGGTGAATTCGACCTGGGAAGGTTCCGGCAACGTGCAATGCCTCGACGTGCTGCGTGCCTTGTCGAAAGAGCCGGGCGTGCTCGATGTGCTGTTCAGCGAGTTGGGCGATGGTCATGGCGACAAGCGCCTGGCTGCGCACATCAATCAATTGCAGGCGGCCTTCAAGGACACCAGCGACATTCAGTACCGCGCCCGGCAGTTGACCGAGGACATCGCGTTGGGACTGCAGGCCAGGTTGTTGCTGGAGGCGGGTAACTCCGTTGTCAGTGATGCGTTTATCGCCAGTCGTCTGAATGGCGGCGGCCGGGTGTATGGCACCCTGCCGCGCGGGCTGGATGTGGAAGCGATTGTCGCCCGCTCGACTCCGCAGGGTTTCTGACCGCGATTAACTCAGCACCGCAAACCCCTGTGGGAGCGAGCTTGGTCCGGGCGGCGTTCCGACGATGACGGATTTACATTCAACAATGATGTTGACTGATACGCCGCTATCGTCGGAACGCCGCCCGGACCAAGCTCGCTCCCACAGTTGTTCTCTGTACACAGTCAACGCCACTGTTCCCGTGAAGCGACGATGCAGGCAAGATGAAGGTCTGCAAGTCAGAACACAGGATGCTGATCGTGACCGAAGCTTTTATTGTCGTTCAAACCGCCGAGCAAGCCGTGGACCGGCTTGCACACTTGCACAATCGTGCAACCACCGCGCTGAGCCAGGCGCTCAAGCGCTACCTCAAGGATCGCGTCGAGCCCGATGCCGAACAGCGCTCGATGTTCCGCTATCCCGAATTGCGCCTGACCTACCACTGCCAGGGCGAAGTCCCGCAGACCACCCGTGCCTATGCCAAGGTCCAACTGCCGGGCACCTACAGCGTCACCGTCACCCATCCGTCGGCTTTTCGTAAATACCTGCTGGAACAGCTCGTTCCGTTGATGCACGACTTCACCGTGACGGTGGAAGTCGGTGTCAGCCAGCAGAACATCCCGTATCCGTATGTGGTCGAGCAGGGCGATGAACTGGGAGGTTCTGGCGTCACCGCCGCCGTGCTGGCGCGGGTGTTCCCGAGTACCGACCTGTCGGCCGCGACCGACGGCATTGCCGACGGTTTGTACGACTGGGAAAACACCGATCCGCTGCCCCTGGCGCTGTTCGATGCCGCACGGGTGGATTTCTCCCTGCGCCGACTGGTGCATTACACCGGCAGCGACTGGCGGCATGTGCAGCCGTGGATTCTGCTGACCAACTATCACCGCTACGTCGACCAGTTCATCGTCCATGGCCTGGAGCAGCTGCGCACTGACCCGCGTTTCGTGCGCATGGTGCTGCCGGGCAACGTGATCATCGACAAGAGCATGGACCACGGCGAAGCCTCGGCGATTGCTGCCGGGGTGGTCTGGCACCGCTACCAGATGCCGGCCTATCACCTGATCGCCAGCGATGGCCACGGCGTGACCCTGGTCAACATCGGCGTCGGCCCCTCCAACGCCAAAAACATCACCGACCATCTGGCCGTTTTGCGCCCGCATTGCTGGCTGATGATCGGCCACTGTGGCGGCCTGCGTCAGTCGCAGACGATTGGCGACTACGTGCTGGCCCACGCCTACATGCGTCGCGACGGCATTCTCGACCGGGTGGTGCCGCCGAACATTCCGATTCCGGCCCTGGCCGAAGTGCAACTCGCGCTTCAGCAGGCGGCGGCCAACATCACCGGCGAGAAGGGCGACGAACTGAAAAAACGCCTGCGTACCGGCACCGTGCTGACCTACGACGACCGTAACTGGGAGCTGCGCTGGGCGCAGGAGCGGCCGCTGATCAACCTGTCCCGCGCCGTGGCGGTGGACATGGAAAGCGGCACCATCGCAGCGCAAGGTTATCGTTTGCGGGTGCCGTACGGCACGTTGCTGTGCGTCTCGGACAAACCACTGCACAGCGAAATCAAGCTGCCGGGCTCGGCCAATGCCTTCTATGAACGCGCGGTCAGCCAGCACTTGAAGATCGGTATCGAGGCGGTCGATCTGTTGCGCACCGAACTCAACTCACTGCACTCGCGCAAACTGCGCAGCTTCGACGAGCCACCGTTCCGCTAACGGTTGTCATGGTCATTTGACGGTTGGGGCACTAGCATTAGCAGCCCTGACCGTTAGATGTTTCCTTTCTCATGTCTCGTCCTCCTCAACGTCCCGTTTCCCGCCGCCCTGGCGCGAAACCCTCTCCTTCAGCCCCGCGCCGTGTCGCCAAGGCACCACCGGCCGAGCCGAAGCTGATCCTGTTCAACAAACCTTTCGATGTGCTGACGCAATTCAGTGACGGCGAAGGGCGCGCGACCCTCAAGGATTACATCGATGTACCGGGAATCTATCCGGCCGGAAGGCTGGACCGCGACAGCGAAGGCTTGCTGCTGCTGACCAACGACGGCCAGCTTCAGGCGCGGATCGCCGACCCGAAACACAAGCTTGCCAAGACCTATTGGGTGCAGGTCGAGGGCGAGCCGAGCGCCGAGCAATTGCAGCGCTTGCGTGACGGCGTCGAATTGAATGACGGCATGACCTTGCCCGCCGAGGCGCGGCAACTGGACGAACCCGAACTGTGGCCGCGCAATCCGCCGGTGCGCTTTCGCAAAAGCGTGCCGACCAGTTGGCTGGAGTTGGTGATTCGCGAAGGGCGCAACCGACAGGTGCGGCGCATGACGGCGGCGGTCGGGTTGCCGACCTTGCGTCTGGTGCGGGTCAGGATCGGTGACTGGACGATCGAGGGGCTCGATCAGGGCCAGTGGAAGGAAGTGCCGGCGCGCTTATAACGTTCCGGACTCGATCAGGCCGATCACCACGCTCTTGATCACGAACGCCGCCACGCCCAGGCCCAGCACGAAGAACAGGATGAACGAGCCAAAGCGCCCGGCCTTGGACTTCTTCGCCAGATCCCAGACGATGAAACCCATGAAAATGATCAGGATGCTGACCAGTCCGGTCATCATCCACTCTTCGAAAACGGCAGGATCCATCGAACATCTCCAGCGCGGGCGTGGCTAAAAGGGCGCGGGGAGTATACGCCTGCGCGGGTTCGCGCTGTATTGACCTGCGGCGGTGTGTCGCAGCTATTCGTCGCCTGTGCCGGCCTCTTCGCGAGCAAGCCCGCTCCCACATTGGATCTTCTGACCGATAGAGATTAACTGTGGGAGCGGGCTTGCTCCGGGCGGCGTTCCGACGATGGCGTCTTCAGCTACGCAGATGAGTCAAAGGCAGTTCGGTGCTGTTCAACACCTGATTCAACACAAAACTCGAACGTACGCTGGTCACGCCTTCAATCCGCGTCAGATGCCCCAGCAGCAGTTTCTGGTAGTGGTCCATGTCCGGCACCACGACCTTGAGTTGATAGTCGGCATCCATCCCGGTCACCAGGCTGCATTCGAGTACCTGGGGCAGGGTGCGGATGGCCGCTTCGAAATTCTCGAAACGCTCCGGCGTGTGACGGTCCATGCCGATCAGCACGTAAGCGGTCAGGCTCAGGCCCAGCATCTTGCGGTCGAGCAGGGCGACCTGGCGGGAAATGTAGCCGTCGTCTTCCAGTTGCTTGACCCGCCGCGAACACGGCGAAGGCGAAAGGCCGATGCGCTCGGCCAGCTCCTGGTTGGAGATGCGTGCGTCGCGCTGCAATTCCGCCAGAATACTCAGGTCGTAACGGTCGAGCTTGCTCATCAAACGGTCCTTTGTCGTAACTATTGCGGAGGATTATGTATCCGAGGTTAAAAATTGCGCAAGTGATGTTTAATTCAGCAATCTTCGCAATCCTCTGCCGACGCTCTCGGCCTATTCTTATCACCAGAATCACTGCTCGGACAAACAGTCCAGTGCGGCTCGCCGAATCAGGCCCGCCGCGGTCGCCACCCCCACCGGGGATGTGCCGGCCCCCGAGCTGCACACTGTCCAGAAGACGGCGTGAGGTGAGCCGACGCCACAAGTGTCGAGCCAGGACGAAGTTCTCTAAGGGGAGGCCGACGGGTCTCCCCTTTTTCTTGCATGTGGAATTTGACCCGCTGGCCTCAGTAAATAAGTTGCGTGACAGATAATCTGTCGCAGAACCGGCCAGCGCTTTCCCAGTCTTACGTACAGGCCCTTACCCGCAATGAGGTAAAGCATGAAATCGCGCATCTGGCGTTTGGCCGGTGTTGGTTTGCTGTGTGTCAGTGTCTCCGTGCAAACGATGGCCGATGAGCCGCAAAACCGTGGCCATGATGGCGGGCAACACGGCCAGGGTGGGCATCAGGGCGATAGCCAGGGCCATGGTGGCAGCAACCAGCCGCATCCGCAAAACGGCCAGCCGCAGAACCAGCCCCGTGCGCAGAAAAACGACAACCGCCAGTACGATCACAACAGCCAGAATCAACGTCAAAACAATGACCAGAGGCAGAACCGTCCAGCGCCGGATTTCAACAGCCAGGTGCGCTCGCCGCTACCTATGCCGCAGATGCCGGCCACTGACATGCCAATCCAGCCCCGGCCCGACACCGTGCACCAGACCCAGCAGCCGCAGCGCGGTTACTACCAGGACCAGCCACGTCGCAACGATTACAACCAGCGCTGGAATGGCTACACAGTCGCACCGTCCTATGACAATCACTTGCAGGGGCGCCCGAGTGGCCATGGTTACGGCTGGGGACCAGGCCCCAGGTATCGCCCCGGCCAGGTGATCGACCGCTTCCCCGAGCGCAACTACCGCGTGCCTTACCGTGGCATGGACTACTACTATTCCGGTGGCTACTGGTATCGCCCGCTGGGCCCCCGTTATGAGGTGATAGAGCCGCCGCGCGGGATTCGCGTCAGATACCTGCCCGATTACGCCCAGCAAGTGTGGATAGGCGGGGTGCTGTTATTCGTGGCGGCCGGTTCGTATTACGCCTATCAGCAAAGCACTCAGGACTACGTTGTGGTCGAGCCGCCGGTTGGCCAACCGCAGTCGCAACCGCCAGCCGGCAACAGTGGTTATGACGTGGAGGCGTATCCAGCCAACGGTCAGTCGCCGGAGCAGGTCAGTCGGGATGGCTACGAGTGTTATCAATACGCGGTGCAGCAGAGTGGTTTCGATCCACGAACCGCCACCTACCAGCCAGATCCGTCGGTGGTGCAAGCCTACCGACAGGCCCAGGGCAACTGCCTGAGCAGTCGCGGTTATCAGGTGACTTACTGATCCCGGGCGGCTTTGACCACTTCCTGCGGGTCGGCGTGCACCAGCACTTCGGCCCGCGGGTAGGCGCTGTGAATCGCCGCGGCAGCCTGATCGCTGATGCCGTGGGCAACGGATAACGTCAGCTCCCCCGGTAACTCCAGATGCAACTGCACAAACCATTGATTGCCGGAGATCCGCGTGCGCAGGTCATGGGCACCCAGCACACCGGGCACGCTGCACGCCAACTCCAGCATGTGCTGGCTGACCTCCGGCGGCAGTTCTTCATCCATCAACACCGCAAAGCTCTCCCGAGCGATCTGCACCGCGCTCCATAGAATGTAGGCAGCGATCCCCAGGCCGAACCAGGGGTCGACCTGATGCAGGCCAAACCCGGCCAACACCAGCGCGATCAGAATACTGCCGTTGAGCAGCATGTCCGAGCGGTAGTGCAGGGAGTCGGCGCGCACCGCGTTGGAACCGGTGGCCTTGACCACCCGATGTTGAAACATCAACAACGCCAGGGTCAGCACGAGGGAGAACACAATCACGCCGATACTGATCCACGGTGCGCCGACCGGTTCGGGATGTTTGAGCCGATCATAGGCCTGCAATGCAATCAGCACCGCACTGCCGCCAATGAACAATGCCTGGGCCATGCCCGCCAACGACTCGGCCTTGCCGTGCCCGTAGCGGTGATCATTGTCGGCGGGGCGCAGGGCGTAATGCACCGCCAGCAGGTTGAGCAATGACGTGACGCCGTCGAGTGTCGAGTCGGTGAGCCCGGCGAGCATGCTCACCGAGCCGCTCAGCCACCAGGCGATGGCTTTGGCGACGATCAGGATGCACGCCACCGCCACCGAGGCACGGGTCGCCAGCCGCAGCAGGCGGGCGTGTTCGGAGCTGGAGGTCATAGGGGTCATCGTTCCTTGAAGAGTCCTTTCGCGTGGAGGGATTACGCGGCCGGTTGCAGGCCGAACATCGCCAGTTGTTGGGCGCTGCCTTTGCTCTGGATCAGGCGTGGATCGTCCAGCGGGAAGCTGCGGCCCAGTTCGCTTTCCAGAATAGTCTGCAACTTGCGGTTATCGACTTTGCCGTCGGGTCCGATGGCGTCCTTGAGTTTTTGCGGGTCGACCTGGGCGGTTTTACCCGGCTCGAAGTAAATCGCGCCGGTGGCGAAGTCCACGGCAAAAGCGATCAGGCCGGGGATGATGTAGAACAGCAGGCCCACGGCATCGAGCGCGGCGATGGCCGGGTCGATCTTGCCTTCGATCTGGCCACGGCGATCGGGGTAGAAGATCGACCCGCAGGCGGTCACTTGAGTCAGCAAGGTTGCGACCAGAACACCGCCAATCAGGCGAAAGGGAGCACGCATATGAAATCTCCTGAGTAATCTCGAAACGAAACGTCGTCGGTATGAATTAAGACCCTGACGAACGCCTTGCAGTTCGCCGTTATACTCGGCCCTCTGTTTGGGAGCCAGCATGATTTCTTTGCCGATCGATGAAGTTTTACCCGCCCTGCGTGAAGCCCTCGCTACACGCCACGAAGCCGTGCTCGAAGCACCACCCGGCGCCGGTAAAACCACCCGCGTGCCTTTGGCCTTGCTCAACGAGCCGTGGCTGGCCGGGCAGACCATCCTGATGCTCGAACCCCGCCGGTTGGCCGCACGCGCAGCGGCGGAACGGCTGGCCAGTGAGCTGGGGGAAAAGGTCGGCGAAACCGTGGGCTATCGCATTCGCCTCGACAGCAAGGTCGGCCCCAATACCCGCATCGAAGTGGTCACCGAAGGCATCCTTACCCGGCGCCTGCAGGATGACCCGGCGCTCGAGGGTGTGGGCCTGCTGATCTTCGACGAATTTCACGAACGCAGCCTCGACGCTGATCTGGCGCTGGCCCTGAGCCTCAATGGCCGCGAACTGTTCCGTGACGATCAGCCGCTGAAAATCCTCTTGATGTCCGCCACGCTCGAAGGCGAACGCTTGGCCGGGTTGCTCGACGACGCGCCGATCCTGCGCAGCGAAGGGCGCATGTACCCGGTGGCGATGCGCTGGGGCCGACCGTTTCAGGCCGGTGAATTCATCGAGCCGCGTCTGGTGCAGACCATCCTCGACGCCTTGAACGACGAGACCGGCAGTGTGCTGGTGTTCCTGCCGGGGCAGGCTGAAATCCGTCGCGTGCATCAGCAACTGGCCGATGCCTTGGGCGAAAGCACTCAGGTCCTGCTGTGTCCGTTGCACGGTGAACTGGACCTCGCCGCGCAACGGGCGGCGATCGATCCGGCACCGGCAGGCAAACGCAAAGTGGTGCTGGCCACCAACATTGCCGAAACCAGTTTGACCATCAATGGCGTGCGCGTGGTGATCGATGCCGGGTTGGCGCGGGTGCCGCGATTCGATCCCGGCAGCGGCATGACCCGCCTCGACACCCAGCGCATTTCCAAGGCCAGCGCTACCCAGCGTGCGGGTCGGGCCGGGCGCCTGGAACCGGGCGTGTGTTATCGCTTGTGGTCACAGGATCAGCACGAGCAACTGGCGGCCTATGGCAGTGCGGAAATCCTTTCGGCGGACCTCGCCGGGCTGGCCTTGCAGCTGGGGCGCTGGGGTGTGACGCCGGGGCAGCTGGTGTGGCTCGACGTGCCGCCCGCCGCCGCGTATGCGCAGGCCCAGGACTTGCTCGAACGCTTGGGCGCACTCGATGGTGAAGCGCTGACCCGTCACGGTCAGGCCATGGCCGAACTGCCGGCGCATCCGCGTATCGCCCATTTGCTTTTGCGTGGCCAGGCGCTGGGATTGGCAGACATGGCTTGCGATGTCGCGGCGCTGCTCGGCGAGCGAGATATCTTGCGCGGTGCCGGGGCGGACTTGCACAGCCGACTGGTATTGCTGTCTGGCGAAGAGCGCGCCGCACGTGGCGCGCAAGGTGGCGTGCAACGCGCACGGCAACTGGCGCGGCAATACCGTGGTTACTTGCGCGGCAAAGCGACGGAGCCGGTCAGCGATCCGGATCACCCGCGCTGGCTCGGTGCGTTGCTGGCTTTGGCCTATCCCGACCGGGTCGCCCAGCAACGGCGCGCCGGTGGCGCGGAGTATCGCTTGGCCAACGGACGTGCCGCACTGTTCGCCGAGGCCGATAGCCTGATGAAGCAACCGTGGCTGGTGATCGCCGATCTGGGCAGTCGCCAGGGCCAGCGTGAGGAGCGGATTTATCTGGCGACGGACTTCGACCCGGCGCTCTTCGATTCCGTGCTGGCCGAGCAAGTTCGCTGTGTCGATCAACTGGATTGGGATGAACGTGAAGGCGTGCTGCGGGCCGAGCGTCAGCGCAAGGTTGGCGAACTGATCCTCAGCCGTGAACCGCTCACCGGCCTCGACGAAAGCGCCCGCAGCCAGGCGCTGGTGAATCTGGTGCGGCGCAAAGGCTTGGAGCTGTTGCCATGGACGCCGGAGCTGCGTCAGTGGCAGGCGCGGGTCGCCTTATTGCGGCAACTGGACCTCGCTGGCAAGGGCGAGAGCGAGTGGCCGGATGTCAGCGACACGGCGTTGCTCAAGAGTCTGGAGCACTGGCTGATGCCGTATCTGGGCAAGGTTTCGCGGCTCAGTCACTTCGCCAATCTGGACCTGTCGAGCATCGTCCACAACCTGCTGCCGTGGCCGTTACCGCAACGGCTGGACGAACTGGCGCCCCATCATTTGAGCGTGCCGTCGGGCTCCTCGATTCGCCTGGACTACAGCGAACAGCCGCCGATTCTGGCGGTGCGTCTACAGGAGTTGTTCGGCCTGGCCGAAACCCCGCGCATCGCCGGAGGCCGGCAGGTGGTCAAGCTGCATCTGTTGTCTCCGGCGCGCCGGCCGGTGCAGGTGACGCAGGACCTGGCCAACTTCTGGCGCAGCACCTACGCCGAGGTGAAGAAGGATTTGAAGGGAAGGTATCCGAAACATTACTGGCCGGATGATCCGCTGGTGGCCGAGGCGACTGCGCGGATCAAACCGCGCAAGTAATCGCATCGCGATTACGTAGGAGCTGCCGCAGGCTGCGATCTTTTGATCTTGAAAAAATCAAAATCAAAAGATCGCAGCCTGCGGCAGCTCCTACAGAGGGTGGTGTGATCTTTCGGATTTCGCCGTGAGTTGTTCGCGGCAATAGTCCGCAAACAACTGCGCCGGCTTGGTCAGTTGCCCGCGCTTGAGCCAGGCCGCCACCAGCCCGGAGCCGGTGACGTCTTCGGCGATGTCCACGCACACCACTTTCTGCCCGTCGTAGGTGCACTCCGAATGCGGCTTGGTCACCAGGATCGAGAAGCCGAAGCCCTGGCCAACCATGCCCCGCACCATCTCGATCGATGGCGAGCTGAAGGCTATGCGTGGGGTCAGGCCCAGCTCATCGAACAGGCTGACGAAATAGGTCCGGCTCGGCTGCACGTCCAGAAGAATCATCGGCTCCAGGCACAGGTCCCGCAGCGACACCTGCGCCTGCTGGGCGAAGCGGTGATCGGCCGGCAACAGCGCGTAAGGTCGTTGCGCCGGCATCAGCGGTTCGGTTGCGATGGTGCCGTCGAGGTCATGTTCATAGAGGATCGCCAGGTCGAACGCACCGGAGGTCAGGCCTTGCACCAACTCTTGTTGCTCGCCGTCGCGGATGCGGATTTCCACCCCCGGGTACAACGCCGAAAACCCGGCGATCAATTGCGGCAGGTACAGCGGCGCGACGGTTTCGAAACAGCCGATATCGATCTGACCGGACACCACGTCGTTGTCGGCCAGGGCGTTCTGTTCGAACTCCTTGGCCATGCGCAGCAGTTCCTGGGCCTTGCGGTAGAAGCGTGCACCACTGGGGGTCAACGACACGCCCTGTGCATGGTGACGAATCAGCAGTTGCACGCCGAAGCTGTCTTCCAGCCCTTTGATGGCCGTGGAGATCGAAGGCTGGGCGATGTACAGCTTGCGCGAGGCCTCGGCGACGCTGCCGCACTCGACGGTGGTGATGAAGTATTTCAGTTGACGCAGATTGTAGGCAGCCACAGCAAACCTCGAGGGAGAACGGATCAGGCATCCTGGCAATTTGCGCGCCACCCCTATCCGCTCGGGTAGCGATTTGTTGTGGTTGAACAATAACCACATGCTGCGCCAGAAGGGAGATTGGCTACGTAGTTTTTTCTTGGCCTGCGAACACATTTTTACTGGTTTTCCACCGCTCGGGCCTGAGCGACTATCCAATACACAAGAATGTCCTCTGGAGCATCTGAACGTGTTCGAGCTTGAGTATTGGCAACGCAAGGCCGCTTCCCTGCGGTTTCCCGACCAGGCCGTAATCGACGGCCAGCGCCGTGCGGCGCAGTCGGGGCAGACTTACGCCGCGATCAACCCTGCCACCGGGCAATGCCTGGCCAACGTTGCCGCCTGCGGCGAAGAAGACGTGAACGCGGCGGTGCGCAATGCGCGGCAAGTGTTTGAAGCCGGCACCTGGTCGGCACGTTCGCCGACCGAGCGTAAACAAGTGCTGTTGCGCCTGGCCGACTTGATTCTTGAAAACCGTGAGGAACTGGCGCTGCTCGACTCGCTGAACATGGGCAAGCCCGTCGTGGACGCCTACAACATCGACGTGCCGGGTGCCGCCGGTGTGTTCCGCTGGTACGCCGAGAGCCTCGACAAACTCTACGACCAGATCGCGCCGAGTTCGCAGAACGTACTGGCGACCATCACCCGCGAAGCCCTCGGCGTGGTGGCTGCCGTGGTGCCGTGGAATTTCCCCCTGGACATGGCCGCGTGGAAACTCGCCCCGGCCCTGGCCGCCGGTAATTCGGTGATCCTCAAACCGGCCGAGCAGTCGCCGTTTTCCGCTTTGCGACTGGCTGAGTTGGCGCTTGAAGCCGGTGTGCCTGCGGGTGTGTTGAATGTGCTGCCGGGCCTCGGCGAGCAGACGGGCAAGGCCCTCGGCCTGCACCCGGACGTCGATTGCCTGGTGTTCACCGGCTCCACCGAAGTCGGCAAATATTTCATGCAGTACTCGGCGCAATCGAACCTCAAGCAGGTATGGCTGGAGTGCGGCGGCAAGAGCGCCAACCTGGTGTTCGCCGATTGCCAGGACCTGGATCTGGCAGCGGAAAAAGCCGCGTTCGGCATCTTCTTCAATCAGGGCGAAGTCTGCTCGGCCAACTCGCGGTTGCTGGTGCAGCGCTCGATTCATGACGAGTTCGTCGAACGTCTCAAGGCTCAGGCCGAACGCTGGTTGCCGGGCGATCCGCTGGACCCGTCGAGCGCCGCCGGAGCCATCGTCGACAGCCGTCAGACCTCACGCATCATGAAGTTCATCCAGCAGGCCGAGCAGCAAGGCGCGACCAAGGTTTGTGGCGGTCGACAGTCGATCTTCAATGGCTCGGACAACTTCATCCAGCCGACGATTTTCACCGGCGTAACCCCGGACATGCCGCTGTTTCGCGATGAAGTGTTCGGCCCGGTGCTAGCGATCACGCCATTCGACGACGAGGCCCACGCCTTGCAGTTGGCCAACGACAGCGTCTACGGTCTGGCGGCCTCGCTTTGGACCGACGACCTCAACCGCGCCCACCGCGTGGCGCGACAATTGCGGGCCGGTACGGTGTCGGTCAACAGCGTCGATGCGCTGGACGTGACCGTGCCTTTCGGCGGCGGCAAGCAGTCGGGTTTCGGCCGCGACTTGTCCCTGCACTCATTCGATAAATACACCCAGTTGAAGACCACCTGGTTTCAATTGCGCTGATAACAAAACGGAGAACTGGCGATGACCACACCACGTGATACCCGCGACTACCAGGCCGCCGACGCTGCGCACCACATCCATGCGTTCGTCGATCAGAAAGCCCTCAACGACGAAGGGCCACGGGTGATGGTCCGTGGCGAACGCCTGCACCTGTGGGACAACGACGGCCGGCGTTACCTCGACGGCATGTCCGGGTTGTGGTGCACCAACCTCGGTTACGGGCGCAAGGACCTGGCCTTTGCTGCGAGCCAGCAACTGGAACAGCTGCCGTACTACAACATGTTTTTCCACACCACCCACCCGCAGGTGATCGAGCTGTCCGAGTTGCTGTTCAGCCTGCTACCGGGTCACTACAGCCACGCGATCTACACCAACTCAGGCTCCGAAGCCAACGAGGTGTTGATCCGCACGGTGCGTCGTTACTGGCAGGTGCTCGGCAAGCCCGAGAAGAAAATCATGATCGGTCGCTGGAACGGTTACCACGGTTCGACCCTGGCCGCGACGGCGCTCGGCGGCATGAAATTCATGCACGAAATGGGCGGCATGATTCCGGACATCGAGCACATCGACGAGCCGTACTTCTTCGCTCACGAGGGCAACCTGACCCCGGCCGAATTCGGTCTGCGTGCGGCCCGGCAACTGGAAGCGAAGATTCTCGAGCTGGGTGCGGACAAGGTCGCGGGCTTCATCGCCGAGCCCTTCCAGGGTGCCGGCGGCATGATCTTCCCGCCGGAAAGCTACTGGCCGGAAATCCAGCGCATCTGTCGCAAGTACGATGTGCTGCTGTGCGCCGATGAAGTGATCGGCGGCTTCGGTCGCACCGGCGAATGGTTCGCCCACGAGTACTTCGGTTTCGAGCCGGACACCCTGTCCATCGCCAAGGGCCTGACCTCGGGCTACATCCCCATGGGCGGCTTGATCCTGTCGAAGAAAATGGCCTCGGTGCTGGTGGAGCAGGGCGGTGTGTTCGCCCACGGCCTGACCTATTCCGGGCACCCGGTGGCGGCGGCGGTGGCGATTGCCAACCTCAAGGCCCTGCGTGACGAGGGCGTGGTGACGCGGGTCAAGGACGACATTGGCCCGTACCTGCAACAGTGCCTGCGGGAAGTGTTCGGCAAGCATCCGCTGGTGGGTGATATCCAGGGCACCGGCATGGTCGCGGCGCTGCAACTGGCCGAAGACAAAAACAGCCGCAAGCGTTTTGCCAACGAGAACGACATTGCGTGGCGCTGCCGTACGATTGGTTTTGAAGAGGGGGTGATCATTCGCTCCACACTGGGGCGGATGATCATGGCGCCGGCGTTGATTGCCAGCCGTGAAGAGATTGATGAGCTGATCGCCAAGGCCTTGAAAGCGGTGGATCGCACGGCGCAGGAATACGGCCGGCTCTGACTTTGTAGTGCTCTAGCGGGCCTCTTCGCGGGCAAGCCCGCTCCCACAGGATTTGTGTCGGCCGCACGTTTTGGGCACGACACATAACCTGTGGGAGCGGGCTTGCCCGCGAATGCTATGGCCGATTCAACACATTTTTCATGTCTTGCACTGAGCTTGTGCATCCTTGCCATTGCCGCTTTTTAGCAGTGCGCGCTAACCAGTTTTTTCATCACTCGCATCCACATATTTCCTCATTTTCCTAATCCCGCCCTTGGGCCAACATCGATCTCGCCAGCCCGCCGAATGCTGCCCGCCGAAGGGTCCCTCAGAGACCACAGGAAGCAGCCGATTCAGGGCTCGCCGTACTGCCCATGACAAAACTAAATCAACAGCTTTGGGAGTGCTCCATGATCAAGTCCTTGCTTACGCGCGTTGCCCATCCACTGGCGATCACCGCCATCGCCGCGACGGTCGCCACCAGCGCCCAGGCCGGCACCCTGTCCATCGGTCATACCACCTGGGTCGGCTACGGCACCCTGTACCTGGCCCAGGACCTTGGCTACTTCAAGGAAAACGGTTTGACCGTCGAGTTGCCAGTGGTCGAAGAAGCGGCGATGTACATGGCCGCACAAGCTTCCGGCGAGTTGTCCGGCTCGGCGTCGACCATCGACGAGGTCCTCAAGTACCGTCCGCAATTCTGCTTCAAGGCCGTGGCCGCGCTGGACGACAGCCATGGTGGCGACGGCGTGCTGGTGGGCAAGGACGTCAAGAGTCTGCAAGAGCTCAAGGGCCAGGCCGTGGCGGTGAACGAAGGGTCGACCTCGCAGTTCTGGTTGTCGTATCTGCTGAAAAAGAACGGCATGAAAATGAGCGACATCACCGTGCAGAACATGACGGCCGATGACGCCGCCACCGCGTTCATCGCCGGTCGTGTACCCGCCGCCGTGACCTGGGAGCCGCACCTGTCGATGGTGCGCGACAAGAAACAGGGCAAGGTGCTGGTCGACAGCAGCAGCACGCCGGGGGTGATCGTCGACGTGGTGGCATTGAACTGCACCGTCATCGAAAAACAGCCGGAAGACGTCAAGGCACTGGTGGCCGGTTTGTACAAAGCCGTGCAGTACACCAAGGATCATCCGCAGGAAGCCTACAAAATCATGGCCAAGGGTGTTGGAGGTTACCTGGCCGATCCGAAGGAACTCGAAGCGGCCGCCCAAGGCGTGCGGTTCTACGATCAGGCCATGAGCGAAAAACTGCTGGGCTCGCCGGGCAAGCCGGGTGACAGCGCACCGCTGATCAAACTGGCCAACGAGACCGCCAGCGAACTGCAAGGCAAACCCTACAACGTCAGTAATGACGACCTGATCGACAACCGTTTCGTCACCCCGCTCTAGGAGGCTGCATGTTCAAGCGCAATTCATGGCTGAGCCGCTGCATCACGCCCAAGACCGGTTTGCCGGTCTCGGTGATCTGGAGCGCGAGCGGCCTGGCCTGGGTGCTGTTGGTCGGCCTGTGGGCCGGTTTGTCCTATGGTGGCGTGGTGCCGGGCATGTTCCTGCCGACGCCGGGCGCGGTGGTCGAGGCCGCCGTGCGCCTGGGTCGCGACGGCACCCTCGGCCAGCATGTGTGGGCCAGCGTCGAAGTGGTGATGGTCGGATTCATCGTGTCGTCCCTGGTGGCGGTGCCGCTGGGACTGTTGATGGGCAGCTTCCGCATCGTCCAGGCGTTCCTGGAGCCGCTGGTGAACTTCATTCGCTACCTGCCGGTGACCTCGTTCGTGCCGCTGTTCATCCTGTGGATCGGCATCGGTCTGGAGCAGCGGGTATCAGTGATCATTTTCGGCGTGTTCTTCCAGCAACTGGTGATGATCGCGGACGTGTCCAAAGGCATCTCCAAGGACCTGATCAACGCTTCCTACACACTCGGTTCGAACCGTCGTGATGCGGTGCTGCACGTGATCGCTCCGGCTTCCCTGCCGGGCGTACTCGACACTCTGCGCGTGACCATGGGCTGGGCCTGGACTTACCTGGTGGTGGCTGAACTGGTCGCCGCTTCCAGTGGCCTGGGTTACCTGAGCCTCAAGGCCATGCGTGGCTTCCAGGTGGATGTGATTTTCCTCGCCATCGCGATCATCGGCCTGCTGGGCCTGGTCACCGATCAACTGTTCCGTTTCCTACGTCTGAGGATCACCGCATGGGCTCAGTAACCGCCGCCACTCATCGTTTTGTCGCCCCTCAGGCTGCCCCGGTGAACGCGCCACGACTGAAGGTGGACAAGGTCAGCCTGAGTTACAGGAAACCCGATGGCGGTACATTTACCGCCTTGGAGGAAGTGTCGTTCGAGGTGCCGGACCAGCAATTCGCCGTGCTCGTCGGGCCGTCGGGCTGCGGCAAGTCGAGCCTGCTGTACCTCACCGCCGGCCTGGCCGAACCGACATCAGGCGAGATCTACGTCGGCGGCCAACAGGTGGAGGGCCCCGGTGCGGATCGCGGCATGGTGTTCCAGAGCTACACGCTGTTCCCGTGGCTGACGGTGCGGCAGAACGTCGAGTTCGGCCTCAAGCGGCGCGGCATGCCGGCGGCGCAACGCAAGGACATCGTCGACTACTACGTCAACGAAGTAGGTCTGAGCGGCTTTGCCGACAACTACGCCAAGCAGTTGTCCGGCGGCATGATGCAGCGCGTCGCCATTGCCCGCGCGCTGGCCAATGATCCGCAGATCCTGCTGATGGACGAGCCTTTCGGCGCCCTCGACAGCCAGACGCGCCTGCAAATGCAGCAGTTGCTGCTGCGGGTGTGGGGCAACAGCAAGAAGACGGTGTTGTTCGTGACCCACGACATCGACGAGGCGATTCTGCTCGGCGACCGGGTCTACGTCATGGGCGCCAGGCCAGGACGGATCAAGCAGATCCTCGATGTACCGATCGAACGTCCACGCAACCTGGACATGGTCATGGAGCGCTCGTTCATCGAAATGAAGCGCGAGATCTTCGGGCTGCTGCATGACGATCTGGAAGAGGTGCATTAAACCTGATTCGAGCCGATGCACCATCCTTGTGGGAGCGAGCTTGCTCGCGATAGCGATTTGTCATTCAACAATGATGTCGACTGACACGACGCCATCGCGAGCAAGCTCGCTCCCACAGGTCTTGTGTTGATTCGGGGTCAGGGCGCAGCGGGCAACAGGAACCGCGCAATCACCGGCAGATGATCGGAGATGCGCAACGTATCATCTTGCCGCACCACCGCTTCGACCCGTTTGATCCGCGGGCTGTAGAACAGGTAGTCGACGGTCCGGTCCGGGCCGTTCAGCCCGGGATCGTTCGGGTAATGGGTCAGCCAGCGTTCGCGGTCGATACCACTGGCTTCGTTGTTGCTCGGGATCATCGGGTACTTGTCCCACAGGATGTGCAACGGGCTGTCGGCGGAGTAGGGCGCTCGTTGTGCGTCGGACAGGCGTCGATACTGGCCTAGCGGCAACAGGTTGAAATCCCCACCGATCAGCCACGGCGTGCCACGGCTTTCGAGTTTATCGAGGGCCCTGGCCACGGCGTTCACCTGGTTCTGCAAGGTGTCGTCGGCTCGATTGGCGCGGTCCAGATGGGTATTGAGCACCGCTATTTGCCCACCATCACTCAACGGCAAGTAGCTCACCAGCAAGGCGTCTTTGGGTTTGAATTGGCGACTGAGCGGATTGCCCGAGGCGATGGGCAGTTGCAGGCGTTCGGCATGTTCGATCTGGAAACGGCTGAGGGTCGCCAGTTGCCGGCCGACACTGCCGAAGATGTGCGGGTTCGGCACGAAGTCAGCCTTCCAGTCGAATGCGCTGGTGCCACACGGATACAAGTCGGCGAGCCGTTCTTGCAGCAGTTTGAACTGGCGCTGGTAATCGCTGGCCTTGGCACCATCGTCCAGTTCCTGCAACAGCACGATGTCCGGTTGTTCGTCGCGAATCACCCGCGCCACTTCGTCGAGGCTGAAGGCCATGTCTTCCGCTGTGGGGCGTTCGTCGGTGCCGGCGGCCAGGTCATTCCAGAATACGTAGCGCTTGCCGGCCAGGTACTGGACGTTCCAGGTCATCACCTTCAGCGCCTGACCGGGGACCAGGGTGGGGGGCTGGGCATTGCAACTGACTGATAACACTTCCTTGGCATCGGGGCGCCAGGTCAGGCTGTAGATCATTACGATGATCAGGCCGATCACGATCAGCAGGCCCAGCAGGGTGTAGCGCAGTAGACGGGTCATGGCTCGGCTTATTAGCGTTACAGGTTTGTTCCCGAGCATAACCGAGAGCGATGGTCGCGCCCAAGGTCAGAGCGAGTTGTCATTTCTCTCAGGCAGCGGGTTGATCAGCATGAACAGCCGGAACAGCACCACGCTGGTAAACAGCTGAAGGAAGCTGTGGGCACTGTCGATCAATAGTGAGATCACCGGGTTCTGAGGTTCCGGGTACGCCGCAAGTGTCACGCCCTTGAGCAGCCACAACGGTCCCATCACACACAGAATGCACAGCAGGATGCGCAGGAAATGACCGCTGGTCAGGCGCAGGCTTTCCTTCATGGCCGCCAACGGCGCCAGGCCGCGCAACACCAGCAGGTATTCGCCAAACGCCAGGGTCACCATCAGGTAGATACCCGGCAGGAAATACAGCGACAGGCCCAGCAGAATCAGCACGGTATTGAGCGCCGTCAGCAGGGCGAAGCGCGGCCACAGATAGGCGGATCTAGACAGCAGCTCGCGGTTGCTCGGCGATTCGCCGCGGCTGCGGGCGTCGAGAAACAGAATCAGCGCGGCGGTGTACAGCGGGTACACCAGCAGGCCGACAATCACGCTGATGCCGGGGAAACTGTCCGGCTCCGTGGAGTGGTCGACCACTTGTTGCAGCAGTGCCTCAAGCATCACCAGCGGCAGGCACAGCTGCACGATCTGGCCCAGATTGAGCCTGAAGAAATACAGGGAGTCACGCAGCACATCTAACGGATTCATCAGTTGGTATCGCAGGTTGGAAGCAGTGGCTCACTTTAACCGATCAAGCGCCGGGGGACGCAAACGTAAACGTTCGGTAAATGTCATTGAAACATCTTGTTTCAGCCTCCATTAAGGTCGAGCACCTTATCCTCAGTGGAAAAAGGCAACGATTTTCCCGGCAATCTACGAGGTCGCCATGAACAGCGAAGAACAAACCCTGATCGATGGACTGTTTTCCCGGCTGCAACAGGCCGAAACGGACTCAGCCCCGCGCGACGCCCAGGCCGAGGCACGTATCAAGGAACACCTGACTCGCCAGCCCGCGGCAGGTTATTTCATGACCCAGGCGATTCTGGTGCAAGAGGCGGCGATCAAGAGCCTCGATGAGCAGAACCAACAACTGACCCGGCAAGTCCAGCAGTTGCAGGCCGAACTGCAACAGGCCAAGGCCCAGTCAACCCCGGCTCCTGCGCCGAGTAGCGGTGGCTTTTTGTCGAGCATCTTTGGCGGCAGCTCTCGCGAGCCACAACCCGCGCCAACCCAGAGCGCACCGCCGTCGAGCGGTGGCTGGCGTGAGCCGGGACGCTCGTCGTTCGGTTCGCAACCGCCACAGCAGAACTTCGGTGCCCCGCCGCAAAACTATCCACAGCAGGGCTATGCGCCGCAACAACAGGCTCCGGCAGCGGCCGGCAGCAGTTTCCTCGGTGGTGCGCTGAAAACCGCCGCCGGCGTGGCGGGTGGCGTAATGCTGGCACAAGGCATCAGCAGCCTGTTCCATCACAATCAGCAACCGGAAGTCGTCGAAGTCATCAAGGAAGAACCGGCCCAGGTCAACGACCAGGGCAACAATGGCGGGGGTGATGACCAGCGGATGGCCGATAACGATTCCTGGAGCAACGATCAGGGCGGGTTCAGCGACGCCGACTACAGCGATGACAGCTCATCGTTCTTCGGCGGCGACGACGATTCCTTCGTCTGACCTGTGGCGAGGGAGCGAGCTCCCTCGCCACATAGCCGATTATTCGCGGAACAATACTTCGGGCTGGCATACTGGGCGACTTTTCGGGCCTGGTGCCTGATTCAGCCTTGAGGAAAGCCGGTGAAAAAAATCGCAGTGTTCGCCGATGTCCAGAACCTCTACTACACCGTGCGTCAGGCCTATGGTTGCCACTTCAACTACGCCGCACTGTGGGCTGACATCAGCAAACAGGGCGAGATCGTCGAAGCCTATGCTTACGCCATCGACCGTGGCGACAGCAAACAGCAGCAGTTCCAGCAGATCCTGCGCAACCTCGGTTTCACCGTGAAGCTCAAGCCGTACATCCAGCGCAGCGATGGTTCGGCCAAGGGCGACTGGGACGTGGGCATTACCCTCGACATCATGGATGCCGCCGACCATGTCGATGAAATCGTCCTGGCCTCCGGCGACGGTGATTTCGACATGCTGCTGGAGCGCATCATCAGCAAACACGGGGTGCAAGCGGTGGCCTACGGCGTGCCGGGTCTGACCGCCAACTCGCTGATCCGCGCCGCCAGCCGCTATGTGCCGATCGAAGGCGCGTTGTTGCTCAAGAATTGATTTTTACGGAGTTGAACCAGGTTTGGAACGCATAGCAGTCATCGACTTTGAAACAACCGGGATCTCCCCGAGCAGCAGCTGCCGGGCCACGGAAATCGCTGTGGTGATCCTTGAGCAGGGGCGCATCGTCGAGCGTTACCAAAGTCTGATGAACGCCGGCGTGCGCGTCCCGGCCTTCATCGAACAACTCACCGGCATCAGCAACGCCATGCTGCGCACCGCGCCGTCGGCGGAGCAGGTGATGAACGAAGTCAATGAATTCGTCGGTACCACGCCATTGCTGGCGCACAACGCCGCGTTCGACCAGAAGTTCTGGGACTTTGAACTGGGCCGGATCAAACGCACACGCCTTCAGAACTTCGCCTGTTCGCTGCTGCTGGCCCGCCGCCTGATGCCCGCCGCGCCGAACCACAAACTCGGCACCCTCACCACCTTCGCCAACCTGCCCCACACCGGCAAGGCCCACCGGGCCATGGCCGATGCCGAGATGGCGGCCAACCTGACGGCGCACCTGGAGGAAGAGTTGCTCCAGAAGCATGGCCTGCGCGAGCTGTCCCATGACTTGTTGTGCAAGTTGCAGAAGGTGCCAGCGGCGAAAGTGGGTGAACATCTCAAGCGCTATCGCGGCTTTTGAATGCACCGCGAGTCCCCTGTAGGAGCTGCCGAGTGCAACGAGGCTGCGATCTTTTGATCTTGATCTTGAAAAATCAAAGTCAAAAGATCGCAGCCTCGTTGCACTCGACAGCTCCTACAGGGGGAGTTATTTGCCATTCCCTTCGATATGCCCCAACGGCACCCGCTTTTCTATCGCACTCGACAACACAATCGACGTCTTGCTGAACCCGAACGTGGCGATCCGGTTGATCAGTTCTTCCAGCTCCGGCATCGAGCCCACCGCTGCTTGCATGATCACGCACGGGTCGCCGGTCACCCGATGGCATTCGGTCAATTGCGGGATTTTGATCAGGTCGTCGTAGGCTTTCTGGTTGCCGTGCTGGTTCAGGCGCAGTTCGATCACGCACTGGATCGGCAGGCCGAGCTTGGCCATGTCGACCTTCGCCTGGTATCCGGTGATCACGCCGCTGGCTTCGAGCTTGGCCACGCGTTCGGCCACGGCCGGGGCGGACAGGTTGACCTTGCGCGCCAGGTCCGCGTAGGACGCGCGACCGTTTTCCAGCAGGGCGCTGAGCAGCATGCGGTCGTACTTATCCATCGGGGTAACTCCTGAAAATGGCCGACTTTCGAAAACACGGTTTATAGCGCTGAACTCCGTGTTTTGAAAAGTGTACCGGCGCTTTAAACAGGTTTTGTAACTTATTTTCCGACGCTGGCCTTTCTAGAATAGCCGTTCACTTGTCCTTGCCTGTGAGCTGCCCCCATGTCCGGCCTTCGTCGCTTTCCCTTACCCTTGATCGCTGCCTTCTTCGCCTTGTATGTGATTTGGGGTTCGACCTATCTGGTGATCCGCATCGGCGTGGAGTACTGGCCGCCGTTGTTGCTCGCCGGCATCCGTTTCGTCATCGCCGGGACCTTGATGTACGCCTTCCTGCGCTGGCGCGGGGCGCCGGCACCGACCTGGGCGCAGTGGAAAGCTGCAGGGATCATCGGGATTTTGCTGCTGGCGTGCGGCAACGGCGCGGTGAGCGTGGCCGAACACACCGGCGTTGCTTCCGGCGTCGCGGCACTGGCAGTGGCGACGGTGCCGCTGTTTACCCTGCTCTGCGGATATTTCTGGGGCGCGCGTAATACCCGTCTCGAATGGGCCGGGATCGTACTCGGGTTGATCGGCATCGCCATGCTCAACCTGGGTTCCAACCTGCAATCGAGCCCGCTGGGTGCGGCCTTGCTGATTTTTGCAGCGGCAACCTGGGCCTTTGGCTCTGTTTGGAGCAAACACCTGCCGTTGCCTCAAGGCGCAATGGCCAGTGCCGTGGAGATGCTGGTGGGCGGCGTCGTGTTGCTGATCGCCAGCGCAGTCAGCGGTGAGCACCTGGAAAAGGTACCGCCGATCGAAGGCTGGGCCGCGCTGGCGTACCTGACCGTGTTCGGTTCGATCATCGCTTTCAACGCCTACATGTACCTGCTCAAGCACGTGCGTCCAGCCGCTGCCACAAGCTATGCCTACGTCAACCCTGCGGTGGCGGTGCTGCTGGGGATCGTGTTTGTCGGTGAAACCATCGGTATCGAAGAGGCCCTGGCGATGGCGGTGATCATCAGTGCCGTGGTGTTGATCGGCTTGCCACAATGGCGTCGCACGCCAGAGCGGCCAGTGGTGGCGACGGCAGTACCGGCAGAATCCCGTGTGAATTAGGGTAAACTGCGCGGCATTGCACACTCGTTTTGCACAACCGCGCTGAATTTTCCTACGGTACTCCCATGACTTTCGCCACCCTTGGCCTGATCGAACCCTTGCTGCGCTCCCTCGAGACGCTCGGCTACCAGACTCCGACGCCGGTTCAGGCGCAAGCCATTCCGGCGGTGCTGGCCGGTCGCGACCTGATGGCCGCCGCCCAGACCGGCACCGGCAAGACCGCCGGTTTCGCCCTGCCGCTGTTGCAACTGCTGGCCATGGAAGGACCGAAAGTCACCGCCAACTCGGTCCGCGCGCTGATCCTGGTGCCGACCCGCGAACTGGCCGAGCAGGTTCACGAAGCCGTGCGCCAGTACGCCGAAAACCTGCCGCTGCGCACCTACGCGGTATACGGCGGCGTCAGCATCAACCCGCAGATGATGAAGCTGCGCAGCGGTGTCGACCTGTTGGTGGCGACCCCGGGCCGCTTGCTCGACCTGTTCCGCCAGAACGCGCTGAAGTTCAACCAGTTGCAGACCCTGGTGCTGGACGAAGCCGACCGCATGCTCGACCTGGGCTTTTCCGAGGAACTGGCGAACATTTACCGCGCGCTGCCGAAGAAACGTCAGACGCTGTTGTTCTCCGCGACCTTCTCCGACGACATCCGCCTGCTGGCCGGGCAGATGCTCAACGACCCGTTGACCATCGAAGTCAGCCCGCGCAACGTCGCGGCCAATACGGTCAAGCAATGGATCGTGACGGTGGACAAGAAGCGCAAGCCGGAGCTGTTCGTGCACCTGATGCGCAAGGGCAAGTGGAAGCAGGTGCTGGTGTTCGCAAAGACCCGCAACGGCGTGGATGCGCTGGTGGAAAAACTCCAGGGCCTGGGCATCAATGCCGATGGCATCCACGGCGACAAACCCCAGGCGACTCGTCAGCGCGCGCTGGATCGATTCAAGGCCAGTGAAGTGCAGATCCTGGTCGCTACCGACGTGGCGGCTCGGGGCCTGGATATCGAAGACCTGCCGATGGTGGTCAACTTCGATTTGCCGATCGTCGCTGAAGACTACATCCACCGTATCGGTCGTACCGGCCGCGCGGGTTCGACCGGCGAGGCGATTTCCCTGGTGTGCGCCGATGAAGTGAATCTGCTGTCGGCCATCGAGATGCTGACCCGCCAGACCTTGAAGCGGCAGAACGAGCCGGACTTCGAACCCGAGCACCGCGTGCCGGACACCGATGCCAGTGGCCAGGTCGTCAAGAAGCCGAAAAAACCGAAGAAGCCTAAGGCTTCCGGTGGTGGCGGTGGTAAACGCAATCTGGGTCGGTGGGTTGATAGCGGAGAGGTTGCGCCGGCGGAGCCTTCGATCAAGCCTGTGCGCAAGGTGCCGGTGTTCAATACCGGGCCGCGTAAGCGCAAACCATAATAATCGCGGCGTCTGTCAGGCCGCCTTCGCAAGCAAGCCCGCTCCCATACTGGATCTGTGTCGTGCACAAATCCCCTGTGGGAGCGGGCTTGCTCGCGAAGGGCGCGCCTCGGTCTTCAGTGCTTGCGTCGCAACCACTCCATCATCCCCAACCCCGCCGCTCGCCCACTGGCGAAACACGCGGTCAGCAGATAACCGCCCGTCGGCGCTTCCCAATCGAGCATTTCCCCGGCGCAAAACACGCCAGGCAGTTGCTTGAGCATCAAGCACTCATCCATCGCCTCGAACAACACCCCGCCAGCGCTGCTGATGGCCTCGTCCAGTGGACGGGTTTTCACCAGTGACAGTGGCAATGCCTTGATCGCCTTGGCCAGCAAGGCCATATCGGCAAAGCACTCGGCGCTGGTCAGTTCACGCAAAAGCGCCGCTTTTACCCCATCGATGCCCAACTGACTGTGCAGATGCTTGGCCATCGAGCGTGAACCTCGTGGTTTGCTCAACGCCGCCAGAACTTTATCCACAGGCCGGCCCGGCAACAGGTCCATATGAATCGTTGCCGAACCATGCCGGTTGATCGCTTCGCGAATAGGCGCCGACAGGGCGTAGATCAAACTGCCTTCGATCCCGGTGGCGGTAATCACGCATTCGCCGAGCCGTGGCACGTCGTCGTTAAGGCCGATAGCGATGTTTTTCAGCGGCGCGCCGGCGAATTTGCTGACCATCAATTCGCTCCAGGCCTGCACCTCGAAGCCGCAATTACTTGGTTGCAACGGCGCCAGTCCTACGCCGTGTTGCTCCAGTGCCAGCATCCATGCGCCGTCCGAGCCCAGGCGCGACCAACTGCCGCCACCGAGGGCGAGCAGGGTGGCATCGGCCTGCACGGTTTTTTCTCCTTCCGGGCTGTCGATGCGCAATCCACCACGCTCGTCCCAACCGCGCCAGTGGTGGCGGGTGTGGATAACTACGCCGCTGTCGCGCAGGCGCTTGAGCCAGGCGCGCAGCAGCGGTGCGGCTTTCATGTCGGTGGGGAATACCCGGCCGGAGCTGCCGACGAAGGTGTCGATGCCCAGGTCGTGAATCCACTGGCACAACGCTTCGGCGCCGAAGCCACGTAGCAGCGGGGCGATCTGCGGGGCGCGTTCGGCGTAGCGCGAGAGAAACGCCGGGTAGGCTTCGGAGTGCGTGATGTTCATGCCGCCGACGCCGGCCAGGAGGAATTTTCGTCCGACCGAGGGCATGCCGTCGTACAGATCGACCTTGATCCCGGCCTGGCTCATCACTTCGGCCGCCATCAGACCGGCGGGGCCGCCGCCGATGATGGCGACGCGGGAAGGGGAGGCGGTTGAGGGCTGGGTCATGATGAGAGCTGCGGCCTGGCTGGATAAGCCGCGCATTCTAGCAGCCCAAATCCCTGTGGGAGCGGGCTTGCTCGCGAAAGCGGAGTGTCAGTCGAAATCCATGAATCTGATACACCGCCTTCGCGGGCAAGCCCGCTCCCACAGGGTTTGGTGGTGTTTGCCAGTGCTGGTTAAAAAATAACCACCGTTCTGTAGCCTATACGCCGTGTGGGCTGCAGGCCCTTTCACTCAGGTTATCCACAGGCAGTTCCACAGGCATTGTGGGTAAAGCATCCACAGCTCAGTGACAACCTGATGACTGCCAGACGCGCTGCGCACTGTGATGGAGAATGCCGTGACGGCGGGCCAGGGCCTGGCGGTCCTTGCTGTAGCCGCCGCCGATCACCCCGACCAGCGGAATGTCACGGCCCAGGCAATGGCGCATCACGCTTTCATCGCGGGCGGCGACGCCTTCGTCTGTCAGCTTCAGATAGCCCAGGGCGTCGTCCTTATGCACATCGACCCCGGCGTCATACAGCACCAGGTCCGGTTGGTAGAGCGGCAGCAGGTAGTTGAGTGCATCGTCCACCACCTTCAGGTAATCGGCATCGCCCATGCCGTTGGGCAGCGGAATGTCCCAATCACTTTCGGCCTTGCGCGCAGGAAAATTCTTTTCGCAGTGTAGGGAAACGGTCACCGCCTCCGGTGTGTTGTGCAGTATTCGTGCGGTCCCGTCGCCCTGATGCACATCGCAATCGAAGATCAGCACCCGATTCACCCGACCACTTTCCAGCAGGTAATGGCTGATCACCGCCAGGTCATTGAAGATGCAGAAGCCGGCCGGGTAGTCGTAGTGCGCATGGTGGGTGCCACCCGCCAGGTGACAGGCCAGACCATGCTCCAGCGCCTGCTCGGCCGCCAGCAACGAGCCACCGACCGCTCGAACCGTACGCCGGGCCAGGGCTTCGTTCCAGGGCAGGCCAAGGCGGCGCTGGTCTTCGCGGGATAATTCGCCACTCATGTAGCGCTCGATATACGAAGGGTCATGGGCGAGGGCGAGAATCTCTGCCGGACACAGATCCGGGCGCAACAGGTCCGTGTCGCGGGTCAGGCCGCTGTCCACCAGGTGATCGCGCAACAGGCGGAACTTGTCCATGGGGAAGCGGTGGTCCGCCGGAAACTCGGGGCTGTAGTCTTCGTGATAAATCAGCGGGAGCGGCATGATGATTTCATTCAGGAATGAGAGAAGGATCCTACCAGCGTTGTAGACTTGCGGCATGCAAACGGAGGGCGGGGAGCAATGGAGCCAATACTGGAGCTTGAAAGCGCTCGGCTGCTGTTGCGCCAGTGGCGCGATGAAGATTTGCCGGAGTTTGCCGCGATGTGTGCCGATCCGCAGGTGATGCGCTATTTTCCGGCAACCTTGAGCCGGTTGGAAAGCGCATCATTGATCGGGCGAATCCGTGGTCATTTCGCCGAGCATGGTTATGGTCTCTGGGCCTTGCAGCGAAAAGATTCCGGCCAGTTCATCGGGTTTACCGGGCTCAACGTGGTCGGATTCGACGCGCCTTTCACCCCCGCCACGGAAATCGGCTGGCGCCTGGCCCGTGAGCACTGGGGCTTGGGTTACGCCAGTGAAGCGGCGTGGACCGCTCTGCGCTGCGGGTTCGACCGCTTGCCGCTGAAAGAGGTCGTGGCTTTCACGACGCAAACCAATCTGCCGTCAGAGAAAGTCATGCAGGCCATCGGCATGCATCATTATCCGGCGGATGACTTCGATCACCCGCGACTGGAAGCCGATCATCCGTTGCGTCGGCATGTGCTGTATCGCATCAGCCGCGAACAATGGCTGCAAACCTTGCATGGATAACCCGGCACGGACGTTTACAATGGCCCTCATGGGTAGAGTCCCGAAACTGAATCGAGCGTTGCAGCCAAGGCTGCGCGGCAATGTTTTGCGTGAGGAGCATCTGAATGAGCCAAGTGTTGGATGATCTGGTCGACCTGCTGACCCTGGAACCGATCGAAGAAAACCTGTTCCGTGGCCGCAGCCAGGACCTGGGCTTTCGTCAGCTGTTCGGTGGTCAGGTGCTCGGCCAGTCGCTGTCGGCGGCCAGTCAGACGGTTGAAGAGGCGCGCCATGTGCATTCGATGCACGGCTATTTCCTGCGTCCGGGCGATGCCGGATTACCGGTGGTGTATCAGGTTGACCGGGTGCGTGACGGTGGCAGTTTCAGCACGCGCCGGGTGACGGCGATCCAGAAGGGCCACCCGATCTTCACCTGCAGTGCGTCGTTCCAGTACGACGAGGACGGTTTCCAGCACCAGAGCGAGATGCCGCAAGTGGTCGGCCCGGAAAACCTGCCATCGGAGCTGGAAATCACCCAGCAGCGCGCGCACCTGATCCCCGAGAAAATGCGCGAAAAACTGCTGTGCCCCAAGCCGATCGAATTTCGCCCGGTGACCGAGAAAGATCCCTACAACCCGTTGCCCTCCGATCCGGTCAAGTACGTCTGGTTCCGCGCCGATGGCGCCTTGGCCGATTCGCCGGCGCTGCATAAATACCTGCTGGCCTATGCATCGGACTTCGGCCTGCTGGTCACCTCGATGCAGCCCCATGGCAAATCGGTCTGGCACAAGGACATGCAAGTCGCCAGCCTCGATCACGCGCTGTGGTTCCACCAGGATCTGCGTGCCGATGACTGGTTGCTCTACGCAATGGACAGTCCGTGGGCCGGCAACTCGCGCGGATTCTCCCGTGGCAGCGTGTTCAACCGCGCGGGGCAACTGGTGGCCTCGGTCACTCAGGAAGGCTTGATCCGTCACCGCAAGGATTGGGCGTGAGCCTGGCCGACGTGCGTCACTGGGTGTTCGACATGGACGGCACCCTGACGGTGGCTGTGCACGACTTCGCAGCAATTCGCGTGGCATTGGCGATTCCTGCCGAACACGACATCCTGACCCATCTCGCCGCACTGCCGGCCGATGAAGCCGCTGCCAAGCACGCGTGGTTGCTGGAGCATGAACGGGACCTGGCCCTCGGTTCGCAACCGGCACCGGGAGCGGTGGAGCTGGTGCGCGAGCTGGCCGGGCGCGGTTATCGCCTGGGCATTCTCACGCGCAATGCCCGGGAGCTGGCGCATGTCACGCTGGAGGCCATTGGCCTGGCCGACTGCTTTGCGCTGGAGGATGTGTTGGGCCGCGATGATGCACCGCCCAAGCCGCATCCGGGCGGGCTGCTGAAACTGGCCGAAGCGTGGAAGGTGCCGGCGAGCGAGATGGTGATGGTGGGTGACTACCGGTTCGATCTCGATTGCGGGCGAGCGGCGGGTGCACGCACGGTGCTGGTGAATCTGCCGGATAATCCATGGCCGGAACTGACCGATTGGCATGCGGCGGATTGTGTCGAGTTGCGGCAGATGCTGTCGGCTTGAGGAAGTGGTTGGTTGATCTGACGCCTTCGCGGGCAAGCCCGCTCCCACAGGGTTCTCGGCAGTACACAATGTTAGTGTTCACTGAAGATCACTGTGGGAGCGGGCTTGCCCGCGAAGGCGTCAGATCAGGCAGTGCAACACCTACTGCCCAAACAGCGCCTTCTGCCCCTCCGGCGAGGTAAACATCCCGTCCCCGTTATGCCCAACCCCGGGCACTTCAATCAATTGCTGCTTCAACCCTTGCGGTTGCAGCCGCTTCAGATAATCGAAGTAGTAACGCCCACGGGCCAATCGAGATGGCCCTTGCGCCCTGGCCTCACAACTCTTGTCCAGCGCCGGATGATTCGGGTCGGTGTCCTGCTGCCCCAGCAGATAAACGACTTCACGCTTGAGGTAACTTTCCTGCAACTGCGCGGCGCTTTGCCCTTCGGCGTAGGCCGGTAAATCCGCCAGCCCGTACTTCCAGCGATTGAAGTTCGGGCAACCGGCGTGGCTGAACGCCACGGGCCTGCGCTCATCGAAATAAGCGTAGGAGGACGGATTGGCGATCACGTAGCGCACCTGCACGCCGGCCGCATCGAGGTCGGATTGCGCGTGACCGAGCAATGCATAGCGCTGAACCACCTGTGCGCCGCCAGAGTGCCCCGCGATGACGATTTGCTTCACATCCGGAAACTGCTGACGGTCACTCAAGCGGGCGATGATTTCGTCGAGCGCCGCGTAGGAACTCAGCCGAAACGGTGCCGTGGATTCGCCGCCGGCCATCCATTCATTACCTTGCCAGCGCAGAACGGTGTCGGCCACCGGATGGACCGCAATGTCGGTTTCATTGAGGAATTGCGGGGCGATCACCAGGGTCGTTGCGCTTTGCCCGGCCAGTTCGGTCGCGTGCTCACCGCTCTGCAGATAGGTTTGCGCGTTGCGCAAGCGACCGTGGAGGATGATCAGCACCCGTTCGATTTTTGCCGGGGCGGGGCTGATGCCCACCGCGATTTCACCTGATTTCAACAGCAGGCGCCCTGAGCTGAGTTCCTTGACCCCATGCTCGGCGGCCTGGGACGTTGCGCAAGTAAACAGAACAACCAACAACCACTTCTTCATTTACAGATTTTTCGTCGCAAAGGTATCGCACTGGCTTACCTGGCCTTGGGCGAAACCGGTTTTGAACCAGCGCACCCGTTGCGCCGACGTACCGTGAGTGAACGAGTCCGGGACCACGCGGCCCTGACCCTGTTGCTGCAAACGATCGTCACCGATGGCGTTCGCTGCGTTCAGTGCTTCTTCGATGTCGCCTGGTTCCAGCCAGTTCAGGCGCTTCTGCGCATTGTTGGCCCAGACACCGGCCAGGCAATCGGCCTGAAGTTCCTGACGAACCAGCAAACCGCCGTCGCCTTCCATCTGCCGGCCTTGTTGGCGTGCTGCCTGAATTTTCGCGGACACCCCAAGCAGGGTCTGCACATGGTGTCCGACTTCGTGAGCGATCACGTAGGCCTGGGCGAAGTCGCCCGCGGCGGAAAAGCGTTGGGACATCTCCTGGAAGAACGCCATGTCCAGGTAGACCTTCTGGTCGGCCGGGCAATAGAAGGGGCCGGTCGCCGAGGTGGCCAGGCCGCAGGCCGAATTCACCCGGTTGCTGAACAGCACCAGGGTCGGGTCCTTATATTGGCGGCCGACCTGCTGGAATATCGCGCCCCAGGTGTCTTCGGTATCGCCAAGGATTGAACGCACGAACTCCGCGCTTTCATCATTGACCGGCGGTGCCTTGCGACTCTGGTTGGTGGCGGGCGCCGATTGCTGGTCCATTTGCCCGGCCAGTTGTCCGAGGATCTGCAGCGGATCCTGGCCGGTGATCCAGCCGATGCCGACAATCAGGAGGATCGCCGTCAGGCTCAGTCCCTTGCCACCGCCAAAACGCATGCCGCCACCGCCGCCAACATCATCGCCACGGGCGTCGACCACGTTGTCGCTGCGTCGGCCTTTTTTCCATAGCATGTGGGAATCCTCTTCTATTCCGGGTAAAGCTCCGTGCGATGAGTGTTGCTGCCAAGTGGGAGCGGCGCCAGTCCGGTCGTCCGTCTTTTTCTCGCGCACAGGCTGATTCCCTGCACCCCGCGAGGGGCTGCCGAGAACATTTCAGGCTTGTATTGAACACGGATACCCCATCGAATTCCGTCGGGCGATGGTTTTTTATCGTGAGGGCGATCGCCGGTCTTGCGGATTACTCGTCGAATGCATCCCACACCGGCGCAAAGTCAGGGCTGACCTGGCGTTCGCGTTTAGGCAGGCTGGCGATCAACGCACGGTCCTCATCATCCAGTCGCACCTCCAGCGCCGCGAGATTGGCCAATTGATTGGACTCGCTGCTGGCCTTGGGGATCGCGGCCACGTTGGGTTGATCGAGCAGCCATTTGAGCGCGACCTGGGTCGGCAGTACGCCGTGTTTCGCGGCGATCTGCTGGATGGCCGGGATGTCGGATACCTTGTTGCGCGCCAGTGGCGCATGGAATCGGGTTGCAGTTGGTCCCACCAGACTTTGGTCGTGACATGGATCTGCTCGCGGGGTGTCGGACTGTTCGCCAGCGCCTGACCGACAGCGTCTTCGTTGTTGTAGGCCGCTGCCGTGTCGATGTGCCGGTAACCCAGGGCCAGAGCCTGCTCCACGGCACGGGTGCATTCCTCACCGAGCATTGGCCAGGTGCCGAGGCCGAGTTTCGGCATGTTCAAGCCCTGTGTATTAACGATGTGCTGCATGGTCGATCTCCTTTTCATAGGCAGTGACGCCTGCGATATGGCGCGCGGCGATGTAGCCGAAAGTCAGCGCCGGGCCGAGATTGATGCCGCCAGCGGGGTAGTGGCCGCCCATGATGCTGGCCATGTCGCCGCCCGCCGCATACAGGCCGGCGATGGGGTGCGCCGCGCCATCCAGGACCTGGGCATGTGGGTTGACCTTGAGCCCGGCGAAGGTGCCGAAGCAGCCAGGCTGCACTTTTACGGCATAGAAGGGGCCTTGTTCGATCGGCGCGACGCATGGGTTGGGTCGTTGCAGTGCGTCACCCTGCTTGCGGTTGTAGGGCGTGGAACCTCGGCCGAACTGCGGGTCCTCGCCGTTGCGCGCGTGGCGGTTGTATTCCGACACGGTGCTGCGCAAGCCAACCGGGTCGATGCCGCAGGCTGCAGCCAATTCCTCAAGGGTGTTGCCGGTTTTCAGATAGCCGCTGCGGATGAAGGATGACAGCGGCACCGGAAATGGCCGAGAGATGCCCAGGCCATAACGACGTTGAAAGCCATGGGTGCAGATCAGCCATGACGCCACTTCTTCACCCGGTGGGGCAGCGGCGACCATGGCCGTGACGTAGTCGTAGTAGCCGTTGGCTTCATTGACGAAACGCTGGCCGTTGCTCAGCACACCGATGATGCCGGGTTTGCCCCGTTCGATGATGTGTGGAAAGTGTCCCGTGGTGCCGTCGCTGTGCGGCACTTGCGAGACCGGCGCCCAGGCAACGGCGGACGCCATGTCGCTATTGACCCGGGCACCGGCACTTTCGCCCAGGCGCAGGCCGTCACCGCAAACGCCGAGGGGCGGCAGGGCCAAATGCTCGTGCCCGGTCGGTGTGCGGGGGAATAGTGCCTTGCGACGTTCGATGTCATTAGCGAAACCACCTGCTGCGAGCACCACGGCCTTGCGTGCATGGATGCGCACCGAGCCCTTGGCGGTGATGACCACTGCACCTCGTACCTGATCATTCTCGCGCAGCAATCGGGTCACGGGCGCTGATTCCCAGAGCAACACGCCGAGGTCATCGGCGGATTTTGCCAGGCGCGCCACCAAGGCCACACCGTTGACCAGTTGCATCGCCCGGCCATGCATGGCGAGGTCGAACAGGTGCCGGCTGAAACGCCGTGTAACGTGCCAGGCCGCGGACAGCGAACGAGTCAGGTTGAGGAATGCCGTGAGGTCCGCCCCCGCCATGATTGGCATGCCCATGAACGAAGTTTCCCGCATGGTTTTGCGCAGACGCTTGAGCAGTGTGCCGGCTTTTCGTGCGTCGTAAGGGGCGGCGATCACCGAGCGTCCACCGGTGCCGGCCCCGGGCGTGTCGCCATGAATGTCGGCAATGGTGTTGCCGTCGGCGAACTGCAGCGAGGTGTGCTGCTCGAAGAATGACACCATCCGCGGGCCGGCTTCCAGGAAAGCGTCGATCATCGCCGGATCAAAATGCTCGCCCAGTTCGTGTTTCAGGTAGGTGCGCGGCAGTTCAACGTCTTCGACGATGCCCGCGCGCCGAGCCAGCGGGTTGCAGGGCACCCAGGCCCAGCCACCGGACCAGGCCGTGGCACCGCCGAACACCGGGTCCTTTTCCACCACAATGACTTTCAGCCCGTGCCACGCGGCGGTCACGGCCGCCGACAGTCCCGCCGCACCGGAGCCAACGATCAGCACATCGCAGTCGATGTCGGGAAGAAAGTGCGCTTGGGCAGGCATTATTTGAACTCCGGTGTTTTATTGTTTTGGAATCTGGTTCCAGAAAATATAAGAGTCTGCTGAGGCTGAACAAGTCTGGAGGATGCAAAGCGGGCGGTTATCGAACGCTCAGTTCCAGATTTCGCATTCGTGCGGTTGTCTTCTAGAATCGAGCAAATTTTGTGTGGAAGCGACCATGGCCGGCAGTCAGATCGAACGTGTTTTCAGTGTGCTCGAAAGCCTCACCAGCGATCCCCGTGGCCTGCCGATGCAGACCCTGGCGGAGCAGCTGGATATCCCCAAGAGCGCGACTCATCGCCTGTTGGCCGAACTGATCCGCCTCGGTTACGTGCGGCAGAATCCGGATAATTTGCGTTATCACCTCTCGACCAAACTGGTGGCGATGGGCTTCCGTTACCTGTCGAGCAGTGGTGCCGACATCGTGCAGCCGGTGCTTGACCGCCTGGCCCAGGAAGCCGGCGAACTGGTGCGCCTGGGGGTGATCGACGGCGAGCGTCAAACCTGGATCGCCAAATCTCAGGGCGCGCGTTCCGGTCTGCGTTACGACCCGGACATGGGCCGCGATGCGCCGTTGTTCTACACCGCCTCGGGGCATGCGTGGCTGGCGTGCATGAGCGATGCCGAAGCCTTGTCGCTGGTGGAGCGGCAGAGCGCGCAGGTGCCGGAACATGTGGGGCCGAACGCGCCGCGTTCGAACATCGAATTGCTCGAACGCCTGCGTCTGGCGCGGGAGCAGGGCTACGCCTGGGTCGAGGAGAGCTCGGCGGTCGGCACTTCGGCGATTGCGGCCGTGGTGCGCCATCCCGCCGATGGGCGGGTGATCGGCGTGCTCAGCATCGCCGGGCCGAGCGCACGGATGCCGGGGGCGCGGCTGCATGAGCTGGCGCCGTTGTTGCTGGCGTACACCGAGGAGTTGAGTGCAGCGAGCCTGGCGTCGGAGTTGTTCAACTAAGGCCTGTGCAAATCGACTGTGGGAGCGGGCTTGCTCGCGAATGCGGTGTGTCATGCGATCTGGATGGCGCTGACACACTGCATTCGCGAGCAAGCCCACTCCCACATTTTGAACAGTGTTCAGCTTGAGAAGCTGTGCGCTGTTCGAACACTTTCAGGATAGGTCTGTGTGAGAATCTGGAACCAGGTTCTAAATTATTTGAGTTCATTACTCCAATAACACTCACAAGAGGACCGTATCTTGAATTCGCCACTTCGCATCGCCCTGATCGGTGCTGGCAACATGGGCCAGCAGCACTACCAGCACCTGCAATCCCTGACTGAAGCGACGTTATGCGCCGTGGCCGATCCCGGACCGCAGGCGGCCAGTCTTGCGGCGCAATGGGGCGTAGCCTGTTTCGCCGATCATCGTCAGATGCTGGAGCAGGCGAAGCCGGACGCTGTCATCGTCGCCAACCCGAACACGCAGCACGTCAGCACGGCCCTCGATTGCCTCGCGGCCGGCGTACCGGTATTGCTGGAAAAACCGGTGGGCGTGCACCTGGATGAAGCCAGGGAACTGGTGGCTGCCTCAAAGGCCAGTGACGTTCCGGTACTGGTCGGACATCACCGCCGGCACAATCCGCTGATTGTTCGCGCCCACGAACTTGTCCACAGCGGTGCATTGGGTCGGTTGACCACGGTCACGGCGCTCTGGCAGTTGCGCAAGCCAGACAGCTATTTTGAAACACCCTGGCGCCGCGAGGCCGGTGCGGGGATGTTGTTGACCAACCTGATCCACGACCTCGATCTGCTGCGACACTTGTGCGGTGAAGTGCGTCAGGTTCAAGCCATCACCAGCAATGCCATTCGCGGGTTTGCCAATGAGGATTGTGCGGCGGTGTTGCTGCAATTCGACAACGGTGCACTGGGCAGCCTGACCGGCTCCGATGCGGTGGCCGCGCCCTGGAGTTGGGAGCTGGATTCGGGGGAGAACCCGGTGTATCCGCATCATCCTGATCAACCGTGCTACTTGTTGGCCGGAACGGGTGGGGCGCTGAGCATTCCGCAGCTTAAACGCTGGCACTACAACGAAGTCGATGGCGGCTGGCATCAACCGTTGCCGGCAACCCAGGAAAGCTTCAGTGCCGATGAAGCCCTGCGTCTGCAGCTACAGCACTTCGTGCGCGTTGCGCGCCGGGAGGTCGAGCCGCTGGTGAGTGCCGCCGATGCCGCGCGTACGTTGGCGCTGATCGAAGCCATCCGTGAGGCAGCCGAAACCGGGCGTGCCTGCGCGCCATCGTTGATCGAGGGTTGAGCATGAGCGAGCGCATCTTCTCCCTGGCCAGCCTGACCGTGCTGGAGTTGTCACCGCCCGACATGGTCGAGGTCGCCGCGCGGGCCGGTTACAGTCATGTCGGCTTGCGTCTGGTACCGGCGACCCCGGAGGAGCACCATTTTGCCCTGGTGGCCGACCACGAATTGCGGCGCCAGACCCTGGCGCGTCTGCGCGATACCGGTATTCGGGTGCTGGACGTCGAAATCCTGCGGCTCAAGCCGGAAACCGTCGTCGCCGATTTCGAAAAAATCCTCGCGGTGGGTGCCGAGTTCGGCGCCAGTGAGTTGCTGGTGGCCGGTAACGATCCTGACGAGCAGCGGCTGACGCAGCATTTTGCCGAGCTCTGTGATCTGGCGGCAGCCTATGGGCTGCACCCGCATCTGGAGTTCATGCCCTGGACCGATGCGCGCAATCTTCAACAAGCCACGCGTATCGTGGAAAACGCCGGGCGTGAAAACGGCGGCGTATTGGTGGACGCCTTCCACTTCGACCGCTCTGGATCGCGGCTGGAAGAACTGGCCAAAGTTGTCCCCTCACGGTTACGGTATGCACAGTTGTGTGACGTCGCAGGACCTCGGCCGGCCGACATGGCGGAGATCTTGCGTCAGGCGCGTAACGAACGGCGTTTTCCCGGCGATGGCGATTGTGACCTGCCGGGGTTGTTGCGCGGTTTGCCGGCTGACATTGCGTTGAGCCTGGAGATTCCCACCGTACAGTTGCTGGAGCAGGGCGTGAGTGGATTAGACCGGGCGCAGATGGCGCTGGATAAAACCCGGGAATTGTTGGCGTGGCTCTGATCGGTGCTGCGCCCCTATCGTCGGAATGCCGCCCAGGCCAAGCCACGCTTCCACAGGTTCTATGCCGGCCGGGTGCAAGCGTGGTTTGCCCGTGATGCTTTTGACTTCAAGTAAGGAAACCCAATGACCGTCAGCACCCCGCTTTCCGGCGTCAATCAGCCCTTCAAAGGGATCCTGCTGATCGTTGTCGCAACCTTCCTGTTTTCCAGCCACGACGCCTTTTCCAAATACCTCTCCGGTTTCTATCCCATTGTCATGGTGGTCTGGGCGCGCTACGTGGTGCACACCTTGCTGATGGCCGGGATTTTCCTGCCGCAGTCCGGGCTGCGGGTGCTGCGTACCAAACGGCCATTACTGCAGGTGATCCGGGCGCTGTGCCTGCTGGGCACCAGTCTGTTTTTCACCACGGGGCTGATGTACATCCCGTTGGCCGAGGCCACGTCGGTCAACTTCCTCGCTCCGGTGCTGGTCACCGCGTTGTCGGTGCCGTTACTTGGCGAGCGGGTGACTCGGGGGCAATGGCTGGCGGTGATTTTCGGTTTCAGCGGGGTGCTGATCATCGTTCACCCCGGGGGTGATCTGTTTACCCCGGCGGTGTTGCTGCCGTTCTGCTCGGCGCTGTTTTTCTGCTTCTATCAACTGCTGACGCGCAAGCTCAGCGAGATCGACAGCCCGACTACCAGCAACTTTTTCGCAGGCTTGTGCAACACGCTGGTGATGAGTGCGCTGGTGCCGTTCTTCTGGCAGACGCCGAACCTGGTGCATGGCGCGATGATGCTGGCGCTGGGGGCCTGCGGGATGACGGCACATCTGTTCCTGACCCAGGCTTTCCGCCTCGCGGCACCGGCACTGCTGGCACCGTTCAGCTATTGCCAGATCATCTTCGCCGGCCTCTTGGGCTGGCTGCTGTTTTCCCATACGCCGACACTGACCACCGTGCTCGGCATCGCCGTGATCTGCTGCAGCGGGTTGGCAGCGGCCTGGCAGCAAAGCCGTCGCTGAAAGAGAGGCGTCAGGCCTAATGCCAGTCACTTGCGCGGTAATGCGATCTGTAGCAGC
>NZ_AKJG01000109.1 GCF_000282455.1 Pseudomonas sp. GM74
GGCGGCTGCGCCAGCTGCCGCACCTGCGGCTGCACCAGCGGCACTCGAATCACCACCGGTGGAAGAATTTTCAGGAGTTGCGGCTGGTGCAACGCCGGTTCCAATGCGCCGATCAAGATCCTGGTATCGCTCCAGGTTTTCCTGCTTCATGCGCGCTACATCATTTTGCAGAACTTCAATCGCACCTTGCTGGCGCTCGATCTGTTGCTGCATTGATTGCAGTTGGTTGAACAGCTCGCCCTGTGCCGAGACAGGGGCCGAAACCCCTCCCCCGGCATAGGCGCCGTTCGTACCGTAACCTGCAGGCGGATAACTGCTCCCGCTATTGTTATAGCCGGAGTCATTATCGACCACAGGAACCGCAGCCCACACCGCAAGCGGCGCGAGGCTGAGAGCCAGGACAGTTACAGCACGACGGCACGTTCGCATGACGAATTACTTACGCAGTTCGACGCGACGGTTTTGAGCCCAGGACTGCTCGTCGTTGCCGGTAGCAACTGGACGCTCTTCGCCGTAGGAAACCAGTTCCAGCTGAGCTGGGGAAACACCTTGCAGTACCAGGTAGCGCTGAACGGCTTTCGCACGACGCTCGCCCAGTGCCATGTTGTACTCACGAGTACCACGTTCGTCGGTGTTGCCTTCCAGAACAACGCGAGCGCCGTTTGCTTTCAGGTCTTTGGCGTGAACGTCCAGAGCGCGCATGGCTTCTGGCTTCAGGTCCGAGCTGTCGTATTCGAAGTAGAAAGTGGTGATAGCGCGCAGTGCAGCTTCTTCGCTCAGGGAGCCGTCAACTGCACCAGTGTTTGCGCCGTAACCAGCGTTTGGATCTACCGCGCCTTCACCGGCATTGTCGCCGCCTTTGGACGAGCAACCTACAGCTACAGCCATGGCCAGTGCCAGCGCAGCAAATTTACCAAACTTCAGCATTTCCATCGTGAAACTCCTAATGAACCCCAGTGTGTTAAGTAAAACGTATAGCGCCGCGTCAGTTCAGGTAAGGGGACCAGGAAGGTTCTCTGACTTCGCCTTGTGCGGTAGGAAGCGGGAGCCTTACGCGTCCATTGATGGACACGAGCATCAAGACTCCCCGGCCCTGCTGGCGGGTGGCGTAGATTACCATGGTGCCGTTGGGCGCGACAGTAGGCGACTCGTCCAGAGTGCTATCAGTGAGGATTTTTACACTACCGCGCTGCAAATCCTGGGCCGCCACCTTGAAATTGGTGAAGCCATCCTGACGGTGAATCATGACAAGCGTCTTTTCATCAGCCGACAGTTTAGGGTTGGCGTTGTAGTTACCGACGAAAGTCACGCGTTCGGCACCGCCACCACCGGCACTGGTCTTGTAGATCTGCGGTTTGCCGCCACGGTCGGACGTGAAGTAGATGGTCGAGCCATCCTTGCCCCAGAACGGTTCGGTGTTGATGCCTGGACCGTTGGTGACGCGGCTGATCTGACGCGAACCCAGGTTCATCACATAGATGTCCGGGTTGCCGTCTTTGGACAGTACGAACGCCAGGCGATTGCCATCCGGCGACCAGGCTGGCGCACCGTTCAGGCCTTCGAAGTTGGTGATCTGCTCACGGCGACCGGTGTCGATGTTCTGCATGAAGATGCGTGGACGCTTCTGCTCGAAGGAGACATAAGCGATACGCTTGCCATCCGGTGCGAAACGCGGCGACAGGATCGGCTCGCGCGACTGCAGCAGGGTCACGGCGCGAGCACCGTCGTAGTCCGAACGTTGCAGGGTGTAGCGAGTGTTGTTCTCGGAGAAACGCTCGGCCGTTACGTACAGCAGGCGAGTCGAGAAGGCACCCTTGATACCCGTGAGTTTTTCGAACGACTGGTCGGAGATGTAGTGCGCCATGTCGCGCAACTGATCGACGCCGCCCGACACGCTGCCGGTCAGCACTTGCTGCTCCGTTGCCACGTTGAACAGTGCGTATTGCACCTGCAGGCGACCGCCCGCCGGCACAATGCTGCCGACCATGACGTACTGGGCACCCAGCGCCTTGAAGTCACGGAAGATGATTTCGCTGGCCTGGCTCGGCTGGCTGATCATGTTCTGCTTTGGAAGCGGCGAGTAGTAACCCGAGTTGCGCAGGTCGTTACCGATGATTTCCGCCATGTCGTCCGGCAGCACGCTACCGCCCTGGAAGCCGAACGGTACGACGGCGATCGGGGTCGCCCGATCGCTGCCGCTGGTAACCAGAATGTTTTTCTCATCTGCCATCGCCATCCCTGCCATGCAGCAGATAACGACCAGCATTCCTCGTAGAAGGTTTCTCACAAGGCTAGATCCTCAGGTGTGAATGTCATCTTGAATGAACGATACGGAGCGAAATCACTCGGCTTCATTCCCTGCATTTCTGTCAAACGTCCAATATTCTTCACCGCTGCAACAGCCGATGCGTCAAACGGACCGTCGCCACTGGACCTGGACACGCTGACCGAAGTCACCGTACCGTCCGGCAACATGCCGATTTGCAACACGACCGTCATGCCTTTGCGTGCCGAAGGTGGACGAGCCCAGCCTTCCGCTGCACGCGCACGAATCAGGTCATCGAAACTGCCGGCGACTTCGTCGCCCTGCTCATCGGCCAAGGCCTGCTGACGCTGCGGCGTGTCGGAAAGCAAATCTGCCAGGGCCTGGGCCTTTTTGTCTTCGGCGGATTTACGCGCCGCATCCTGCGATTTCTTCTTCGCAGCATCGGCGGCAGCTTTCTTCTTCGCTTCCTCGGCGACTTTCTTCTTCGCCTCTTCAGCTTCAGCTTTCTTCTTGGCGTCTTCCGCGGCTTTCTTCTTCGCGTCTTCGACGATCTTTTTCTTGGCTTCTTCAGCGGCCGCTTTCTTGGCCTCTTCTTCCGCGGCTTTCTTGGCTTCTTCTTCGGCTTTCTTCTTGGCTATATCAGCCAATTGTTTCTCTTCTGCCTTCTTGGCTTCCGCGGTTTTCTTCGCTTCGTCGGCTTTCTTGGCTTCATCAGCCTTTTTCGCCTCGTCCGCTTTCTTCGCCTCGTCGGCCTTCTTGGCTTCTTCGGCCTTTTGAGCCGCCTCTTCTTTCTTTTGTTCCGCAGCCTTCACCGCTTCCTGCTCGACCTTTTTCTGTTCCATCTGCTCGACTTCGGTCTGACGCGCAGCCGATTTCTGCGCTTCACCGGCAATCTTCTGATTGGTCTGGGTGGTCGCCCGACTTTTCGATTTCAGCTGGTACAAGGTCGCCTGGACAATCGGCTTGGCCGGCGGCAATTCCGGTGTGAAGGCAAAACTGACGAACAGCATGCCGAACACCAGCACGTGCAAGCCAATCGCCCAGACACTAGGCCAGAAGTAGCTTTCCGAGGCGGACGGCTCTCGCTGTTGCTGCATCAGGGCGCCTCGGTAATCAAGCCAACATTACCGACCCCGGCTTTCTGCAACCCGCCCATCGCGCCCATGACGGAGCCGTAATCGACGGACTTGTCGCCGCGAATGAAGACCTGGGTACGCTTGCCGCCTTCGTTGCCGACGCGAATGATCTTGGTCACCGCGTCAGTCATCTGCGGCAGGGTCATGGCTCGATCCTGCTGTTTTTCGGTGTCGACTTCGCTGCCAAGGTTCCAGTAGTAGGTCTTGTCGGACTTGATCGAAATGGTCAGGACCTGGGTGTTGTTGTCCTGCGGCAAGGCTTCACTGGAAACCTTGGGCAGGTCAACTTTCACGCCCTGATTGAGCATCGGCGCGGTCACCATGAAAATGACCAGCAGTACCAGCATCACGTCGATGTAAGGCACCACGTTCATCTCGGCAACCGGCTTGCGCTTGTTTCGCGCTCGAGCGATTAAAGCCATTGGTAATTACCTGCTTATTCTTCGCTGGTGTGCACTTTGCGGTGCAGGATCGCCTGGAACTCATCGGCGAAGGTGTAGTAACGGCTGATCAGCGTTTCGCTGCGAGCGGCAAAACGGTTGTAAGCGATCACGGCAGGGATCGCGGCGAACAGACCGATGGCCGTGGCGATCAACGCTTCGGCGATACCCGGGGCCACTGTGGCCAGGGTCGCTTGCTGGGCGGTGGCCAGGCCACGGAAGGAGTTCATGATCCCCCAGACGGTACCGAACAGACCGATGTACGGGCTGACGGAACCAACGGTGGCCAGGAAAGGCAGGCTCTGCTCGAGCTTTTCTTCTTCGCGGGAAATGGCGACGCGCATGGCACGGGCCACGCCTTCCATCACCGCTTCCGGATCAACGCCTGACTGCTGGCGCAGACGGGAGAACTCCTTGAAACCGGCACGGAAGATTTGCTCGACGCCCGAATCAGGGTCCGGGTTGCTGCCGGCCTGACGGTACAGCTTGGACAGGTCGATACCCGACCAGAAGCGCTCTTCAAAGCTCTCCAGGGCACGTCGACCGGCGCGCAGCAGATTACTGCGCTGAAAGATCATGATCCACGAGGTCACCGATGCGGCTACCAGGGTCAGCATTACCAGTTGCACCACGATACTGGCATTGCTGACCAGGCTCCACATGGAGGAATGGTCGACGACGTTAGCTTCCACGCTTTATCTCCTGCTTTGAGTGTGTACCCGCGCCGCTCACGTCGGCAAAGGCCGCTCGTAGAGCTTCGGGAATGGCCCGGGGTTTCAAACTTTCAGTGCGCACACAGGCCACCAGAAACTGCCCTTCGCAGAGCAGCACATTATCCGTTGCCCGCCTGACCTGCTGTTTGAAGCGCAGGCTGGCACGGTTCAATTCGATTACCTCGGCGCTTACCAGCAGTTCGTCATCCAGTCGCGCCGGCGCGTGGTAGCGCGCTTCGCTGGAATGCACGACGAACAACAGGTCCTCACCGGCAAGCGTGGATTGGGCAAAGCCCAGATCTCGTAGCCGCTCGGTTCGAGCCCGTTCCATAAACTTGAGGTAATTAACGTAATACACGATGCCCCCCGCATCGGTGTCCTCGTAATAAACGCGACAGCGATGTGCGAAAGGCTCAAGCCCGTTTTGCGCGCGCATACTCTAGTGCTTACTCCTCAGGTTGCCAATCCGGCATGGCAACTGTTTTTCATTGTTCTGCGGCTTTCACGTGAAAGTACGGTCCTGGGACCCTACATTGCCCGAAAAAATCAGCACGCAATGTTAATTAATCGTCAGCGGCATCGAGAAACTCGTCTACCACGGGCATTTCGCCCAATCGTGACGGAATGTTTAAACCGAAATGCAGGTAGGCATGCCGCGTCACCACCCGCCCCCGAGGCGTGCGCATGATGTAACCCTGCTGGATCAGGTAAGGCTCGAGCACGTCTTCGATGGTGTGACGCTCTTCGCTGATGGCGGCGGCCAGACTGTCGACCCCGACCGGCCCGCCGTCGAACTTCTCGATCATGGTCAACAACAGACGCCGGTCCTGGTGATCGAAGCCACGTTCGTCGACATCCAGCAGGTTCAACGCCAGGTCGGCAATCGGCTTGGTGATATGCCCCTTGGCGCGAACTTCGGCAAAGTCGCGCACCCGGCGCAGCAGCCTGTTGGCGATCCGCGGCGTACCACGGGCACGGCGGGCGATTTCGAAGGCGCCTTCCGGGTCCAGCGGCAAACCGAGGATGCTCGCCGAACGACTGACGATCGTCGACAAGTCGGCGTTATTGTAGAACTCAAGACGCTGAACGATGCCGAAACGGTCACGCAACGGGTTGGTGAGCATCCCCGCCCGCGTCGTTGCGCCGACCAGGGTGAACGGCGGCAGATCCAGCTTGATCGAACGTGCGGCCGGGCCTTCGCCGATCATGATATCGAGCTGGAAATCCTCCATGGCCGGGTACAGCACCTCTTCAACGATGGGCGACAGGCGATGGATTTCGTCGATAAACAGCACATCGTGAGGCTCAAGGTTGGTCAACAGCGCGGCCAGGTCGCCTGGGCGCTCCAGCACCGGCCCCGAGGTGCTCTTTATCGACACGCCCATTTCCTGGGCGATGATGTTGGCGAGAGTGGTCTTGCCCAAGCCGGGCGGCCCGAAGATCAGCGTGTGATCCAGGGATTCATTTCGACCGCGAGCGGCCTGAATGAACAACTCCATCTGTTCGCGAACGGTCGGCTGGCCAATGTATTCGGCCAGGCTGACCGGGCGAATGGCGCGGTCCTGGACTTCTTCGCGCTCACGCGGGCTGTGCGTGGCAGCGATCAGACGATCAGCTTCAATCACTTAGATCATTCCCTTCAAGGCGCGGCGGATCATGTCTTCACTGCTCAAATCTTTCTCTTTGATCGCAGACACCGCCTTGCTTGCTTCCTGGGGCTTGTAGCCCAGGGAAATCAAGGCGCTGACGGCGTCAGTCTCGGCAGTGTTCACCGGAGCCGGTCCATCCGGCTGGTTCGGCACCAGGGCGAACATGGCCGGTACGGTTTCCCAGGCCTTGAAGCGATCCTTGAGCTCCACCAGCAAGCGTTCGGCGGTCTTCTTGCCGACGCCCGGGACCTTGGTCAGCGCCGAAGTGTCCTGGGACTGTACGCAGCGAACCAGCTCGTCGACTTCCAGGCTCGACATCAAGGCCAGGGCCAGTTTCGGCCCGACGCCGTTGAGGCGGATCAATTCGCGAAAAAAGTCGCGCTCACGCTTGCCGACAAAACCATAGAGTAACTGTGCGTCTTCGCGCACGACCAAATGGGTATGCAAGGTTAGCGGCTCACCGACCGACGGCAAGCGGTAAAGGGTCGTCATGGGCACTTCAAGTTCATAGCCCAGGCCATTTACATCCAGAATCAGATGGGGAGGCTGCTTCTCAGCCAGGGTGCCGCGCAAACGTCCAATCACGTTACAAATCCTTGAGCGTTGGCCAGCTCTTGGCCAGCGACTGATAGAGCGAGCAATACCGCCGACAACACAGGCGGAACGCACTCACTCCATGAAAATGATTGCTGATGCTATCAGAGACGCAGGCGCCCGCCACGACTGCGTGCAGCTCCCAGCCCATGGGGCAACAGGCTGGAACGGGTGTGAGCGTGGCAAATGGCAATGGCCAGGGCGTCCGAGGCATCGATCTGCGGCTTGCTGGTGAGCTTGAGCATGTGCATGACCATCATTTGCACCTGCTCCTTGTTGGCCGCACCGGTACCGACGACCGCCTGCTTGACCTGGGTTGCGGTGTATTCGGCAATTTCCAGGCTTTCCTCGGCCCCAGCCACGATCGCTGCGCCTCGTGCCTGCCCCAGTTTCAGGGCGGAATCGGCATTACGGGCCATGAACACCTTTTCGATCCCCATGGTCACCGGATGGTACGTCTGAATGATCTCCCGTACCCCGCGATAGACAATCTGCAGTCGCTCATGCAGCTCGCCGGCACCGGTGCGGATACAACCGGAGGCGACGTACTCACAGCCACGGCCGGTATCACGAACCACACCGTAACCGGTGATGCGCGAACCAGGGTCGATACCAAGAATTAAAGTCATAACGCCTGCGGGTTAAGTAAGAGCACGAAAATTCAATACAACGAATAACAAATGTGGGAGCGGGCTTGCTCGCGAAAGCGGTTTCATATTCAGCAACAACGTTGCCTGCAAATCCGCGTTCGCGAGCAAGCCCGCTCCCACATGGGACATTGTTGCCCTTTAGCCGAGCTGTGCAGCCACCGACTCCGGGATGTCCGCATTGGAGTAGACGTTTTGCACATCATCCAGGTCTTCGAGCATGTCGATCAGCTTGAGGACTTTCTCGGCACCTTCCAGATCGAGCTCGGCGCTGGTGGTCGGCAACATGACGATTTCCGCGTCGTCACCCTTGAAGCCCGCCGCTTCCAGTGCGTTACGCACCGAATAGAACCCGGAAAAAGAGGTGAACACGTCGATCGAACCGTCTTCGTTGGTCACCACGTCATCGGCGTCGGCTTCCATGGCGGCTTCCATCAGTGCGTCTTCGTCAACGCCGGCAGCGAAGGAGATCTGCCCCTTGCGTTCGAACAGATAGGCCACAGAACCGTCAGTCCCCAGGTTGCCGCCGCATTTGCTGAACGCATGACGAACAGCGGCTGCGGTGCGATTACGGTTGTCGGTCATGCATTCGACCATCACCGCCACGCCGCCCGGACCGTAACCTTCGTAGGTCAGCTCGACCACGTCGTCGGTGTCGGCAGCGCCGGTACCGCGGGCGACGGCACGATCGATGATGTCGCGGCTCATGTTCGCACCCAAAGCCTTGTCCAGGGCCAGGCGCAGACGCGGATTGGAGCCTGGATCACCCCCACCCTGACGGGCAGCGACGGTCAGCTCACGAATCCACTTGGTGAAGATCTTGCCCCTCTTGGCATCCTGACGTTCTTTGCGGTGCTTGATGTTCGCCCACTTGGAATGACCAGCCATAACTCGCTCCGAATTCTCTTTGAAACATTGCCCGCCGCACTGTATTGCGCCGGCCGGCAAACAAAAATCTTGAACAGCTCTATCTATAAAGAAAGGGCGCATCCACAGATGCGCCCTTCAGGTCAACCTTACTCGGCCTTAGGCGTTTCGCGCAGACGAATGTGCAGTTCGCGCAATGCCTTGGCATCCACCTGGCCCGGTGCCTGAGTCATGACATCCGCCGCGCTCTGGGTTTTCGGGAAGGCGATCACTTCACGGATCGACTGGGCGCCGGTCATCAGCATCACCAGACGGTCCAGACCGAAGGCCAGGCCACCGTGCGGCGGCGCGCCGTATTTCAGGGCGTCGAGCAGGAAGCCGAATTTCTCTTCCTGCTCCGCTTCGTTGATGCCCAACAGGCGGAAGACCGCTTGCTGCATCTCTTTGCGGTGGATACGGATCGAACCGCCACCCAGCTCGGTACCGTTCAACACCATGTCGTAGGCACGGGACAGAGCGCCGGCCGGGTTGGCTTCCAGCTCCGCCGGGGAGCACTTCGGCGCGGTGAACGGGTGGTGCAAGGCGCTGAAGCTGCCGTCGTCGTTCTCTTCGAACATCGGGAAGTCAACGACCCACATCGGAGCCCATTCGCAGGTCAGCAGGCTCAGGTCGTGACCGAGCTTGATGCGCAATGCGCCCAACGCTTCGCTGACGATCTTGGCCTTGTCGGCGCCGAAGAACACGATATCGCCGTCAACTGCACCAACACGATCCAGGATCACGTTGAGGTTGGCTTCAGGGATGTTCTTCACGATCGGCGATTGCAGACCGTCAACGCCATTGGCGCGCTCGTTGACCTTGATGTACGCCAGGCCCTTGGCACCGTAGATGCCGACGAACTTGGTGTAGTCGTCGATCTGCTTGCGCGGCATGCTCGCGCCGCCAGGCACGCGCAGGGCGGCGATACGGCATTTCGGGTCGTTGGCCGGGCCGCTGAATACCTTGAAGTCGACTTCCTTGAGCTGGTCGGCCACGTCAACCAGTTCCAGCGGGTTACGCAGGTCTGGCTTGTCGGAACCGTAGCGGCGCATGGCTTCTTCGAAGGTCATGTGCGGGAACTCGCCGAATTCCAGGCCCAGCACTTCCTTGAACAGGTTGCGGATCATTTGCTCGGTCAGGCCCATGATCGCTTTTTCATCGAGGAAGCTGGTCTCGATGTCGATCTGGGTGAATTCCGGCTGGCGGTCGGCGCGCAGGTCTTCGTCACGGAAGCACTTGGCGATCTGGTAGTAACGATCGAAGCCGGCCACCATCAGCAGTTGTTTGAACAGCTGCGGCGATTGCGGCAAGGCGAAGAACGAACCGGCATGAGTACGGCTCGGCACCAGGTAATCGCGCGCGCCTTCCGGGGTGGCGCGGGTCAGGATCGGCGTCTCGACGTCAAGGAAGCCGTTCTCGTCCAGGAAGCGACGGATGCTGGTGGTCATGCGCGAACGCAGACGCAGCTTCTCGGCCATTTCCGGGCGACGCAAGTCGAGGAAGCGATAGCGCAGGCGGGTTTCTTCGCCGACGTCGGAGAACTCGTTCAACGGGAACGGCGGAGTTTCCGATTCGTTCAGCACTTCCAGCTCGTAGCCCAGGACTTCGATCATGCCCGACGCCATGTTGGCGTTGGTCGCACCGGCCGGACGCAGGCGAACCTTGCCGGTGATCTTCACGACGTACTCGCTGCGCACGCGATCGGCAGCGGCGAAGGTTTCAGCGCGGTCCGGATCGAACACGACCTGGGCCAGACCATCACGATCACGGATATCGAGGAAAATCACCCCACCGTGGTCACGGCGACGGTGGACCCATCCGCAAAGGGTAATTTCCTGGCCGTCCAGGCTTTCGTTCAGTTGGCCGCAATAATGGCTGCGCATCATGGTCGTGGTTTCACTTCTCGTAATTCGAAATTCGGTTGGAGATCCTACAGCAGCCCCGCCTTTAAAAAAGTCGCCGGGTGATGCAAGAGCTCGCGTGTCGTTCAACTCAGGTTCCAGACCTTAGTCAGCTTTGTCGCCGCCGGCCAGGTTCTTCTTGGAACCGGTCTTGAAATCGGTTTCGTACCAACCCGTGCCGCTGAGGCGGAAGCCCGGCATGGACAGCAACTTCTTAAGCTCTGGCGCCTGACAGGCAGGGCAGTCGACCAGCGGTGCATCGCTGATCTTTTGAATGGCTTCCAACTGATGACCACAGGAAGCACATTGATAATCGTACATCGGCATGGAGGTTGTCTCGGCGATCAGATTGCTACCGCACACGCAGGGTTTTGCGGCAAAGAGCGGGATTATATCCATTAAATGCGGCCTGTGCAGCCGTAAGACTGCACAGACCGACACTCTGCTGCTTTCGCCGCCCCGGCTAGGCCGTGGCGATGCAACCCCCCTCCTTGAGGCTGTGCACGACGCAGACAACCCGCACCAATCCACTGAAGTTCCTTACCCCGCCATGGCGCAAGTGAACTTCGCGGTCCACATGGGACAACAGGTTATTGACAGAGCAACCATTGACCCGGGCCATCTGCGCCAAAATATCCCAATAAACCTGCTCAAGCCGCAAACAAGTGGCGAAGCCATTCAATCGCACGGAGCGTGACAAGGGTTGGGCCAGCCCCATATCGAACTCGCGAACAAACGGATCAACCCTTACATCCATGTGCGAACCGTATCGCCGCTCTTCCAGCCTTTCATAAACCATAACGCTGACACTCCTTTGTCATCCTGGTTTCTTTAAGCGCAACTGCTTGTCGCCTTATAAAAACGCAGGTGCAAAGGTATTTTCCAGCCGACTTTATGACCCTCGACGTAGGATAAGCCAACAACTTTTGGCAGACCCTGGAGAACGTCCTACCCCGGACACTTTCCCACGCAGAGAAGCGATGCCCCCTTCAGAAACACCGTACGGAATGGTGTAGGAAAGAAGAGCGCGAACAACACTTCAAGGTGTCATCCGCGCACGAGTGCGTTACTGGTCCAGCAGAGCGCGGAGCATCCACGCCGTTTTTTTCATGCGCCTGCATACGCCGGATCAGCAAGTCGGCCGCAGTCAGGTACCGCAACCCCGTAACTTGGGGGCGACCTGCGGCAATTTGCCCCCCAAAAGAGCCGCCGGACGCCCTGATTTGAGTAGCCTGCGGCTTTGCTGTTAAATAGACGGTGTGTCGCCAATGCCTATTTTTCCGGGCATGGCGCATAGGCTGATACCGGGTACGTGTCCAACGCCTCTTTATTATCTTGAAGCGAACCGTGCGCCATCAGCTCTTCCTTGTGAGCTGCCTTAACGTGAGTTAATCAAAATGTTGAAAATCGTCCATCTGTTGATAGGCGCAGCGGCCTTGCTGCTGTCCTTCATCCCTAGCCTGCAATCCGAGGCCTTACCTTACCTGCAACAACCCGACGCACTGTACCTGGCCTTTTTCGGCCTGCTCAACCTCACACTTGCACCTGTCATCCCTTACTGGAACAAAGGCCCGCGCCACCAACTGCAAAACCTGGTCAGCGCCCTGCTGGTTCTGAGCGTGGTCCTGCAAACCCTGACGCTGATCGCACCAATGCCCGTCATCGCCGGTCAACCCGCCGTACTGTTCAGCCTGGTCGCAGCCCTGATCGCCGTTGCCCTGCACCTGGGCATCAGCTTCTACAAGTCATCACCAGCCGCCGCCTCGCCAAGCTACGACATGAGCAACCGCGATACTGGCACCGTCAAGTGGTTCAACACATCCAAAGGCTTCGGTTTCATCTCCCGCGACTCCGGCGACGATATCTTCGTCCACTTCCGGGCCATTCGCGGTGAAGGCCACCGTGTCCTGGTCGAAGGCCAGCGCGTGGAGTTCTCCGTCATGAATCGTGACAAGGGCCTGCAAGCCGAAGATGTGATCGCCGCACTGCCGCGCCGCTGATTCAAGGCCCCTCCCAAAAAAAACCGCGCACAGCCCAGGCTGTCCGCGGTTTTTTTCATGCCAGCGACGCGCTCAATAGTGCGGCGGCGGCGCCTCTTCTTCGAATGACTCGAACTGCCCGACCATTTCCTCCTGCCGCTTGAGCAGCGCGGCCATTTGCAGTTGCAGACGCTCGACCACCCGCTGCTGCGCCACCAGCACATCGTTCAATGCCTGGATGGTGTCATCCTGAAACGCCAGACGGCTTTCAAGCTCGGTAACGCGTTCTTCCAGGCTCATGGTTCAGCCCTCCAGAAACGTAAAATCATCGGTCAAAATCAAGCGCAAACGTTCGCGAATCGCGGCGATCTGCTCCGAACCGTAGGGTTTTGCCGGATGCTTACCCCAAACCGGCGCTGGCCAGGCGGCATCTTCGCGCTTGCGCACAATCACATGCATGTGCAACTGACTGACGACATTACCCAGCGCCGCCACATTCAACTTGTCCGCATCGAACGCGTCCTTGAGCACTTGTGACAGCGCAGTGGTTTCCTGCCAAAGCTGTTGCTGGTCTGCGACATCCAACTGAAATATCTCGCTGATAGCCTCGCGACGAGGTACCAGGATGAACCATGGATAGTTCGAATCGTTGGACAGCAGCAACCGGCAGAGCGGAAAGTCCCCGATCGGTAACGTGTCTTGTTGAAGTCTTGAATCTAAAGCGAACACTGCGCGTACTCCCGCCGGGCCATCATTTTTCAGCTTAGCGCCCATCCAGACGGAACAGCGCACCAAGCGACCGGACGGCAGCATACCTTCGAACGGCGTACGCTTCACGGCGAACCTTGCATCGAGGCCTGGAGCGCCAGCGAAAAGCTGACAGCCGCCCCCGGATGGGACAATTATCGCAGCCGCGCACCATTACAGAACCGAGTAGCAGGCAAAAAACGCCGAAATGACTGATCAACAAGGAAAAGTTCGCTTCAGGCAAGCGGCCGACAGAGATGTATTCAACACAGGGTTAAAAATTTTTTGCACCAAAACCGCACAGTGGGTCTACGCTGAACGCTTCGACATCCGCCATTTACCCAGTGGTGGGGTGAACCGGTAACATTTCTGGTTGCCAGGCTGTCGATGAGAAGGGCGCAACATGATGCCAGGCAAGGCGTCAAGTCCAAACCAAAAGCGCTTGCCCCCCCCGGTTTTATGAGGTTTTTACAGCACCTGGCAATCAATTAGAAAAAAAGCGTAACAAAACACGAATTTGTGCACGCTTGTTGCATTCATACTCAACATCGCCCGATGTGGCACCCGCTGGAAGCGGGGATCCTCAGGCAAAAAAAACAGTGGCAAGGTAGCCCGATGGAGATTCAAACGTTTCACCAGGACTCTTTTTACCGACGACAAGGCGCAAAAAACAGCATTAAAGTTGTCCGCCGGGTTGCGTCGGAGCTGGAAATTTGCGACATCTACCTTGCTGTTTGCGACAGGGTCGTAAAGAAGGCGAAAGGTTAGATGCGCAAGTATCGCCAACATTGTCGGCGTGATATAAGTTTGCGCCGACACAAAAAGAAAGAGCCGCCCAGATAATAAAACAGGTGGGACGGCAGTACTCTTCTAAAACCAAAGGAGCAAATCACGATGCGCGTGATGAAGTGGAGCATGATCGCACTGGCAGTTGCAGCAGCAGCCAGTACCCAATTGGCTACGGCCGCCCCTTTCGTAAGTGACCAGGCTGAAGCCAAAGGTATTGTTGAAGACAGCACGCTGAACTTGCTGGTTCGCAACTACTACTTCAACCGTGATAACAAAGATGGCGCTCGCGACCAGAAAGACTGGACCCAAGGTATCTGGGGCAATTTCAGCTCCGGCTATACCCAAGGTTTGATCGGTGTTGGCGTTGACGCTTTCGGTTACCTGGCAATCAAACTGGACGGCGGTGATGGCACCGGCGGCACCGGCAACATGAGCCGCGACGCCGATGGCGAAGTCAACGACAGCCAAGGCAAAGCCGGTGGCGCTGTTAAATTCCGCGTATCCAAAACCGAGCTGAAAGTCGGCGACATGCAGCCAAGCACCGCTCCGGTGTTCGCAGTTGGCGGCTCCCGTATCCTTCCTCAAACTGCCAGCGGCATCCAGCTGCAGAGCAGCGAAGTCAAAGACCTTGACCTCGAAGCCGGTCACTTCTACTCGGCGACCAGCCAGGACCGCAACGCTCGTGATGGCGGCCTGTTTGCAACCTACGCTGGCGTAGAAGCCAACTCCATCGACTACTTCGGTGGCAAATACGGCATCACCGACAACCTGTCGGCATCGCTGTACGGCGCCAAGCTGGAAGACATCTGGAACCAGTACTACGCCAACCTGAACTACACCATTCCGCTGGGTGGCGACGAGTCGCTGAACCTGGACGGTAACATCTACAACACCAAAGATACCGGTGACGCCAAAGCGGGCGAGATCAGCAACACCGCTTACTCCCTGGCAGCCGCTTTCTCGTTCATGAAAGCACACACCATCACCCTCGCCTTCCAGAAGGTTAACGGTGACACTCCGTTCGACTACATCGGCGTGGGCAAAAACAACCGCGGCGGCGACTCGATCTTCCTCGCCAACTCCATCCAGTACTCTGACTTCAACGCCCCAGGCGAGAAGTCTGCCCAGGTTCGTTACGACCTGAAAATGGCTGAGTATGGCGTTCCAGGTCTGAGCTTCATGACCCGTTACGTTAAAGGCTGGGACATCGACGGCACCAACACTCCAGCAGGCAGCGCTTACGAAGGCCTGTATGGTGCAGACGGCAAGCACAACGAGACCAACTTCGAAGCCAAGTACGTTGTTCAGACTGGCCCGGCAAAAGACCTGTCCTTCCGTATTCGTCAAGCATGGCACTTCGCTAACGCTGACGAAGGTGAAGGCGACGTGAAAGAGTTCCGTTTCATCGTCGACTACCCGCTGTCGGTTTTGTAATCGCATCCAGTTAGTTTGCGGTAACAAACAAAAGGCCCATCTTCGGATGGGCCTTTTTTGTTGTCTGTGAATATTGTTCAATTATTGAACAATCGCCATACATGCCTGACCGAAAAGTCAGGCATGTATGACAAGGTCTATCACTGCACTGCGGACTCCTGAACCACACGAATAACCCGCTGTGGAAATGGAATATCGATGCCGGCCTCTCGCAGACGATCACGGGACAGTTCGTTGAACATGAACATCACGTCCCAGTAATCGGCAGTCTTTACCCAGACACGAAGCGAAAGCGTGATCGAGCTGTCACCCAGGGTAGAAACAACTGCCTGTGGTTCCGGATCTGCCAATACTCGCGGATCCTTGGCCAACTCCAGCAATACTTCACGGGCTTTCTGCAAGTCCGCTTCGTAATCAACGCCTACATCAAAAACGACTTTGCGGGTCGGCTGACGATTGGTGTTGGTGATGATGCCATTCGACAGATTGCCGTTAGGCACGATGATGGTCTTGTTGTCACCGGTACGCAGTACGGTATGGAAAATCTGGATGCTGTCGACAGTACCGGCGATACCCTGAGCCTCGATCCAGTCACCGATGCGAAACGGGCGAAACAGCAAAATCAGCACGCCACCGGCGAAGTTCGCCAGACTGCCCTGCAAGGCCAGGCCAATGGCCAGGCCTGCCGCACCAATCGCTGCCACAAACGAAGTGGTTTCCACACCGATCATCGAGGCCACGCTGACGACCAGCAGGATCTTGAGGATGATGTTCGCCAGGCTGCTGATAAAACCTTGCAGCGCCAGGTCGGCATTACGCAATGCAATCAGGCCGCCGAGCTTTTTCGTGACCTTGTTGATCAGCCACCAGCCGATGGCCAGGGTGATGACCGCCAGCAGTACACGGCTGCCGTATTCCATGATCATCGGGATCCAGGTTTGGGATACCTTGACCAGATTGTCTACCTCGGCATTTAAGTCCATCTACTCTCTCCTGTTTTCCGGCTACCCGGCACGCGTAAAAAAGCGGCAGAAAGATCGAACCGCGACGGGCTCAATCGTTTCTGCCGGTGCTTGGATCTGCGACGTCGCAAACGCCAAGAGGTTCCCGCTTTCAGACTCAGTCGCGGAAGTTGTTGAACTGCAGCGGCATACCGAATTCCTTGGCGCGCAGCACTGCAATGGCTTCTTGCAGGTCATCACGTTTTTTGCCGGTAATGCGAACCTGCTCGCCCTGAATGGCCGCCTGGACCTTGAGCTTGGCGTCTTTGACATGGGCGACGATTTTCTTCGCCAGCTCCTTGTCGATGCCTTCCTTGAGGACGGCTTCCTGCTTCATCAGCTTGCCCGATGCGAACGCGTCCTTGACTTCAAGGCACTGCACGTCGATTTTGCGCTTGACCAGCGCCAGCTTGAGGATCTCAATCATCGCTTCGAGCTGGAAATCCGCTTCGGCGGTCAGGTTGACGGTCAGGTCTTTTTCCTTGAACTCGAAGCTGCCTTTGCCTTTCAGGTCATAACGACGATCGAGTTCCTTGACGGCGTTCTCGACCGCGTTGGTGACTTCGTGTTTGTCCAGTTCGGATACCACGTCGAACGACGGCATGTAATCTCTCCAAATTTAAAGGCGCACTGATGGAGCACGCCTGGCTTGCGGTTAAAATCCGCGCTGATTATAACGGGTCTTTCCCATCATTCACTGCGAGCTGCCGATGCACGCCTTAAACAGAGCAAAAAGCTGATGTCCACCACCTGGCATGTACTGGGCGCCGGCAGCCTCGGCACTTTATGGGCGACACGTCTGGCACGGGCCGGAGTGCCGGTCAGGCTGATCCTGCGGGACGCCGCGAGACTGCTGGCCTATGAGACAGCCGGTGGAGTGACACTGGTGGAACACGGCGAGGCGCAACTCTATGCCGTGCCCGCCGAGACAGCCGACAATCCCCAACCGATCCACCGCCTGCTGGTGGCGTGCAAAGCCTACGACACCGAAAGTGCGGTGGCCCGATTGGCGCCACGCCTGGCTCCAGGCGCCGAACTGATCCTGCTGCAAAACGGCCTGGGCAGCCAGGACGCGGTGGCCGCACAGGTTCCTCAGGCACGCTGCATTTATGCCTCGAGCACCGAAGGTGCCTTTCGCGATGGCGATTGGCGCGTGGTGTTTGCCGGGCATGGCTTCACCTGGCTGGGGGATGCGAGCCATCCGGTGGCGCCGATCTGGCTCGATGACCTGAGCGCTGCCGGCATCCCTCACGAGTGGAGCACCGAAATCCTGACCAGGCTGTGGCGCAAACTCGCCCTCAACTGTGCGATCAATCCGCTGACGGTGCTGCACGATTGCCGCAACGGAGGTTTGCAGCAACATCACTGTGAAGTCGCCACCCTGTGCGGCGAACTGGTGGAATTGCTTGAGCGCTGTGGTCAGCCGGCAGCAGCCGAAAACCTGCAGCAGGAAGTCGAACGGGTGATTCACGCCACCGCGGCCAACTACTCCTCGATGCATCAGGACGTCACGAGCCAGCGTCGCACGGAAATCAGCTACCTGCTGGGATACGCCTGCAAAGTGGCCGGACGTCATCAACTGAACCTGCCTCACCTCAATCAACTTGAGGCAAGGCTGATCGCCCGCCTGCAAAGCCTTGGATTGCCCAGCGACTGAGCAGCGGCTACGCTGGCCACTTGTTCCTTTTCTGCGATGAATCCGATGCCATTGCGCCAGCGCCTTGAAAACCTGCCCGTCGGCCAGAAACTGCTGGCTGCCCTGCTGGTACTGATGGTCACCGTCCTGCTGGTTGCCAACCTGACCTTTATCAGCGCCGCCTACTACATCTCCCAGGAAAGCATGGCGCCCCAGGCCCTGCAGACCATCGGCCGGCTGGTATCCAACCCGAGCCTTGCCTCCGAAGCCCTGGCGTCCCCCCAAAGCGCCGAGCGCCTGCTGAATGAACTCGACAGCTATTCGCCGTTGCGCGCGGCAGCCCTCTATGACGGTAAGGGTGAGCGATTGGCGCAATTGCAGCGTGGCGACAACCTGGAGCTGCCGAAGCGTTTCCGGCATATCGAAGACTGGCAGGCCACCGAGTTTCGTACCAACCAAATCATTACCCTGCCCCGCACCGGTGCGGCACCAGGGCACCTACTGTTGGTGGCCACGAGCGAACTGCCAGTGGCGTTCTACACCGGGACCCTGACGGCCAGCCTGGGGATTCTGATCTTCAGCGTGCTGCTGTGGCTGATCATTGCCCGCCAGATCAAGCGCCTGATCACCCGGCCGATCCACCAGCTCGAAGAGTTGTCCCGACAGGTAACCCGCGAAGAAAACTACGCACTGCGTGCTTCACGCGGAAACCACGATGAAATCGGCAGCCTCGCCGAGGCGTTCAATACCATGCTCTCACGGATCGAGGCCCGGGAGCAGCAACTCAAGCGGGCCAGGGACGACTCCCAGGCAGCCTACGACCAGGCTCAGGGTCTGGCGGAAGAAACCCGCCATACCAACCGCAAACTGGAGCTCGAAGTCCAGGTGCGCAGCAAGATCGAGAAAAAGCTCACCGGTTTCCAGAACTACCTCAACAGCATCATCGACTCCATGCCGTCGGCGCTGATCGCCCTCGACGAACAGCTCTACGTGACGCAATGGAACCAGGAGGCCAGCGCCCTGTCCGGCACGCGCCTCGATGAAGCTCTGAACCAGCCAATCTTCCTGGCCTTCGAACCGCTCAAGCCGTTCTTGCCGCAACTCAAGGAAACGGTCGAGCAGCATACGGTGGCCAAGATCGAACGTGTCACCTGGCTCAAGGACGACGAACCCCGCCACTACGCCCTGACGTTCTATCCATTGATGGGCGGTGCCGGGCGTGGCGTGGTGATCCGGATCGACGACATCACCCAGCGCCTGTCCCTGGAGGAGATGATGGTGCAGTCCGAGAAAATGCTGTCGGTGGGTGGCCTGGCCGCCGGCATGGCCCACGAGATCAATAACCCACTGGGCGCGATCCTGCACAACGTGCAAAACATTCGCCGACGCCTGTCGCCCGATTTACCGAAGAACCTCGAAGTGGCCGAACAGGCCGGCATCGAACTGGCGACGGTCAACCAGTACCTGCAAATCCGCGAAGTGCCACAGTTGCTCGACGGCATCCAGCAGGCCGGTGCCCGGGCGGCGAAAATCGTCACCCACATGCTCAGTTTCAGCCGTCGCAGCACCCGCCAGATGGCCCCGTGCGACCTGCCCGCCCTGATCGACCAGGCGGTGGAGATCGCCGGGAATGATTTCGACCTGGCGATCGGCTTCGACTTCAAGGGCCAGGCCATCATTCGCCAGTTCGATCCAGCCCTGGGACCGGTCCCCGGCACCGCCAACGAACTGGAGCAAGTGCTGCTCAACCTGTTGAAAAACGCCGCGCAAGCCATCCACCAGCGCGAAGACGACAGCGAGCCTGGGCGGATCGTTCTGCGCACCAGGCTGAATCCGCCATGGGCGGAAATTCAGGTCGAGGACAACGGCATTGGCATGAGCGAAAATGTGCGCAAACGGACCTTCGAGCCGTTTTTCACGACCAAGGAAATCGGCCAGGGCACCGGGCTTGGACTGTCGGTGTCGTACTTCATCATCACCAATAACCACAAGGGGCAGATGGAAGTGCAATCGACCCTGGGCCAAGGCACCTGCTTCACCTTGCGCCTGCCCCTGGCGAGCACGCCGCCTGTCTCGCAAGAACTCAATCTGCTATCGAGGTAACCATGGGCTTTCGTTTGTCGAAGATTTACACCCGCACTGGCGACAAAGGCGAGACCGGGCTGGGCGATGGTCGTCGCGTCCCCAAGGATCACCCGCGGATCGAGGCCATTGGCGAAGTCGATACGCTGAACAGTCAGGTGGGCGTGTTGCTGGCCGGGTTGGCGGCACAAACGGATACTTTTGCCGGCTTGCAGGAAGTGATCGAGGTTTTGGCGCCTTGCCAGCATCGATTGTTTGATCTGGGCGGTGAGCTGGCAATGCCGGTGTATCAGGCGCTGAATGCGGCGGAAATCGAGCGCCTGGAAGCGGCAATCGATGTGTGGAATGAAGAGTTGGGCCCACTGGAAAACTTCATCTTGCCCGGCGGTTCGGCGCTGATTGCCCAGGCCCATGTCTGCCGTAGCCTGGCGCGCAGTGCCGAGCGGCGGTGTCAGCAATTGAATGCGATTGAGCCGTTGGCCGGGGTTGGTCTGGCGTACATCAATCGGTTGTCGGATTTGTTGTTTGTGGTGGCGCGGCTGATTGCCAAGCGTCAGGGCGTGGCGGAGATTCTTTGGCAGCCGGCGGCGAAGCCTGATAAATAATCGGCGACTGTCAGGCCGCCTTCGCGGGCAAGCCCGCTCCCACAGGGATTGTTGGTGTTCACACAATCTGTGTTTCACCTTGAACACTGTGGGAGCGGGCTTGCTCGCGAAAGGGCCAGCAGGAGCGCTACAAAGTCAGGCCTCAGGCCAGAATGCCCGAATCCCCGCCACACCCTGCGCACCCGCCGCCCAGGCTTTCTCGACCTCCGCCGGGCCAACGCCACCAAGCAGGAACACCGGCTTGCTGAAGCCCTCGATCAAGCTCGACGCCTGCTCCCAACCCAATGGCTCGGCGCCCGGGTGAGTCAGGGTGGGTTGCACCGGCGACAGGGTCACGAAATCCACTCCCATCTGTTCGGCCAGTTCCAACTCTTCAGCGTTATGGCATGACGCCGCCAGCCAGCGCGATGCCGGTAGCGGTCGGCCAGCCGCTGCGTATTTGCGCAACTGCGCCGAGGTAATGTGCCAACCGGCGGACGGGAAATCGCCCAGCCATTCGAACGGCCCCTTGATCATCAATTGCGCCTTGCCGGCACACAGGCCTGCCGCATCCACGGCCAGGTCGCGATATTTGGGATCGTAACCGCTCGGTGCGCGCAACTGGATCAGCTTGATGCCACCGGCAATGGCCTTCTGGATGCCACGCAGCAACGCCGGGGTTTCCAGATCTTCCGGGGTAATCAGGTACTGCGACGGCAATCGGGCCGCTGCGACGATCGGCTGATTGGCCGCCGGAAACTCGTAGCCCGACAGGTCGCGGGGCGACACCCAGGCCAGCGGTTGACCTTCGGCGCCGTGAGGTTCGCCGGTAAACGACGAGACTTCCCAGACATCCAGCAACACCTGCTTGTCCGGGTAATCGTGCCGGATCTTGATCAGCGGGCGCGCCGCGCCGACCACAATTCCCAGTTCCTCATGGAGTTCACGGGCCAGTGCGGTTTCGACCGACTCGTCGGCCTCGACCTTACCGCCTGGAAACTCCCACAGGCCGCCCTGGTGCTGTGAATCGGCACGGCGGGCGATCAGGATCTGGCCACTGCCATCGCGGATGACGGCGGCGGCGACATGGACTCGTCTCACCTTTGCAATTCCTCCAGTCCAGCCTTCTGCCAGGCCTTGAAGGCTGGCCATTGGTAGATGCTTTCAACATAGGCTTCGTCGGCCACGGACAGCTTCACCCGATAGGTGCGCAGGCGCACCGCGATGGGTGCAAAGAACGCGTCGGCCAACGTGATGCGGCCAAACAGGTACGGACCGCTCTCGGTGGTTGCGGCACGACACTCGGCCCACAACGCTGACATGCGCTCGATGTCCGCCTGGACATCGGCCGGGACCGGTGACAGCGCTGCGTCATGGCTCAAGTCGAACGGCATGTTGCCGCGCATGGCGAAAAAGCCACTGTGCATCTGCGCGCACGCCGAACGCGCCTGGGCACGGGCGGCAGTGTCTTTGGGCCACAGGTTCGCGTCGGGAAACTGTTCTGCCAGGTATTCGGCAATCGCCAGGGAGTCGGCGATGGTGCCGTGTTCGGTTTTCAGCAGCGGGACCTTGCCGGTGGGCGAATGCTTGAGCAGACGCTCACGGGTGTCCGGCTGGTTCAGCTTGATCAATTCTTCGGTGTAGGAGGCGCCAGCCAGATCGAGGGCCAGGGCCCCGCGCAGGGACCAGGAGGAATGCAGTTTGTCGCCGATGATCAGGTGCAGGCTCATGTTCGGGACCTTTTGGTGGGGGGACAGGCCAAAATCTCTAGCGTCTGGTCATCCGTCATCGCGGGCAGGCCCGCTCCCACAGTGACCGCGTTGAACACAACCCTTGTGTACGCTGCTGAACCTGTGGGAGCGGGCTTGCCCGCGATCGGGTCGACCCGATCTTAGGTACGGTACTCAGCGTTGATCTTCACGTACTCGTGGGACAGGTCGGTGGTCCAGATGGTTTCGCTGCAATCGCCACGACCCAACTCGATACGGATAGTGATTTCTTCCTGCTGCATCACCGCCGCGCCCTGGACTTCGGTGTAGGTCGCCGCGCGCGCGCCATGGCTGGCAATGCACACGTCGCCGAGGAACACGTCAATCTTGCTCACATCCAGGTTTGGCACACCGGCACGGCCTACGGCCGCCAGGATACGGCCCCAGTTCGGGTCCGAAGCAAACAGCGCGGTCTTGATCAGCGGCGAGTGAGCCACGGTGTAACCGACGTCCAGACACTCCTGGTGATTGCCGCCGCCATTGACTTCAACGGTGACGAATTTGGTTGCGCCTTCACCGTCACGAACGATGGCCTGGGCCACGTCCATGCACACTTCGAACACCGCTTGCTTGAGCTTGGCGAACAGCTCGCCTTCGGCGCGGGTGATTTCCGGCAATGCGGCCTGACCGGTGGCGATCAGCATGCAGCAGTCGTTGGTCGATGTATCACCATCGATGGTGATGCGGTTGAACGACTTGTTGGCGCCGTCCAGTATCAGGTTTTGCAGCACGTCGCGCGAGACTTTGGCGTCGGTGGCGATGTAGCCGAGCATGGTCGCCATGTTCGGGCGAATCATGCCGGCGCCTTTGCTGATGCCGGTAACGGTGATGGTCACACCGTCGTGCTGGAACTGACGGCTCGCGCCTTTGGGCAGGGTGTCTGTGGTCATGATGCCGGTGGCGGCAGCTTCCCAGTTGTGGATCGACAGGTCGTCGAGGGCCGCCTGCAGCGCGCCTTCGATTTTTTCGACCGGCAGTGGCTCGCCGATCACACCGGTGGAGTACGGCAGCACCTGTTTGGCATCGACACCGGTCAACTCGGCCAGTTTCGCGCAAGTGCGCTCGGCGGCGACCAGGCCTGGCTCGCCGGTTCCGGCGTTGGCATTGCCGGTGTTGGTCAGCAGGTAACGCACAGGGCCTTGCACGCGTTGCTTGGCCAGGATAACCGGTGCGGCGCAAAAGGCGTTCAGGGTGAACACGCCGGCAACCGTGGAGCCTTCTACACAGCGCATGACCACAACATCCTTGCGCCCCGGGCGCTTGATGCCGGCCGAGGCGATACCGAGTTCAAAACCGGCAACCGGGTGCAACGTTGGCAAAGGACCAAGACCAACAGCCATGAATGCGCTCCTTTATAAATGATGTCTGCACCGTTTCAGCAGAACGGTGGTTCGAATGGTAAAACGCCGCGACGGCAGAAGCCGGTCGCGGCGCGGGTATTTCAGCGATTGAAACGGGTTTTACTGAATCTGCCCGTGGCAATGCTTGAACTTCTTGCCCGAACCGCAGTAGCACAGCTCATTGCGACCCAGCTTCTGCTCGTTGCGAACCGGCGCGGCAGCGAGGGCAACATCAACCTCTTCGCCCAACACTTCCGGCTGCTCCAGACCTGGGGCTTCTTCATGCAGGAACTGCATGCGAGCGGCCAATGCCTCGGCTTCCTGACGCAGGCGCTGCTCTTCTTCGATCGGGTCTTCGCGGCGAACCTGAACGTGGGACAGCACACGGATCGAATCGCGCTTGATCGAATCCAGCAATTCGGAGAACAGGGTGAACGACTCGCGCTTGTATTCCTGCTTCGGGTTCTTCTGGGCATAACCACGCAAGTGGATACCGTGACGCAGGTGGTCCATGGTCGACAGGTGGTCTTTCCACAGGTCGTCCAGTACGCGCAGAACGATTTGCTTCTCGAAGGTGCGCAGCGCTTCGGCGCCCGCCTGGTCTTCTTTCTCGTTGTACGCCGCGATCAGTTCCTGCATCAGTTTCTCGCGCAGGGTTTCTTCGTACAGGTGATCGTCTTCGTCGAGCCATTGCTGGATCGGCAGCGTCACACCGAAATCGCTCTGCAATGCAGCTTCCAGACCTGCCACGTCCCACTGCTCAGGCAGCGATTGCGGAGGAATGTGCGCGCTGACGGTGGCGTCGAGCACGTCCTGACGGAAGTCGGCGATGGTCTCGCCGATGTTGTCGGCGGCCAGCAACGTGTTACGCATGTGATAGATCACTTTACGCTGTTCGTTGTTGACGTCGTCGAACTCGAGCAGTTGCTTGCGAATGTCGAAGTTGCGGCCTTCAACCTTGCGCTGGGCCTTTTCGATGGCGTTGGTCACCATGCGGTGCTCGATCGCTTCGCCAGGCTGCATGCCCAGAGCCTTCATGAAGTTCTTCACCCGGTCAGAGGCGAAGATGCGCATCAGGCTGTCTTCCAGCGACAGGTAGAAACGGCTGGAACCGGCGTCGCCCTGACGACCGGCACGACCACGCAGCTGGTTGTCGATACGGCGCGATTCATGACGCTCGGAGGCAATCACCTGCAAACCGCCCGATTCGAGCACTTGCTGGTGACGCTTCTGCCAGTCGGCCTTGATCTGGGCAATCTGCTCAGGGGTCGGGTTTTCCAGGGAAGCCACTTCCACTTCCCAGTTACCGCCCAACAGGATGTCGGTACCACGACCGGCCATGTTGGTGGCGATGGTCAGTGCGCCCGGGCGACCGGCCTGGGCAATGATCTCGGCTTCCTTTTCGTGGAACTTGGCGTTCAGGACCTTGTGTTCGATACCTTCCTTCACGAGCAGGCTGGACATGTGCTCGGAGGTTTCGATGGTGGCGGTACCGACCAGAACCGGACGGCCCGCGGCCATGCTTTCCTTGATGTCGGCCACGATTGCCGCGTATTTCTCGTCGGCGGTCAGGAACACCAGGTCGTTGTAGTCCTTACGGGCCAGCGGCTTGTTCGGTGGAATCACCATGACCTGCAGGCCATAGATCTGGTGGAACTCGAACGCTTCGGTGTCGGCCGTACCGGTCATGCCGGACAGCTTGTTGTACAGACGGAAGTAGTTCTGGAAGGTGGTCGACGCCAACGTCTGGCTTTCGGCCTGGATGTTCAGGTTTTCCTTGGCTTCGATGGCCTGGTGCAGGCCTTCGGACAAGCGGCGGCCCGGCATGGTACGGCCGGTGTGCTCGTCGACCAGTATGACCTGACCGTCCTGCACGATGTATTCGACGTTGCGATGGAACAGCTTGTGCGCACGCAGGCCGGCGTAGACGTGAGTCAACAGACTCAGGTTGTGCGCCGAGTACAGGCTCTCGCCTTCAGCCAGCAGGCCGATGCGGGTCAGCGTCTCTTCGACGTACTGGTGACCGGCTTCGTTGAGCTCGACCTGACGGGTCTTTTCGTCGACGGTGTAGTGACCGGCCTGGGTCACTTCGCCTTCGACTTCTTCAACGTGCAGCTTGAGCTGCGGGATCAGCTTGTTGACCTCGATGTACAGCTTGGAGCTGTCCTCGGCCTGACCGGAGATGATCAGCGGCGTACGGGCTTCGTCGATGAGGATGGAGTCGACTTCGTCGATCACGGCAAAATTGAGTTCGCGCTGGAATTTTTCTTCCATGCTGAACGCCATGTTGTCACGCAGGTAATCGAAACCGAATTCGTTGTTGGTGCCGTAGGTGATGTCGGCGGCGTAGGCAGCGCGCTTCTCTTCCGGCGGCTGGAACGGCGTGACAACGCCGACCGTCATGCCGAGGAATTCATACAGCGGGCGCATCCAGTTGGCGTCGCGTCGGGCCAGGTAGTCGTTCACCGTCACAACGTGCACACCGTTGCCGGACAGCGCGTTGAGGTAAACGCCCAGTGTTGCCACCAGGGTCTTGCCTTCACCGGTACGCATTTCCGCGATCATGCCTTCATGCAAGGTCATGCCGCCGATCAGCTGGACATCGAAGTGGCGCATGCCCATGACACGCTTGCCGGCTTCGCGGGCGACCGCAAAGGCTTCTGGCAGCAGTTTGTCGAGGGATTCCCCTTTGGCGATGCGGGCCTTGAACTCGCTTGTCTTGGCACGCAATTGATCGTCCGAAAGGGCCACCATTTGCTCTTCGAAGGCATTGACGAGTTGCACCGTCTTGAGCATGCGTTTGACTTCACGCTCGTTCTTGCTTCCAAAAAGTTTCTTTAACAAAGGCGCAAACATATCGGCAGGATCTTCCACACTAAAGGGATGGAGGGCGGCCCCGTGAGTCGCCCGTGCAGCCCTCATGGCCGCATGCGAACGAGCATTCTACCCGGAAACGATGGAGAGGAAAGTGGCGATATTCCACGATGCTGGCACAGCGCTTTGACGGGGCTCACTTAAAATAAGGGCGTTTTGCTCAACTTCAAGCCATTCAAGACAGAAGTTAGTTGTTGATTTAATGGGCAAAGCACCCACAAAAGCAATGGGCGGGTGCATCCGGCGCTTTCTGCTACCATGGCGCCTCTGTTACTTCAGGTGTCTGATCATGGCATTTCGCCCACTTACGGCCAAAGTACCTGCCGTTCTACTACGCGAAGCCAAGCCGCTGAAAGCCATTCTCGGCCACGCTCAACGCCTGGGTCATCTGCAACGTTTGCTCGAAAGCCAATTGCAACCCGCCGCTCGCGAGCATTGCCACGTGGCTTCCTGGCGCGAAGGCAGTTTGTTGCTGATTGTCACCGACGGTCATTGGGCAACCCGCCTGCGCTACCAGCAGAAACGCCTGCAGCGGCAACTGCAAATGTTCGACGAGTTTGCCAATCTGACCCGGATCCTGTTCAAAGTTCAACCGCCGACCGTTCAGCAAGGTGCGGCCGGGCATACGATGGATTTGTCCAACGACGCGGCAGCGACCATTCAGGCCACTGCCGACGGCATCAGCGACCCGAATTTGCGGGCGGCGCTGGAGCGGTTGGCGGCGCACGCCAAATCCAAAACCTGACACTGGACCAATGTGGGAGCGGGCTTGCTCCCACATTGACTGTGTTCGCTCAAGCTAGCGGCGTTTTTTGCTGCCTAGCAACGAGCCCATCAAGCCGCGCACCAACTGTCGGCCAATCTGGTTCGCCGCCTGTTGCATCGCCGATTTCAGCGCCTTCCCTGCCGCGGTACCGAGGAACTCTCCCGCCTGCTCGGTGAAGCTCGGTTCCTGTTTGCCCTGCTCCGCTTCGGGCTCAGGAGCCAGTCCCTTGCGTCCCATCAGCACCTCATAGGCTGATTCGCGATCGATCGGTTGGTCATAACGCCCTTTGAACGGTGAGCCTGCGATCAATATCGTGCGCTCGGTTTCCGTCAAAGGCCCGATCCGCGATTGCGGCGGTGCCACCAGCACCCGCTGGACCATTTCCGGCGTGCCTTTTTCCTGCAGGGTGCCGACCAGCGCCTCACCGATCCCGAGTTCGGTCAACACCGCTAAGGCATCGAACGCAGGATTCGGCCGGAAACCCTCGGCCACCGCGCGCAGGGACTTCTGCTCCTTGGCGGTGAACGCACGCAGACCGTGCTGGATGCGCAAGCCCAACTGCGCCAGCACATCATCAGGCAGGTCACCCGGCGACTGGGTGACGAAATACACGCCCACGCCTTTCGAACGAATCAGCCTCACGACCTGTTCCAGGCGATCACGCAATGCCTGGGGCGTACCGTTGAACAGCAAGTGGGCCTCGTCGAAGAACAGCGCCAGCAACGGTTTGTCGGCATCGCCACGCTCGGGCAACTGTTCGAACAGCTCGGCCAGCAGCCACAGCAGGAACGTCGCGTAGACTTTCGGCGCCTCATGCACCAGGCGGCTGGCATCGAGCAAATGAATGCGACCACGGCCGTCCGCCGTGGGCTGGAGGATGTCTTCGAGTTGCAGCGCCGGCTCGCCGAACAGGGCTTCGGCGCCCTGTTGCTCCAGGGTCGCCAGACGTCGCAGCAATGCCTGGCTGGAGCCTGTGGTCATCAATGCCGCATCGTCGCCCAGCAACCGGGGGTTGTCCCGCAGGTGATTGAGCAACGCCTTCAGGTCCTTGAGATCGAGCAACAACAGGCCTTCGCGGTCCGCCACCTTGAACGCGGCGTACAGCGCCGACTGCTGACTGTCGGTCAGCTCCAGCAGGCTGCCCAGCAGCAGTGGCCCCATTTCACTCAAGGTTGTGCGTAAAGGATGACCGGACTGACCGTGTATGTCCCACAGCGTCACCGGATAAGCCTGAGGCTTATGGTTGAGCCAGGGCATCCCGGCAATCCGCTCGGCGATCTTGCCCTGAGGGTTGCCGGCGGCGCCAAGGCCGCACAGGTCACCCTTGATGTCGGCGGCGAACACCGCCACGCCGGCATCGCTGAAGGCTTCGGCCAATCGTTGCAAAGTGACGGTTTTGCCGGTACCAGTCGCGCCCGCGATCAATCCGTGGCGGTTCGCCAGGCGCATGGCCTGGGCAATCGGCTGCCCTTTGAGATCGGCGCCGATAACGAGTTGCAATGAGTCAGGCATTTGGTCACCCATGATTAATCTTTGGTCCTGCACGGCCGATAGAGATAACGACAAAGCAGTCAGACACGATCTGGTCGGAAATTTCCCTAAGGAGAGTCGGAAAATTCACTTGCTTTCAACCTTGCCCGTCGTGCGTCCCTTTATAAAAGCACGCGCTGGACATTAAGACCTTAGCGGAACCCCAAGCCATGAACAAAAATCTGCGTTTCAGCCATAAAATCCTGCTTGCCGCCGCCCTCATTGTGATTGCCGCCTTCGCCTCATTCACGCTGTACAACGACTATTTGCAGCGCAATGCCATTCGCGAAAACCTGGAAAATTATCTGCAGGAAATGGGCGGAGTTACCGCTAACAATATCCAGACCTGGTTGAACGGGCGCAGCCTGCTGATTGAAAACCTGTCGCAAACTGTCGCGCTCAACCCCGATGCCGACAACGTTTCCAGCCTGCTTGTACAAAAAGCCGTGACCTCGACCTTCATGGGCGCCTACCTCGGCAGCAAGGATGGCTCGTTCATCATTCGCCCGGACAGCAAGATGCCCGATGGCTATGACCCGCGTGCACGCCCTTGGTACAAGAGCGCACAAGGCAGCAGCGGTTCGGCATTGACCGAGCCGTATATTGATCTGGCCTCCGGCCAACTGGTGATTTCCATTGTCGACAGCGTTATCAAGGACGGCCAGAACATCGGCGTGGTCGGTGGCGACCTGAGTTTTCAGGTGATCGCCGACAGCCTTGGCACGCTGGATTTCGACGGCATGGGCTATGCCTTCCTGGTCAGCTCCGACGGCAAGATCCTGGTACATCCCGACAAAGCGCTGGCGATGAAGATGCTCAAGGATGTCTACCCGCAAGACACGCCGGCCATCAGCAGCGCAATGAGCGAAATCCAGGTCGACGGCAAAACCCGCATCGTGACCTTCACCCCGATCAAAGGCTTGTCGTCGGTCAACTGGTACATCGGTGTATCGGTCGACAAAGAAAAAGCCTACTCGATGCTCAGCAAATTCCGCGCCTCGGCTGTCATTGCGACCGTCATTGCCGTGGCCATCATCATCGCCCTGCTCGGCATGCTGATTCGCATCCTGATCCAGCCGTTGCACGTCATGACCCGCGCCATGGCCGACATCGCCGACGGCGAAGGCGACCTGACCAAGCGCCTGACGATCCAGAACCATGACGAATTCGGCACCCTGGGCACCGCGTTCAACCGGTTCGTCGAGCGCATTCACGGCTCGATCCGCGAAGTCTCCTCGGCCACCGGGCAAGTCAACGAAGTGGCCTTGCGCGTAGTGGCCGCCTCCAACTCGTCGATGTTCAACTCCGACCAGCAAGCCTCGCGCACCAGCAGCGTCGCGGCCGCCATCAACCAACTCGGCGCCGCCGCCCAGGAAATTGCCCGTAACGCCGCTCAGGCTTCGAGCCAGGCCAGCGATGCCCGCAGCCTGGCCGAAGACGGCCAGCAAGTGGTGGACCGCAGCATCGTGGCGATGAATCAACTGTCGAGCATGCTCAGCGCATCGAGTTCCAACATCGAATCGCTGAACAGCAAAACGGTGAACATCGGGCAGATTCTCGAAGTGATCACCAGCATTTCCCAACAAACCAACTTGCTGGCACTCAACGCCGCCATTGAAGCCGCCCGCGCCGGTGAAGCCGGTCGTGGATTTGCCGTGGTGGCGGACGAAGTGCGCAACCTGGCACACCGCACGCAGGAATCGGCGCAACAGGTGCAAACCATGATCGAGGAGCTGCAGGTCGGCGCCCGGGAATCGGTCAGCACCATGAGCGACAGTCAGCGCCACAGCCAGGACAGCGTGGAAATCGCCAACCTCGCGGGTGAACGCCTGAACAGCGTGACGTTGCGCATCGGTGAAATCGACGGCATGAACCAGTCGGTGGCTACCGCAACCGAGGAACAGACCGCCGTGGTGGAGTCGATCAACGTCGATATCACCGAGATCAACACACTGAACCAGGAAGGCGTGGAAAACCTGCAATCGACATTGCGCGCCTGCTCGGATCTTGAGCAGCAGGCGGCGCGGTTGAAGCAGTTGGTGGGCAGTTTCAGGATCTGAGGCGCTCTTGCGGGCCCCTTCGCGGGCAAGCCCGCTCCCACAGGTATTTTGGGTGTTCACACAATTTGTGCTCACCTTGACTCCTGTGGGAGCGGGCTTGCCCGCGAAGGCGGCCTGTCAAACGATGCATCTCCCCCGCTGACCCCCCCACCCGCACAACCCCAACCGAACATCTATCCTTCATATAGGTCAACCAAGGGAGTACCGGGACCGGAGGATCGTTCATCGTGCATATCGCTGACATCACCATGTTCTACGCCCCTGCCAGCGGTGGCGTGCGCACTTACCTGGATGCCAAACACCGTCGTTTGGGGATCAAACCGGGCATTCGCCACAGCTTGCTGATTCCCGGGTCTTCTTTTAGCGAGCAGGATGGCATCTTCACGGTTCCCGCCCCTGCCCTGCCCTTCGGCAAGGGCTATCGCTTTCCTCTGCGCCTCGCACCCTGGTGCAATGTCCTGCAAGACTTGCAGCCCGATCTGATCGAAGTCGGCGACCCCTACCTCACCGCCTGGGCGGCACTGGATGCACGGCGCCAACTCGATGTGCCGGTCATCGGTTTTTATCACTCGGACCTGCCGCTGCTGGTCAGCAACCGCATGGGCAACTGGGTGACCAACAACGTCGAGGCCTATGTCAGCAAGCTCTACGGCAACTTCGACCGGGTCCTGGCGCCCAGCCGGGTCATGGCCGACAAGCTCACCGGGATTGGGGTCAGGAATGTCTACGTACAACCGCTCGGTGTCGACCTGCAAACCTTCAATCCCGATGCCAGAGACCCCGGGCTGCGTGCCGAACTGGACCTGGACGAAAACACCCGCCTCTTGATCTTCGCCGGGCGAGGTTCCAAGGAAAAAAACCTGCCGGTGCTGCTCGACTGCATGAAACGCCTGGGCCGACGCTATCACCTGTTGCTGGTTGGCTCGTCGATGCCCACGGCCGTGCCGTCCAACGTGACGGTGATCGACGAGTTCTGCCCGGCGGCGCAGGTGGCCCGCCTGATGGCCAGCGCCGACGCCTTGCTTCACGCCGGCGATCAGGAAACCTTCGGCCTGGTTATTCTGGAGGCCATGGCCAGCGGTATTCCGGTGGTAGCCGTGGCGGCCGGGGCCTTCGAGGAAATCGTCACCGAGGACTGCGGCCGGCTCTGTACGCCGAACAATCCCGCCGCGATGGCCACCGCTGTTCGAGAACTGTTCTGCTCGGGCAGCGTAGCGCTGGGCCGACAAGCGCGATTGCATGTCGAACGACATTACGCCTGGGACACGGTGGTCAACAGCCTGCTGCGCCATTACCACGCCGTGCTCGGCAGCCAATGGCCGCTGACCGCCAATGGTTGAGCCCATGAACAGGCCCGCTTTACTGCTGGTACTGCACGACTTGGCACCGCCCACCTGGGCCGATTACCAGCCATTCGTCAAAGCCGTCGACGCCTTGGGTGACGTGCCGATCACCTGGCTGGTGGTCCCGGATTTCCACAAACACAACAATCTGGACGCCCATCCGCAATTTTGCCGCCAGCTCGGCGCCAGGGTCGCCCGGGGCGACGAACTGGCATTGCATGGCTATTTCCATTGCGACGACGGGCCGATGACAATCAATCCCCGTGACTGGTTCATGCGTCGGGTCTACACCCACGAAGGCGAGTTTTACCGCTTGTCGCAGGAAGTCGCCCTCACCCGCCTGTGTTCGGGCATCGAGATGTTCCACCGCCATGACTGGCCGCTCGCGGGGTTCGTCGCCCCGGCCTGGCTTATGAGCCAAGGCACTCGCCAGGCACTGCGCCAATTGCCGTTGAGTTACACCAGCGACTCGCAACATTTATACCGGCTACCGGATTTCACTGCGATCGAGGCGCCGGGGCTGGTCTGGAGTGCGCGCAGCGCCTGGCGCCGGGGCGTATCGAAGCTCGTCAGCGACCGGCGTGAACAGCGCTGGCAGCACGCTCCGGTGATTCGCCTGGGCCTGCACCCGGTGGACATGCGCCATGAGTTCTCGCGCCGCTACTGGCTACAAACCCTGGAGCGCCTGCTCGACAATGGAAGAGTTCCGATGACCAAGGCCCGCTGGCTGGCGCTGCAAGACGACCGAATGGGCCGTGTCGCATGAGTCGCGCACTGCTGTTGCTCGTTGGCCTGCTCGCGGCAGTGCTGATTCCATTATTGTTGGGCGGCAGCGAAACCTGGTCTCGGCTGACCGCATTTCCGCTACCGTGGTTGCTGATCATGTTCGGCATGATCCTGCTGTGCTGGGGGATGAACACCCTGCGTTTGCGTCTGTTGCTGGGGGATCAATGCGACAAGGTCGGCCGGTTCAGGAGCCTCGGCGTGGTGATGGCCGCCGAATTCGCCTACTGCGCCACGCCCGGCGGCAGTGGCGGGCCTCTGACGATCATGGCTTTGCTGGCGCGTCGCGGCGTGCGTCCGGCCAGGGGCAGTGCGGTGTTTGCCATGGATCAACTTAGCGACTTGCTGTTTTTCCTCTGTGCCCTGAGCGGGATTCTGATTTACGCCCTGTTCCAGCACCTCAGCCAGCGCATGGAATGGATGCTGATGGTCAGCGCCGTTTCGCTGTTCTGCGGCCTGATCAGTTGCGTCCTGGTGGCCCGTTACCACCGTTTATTGATTCGCCTGAGCGGCCGTTGGCTCGCCCGGATCAATGTCAAACCGGCCACGCGAATGCGTTGGGCGCGCAAGCTCCTGCAGTTTCTGGCGGCGTTTACCGACACGCTGAAGTTGCCCGTGCAGACCTTGATCAAGGTATTCGCCCTGACCTGTGTGCATTGGATCCTGCGCTACAGCGTGCTGTACCTGGCGTTACGAGGGCTTGGCGCGGACTTGCAGTGGGCCTGGAGTTTTCTGATCCAGATGCTGGCCCTGAGCGCCGGGCAATTCAGCCTGCTGCCGGGCGGAGCCGGGGCGGCTGAGCTGACGTCCGCCGCGCTGCTGGCGCCCATGGTCGGGAAGTCCACGGCAGCCGCGGCGATTCTGATTTGGCGGGCGGTGACCTATTACTTCTATTTACTGGTCGGAGGGCCGGTGTTTTTGCTGATGCTGGGTCGGCCGCTGCTGATGAAGTTGATGAGCCTCAGGCAGACTTAGGCTTGTCCTGGAGCTCTTGCTGCAACTGCTCCCACAGCTGCTCGGCATCAGGAAACTCCGTACCGGTTTCTGGCCCCATGTCATCGGGGTCATAGCGGCTCAGGCAACCTTCGCCCAGCGTGGCGGGGGCCTTGGAGGTGGCTTTGTCCAGTGGATCGGCCATGGTCATGTCCTCGGTGCAGAAACGGCGAAGGGCCTGAAGCGATTGAACGCCCAGGCCCTTCGAATTTCAACTGTAACGTACGCCTGTCAGAAGACAACGGTCTTGTTGCCGTGCACCAGCACGCGGTCTTCCAAGTGATAACGCAAGCCACGGGCCAGCACCATTTTCTCGACATCGCGGCCGAAACGCACCATGTCTTCGATGCTGTCGCTATGGCTGACGCGCACCACGTCCTGCTCGATGATCGGGCCGGCATCCAGCTCTTCGGTCACATAGTGGCAAGTCGCACCGATCAGCTTCACGCCGCGCAGGGAGGCCTGGTGGTACGGCTTGGCGCCGACGAACGACGGCAGGAAGCTGTGGTGAATGTTGATGACCTTGTGCGCATACTCGCTGCACAGCTCCGGCGGCAAGATCTGCATGTAGCGGGCAAGCACCACCACTTCGGCGTCGTGCTGTTTGACCAGGCGCGAAACCTCGGCGAAGGCCGGCTGCTTGTCCTGCGGATTGACCGGGACGTGGTAGTACGGGATACCGTGCCACTCCACCATGCTGCGCAAGTCATCATGGTTGGAAATCACACAGGAAATTTCGCAGTCCAGTTCATCGCTGTGCCAGCGGTGCAGCAAATCGGCCAGGCAGTGCGACTCGCGGCTGGCCATCAGGACCACGCGTTTCTTTTGCTCGGTGTCGGTGATGCGCCAGTCCATCGAGAACTCTTCGGCGATCGGGGCAAAGGCTTCACGAAACGCTTCGATACCAAATGGCAGGGAGTCGGCACGGATTTCGTGACGCATGAAGAACCAGCCACTGAGATTGTCCGAGTGATGGCTCGCTTCAGTGATCCAGCCGTTGTGTGATGCCAGAAAGTTACTGACTTTGGCAACGATGCCAACACGGTCCGGGCAAGAAATCACCAGACGAAAAGTGCGCATGAGGGGGAAACTCCAGAACTTCGCAAAGGCCGCCATTCTAGCGATTGCGCAGCAAAACTGCAGTATTGTTGACGTTTCGCCCTGCCGGAAGGTCGATGCTGCGGCGCGGACACCAGCAGTGCCTGCTTGCACAGATGCTCTTGCGGTGCCGGTCAATTGTTAATTTATGTATATCCGACAGACCGGGACCACACTAATTACTGCACTACCAATGCGCGCCAAAACCCCGGCAATTAAATTAAATAAACTTGCCTTAAATGTTTACTTGATGAAACACCGTGACTATTATTGCCGCACTGTCACCTGCCATCCAGCGTACAACATAAGGTAGTCACCATGTCCTTGATCAACGAATATCGCGCCACCGAAGAAGCTATCAAAGAGCTGCAAGCCCGTTTGAAGAACCTGTCCCAAGACGACAAACTGCAAACCGAGCTGGAATTCGAAGGCAAACTGCGCACCCTGATGGGTGAATACTCCAAGTCCCTGCGTGACATCATCGCGCTGCTGGATCCAGAATCCAAAACCAAGGCACCACGCGGCGGTGCAGTGAAAACTACCGGCACCAAGCGTGCTCGCAAAGTTAAACAATACAAAAACCCGCACAACGGCGAAGTCATCGAAACCAAAGGTGGCAACCACAAGACTCTGAAAGAGTGGAAAGCCAAGTGGGGCGGTGACGTGGTGGAAGGCTGGGCTACTCTGCTGGGCTAAGCCTCAGAGCTTGTCGCAGATGGATCCGTGACAAAAAATAACGCCAGCAAATGCTGGCGTTTTTTTATGCGCGACGTTTAATCCCAGGCATGTTCGATTTCAAAGACGCAAACGCTGGCGCAGTCCCTGGACATAATCCTGCCACTCACCGAGCACCCCTTGCTGAAACGCAGTAGCACTAACGCTCAATTGGGCTGCGGCGTCCACAAAACTATCAAGGGTATTTGGCGCACCCCATTCAGGGTCTGACAAACGTTTCTGACAGAATATTCGCCAGCGTTCTTGCTCTTCGGAATTCAACGTGTCGGGAAAGTTGCGTGCGCGATATCGAAACAGCAATTCCGGCAAACGTTCGTCATCGAAAGGCCACTGCTCTTGTGCCAATTGCATCGGGTCAACGGTCCTGACTTGTTCACACAATCGCCGATCCCGGTCACCGATAAATCCATCGTATAACTGTTGCTCCGGATCCTGACTCTGGGAAAAATCTTCGCGGGCATAAATCGCCAGGATTTTATCCAGCCAAACTTTGCGGGTGTCATTGAGCTGCGAAACCCTCTGCTGATAGAGCGCCATATCCAGACCCAGACGTTGCTGATCTTCCTGGCGAAGTACCGACAACGGTGCCACCACCGGGCACTTGTTGATGTGAATCAGCTTCAACGGCACCGGCAACTCGCCTTCGGCCAGTTCGTCGCGTCGGGTATACAAGCGCTGGCGCAAACTTTCGGCATCGAGGCCAAGCAGGCCCTGGGGATCGAGGTGCAAGTCGCAGACAATCAGGGCGTTCTTGTTGCGTGGGTGCCAGGCCAGCGGCAACACCACCCCCACATAGTTGCGCGCGGCCGAAAAACGTCCGGAAACATGTACCAAAGGTTGCATCAGGCGTATCTGGTCCATGACCTTCTGTTTGCTGCGCAGTTGAAACAGCCAGTCGTACAACTTCGGTTGTTTTTCCCGTATCAGGCGCGCCAGGGCGATCGTCGCGCGAACGTCCGACAGTGCTTCGTGGGCATTGCCATGATCGATGCCATTGGCGGCGGTCAGGCGTTCGAGCTTGAGCGTGACCCGCCCCTCGTCATCGGTCGGCCAGACCAGGCCGTCGGGGCGCAAGGCATAGGCCGCGCGCACCACATCGATCAGATCCCAGCGGCTATTGCCGCCCTGCCACTCCCGCGCATAGGGGTCGAAAAAGTTTCGGTACAGGCTGTAGCGGGTCATCTCGTCATCGAAACGCAAGGTGTTATACCCCGCGCCACAAGTACCGGGTGCCGCAAGCTGGGCATGCACCCGGGTCATGAAATCGGCTTCGCTCAAGCCTTGCGCCTGCAGTTGCCCGGGGGTGATCCCCGTGATCGTGCAGGCAGCCGGGTGCGGCAGGATGTCATCACTGGGCTGGCAGTAAAGATTGACTGGCTCGTCGATTTCATTGAGATCGAAGTCAGTGCGCAGGCCGGCCATTTGCAACGGACGGTCGCAACGGGGGTTGATGCCAGTGGTTTCGTAGTCGTACCAGAAGATGGAGGTCACGGGCGATTCCTGAACTGAAGATCGGCAAAGTCTAGGCGTTCACCTCCCGCCCCGGCCAGTAGTCTTGTCATTCAAGCACCTTGCGCGACTCACCATGCAATACATAGTTATGTCGTTTCCCCCCGCATAGGCTGCTAGCATCGAATGGATACAGAATTCCGATCCCGGCCACATCACCAGGTTGCCCATGCTCGAGACCACAGCACTGCCAGGGACTGCGCCGCTGTCACCGCCGCTGGATACGCGGTATCAGGTCGAAACGCCGGAGGGCGTCGACCTGCCACTGCGGCCGGCCGGGCTGATGGTTCGTGCGCTGGCATTCTCCATCGATCTTGGTTTGCGCGGCCTGGTCCTGGGCGTGCTGTTCATTGTGCTGGCGATGCTCGGTAAACTGGGAGCCGGGCTCGTCTCGATCCTGCTGTTCGTGGTGAGCTGGTGGTACATGGTGCTGTTCGAGGTGCTGAACCACGGCCGCTCGCCGGGCAAGCAATGGATGGGCTTGCGGGTGGTGCACGACGATGGCACCCCGGTCGGCTGGTCCGCGTCGCTGCTGCGCAACCTGCTGCGCGTTGTCGACCTTCTGCCGTTCGGTTACTTCCTCGGGGCCATCAGTTGCCTGCAACACCCGCACTTCAAGCGCCTCGGCGATATCGCCGCCGGGACCCTGGTGATCTACCGCGAACGACCGCACACCCGCCCCCTGCTCCCCGAAGCCCGGCCCCGCCGCCCGGCCTTTGTCCTGACACTCACCGAGCAACGGGCCATCCTCGGGTTTGCCGAGCGCCAGGGTGAACTCTCCGAAGCGCGGGTCATCGAACTGGCTTCGATTCTCGCCCACCCCTTGAACGTCCAGCCCCCGCAGGCGGTGACCGAGCTTAACGGCATCGCCCGCGGCTTGTTGGGGCCGACATGAAGCAAAGCCTTTTTGAAAGCCGGCACAAGGCCGAGTGGGAGCATTTCTCCCACCTGCTCGAGCAGTTGGAACGGGACGGTAAGGCCACCGACGCCGGCAGTTTCCCGAAGGACTACAGACGCCTCTGCCAACACCTGGCACTGGCAAGGGAACGTGGCTACAGCAGTTTTCTGATCGACTCCTTGCAGCAACAGGTGCTGCGCGGACACCAACAGCTTTACCGTCATCGCAGCCGTTTGGGGGCCAACGTACTGGCATTCATATTGGCCGACTTCCCGCGACTGGTGCGCGAACAGTGGCGTTTTGTCCTCGCCGCCAGCCTGATGTTCTTTGGCAGCCTGGCCGGTTTCGCGCTGCTGGTGTACCTGTACCCGGAGCTGGTCTACAACCTGATCCCCGCCGAGCAGGTCAGCGAGATGCAAAGCATGTACGACCCCGTTGCCGGTCACCTCGGGCGCACGGCGGAACGGGCTGCCAGTGAGGATTGGGCGATGTTCGGCTACTACATCATGCACAACATCGGCATTGCCTTTCAGACCTTCGCCAGCGGTTTGCTGTTCGGCCTGGGCAGCGTGTTTTTCCTGATTTTCAACGGCCTGATGATCGGTGCGGTGGCCGGGCACCTGACCTACGTCGGCTACGGGCAAACCTTCTGGTCATTCGTGATCGCCCATGGCGCTTTCGAACTCAGCGCCATCGCCCTGGCCGGTGCCGCCGGCCTGAAGCTGGGTTGGGCCTTGGTCGCCCCGGGGCGTCTGCCACGGGCCGAGGCCTTGCGATTGGCTGCGCGCAAGAGCGTGCTGTTGATCTGCGGGGTCATGCTGTTTCTGTTGATCGCTGCGTTTATCGAAGCCTATTGGTCATCGATGACCGGCCCTTCGCACCAGACCAAATACCTGGTCGGCGCGGCGCTCTGGCTGCTGGTAGTGGTTTATCTCGTGTTTGCCGGACGTCGCCGCCATGCGCCTGAGTGACGCCACGGTGGTGATTCGCCCACGTTCGACCTGGGAAGCCATGGACCTCGGGGTGCTTCTGAGCCAGCGCCACCGACGCCTGTTGATGACCAGTTGGGCCTTGGTCACCTTGCCGGTTTTCGCGCTGCTCAGCTGGGGGCTCTGGGATTCGCCCTCTCTCGCCGTGTTCATTTTCTGGTGGCTGAAGCCGGCGTTCGAACGCCTGCCCCTTTACATCCTGTCCCAGGCGATGTTCGGTGAAACGCCCACGCTCAAGCAGGCCCTGCACCAATGGGTACGCCTGCTCAAACCGCAATTGCTGGCCAGCCTGACCTGGCGACGCCTGAGTTTGTCCCGCAGCTTCGTGATGCCGGTGGTGCAACTCGAAGGCCTCGACGGGCGGCAACGGCAACAGCGTCTACAGGTGCTGTTGCAGCGAGACGCCGGTGCCGCACGCTGGCTGACGATCATCGGCGCACACCTGGAAGGCGCATTGTGGATCGGCTTGATGGTGTTGTTCTATCTGCTGCTGCCACAACAGGTCGCGCTCGACTGGAGCTGGCAATCGCTGATCTCGGCGACCACCCAGGACTGGCGCTGGCTGGAACACCTGACCAACGCCTTTTATGCACTGGTGCTGGTAGTCTGGGAACCGATCTATGTCGCCTGCGGTTTCAGCCTGTACCTGAACCGGCGCACCGTGCTGGAGGCCTGGGATATCGAACTGGTGTTCCGCCGAATGCGCCAGCGTCTGGTCAGTGCAAGCGCGGTCCTGTTGATGGCCGTGATTGTGCTGATGCCGACCACCCACAACGTTTGGGCCACAGAACCAGCCCTTTCACCCGACAGCCCGCGCCTGCTGGGCCAGCCCCTGACCAGCCAGGCCTCCAGGGACAGCATCAAGGCGATCCTCGAACAGCCGCCCTTCAAGAACCGGGAATCGGTCACGCGCTACCGCTTTGGCGAAGAGCAACCGAGTGCTGAAACCGCGGACGATGGCAAGACACCGCAATGGTTGAAGGCCCTGCTGAAACTGTTCGAGGGGCAAGGCTTCGGGGCATTGGCGACCCTGATTGAAATCGTGCTGTGGGGCATCGTCATGGGTGCCGTCGGCCTGTTGATCTGGCGCTATCGCGACTGGTTGCAGGCCTTCGTCAGCCGCCGACCGATCCCCGACAAGAAAGCCACGGGACCGTTACCGCAACAGGCATTCGGCATGGACCTCAAGCCCGAATCCCTGCCCACCGACATCGCCGCCCACGCCGAAAGCCTTTGGCAGACTCATCCACGCGAAGCGCTTGGTTTACTTTATCGCGCCCTGCTCAGCCGCCTGCTGCACGACTTCAACATCGCGCTCAAGGCCGCCGACACTGAAGGCCAGGTGCTTAGGCGCGTCGAGTTACTGCAGCAACCGGCCTTGCTGGCCTACAGCCAAAACCTGACCGGGCACTGGCAAAACATGGCCTACGGGCATCGTCTGCCGCCCGCTCAGGTGCAGCAGGAACTGTGTAATGGCTGGCGTGTCCTGTTCGGCCCGGAGGCTGTCCGTTGAGTCGGCGCTGGGGCTCGATAGCCGGGGTATTGATCACCGTGTTGCTGGCTGCGCTGTGCGTTTATCTGTACCTCAAGGCAACTCCCTACCAGACCGAAATCGACCACGGTCCCTCCCCCGAAGCCGATGCCAACCCTTATCTGGCGGCCGAGTTGTTCCTGCGCAAGCAAGGCCTTAACGTCGGCCACGCCAACGGCCTCGATATCCTGCCCAGCCTCGACCCGCATCAACACAGTCTGCTGTTGCTCGGGGAACGCGGCAACATGACCCCACGGCAAATCGACCAGGTGATGAACTGGACCCGGGCCGGCGGGCGACTTCTGTTCGTCGCAGAGTCGCTGTGGAATGAAAAACTCGGCCATAGCGATGACCTGCTGCTCGACCGTGTGCAACTGCACCAGTCCCTGAGCAAAGACCTCAAGGCCCCATCGCCGGGTATCGGTGATGATCCGTACCCGCTACTGACCAAGCTCTATCTGGAAGACGAGGACGCCCCGGCCTATGCCGGTTTCAATACCGCATTCCATCTCGAAGACCCGAAAAACCTCGCCCTGGCCTGGGCCAACAGCGCCAGGGCCACCCACATGATGCAACTCAACCACGGGCTGGGCTCGATCATCGTGGTTACCGATGCCGACCTGTGGAAAACCCCGGCCATCGACCGGTACGACAACGCCTGGCTGCTCTGGTACCTGACCGCCGACACCCGCGTGACCCTGATCTTCAACACCGATCACGACAGCCTGCTGACCTTGCTGCTGCGTTATTTCCCCCAGGCGCTGGTTGCGTTGCTTGCCTTGATCGGCCTGGGTTTCTGGCACTTTGGCGTGCGTCAGGGGCCGCTGCTGGAGCCCGCGCCGAAAGCACGCCGGCAATTGCAGGAGTACCTGCGCGCCAGTGCCGACTTCCTGTTGCGCCGCAACGGTCAGGCCGGCCTGCTGCAAGCCTTGCAGCAAGACATCCTGCGGCGCGTGCGGCGTCGCCACCCCGGTTTTGAACAGCTCGGCATTGCCGAACAATGGCTGGTGCTCGCGCGCCTGACCGGCCAACCCACTCGCGCCATCAGCCAGGCCATGAGCCCGCGACCGAAACAACGGCTTTCCAGCGTTGAATTCAGCCGTCAGGTCGCCCACCTGCAAATCTTGAGGAACGCCCTATGAGTCAACCGATCGAGCCCGACGCACCGAGCCATGCCGCTCAACAGCGTCAACGTGCCAGCCATCTGGCCCAGGCCGTACGCAAAGAACTGCAAAAAGCAGTGATTGGCCAGGACAGCGTGATCGACGACGTCCTGACGGCACTGATCGCCGGCGGCCACGTGTTGCTCGAAGGCGTGCCAGGCTTGGGCAAGACCCTGTTGGTGCGCGCCCTCGCCCGCTGCTTCGGCGGTGAGTTCGCGCGCATCCAGTTCACCCCGGACCTGATGCCCAGCGACGTCACCGGGCATGCCGTGTATGACTTGCAGACCGAGCAATTCAAACTGCGCAAGGGGCCATTGTTCACCAACCTCCTACTGGCCGACGAAATCAACCGTGCCCCTGCGAAAACCCAGGCCGCGCTGCTCGAAGCCATGCAGGAACGGCAAGTCACCCTCGAAGGACGGCCATTGCCGATCGCGCAACCGTTCATGGTGCTCGCCACGCAAAATCCGATCGAACAGGAAGGCACTTACCCCTTGCCGGAGGCTGAACTGGACCGTTTCATGCTCAAGGTACGCATGGATTACCCCGATGCCGGGCAAGAGCTGGACATGGTGCGTCAGGTCAGCCGCTCGACCCGGGCCGACATGCTTGATGTCCAGCCGATGCGCACGTTGTTGCAGGCCAGGGATGTACTGGCCCTGCAACGCATCGCCAGCGACCTGGCCCTGGACGATCAGGTGCTCGATTACGCCGTGCGCCTGGCCCGCTCCACCCGCAACTGGCCCGGCCTGATCCTCGGCGCCGGCCCACGCGCCTCCATCGCGCTGGTGCGATGTGCCCGGGCCCGTGCGCTGCTGCGCGGCGGTGAGTTCGTGATTCCGGATGACATCAAAGGCTGCGCCCTGGCCGTGCTACGCCATCGTGTGCGCATCGCTCCAGAGCTGGACATCGAGGGCCTGGATGTCGATCAGGTGCTCCAGCAGATGCTCGACCAAGTGCCGGCGCCGCGCCTGTGAAACCCTCGCGCCTGATGCTCGCCTGGCTGCTGATCCTGCTTGCCTGCACCATTGTGTCGGGCGCTTTGCGGGCATTGGAGTTCGCGGTTCCTGCGAATCTCATGGCGATCAACTGGGGGTTGCTCCTGGCGCTGCTGGCCCTGGCACTGCTGGATGCGCTGCGCGTGAAGCGCTTGCCGTCGCCCCGACTGAAACGCCAGATACCCGGCAGCCTGGCGCTGGGTCGATGGAGCGAGGTGCAACTGACGCTAGAACACGACTTTGCGCAACCGCTGAAGGTACAAGTCTTCGACCATGTGCCACCGGGTCTGGATTTCGAATACCTGCCCCTGACGGTCGAGCTGCAGCCCGGCCAGCACAGCCTGGCGGGTTATCGCCTGCGCCCGCTCAAGCGCGGCCACTTCAGCTTCGAACGCTGCGAAATCGACCTGCCAAGCCCCTTGGGGCTTTGGTCGGACAGACGCATGCTCGACCTGCCCGACGCCACCCGCGTCTACCCCGACTTCGCCCGCCTCTATGAAGGGCAATTGCTTGCGGTGGACAACTGGCTCAGCCAGCTTGGCGTGCGCCGCAAACAACGACGGGGCCTGGGCCTGGAATTCCATCAATTGCGCGAATTTCGCGAGGGCGACAGCCTCCGACAGATCGACTGGAAAGCCACCGCCCGCCAGCGCACGCCGATTGCCCGGGAGTATCAGGACGAACGCGACCAGCAGATCATCTTCATGCTCGACTGCGGCCGGTACATGCGCAGCCAGGATGATGAACTGTCGCACTTCGATCACGCACTCAACGCCTGCCTGTTGCTCAGCTACGTGGCGCTACGTCAGGGCGACGCGGTGGGCCTGAGTACCTTTGCCAGCGAACAGCCGCGCTACCTCGCGCCGGTAAAAGGCACCAGCCATCTCAACACCCTGCTCAATACCGTCTATGACTTGAACAGCAGCCAACGTAGCGCCGACTATCAAGCCGCGGCCACGCAACTGCTGGCACGGCAAAAACGCCGGGCACTGGTGGTGCTGGTGACCAACCTGCGCGAAGAGGACGACGATGAACTGCTTTCGGCTGTCCACCGTCTGAGCCGGCAGCATCAGGTGCTGGTCGCGAGCCTGCGCGAAGACGTGCTCGACGCCCTGCGTCAGTCACCGGTGCAGACTTTGCCCGAAGCGCTGGCCTATTGCGGGACCGTGGACTACCTCAATGCTCGCGCCGAACTCCACGAGCGCTTGAACGCTCATGGCGTGTTGGTGATGGACGCGCGGCCCGGCGAGTTGGGGGCAGAGCTGGTGACCCGGTACCTGGGCTGGAAAAGAACCGGACTCTGAGCCTTGGCAATCACTCACAGCCGCGTTCCCATTGATCTCAGGCCGAAGCCGGCAACGGCAGAAAACTGAAATACTGCTTCAACGCTTCCACCAGTTGCCCATATTCCGGTGGCGCCCGTTGCAGGCTGAACCCTGCGTCGTAATGATGGGGGGTTGCATCTTCGTGGCACCACAAGCAACAGGCCTGCAGGTCGATGATCCGCTGGCCACCTTCGCTGGCGGGTATTTTCAGGCGCAGGTTGAAGTCCGCGCCGATCATCATTGGCAACAGGCTGATCAACATCAGCCCGTCTTCAGAGACATTGCCCAGGTAGCCAATGGGTTTGCCGGTGATGCCGTTGAACACTTTGAGGAAGTACGGCAGTTGATGCCGCTCGATTCGGCGGTCGGTGAACATGTGCAAATTCGCTATGCAAGGCTCTTAAGCAGAGCCGCACTACTGCTTCGGAACGGGTATGCATAAGTCTTGCCCGCTCTCCCCGCTTCCGGTGCGCCAATCCCGACAGCGCAGAGTCCTGCTTGTGCCGGTCGCAGGTGTTGCCCCGGTTCAGAGGCAAGGCTCTAAAACCGGTTCCCTGGACTATAGCTCACCACCTCCGGTGAGCCAGCGATCAGAGGATTACGGCCGTCAGAACTGCGCCGGTTTTGCCGCTGCGGCACTGCGCGTCGGGTAGTGGCCCAGGCTCTGCAGGGTTTCAATGCGGGCACGGGCGCGGTAGGCATATTCGCTCTGGGGATAGGACGCCATGATGAACTGATAGGTTTGAACCGCATCGATGTACATCTTCTGCCGCTCAAGGCACAGGCCGCGCATCATCGACACTTCCGGCCACACGTAAGGCCGCGCGCGGCTGTCACGTTCGACCTTGGACAGTTCGAGCATCACCTGCTCGCAATTGCCCCGGTCGTAGGCGCTGTAGGCATTGTTCAAGTGATGGTTCATCGACCAACGGGTGCAACCCGTGACACTGAGGGCGCCGATGGCAAGGGCGGCAATGAGAACGAAACGCATGGGGAAATCTCCTGTCTTGAACGCTGTATCGACCCATGGTCGGAAATCTTCAGGCTGCCGGGACGCAAAGTTGCAGGGTTCAATAAAGAAAGAAATAAGTAGTGCAAACGAACAATGACTACAACTTCGGAGCATAGTAGCCTCACTCAGCGCTTGAACTCAGGAGTCTTTGCATGTCCGTCCGTCGTACCAAAATCGTCGCCACCCTTGGCCCGGCCAGTAACTCGCCGGAAGTTCTCGAACAGCTGATTCTGGCTGGTCTGGACGTCGCCCGACTGAACTTCTCCCACGGCACCCCCGACGAGCACAAGGCTCGTGCGAAGCTGGTCCGTGACCTCGCCGCCAAGCACGGCCGCTTCGTCGCCCTGCTGGGTGACCTGCAAGGCCCGAAAATCCGTATCGCGAAATTCGCCAACAAGAAGATCGAGCTGAAGATCGGTGATCAATTCACCTTCTCCACCAGCCATCCTCTGACCGAAGGTAACCAGCAAGTGGTCGGCATCGACTACCCGGACCTGGTCAAGGACTGCGGCGTGGGCGACGAGTTGCTGCTCGACGACGGTCGCGTGGTGATGCGCGTCGATACCGCCACGGCCACCGAACTGAACTGCACCGTGACCATCGGCGGCCCGCTGTCCGATCACAAAGGCATCAACCGTCGCGGTGGCGGCCTGACCGCTCCGGCCCTGACTGAAAAAGACAAGGCCGACATCAAGCTCGCCGCGGAAATGGAAGTCGACTACCTCGCGGTCTCCTTCCCCCGTGACGCCGCCGACATGGAATACGCCCGTCAACTGCGCGACGAAGCCGGCGGCACTGCCTGGCTGGTGGCGAAGATCGAACGCGCTGAAGCCGTGGCCGACGATGAAACCCTCGACGGTCTGATCAAGGCGTCCGACGCGGTGATGGTTGCCCGTGGTGACCTCGGTGTGGAAATCGGCGACGCCGAGCTCGTGGGCATCCAGAAGAAAATCATTCTGCACGCACGCCGCCACAACAAGGCTGTGATCGTCGCGACCCAGATGATGGAGTCGATGATCCAGAACCCGATGCCGACCCGCGCCGAAGTGTCCGACGTGGCAAACGCCGTGCTCGACTACACCGACGCCGTGATGCTCTCGGCCGAAAGTGCTGCCGGTTTGTACCCGCTGGAAGCCGTTCAGGCCATGGCGCGTATCTGCGTCGGCGCCGAAAAGCACCCGACCAGCAAGACCTCCAGCCACCGCATCGGCAAAGAGTTCGAGCGCTGCGACGAGAGCATTGCCCTGGCGACCATGTACACCGCCAACCACTTCCCGGGCGTCAAGGCGATCATCGCCCTGACCGAAAGTGGCTATACCCCGCTGATCATGTCGCGCATCCGCTCCTCGGTGCCAATCTACGCGTTCACCCCGCACCGCGAAGCCCAGGCTCGCGCAGCAATGTTCCGTGGCGTGTACACCATCCCGTTCGACCCGGCGTCCCTGGCGCCGAACGAAGTCAGCCAGAAGGCTATCGACGAGCTGGTCAAGCGCGGCGTAGTACAGAAAGGCGACTGGGTCATCCTGACCAAGGGCGACAGCTACCACACCACCGGCGGCACCAACGGCATGAAGATCCTGCACGTTGGCGACCCGATGGTCTGAGTGACCGGTTGCTGATAAACAAAAGCCCCGCCATGTGAATGGCGGGGCTTTTTGCTTTCTGATCCAACTGGTGTGTTGTCTGATAGGGCCTCATCGCGGGCAAGCCCGCTCCCACAGGGTTTTGTGTTGTTCACAAATCCAATGCCCACCTCCGGAACCTGTGGGAGCGGGCTTGCTCGCGAAGGGGCCAGCCCTGACACCGCAAGTTCAATGCCGCTTGATAAACCCGGTCAACGCCGCCAAGGCTTCCGGCGAGCGCAACCGCTGGGTGAACAGCGCCCCCTCCTCCTCGATCACTTTGCGGATCAGTTCACGGTCCGACGCCTTCATCAACTGCTTGCTGATGCGCACCGCCTCTGCTGGCAGCTCATCGAAACGCAACGCCATCTCCCGCGCCTTGCTCAGTGCCGCTTCGCCGCTGCCCAGCGCCTCGGTGGCGATACCCCACTGCGCCGCCTGCTCACCACTGAACCCCTCACCGAACAGCAACAGCTCAGCCGCCCTGGCCTGCCCGAGCAAGCGCGGCAGGATCATGCTGGAGCCGAACTCAGGGCACAAACCAAGGTTGACGAACGGCATGCGCAAGCGTGCATCGCGACTGACATAGACCAAATCACAATGCAGCAACATCGTCGTGCCAATGCCCACCGCCGCCCCCGCCACGGCAGCGACCACCGGTTTACGGCATTCGAGCAAGTTGAGCATGAAGTGGAACACCGGGCTGTCGAGGCCGCTCGGCGGTTGCTGGATGAAATCGGCGATGTCGTTGCCGGCGGTGAAGCATTCGGCAGAACCGGTGATCAGCACGGCGTTGATCCCGGGGTCGCTGTCGGCCTGTTTCAGCGCCTCGGCCAAGTGACTGTACATAGCGCGGGTCAGGGCGTTTTTCTTGTCCGGGCGATTCAGGCGCAGGGTCAACAGGCCGCGTTCGCGTTCAACTTCGATGGCATCGGTCATGGCAGGTCTCAGCGGTGCGAGGTCAGAAGATTTCATTGTGGCGAGCGAGCTTGCTCGCGCCGGGCTGCGCAGCGGCCCAAAAAACCTGTGAGCGCTGCGCACTCAAGCGCGAGCAAGCTCGCTCGCCACAACAGCGAAGTCAGCGCTCAACCACGGGGCAGGAACACATCGGCCAGCAGTTGATTGCGCGGCAATCCCGCCAGGTACAGGCGCCGGGCAAAGGCGTCGACACTGTCGGGGGCTCCGCAGAGTAAGGCCAGGGTTTGCCGGGAAACAAGCCGCAGTTGCGCCAAAGCCGCAGGCAACTCGGCCGGGGTCCACAGTTCGACACTCAGGTTCGGACGGCTGGCGGCCATGGCTTGCAGAGGCTTGGCCAGGTAGTGCTCATCGGCATCATGGGCCAGGTGGATGACACGGATGGCGCCCTGGTGATCCTGGCGCAGCGCTTCGCGCAACACACCAAACAACGGCCCTAACCCGGTGCCGGCCGCCAGCAACCACAATGGCCGGGCGTGCCAGTCCGGATCGTAATGCAAGGCACCGCCGCGCAATTCACCGAGACGAATCGGATCGCCGATGCGCATTTGCCGGGCGGCATCGCTGAATTCCCCGGGCTTGCGGCAATCGAGATGAAACTCCAGAAAACGGTCTTCCTGCGGCAGGCTGGCGAGAGAATACGGCCGCGCCACACTGCCCGCCCACAACACCAGATGCTGACCGGCGCTGTAGCGCAACGGCCGCTGGGGGATTACCCGCAAGCGCAGCACCGTGGTGCTCAGCCAATCGATCGCCGCGACTTCGGCCGGATGGCCATCGGTTTGCGGGTCAAAGGCATGCACCTGCAAGTCCTCGACCACCTGGCACTGGCACGCCAGCCGCCAGCCTTGTTCGCGCTGCTGTGCACTCAGGGCATCGGGGCGGCTGTCGCTCGGCAGGCCCTGTACACACTGCACCAGGCAAGCATGGCAACTACCGGCGCGGCAACTGTAAGGCACTGGCACGCCGTTCTGGTTCAGCGCGTCGAGCAGATTGCTGCCCGCCGCCACCGACCATTGGCGCTCGCCGACCCGCAGCTCAGGCATCGACGTTCTCCCACGCTGCCGCGCACCGGTTGCGGCCGTCACGCTTGGCGCGATAGAGCGCCTGATCGGCCCGTTGCAGGGCGTCATCGAGATCGTCGCCCAACTCCAGCAGCGTCATGCCGGCGGACAGGCTGAGGCTACGTACATTCAGGCCAATCAGCTCGACATCGGTGAACGCGATGCGCAGCCGTTCGCAGCACGAAGTCAGACTGTCGGCATCGCAACCGGGCAGCAGTACCACGAACTCTTCACCGCCGTAACGGGCCAGAACATCGCCGTCGCGCAGGCTCGCGCTGGCAACGCCGGCAAAGGCTTGCAGCACCTGATCGCCAGCGGCATGGCCGTGCAGGTCGTTGATGCGTTTGAAATGGTCGAGGTCGATCAGCGCCAGGCCATGCACGACACCGGCGTCCATGGCGTTCAATTCGCGCGAAGCCAGGCGCAGGAAATGCCGGCGATTGAACAGGCCCGTGAGCTCGTCGGTGGCCACCAGGTCTTCGAGCTGGCGCATCATCCCGCGCAACGTGTCCTGGTGCGCCTGCAAGGCAAAACGTCGCTGGCGCATACGCTGTCGCGAAGCCTGCACATAGCGGGCATACAGCACTAGCCACACCAGCACGATGAACAGCACACAGACCTGCAACAACGCCATGGCCGGGTCGGGCAGCTGGAAGTGGTAGCCCTCCCACAGCGTGATCGCACTGAAACTGAAAAACACCAGCAGCGCGCATCGTACTAAAGACCGGCGTGACAGATGGAACAGGCCGAACAGCAGGATCAGCACGTAAAACACCAGAAACGCGCCCCGGGCTTCGTCCAGATGGGCGATCAGCCAGGTTTGCCAGCCCAGCCCCAGCAAGACTTGCACCTCGGTCAGACTGGTGTCGGCGAAGCGCAGATTGCAGCCACTGTAGAACACCGAGAACAGGATGACCTGGCTGATCACCACCAGTACGCTGCCGATGACGACACTGGAAAGCGGTGCATCATAGTGGCCGGTAAAAAACGTCAGCCACAGCAACAGCAATGCCAGGGCATAAGTGCCGGCCGCGAGGGCGAAACGTTTGAGCAACAGGCGCTGGATGGCGTTATGGGTCAATCGTTGACTCACCAGATGAAAGGAGACTGACAGAGCGTCCTACTCTACAGACCGCATGTCACTTTAGTGGCGTGACCGATAAATGACCATTCAATTTTCGGGATCGCCCTATGCGACCAACGATTGACTGCCGGCGGGTGTGCCTGTCCGCGAGGCGCGGTATACTGCCGCGCCTTTTTAGCGTCGCGCCAGCTTGCCCGGCGTGCCTTGTGACCTTGAGGGTCAGCTTCAAGCCTCAAGCTTCAAGCGACAAGTTCAGAGCAGTACGCGTATTGCTTCAGCTTGTCGCTTGCCGCTTATGGCTTGCAGCTGCCCTATAGAATGTTCCCGTCTTTTAGAGGAGCGCGACTCATGACCGTGATCAAGCAAGACGACCTGATTCAGAGCGTTGCCGACGCCCTGCAGTTCATTTCCTACTACCACCCCGTGGATTTCATCCAGGCGATGCACGAGGCCTACCTGCGCGAAGAATCGCCAGCGGCCCGCGACTCGATGGCACAGATCCTGATCAACTCGCGCATGTGCGCCACCGGCCATCGTCCGATCTGCCAGGACACCGGCATCGTGACCGTGTTTGTCCGCGTGGGCATGGACGTGCGCTGGGATGGCGCCACCATGAGCCTGGACGACATGATCAACGAGGGCGTACGTCGCGCCTACAACCTGCCGGAAAACGTCCTGCGCGCTTCGATCCTCGCCGACCCGGCGGGCGCTCGCAAGAACACCAAGGACAACACCCCTGCAGTCATCCACTACTCCATCGTTCCGGGTAACACCGTGGAAGTGGACGTGGCGGCCAAGGGCGGCGGTTCCGAGAACAAGTCGAAAATGGCCATGCTCAACCCGTCCGACTCGATCGTCGACTGGGTTCTGAAAACCGTCCCGGAAATGGGCGCCGGCTGGTGCCCACCGGGCATGCTCGGCATCGGCATCGGCGGCACCGCCGAGAAAGCAGCCGTGATGGCCAAGGAAGTGTTGATGGAATCCATCGACATTCACGAGCTGAAGGCCCGTGGCCCACAGAACCGCATTGAAGAAATGCGCCTGGAACTGTTCGAGAAGGTCAACCAGCTGGGCATCGGCGCCCAGGGCCTCGGTGGCCTGACCACCGTGCTCGACGTGAAGATCATGGACTACCCGACCCACGCAGCCTCGCTGCCGGTGTGCATGATCCCGAACTGCGCCGCCACCCGTCACACGCACTTTGTACTCGACGGTTCCGGCCCGGTTGCCCAGGAAGCGCCACCTTTGGACGCCTACCCGGAAATCGTCTGGGAAGCCGGCCCGTCGGCCCGTCGCGTCAACCTCGACACCCTGACCCCGGAAGAAGTACAGAGCTGGAAGCCGGGCGAGACCGTCCTGCTCAACGGCAAGATGCTCACCGGTCGCGACGCTGCGCACAAGCGCATGGTCGAGATGCTGAACAAGGGTGAAACCCTGCCGGTGGACCTCAAGGGTCGCTTCATCTACTACGTCGGCCCGGTCGATCCGGTGCGCGAAGAAGTGGTTGGCCCGGCAGGTCCTACCACCGCCACGCGGATGGACAAGTTCACCCGTCAGATCCTCGAGCAGACCGGCCTGCTGGGCATGATCGGCAAATCCGAGCGCGGCCCTACCGCGATCGAAGCGATCAGGGACCACAAGGCCGTCTACCTGATGGCAGTCGGCGGCGCGGCTTACCTGGTGGCGCAAGCGATCAAGAAATCCCGCGTGGTAGCTTTCGCCGAACTGGGCATGGAAGCGATCTACGAGTTCGACGTAAAAGACATGCCTGTGACCGTTGCGGTCGACAGCAAGGGCGAGTCGGTACACATCACCGGTCCCGCCATCTGGCAGAAAAAAATCAGTGAAAGCCTGGCGGTAGAAGTGCAATAAACGGCACCCGGCTCCGCTGAAAAAACCGGTTTGTCGGCAACGACAGACCGGTTTTTTTTCGGCCGGATAACGGTACTCCGGCGAGAGAAGAGCGCCCTTCGCATGCTATGGTGCCTTCCCCCATTCTGGCCTGTTGTTCACTGCATGTTGACGACCTCCCGCCCCCTGCGCCTGGCGCTCTACACCCTATTGATCATCGCTGGTGCCGCCATCGCCGCCACCCTGGCCATGCGCCACACCGTGCGCCAGTCAATGGTCGAAGACGCGGCTCGCGCCAATCAGCAACTGGCGCTGTATGCCACGTCCCTGCATACCCTGATCGAACGTTACCGCGCCCTGCCCGCCGTGCTGGCGCTGGACCCGGAGTTGCGTTCGGCGCTCAAGGGGGCGGTGAGTCCCGAGCAACAGGATGCGCTGAATCGCAAACTGGAAAAGATCAACGGCGCCGCCCAATCCTCGACCCTGGAGCTGCTCGATCGCACCGGTCTGGCCGTGGCGGCGAGCAACTGGCGTTTGCCCAGCAGTTATGTCGGCCACAACTACGGTTTCCGTCCCTATTTCAACCAGACTCGTACCCAGGGCACCGGGCGCTTTTATGCCGTGGGGGTGACCAGCGGGATTCCCGGCTACTTCCTCTCCAGCGCGGTCAGCGATGACGACGGCCAGTTCCTCGGCGCCATGGTGGTGAAACTGGAATTCCCCGAACTGGAACGCGAGTGGCGTCAGGGCAGCGACACGCTGTTGGTCAGCGACGCACGTGGAATCATCTTCATCGCCAACCAGCCGGGCTGGCGCTATCGACTGCTCAAGCCGCTCGGCGACAGCGATCATGCCGAACTCAAGGCCACCCGCCAGTACGACAAACAGCCCCTGACCCCGCTGGTGTTTGAGTCGTTGCGGCGCTTCGACGACAACAGCGACCTGGCTCGGGTCGATGGGCCGGACGGCAAGGCGGATTACCTGTGGGAATCCCTGCCGCTGAGTGCCGAGGGCTGGACCCTGCACCTGCTGCGGCGCCCGCAGGTCGCCTTCGAAGACAGCCGCAATGCCGCCCTCGCCGCAGCCGGGCTTTGGCTGACCCTGGTGTTCCTGCTGCTGTTTCTCAACCAGCGCTGGCGCCTGGCCAAACTGCGTCAACGCAGTCGCGAAGAACTCGAACAGCTTGTAGAAGAGCGCACCCGCGACCTGCGCACCGCCCAGGAGGGCCTGGTGCAGTCGGCCAAACTCGCAGCGCTGGGGCAGATGTCCGCCGCCCTGGCCCATGAGATCAACCAGCCGCTCACCGCCCAGCGCATGCAGCTTGCTACTCTGAGACTGCTGCTCGACCACGGCCGGGTCGACGACGCCTACAAGGCGCTCAAACCGGTGGATGAAATGCTCACCCGCATGGCCGCCCTCACTGGCCACCTGAAAACCTTCGCCCGCAAGAGCCCCAGCGGTTTACGCGAACGCCTGGACCTGGCGGCAGTGGTGGACCAGTCGCTGCAACTGCTCGACACCCGGCTGCGCGACGAACAGGTCAGCACCGTACTGCACCTGACCCGCCCGGCCTGGGTGCGTGGCGATGCGATTCGCCTGGAACAGGTGCTGATCAACCTGCTGCGCAATGCCCTCGACGCGATGCAGGACAAACCCTGCAAACGCCTGGAAATCCGCCTCGAAGCCGACGAACAATTGTGGCGCCTGAGCGTGATCGACAACGGTGGGGGCATCGCCGAAGAAAACCTGTCCAAGGTCTTCGATCCGTTCTTCACCACCAAGCCGGTGGGTGAAGGCCTGGGTATCGGGCTGGCGGTGTCGTTCGCCATCGTTCACGAGTCCGGCGGGCGCCTGAGTGCCGAAAATCATGACAAAGGGGCGGTGTTCACCGTGACCTTGCCCATCGACCTGGAGGTGCATGAACCATGCTGAACTCAGTGATCGTGGTCGACGACGAAAGCAGCATTCGCAGTGCCGTCGAGCAATGGTTGAGCCTGTCGGGTTTCGAGGTGCAGCTGTTCAGCCGCGCCGATGAATGTCTGGCGCAATTGCCCAGGCATTTTGCCGGGGTGATTCTCAGCGACGTGCGCATGCCCGGCATGACCGGCCTGGAACTGCTCGCCGAAGTACAACGCCGGGATGCCGATTTGCCGGTGATCCTGCTGACCGGCCACGGCGATGTGCCGATGGCCGTCGAGGCCATGCGCGACGGTGCCTACGATTTCCTCGAAAAACCCTTCAGCCCGGAAACCCTGCTCGGCAGCCTGCGTCGCGCCCTCGACAAACGACGGCTGGTGCTGGAAAACCGCGCGCTGCACGAGCAGGCGGACAACCGCGCCAAACTGGATGCCACGCTGCTCGGCGTGTCCCGGGGGTTGCAGACCCTGCGTCGGCAGGTGCTGGACCTGGCAGCACTGCCGGTCAACGTGCTGATTCGCGGCGAAACCGGTAGCGGCAAGGAACTGGTCGCGCGTTGCCTGCACGACTTCGGGCCGCGGGCCGACAAGCCCTTTGTCGCACTCAACTGCGCTGCCATTCCCGAGCAATTGTTCGAGGCCGAGCTGTTCGGCCACGAGAGTGGCGCGTTCACCGGGGCGTCCGGCAAGCGCATCGGCAAGCTGGAGTACGCCGACGGCGGCACGCTGTTTCTCGATGAAATCGAAAGCATGCCGTTGGCCCAGCAGGTGAAATTGCTGCGGGTGTTGCAGGAGCAAAAGCTTGAACGACTGGGCTCGAACCAGAGCATCCGCGTGGATTTGCGCATCATTGCCGCGACCAAGCCGGACCTGCTCGACGAAGCGCGGGCCGGGCGCTTTCGCGAAGACCTGGCCTATCGCTTGAACGTTGCCGAGTTGCGCTTGCCGCCGCTGCGCGAACGCCGTGAAGACATACCCCTGCTGTTCGAATCCTTTGCCCAAAACGCCGCCGAACGCCTGGGACGCAAGTTTCCACCGTTGAGCGGCGCGCAGTTGAGTCACCTGCTGAGCCACGACTGGCCGGGCAACGTGCGCGAACTGGCGAACGTCGCCGAGCGTCAGGTATTGGGGCTCGGTGAGCCGGAGCCCTTGGGCATCGAGCCCGGCCAGTCACTGGCGGCGCAGCAGGAAGCGTTCGAGGCGCAATGCCTGCGTGCGGCACTGACCCGGCACAAGGGCGATGTAAAAGCGGTGCTCGAAGAACTGCAACTGCCACGCCGGACCTTCAATGAAAAGATGCAGCGGCATGGGTTGAGTAGAGAGATGTTCCTGTAGCGTCTGAACTGGCCTCTTCGCGGGCAAGCCCGCTCCCACAGGTTCTGTGTCGTGCTCACAATCTGCGTTCAACTCGGTCATTGTGGGAGCGGGCTTGCCCGCGAAGAGGCCAGTGCAGGCATCGCAAATCCACGATTCGAATCAGCAATTTTCCGCTCACCGCCCAACTTCTATAGGCGGATTTCCGCTCATCAAAACATCACCACCCCTCTAAACCGGCCCTCTCCCCGTTGGCACAGCTCCTGCTATAGCCCCTGCAGGCTGCGTTTAATCGCGCTCCACAAAAACAATTAAATGAAGGATCCTTCAATGGATAACTCCAACTCCCTGCCGCTCGGGTCGGCTGCCGTGCCGGCCAAAGAAAGAAGCACTTCCAGCCGCATCAAATCGATCTTCAGCGGTTCGGTCGGCAACATGGTCGAGTGGTACGACTGGTACGTCTATGCCGCCTTCTCCCTGTACTTCGCCAAGACCTTCTTCCCCAAAGGCGACACCACCGCCCAACTGCTCAACACCGCCGCGATCTTCGCCGTGGGCTTCCTGATGCGTCCGATCGGTGGCTGGCTGATGGGTCTGTATGCCGACAAGGTCGGGCGCAAAAAGGCCCTGATGGCTTCGGTGTACCTGATGTGCTTCGGCTCGCTGCTGATCGCCCTGAGCCCGAGCTATGAAGTCATCGGCATCGGCGCACCGATCCTGCTGGTGTTCGCGCGCTTGCTGCAAGGCCTGTCGGTGGGTGGCGAATACGGCACCTCCGCCACTTACCTCAGCGAGATGGCGACCAAGGAACGTCGCGGCTTCTACTCCAGCTTCCAGTACGTGACCCTGATCTCCGGCCAGCTCATCGCCCTGGCGGTGCTGATCGTGCTGCAACAACTGCTGACCACCGAAGAGCTCTACGCCTGGGGCTGGCGCATTCCGTTCGCCATCGGCGCGCTGTGTGCCGTGGTTGCGTTGTACCTGCGTCGCGGCATGGAAGAAACCGAGTCCTTCACCAAGAAAGAAAAAGCCAAGGAAAGCGCCATGCGCACCTTGATGCGTCACCCCAAGGAACTGATGACCGTGGTCGGCCTGACCATGGGCGGTACCCTGGCGTTCTACACCTACACCACCTACATGCAGAAATACCTGGTGAACACCGTCGGCATGAGCATTTCCGACTCCACCACCATTTCCGCCGCCACGCTGTTCCTGTTCATGTGCCTGCAACCGATCATCGGCGGGCTGTCGGATAAAATCGGTCGCCGGCCGATCCTGATTGCCTTCGGCATTCTGGGTACGCTGTTCACCGTGCCGATCCTGACTACCCTGCACACCATCACGACCTGGTGGGGCGCGTTCTTCCTGATCATGGCGGCGCTGATCATCGTCAGCGGCTACACCTCGATCAACGCGGTGGTCAAAGCCGAACTGTTCCCGACCGAAATCCGCGCCCTGGGCGTAGGCCTGCCGTATGCACTGACCGTCTCGATCTTCGGCGGCACCGCTGAATACATCGCGCTGTGGTTCAAGAGCATCGGCATGGAGACGGGCTACTACTGGTACGTTACCGCGTGCATTGCCGTGTCATTGCTGGTTTACGTCACCATGAAAGACACCCGCAAGCATTCGCGAATCGTCACTGACTGATCGCCAACCGACGCTCACTGCAACGGTGAGCGCCAAGGCCCTTCGCGAACGAGTTCGCGAAGGGCACCATTCGTCTCCCCCTCCGCCAGGATAATCATCGGTTAATGCACCGGCAGCAGCCTGCTGCTGAGTGCATCCATATCTACAGGACGCACGTATATCCGTTACAGGCCTCGAAGGAGTGTCTGAACGTACCCATAGCGAACGTACCTGGAGCACCTGTCATGAAAACCCGATTGATCCTTGCCCTGACCCTTTCCGTGCTGGCTGCCAATGCCTTTGCAGCCGACGGCTACGACAAAACCGGCTCGGCCTCCTACGGCACCGGTACCAGCGCTGCCATCGAACACGCCCATTCGGGCACCTATGCCTCCGATGGCTTCGATAAAACCGGCAGCGCCGACGCTATCGCTGCCGACGGCTTCGACAAAACCGGCAGCGCAGAAGCTATCGGCTGAATGTGGAGGGAAATTCACAGCCCGGCTTCGGCCGGGCTTAGTCAATTTTGGGGGTAATACAGTTTTTCCGGCAGACCACAAAACCTGTGGGAGCGGGCTTGCTCGCGAAAGCGGTGTGCCAGTCACATTGATATTGGATGTGCCGCCGTCTTCGCGAGCAAGTCGAATCGTCGCACCGCCGCTCCCACATTGGACCTCATCATTTCAAGTACCGAATCCGACTGGAAATCTGCCGCACGTGCTTGCACCATGCACGTCTCCCCGCAAGCTCTGGAAATCCCACCCCATGTCCGACGACATCCACTTCTACGAACCCGCCAACGGCCACGGCCTGCCCCACGATCCGTTCAACGCCATCGTCGGCCCGCGTCCCATCGGCTGGATCTCTTCGCAGGATACCGAGGGCCGCTTGAACCTGGCGCCCTACAGTTTCTTCAACGCCTTCAACTACATCCCGCCGATCATTGGTTTTTCCAGCGTCGGGCGCAAAGACAGCCTGAACAACATCGAGCAAACCGGCGAGTTCGCCTGGAACCTGGCCACCCGGCCGCTGGCCGAGCAGATGAACCAGAGCAGCGCCATGGTCAAGCCTGAGGTCAACGAGTTCGAACTGGCCGGGCTGACAACCGCAGCCTCGAAGGTCATTCAAGTGCCACGGGTGGCCGAGAGCCCGGTGTCATTCGAATGCAAGGTCACGCAGATCATCCAGTTGCAACGGGCGGACGGCAATGTGGTGCCGAGCTGGCTGATCCTCGGCGAAGTGGTCGCCGTGCATATCGCCAAATGGCTGTTGAAGGATGGGGTATACGACACCGCCGCGGCAGAACCGATTCTGCGCGGCGGCGGGCCGGCGGATTATTTCCAGCTGGGGCCTGAGGCATTGTTCAAGATGTACCGCCCGGGGGCGGTGAAGTGATCACCAGAGCAGGTCGGTGTTTTCCTTGACGTCCTTGAGGCGGGTCAGCTCCTTGGCGGCCGCATCATCGGCCTCGTGAGCGGTCTTGAAGGTCTGGCCTTCCAGCACTTTGTGAAAACGCGGGGCGTCGGAACCACCCAGCGCCTTGACAGCGATAGCGGCGTGGTAACCACCCTCGCCCGGTACTACAGCGGAAACAGCTTCGAAGTGTTCAAAGGCTTTACGTGCCATGTCGCGCATCCTGGCTGGTTGAGAATGCCGTCATTAAACCCTCAACCGGCCAGTTTGTGTACCGCCACCGTGGACTGCCCCAGGGCCTGCGCCGCCGAGACATCCTTGAAGGTGTGGAAATCCAGGCTGTTGACCACCAGTTCCTGCACCAGCTCGGCAAAAACCTCCATCGCCGGCGTGCTGAAGTACGCGGTCATTGCTTGTTGATTGCTCCAGAAACCGGACACCAGCCACAGCTGCGGATCGCATTGCGAATGCTGCAAGGCAAAGCTCAGGCAGCCTGGCGCTGCACGGGATGGTTCGATCAGGGCGCTGAGGCGCACACCGAGTTCCTCCGAACGCCCGGCGCGCGCTCGAACGAAGGCCATATGACTGACGGGGATCTGCGTGGACATGTTCAACCCTCCCGGGGAGTCGCGTGGCAGCCGGGGGACGGGCTGCGACAGGATCAAAGGTTAAGGGCCGCGACGCCTGTCTCGTTAGTCGATTCCTGCCGGTGCGTTGCACAATCCTGCGAAACTGCATGACAAGCCTGTAACAAGCGGTAAAACCCTGTCACGGTTCTGCCATACGAGTTTCAAGCAAGTTCTTGCGGCACAAGGCTCTAGTGGCTACACCGCCGGTCGCCACCATGCAGAATCAGGCAAGCATCCGGCAGGATGTGTCTACCGCTGCCGCTTGCACAAACTTATGCTCTGCTCCATTCCTTCCATGCCTTGCCGAGGATGCCTCGCATGTCGTCGCTCGATCACTTTCAAGCCCCGCTGGACACCGACATGGAAAAGCAGCGCGCGGAACTGGCGGCCATCATTCGCCGCAATACCGCCGAAGATGGCAGTTATGCCACGGCCATCGGCTCGCTGTTCATGTCCCGCCACAGCCAGTCCCACGAGTTCGCTCCGGTGCTCGCGCAACCGGCGCTGTGCATCATGGCCCAAGGGCGCAAGGAAGTTCAGCTGGCCAACGAGTACTTCAACTACGACCCGCTGAACTACCTGGTGGTCTCGGTCTCGATGCCGCTCAGTGGACGGGTGGTGGATGTCTCGCCGGAGGAACCGATCCTGGCCTTGCGCCTGGACATCGACCCGGCGGAAATCACCGCACTGATCGCCGACGCAGGCCCCCTCGGCGTGCCTACCCGGCCGACCGGGCGCGGGCTGTATGTCGAAAAACTCGACACCGCCATGCTTGATGCGGTGCTGCGTCTGGCACGGTTGCTGGACACGCCAAAAGACATCGCCATGCTCGCGCCGCTGATTCGCCGGGAGATTCTCTATCGACTGTTGCGCAGCAAACAGGGGCATCGGCTGTACGAAATCGCCATCGCCAACAGTCAGAGCCATCGCATCAGCCAGGCGATCAAATGGCTCAACGGCAATTTCGAACAACCGTTGCGCATTGATGATCTTGCGAAGGAAGTGAACCTGAGCGTATCGACGCTGCATCACCGCTTCAAGGCGATGACGGCGATGAGTCCGTTGCAGTATCAGAAGCAGTTGCGCCTGCAGGAAGCACGGCGGTTGATGCTGGCCGAAGGGTTGGAGGCTTCGGCGGCGGGGTATCGCGTCGGGTATGAAAGTCCGTCGCAGTTCAGCCGTGAATACAGCCGGTTGTTCGGGGCGCCGCCGTTGCGGGATCTGGCGCGGTTGCGGTTGACGGTTTGATCCGGATCCAGTGGTGCGGCCGCTGACGCCTTCGCGGGCAAGCCCGCTCCCACAGGGATCGTCGGTGTTCACACATTTAGGTGACCACCAAAAATCTCCTGTGGGAGCGGGCTTGCCCGCGAAGAGGCCAGTTCAGGCAATACAAGTCCTGGATCAGGCCCCAAGTACCCGGCAAGCCTCCACCGGCAAGGTCACCGACACAGGGTGACCAACGCTCAGGCCAAAGCCCTGGCAAGGCGTGCTCAGCGCGGTAAACGATACCCCGGAACACTCCACCGTGGTCTCGATGGTCGCGCCGATATCACGCACGAACGTCACCTTGCCCAAAAGACGGTTGCCCGCGGTCGCCTGGGGTGCGGACAGTTGCAGGTCTTCCGGGCGAATCAGCATCTTCACCTTCTCACCGACCACAATGCTGCTGCAGATCGGTACTTGCAGCGCGTCCCCGCCCGGCAGGCTGACCTTGCCGTTGCCCAGCGCCGTGGCCGGGAAGATGTTGCCCGAACCGATGAAGTCCGCGACGAACTCGTTGGCCGGGTGCCGGTAGATCTCGATCGGCGTGCCCACCTGCTGCACCTTGTGTTCACCCAATACGACCACGATATCGGCCATGGTCATGGCCTCGCGCTGGTCGTGGGTCACCATGATGGTGGTGATGTTCAGGCGTTGTTGCAGTTGACGGATTTCCACCTGCATCGACTCGCGCAGCTTGGCGTCCAGTGCCGACAACGGTTCGTCCAGCAGGAGGATTTTCGGGTGCGAGGCAATCGCACGAGCAATCGCCACGCGCTGGCGTTGGCCGCCGGACAGCTTGGCAACCGGGCGATTGATCATCTGTTGCAGCTGGATCAGCTCCAGCAACTCCACCACCCGCGCCTGCTGATCGGCCTTGCTGACCCCGCGCAGTTTCAGCGGATAGGCGATGTTCTCCCCGACCGTCATATGCGGGAACAACGCCAGGGACTGGAACACCATGCCGAAGTTGCGCAGGTGCGCCGGGGTGTTGCCGATGTCTTCGCCGTCCAGGCGGATCTCGCCACCGGTCAGGGTTTCAAGGCCAGCGATCATGCGCAGCAAAGTGGTTTTGCCGCAGCCCGAAGGGCCGAGGAAACACACCAGTTTGCCCTCGGGCAAATGCAGGTTCACATCGGTTACCGCGCAGGCCGAGCCGTAATGTTTCTCGACGTTTTCCAGAATCAGACCAGACATAAGAAGCACCTCAAGAAATCAGAACGAAACGCCACCTTCACCAACCAGCTTCTCCAGCGCCCAGATCAGGACGAAGTCGATCAGCACGATCAGCACGGCAAACGAAAATACGGTTGGGTCGAGCGAAGACACGGTGCGGCTGTACATCCAGATCGGCACGGTCATCACGTCGATGGTGTAGAGGAAATAGGTCACGGTGAATTCGTTGAACGAGACGATGAACGCCAGCAGCATGCCCGCCAGGATTCCCGACTTCATCAACGGCACCACCACATCGACAATCGCCCGCATCGGCGAAGCACCGAGCATTTGCGCGGCTTCTTCAACTTCAGTGCCGATGGAAAGCATCGCCGCCGTGCAGTTTTTCACCACGAACGGCAAGGCGAGAATCACATGGGCAATCACCAGGCGCGAGGTGGTCATGTGGAACGGCAGGCTGTCGAACACCAGCAACAACGCCAGACCCAACACCACCATCGGGAACACCAGTGGCAACGACATCAGTTGCAGCGCCACAGCCTTGCCGCGGAACTCGCAGCGGGTTAGCGCGTAGGCCGCCGGCACCGCGATGATCGTGGCGAAAATCATGGTCAGGCACGACACCAGCAAGCTGGTGGACATGGCTTGGCCAAGGCTCAGCACATCACTGGCGTCCGGCGACACGAAGGTGTGCCAGGCGGCCTTGTACCATTGCAGGCTGTAGCTGCTCGGCGGGAAGTCGAGGTTCGACGCGCCGCTGAACGACATCACGATCATGGTCAGGATCGGCAACACCGCCAACAGCAGGATGAAGCCCGAAAGGATGCCGGCAAACTTGCCGGTATCACCGGGCAACAACTGGCGCTTCTTGATCAGGGTACTCATTGCGAAGCCTCCAGCATGCGCCGACGACGGCCAGTGATGTATTCGGACAGGGTCATGATCGCGAGGGTGGTGACGATCAGCACCACACCGGCAGCGGACGCTGCGGGCCAGTTCATCAGCGGGGCGATCTGGTCATGCACCATCACCGCCAGCATCGGCACGCGCCGGCCACCGAGCAGCAAGGGCACCACGAAACTGCTGGCGTTGTAGGCGAACACCAGGGTCGCACCGGTAATGATCCCCGGCAGACTCATCGGCAATACCACCTGGCGGAACACCTGGAAGCGACTGGCGCCCAGGGTGGCGGCAGCTTCTTCGTAGCTGCGAGCGACGCCGCGCATGGCGCTGGCAATCGGCAACACGGCCAGCGGGAAGGCGGTTTGCACCAGGCCCATCAACACGCCGTTCTGGTTGTACAACAGCATGATCGGGCGCTTGATCAGGCCCAGGCCCATCAGGGCCTGGTTGAGCATGCCGCCAGGGCCGAGGATCACCAGCCAGCCGTAGCTTTGCAGCAGCAGGTTGACCAGCAATGGCAGCAACACCGCCGCAAGGAAAATCCGTCGCACGAACGGCGAGGTCAGGCGCGACATGGTGTAGGCCACCGGGATCGCCAGGATCACTGCGATCACCGCGCTGATCAGCGCCAGGCGCAGGGTCAGCATCAGCGACTTGAGGTAATAGGGTTCCAGCAACTGGGCGTAACTGGCCAGGCTGAAGCCGGACCATTCCGCGCCCTTGGTGCCCACGCTCATGCGCAGTACCAGCTGGCTCGCGGCGATCAGCACGCCGAGAAACAGCATCGACGGCGTGAGGAAAAGCCAGGCGCGCGCGGTCGGCGAAACACCCCGACTCGGGCGCGACTCAGCGGCGCTGACCGAATGGGTCAAAGGTTGGTGTTCCATAGCAAAGGGTCTCGTCAATGGAAAGCAGCTGACAAACACAAGACTCAAGGTCACTTTGCCCCCTGTGGGAGCGAGCTTGCTCGCGATGACTGCTTGTCAGTCGCCAATGATGTCGACTGACACTCCGCTATCGCGAGCAAGCTCGCTCCCACAGGGGATCTTCAGTGCTTGAAGATCCTGTGTGCGTCACTCGATCAGGAAGAAAAGATTTCCGTGTAACGACGAATCCATTGGTCATGCACAGTCGCCAGGAAGGCGTTGTCGTGCATGATCGCCTTCTCGGCGATCTGCTCCGGCGTGAGGATGTACGGGCTCTTGCGTGCTTCGGCGGAGATGATCGCCTTAGCGTTGACCGGGCCGTTGTAGATGTCTTCAGCCATCTTGCCCTGCACCAGCGGGTCCAGAGAGTGGTTGATGAAGGCGTAGGCCATGTCGGTATCGCCCGGACGGTTCTTCGGCATCACCGACAGCATCAGGTCGGTGTAGAAACCTTCCTTCATGCCGAACGTGGCGCCCAGGCCGTAGTTCGGATCACGGATCTGTTTCGGGAAGAAGGCCGGTGCGTACAGGCCGCCCATGTCCAGGGAACCGGTGCGGAACAGTTCGGCGATCTGGTTCGGGTTTTCGCCCAGGGTCACCACGCGATCTTTCAGCTCGGCGAGTTTCTTGAAGCCAGGTTCAATGTTGTGCTCGTCACCACCGGCCAGTTTGGCGGCGATGATGATCAGGTCCATGGCCTCGGTCCAGTTCGGCGGCGGCAGGAAGATGTTCGGTGCCGCGTCGGCATCCCACAGGGAGGCGTAGCTGGTCGGGGCTTCTTTCTGGGTGCGGGTGCTGTAGACCAGGCTGTTGCACCACAGCAGGTAACCGATACCGTGGCCATTGGCGCCGGTGCGGTATTTCTCCGGTACATCGACGAGGTTGGGAATACGGTTGAGGTCGGGTTTCTCCAGCAGGTTGGCGGCGGCCAGACCTTCGGCGCCGACGCCTGCCAGGGTGATGATGTCGTACTGCGGACGATCACCGCCGGCCTTGAGCTTGGCGACCATTTCCGAGGTACTGCCGGTGCGGTCGGCGATGACCTTGCAGCCGTACTTGTCTTCGAACGTCGCGGCGATGTTGCGCAGTGCAGCCAGGCCGGTGTCGTCGGACCAGGTCAGCAAACGCAGGGTCTTGCCGGCAAAACGTGTGTCGCTGGCATTGGCCTTGATGAACGGCATGCTCATGGCTGCCGCTGCAACCGAGGCTACGCCCACGGTCTTGATAAATTGACGTCTGTTCAGATCATGCTCGCCCATTACGGACTCCCTTTGTTTTTGTAGGTATGAGGCAGGTCGAAACTGTTGCATCCGCGCGACTGGATCAGCGTTGGCCCCTCTATTTTCGGGGGGTTGGCTGAGCCAGCGAGTTCATCCTGAGGTCGTGTAAAACACCTGACTATCGATAAAAACTCATTGAAGCCATGACGCCAGCGCATGCCTCATGTAGGAGCGAGCTTGCTCGCGATGGGTGCAAGGGCGCCGCGCACATACAGGCGCCCCACGTCATCGTTGACGTCCATCGCGAGCAGGCTCGCTCCTACACAGGGATGGGCGTCAGACGGCCCGGATCACGTGTTTGATTTCCTGGAAAGCCTGCAAGCCCCACGGCCCCAATTCGCGGCCGATGCTGCTCTGCTTGTAGCCACCCCAGGCGGTCTGCGGGAAAATCACCTGCGGCGCGTTGATCCACACAAGCCCCGCCTGCAAAGCGTTGGCGACGCGGTCGGCGGTCTGTGCATTGCGCGTCACCACACTGGCGACCAGGCCGAACTGGCTGTCGTTGGCCAGGGCAATCGCTTCGGCTTCAGAGGCAAAACTGCGCACGCAGATCACCGGGCCGAAAATCTCTTCACACCACAACGCACTGTCGAGGGGCACTTCGGTGAAAACCGTCGGCTGCAAAAAATATCCGCGTGGCAGGTCGGCCGGGCGATTGCCACCGCAAACCAGCCTGGCGCCAGCGCTCAAACCGCGATCGATGTGACCGAGCACGCGCTGGTATTGCGCCTGATTGACCAGAGCGCCCATCTCCACGTTCGGGTCGAACGGGTCGGCCACCCGAATGGCTTCGGCACGAGCCTTCACACGGCTCAGGAATTCGTCGGCCAGCTCATCGGCAACCAGCACGCGACTGGTGGCGGAACACATCTGCCCGGCGTTGAAGAAACCACCGCCGCAGGCCACTTCCACCGCCAGGTCGAGATCGGCATCGGCCAGCACCAGCAGCGATGATTTGCCGCCCAGCTCCAGGCTCACGCCTTTGACGGTTTCCGCCGCCCGCTGCATGACCTGCACGCCGACCGCGTTGCTGCCGGTGAAGGAAATTTTCGCGATCCGCGGATCCGCCGACAACGGCGCGCCAACGGCCAGGCCGGTGCCGCACACCAGATTGAACACACCCGCCGGCAAACCGGCTTCAGCAATGATCGTTGCCAGTTCCAGCTCCGGCAGCGGCGTCACTTCCGAAGGCTTGAGTACCACACAGCAACCGGCGGCCAGGGCCGGGGCAAGTTTCCACGCGGTGGTGACCATCGGGAAGTTCCACGGCACGATCAAGCCGACTACACCGCAAGGTTCACGGCGCAGGCGAGCGCTGAAGTCGTCAGTCGGCAGCTCAATGGCGCTGTCCTGTTTCGCATCCAGCCCTTCGGCCAGACCGGCGTAGTACTCGAACGTGGCAATCACGTCATCGACGTCGATCGCTGCTTCGAATTGCGGCTTGCCGTTGTTGCTCGATTGCAAGTGCATCAATTTTTCACGATTGGCCTGCACACCCGCGGCGATTTTGCGCAGGATCGCACCGCGTTCGGCACCCGTGGTTTTCGACCAATCGACGAAAGCCTGGGTCGCCGCGCCCACGGCTTGAGCAACAGCGCGCTCATCGCCACCATTCACCGTGGTCAACAGGGCTTCGGTCGCCGGGTTGATCACGCGCAGGTGTTCGTTACCGGCCGACCATTGGCCGTTGATGTACAGGCCATCCAGAGTCGTAGGAAGCGTCATTTCGACACCGCCTGCATCCACTTGGCCTGGTCGATTTCAATCAGGGTCGGGCCCTGGCGATCGGTGGCCATACGCAATGCACCACGCAGATGCTCGACACTGCTGACCGCTTCGGCCGCACAACCCAAGGCCTTGGCCACACCGATGAAGTCCGGGGTGTAGATGTCCACGCCGACCGGCTCGATGGCGCGGTTGACCATGTACTTCTTGATCTCTTCGTAGCCCTGGTTATTCCACAGCAGAACGATCACCGGGGTACGCGCTTCGACGGCGCTGGCCAGTTCCGGCAGGGTGAATTGCAGGCCACCGTCGCCGATCAGGCACACCACCGGCGGGCGGGCACCGTTTTCAGCACTGCCGCCGAGCCAGGCGCCAATCGCGGCCGGCAAGGCGTAACCGAGGGTGCCGTAACCGGTGGACGAGTTGAACCAGCGACGCGGGCGCTCCGGGTTGAACGTCAGGTTGCCGGTGTACACCGGCTGGGTCGAATCGCCGACGAACACCGCGTCCGGCAGTTCGTGCAGCACGGTTTCGAGGAAACGGGTCTGGGCCAGGGTCGGTGCGTCCCAGGTCGCGGCCAGGTCTTCACGCAGACGAGCGGCACGTACCTGGCCCCAATCGTTGCAGCGCTCGGCCAGGGATTTGTGCGACAGGGCGCTGAGCAAAGCCTGGGCGGCGTTGCGCGAGTCGGCCACCAATGCCACGTGCGGCGGGTAGTTGCGCACGGTCTGGTCCGGGTCGATGTCAACGCGTAGCAGTTGGCCTGGAATCTCAAAGCCGCCAGCGAAGGTCACGTCGTAATCGGTCTCGGCCAGTTCGGTGCCGATGGCCAGTACCACGTCAGCCTCGGCGACCAATGCACGGGTGGCGACCAGGCTCTGGGTCGAACCGATCAGCAGCGGGTGGCCGGAGGTGAGCATGCCCTTGGCATTGATGGTCAGGGCGACCGGCGCGTCCAGCAGTTCGGCCAGTTCCGTCAGCTCGGACGCTGCGTCGATGGCACCGCCACCGGCGAGAATCAGCGGACGCTTGGCGCCGGCCAGCAATTCAGTCATGCGCGACACGGCGCTCGGCGAAGCACCGGCGCGGTCAATGTTGACCGGCAGGCTGCTGAGCAGGTCGTCGGCGTCTTCAACCAGGACATCCAGCGGAATTTCAATGTGCACCGGACGCGGACGGCCAGCCTGGAACAGCGCGAAGGCGCGAGCCAGCACGCCCGGCAATTCCGACGCCGACATCAGGGTGTGGGAGAACGCCGCCACACCGGCGCACAGTGCGCCCTGGTTCGGCAGCTCATGCAGCTTGCCGCGACCGCCGCCCAACTGGCTGCGCGATTGCACGCTGGAGATCACCAGCATCGGGATCGAATCGGCGTAGGCCTGGCCCATGGCGGTGGTGATGTTGGTCATGCCAGGGCCGGTGATGATGAAGCACACACCCGGTTTGCCGCTGGTGCGGGCGTAGCCGTCGGCCATGAAGCCGGCGCCCTGTTCGTGACGCGGGGTGACGTGGTTGATGCTCGAACGGGCCAGCCCGCGATACAGCTCCACGGTGTGAACCCCCGGAATGCCGAACACCTGCTCGACTCCGTAGTTTTCGAGTAACTTGACCAATACTTCGCCGCACGTCGCCATGTCTTTGCCCTTTTTGTTCGTTTGAGACACAAGGTCCCTTGTGGGAGCGGGCTTGCTCGCGAAAGCGGTGTATCAACCGACATCAATGTTGAATGTAAGACCGCTTTCGCGAGCAAGCCCGCTCCCACAGGGTCCGTGGAATGGCCTCATTGGAACGGGCGACAGGTAGCCGCAACAATGGATAAAAAGTCATACTAGCCATGTCCTCACGTCATACCTTGGATCCCAATGAAACGACTGCCTCCCCTGCCGGCGCTGCACACCTTTCTGATTACCGCGCAGTGCTGCAATTTCACCCGGGCCGCCGAACAGCTGCACATCACCCAGGGCGCGGTGAGTCGGCAGATCGCCGGGCTGGAAGATCATCTGGGTTATGAGTTGTTCATCCGCCTGGCCCGAGGCCTGGACCTGACAGCCGAGGGACGGGAATGGCTGCCCCGGGTCCAGCAGATTTTCGGCCTGATCGACGAGGCCGTTGAGCAGATCGGCGAGAAGCGTGAAACCCTGCAGCTCAAGGCACCAACCTGCGTCATGCGCTGGTTGCTGCCGCGTCTGTTGCAATGGCAAAGGGAACGCCCGGACGTGCCGGTGGAACTGACCACCACGGTCAAGCATGGGGTGGATTTTCATCGCGAGCAATTCGATGCGGCGGTGATGTACGGCGCACCGCCGGACCATTCATTGATGTCGCAAAAACTCTTCGACGAACAACTCACGCCGGTGTGTTCCAGACCGATGCTCGAAGGCCCCATGCCCCTGCAGACTCCGTCCGATCTGCAACAGCACCTGTTGCTGCATCCGACCCGCGACGAGCGGGACTGGAAGGCCTGGTTGAAAGCCGCGGATGTGCATTTGACCAATGTCGGCAAGGGCCAGCATTTCGAAACACTGGACCTGGCGATGTCGATGGCGTCCCAGGGAACGGGTGTGGCGATTGGCGACTGGTCGCTGATCGGCGATGACCTGAACGCCGGGCGGCTGGTCATGCCATTCGAATTGAAGGTGACGACAGGACTGGCGTATTACCTGGTGTTCCCCGAAAAACCCGGACCTTCGCCGAAATTGCGCGAATTGATGGGCTGGTTGGTGGAGCAGGCGCAGTCGCGCTGAACCGCCACCTGTAGGAGCTGCCGAAGGCTGCGATCTTTTGATCTTGTTTTTAAAAAAGCAAAATCAAAAGATCGCAGCCTTCGGCAGTTCCTACATGGATTGCGGTGTCAATACCCGACTGTAAAGCGCTGCCGCGAATGCTTCGGCGCTTCCACTTCGTCGAGCATCGCAATCGCATAATCGGCGAATGTGATCCAGCTACGCCCTTCGCTGCTCACCAGCAAATTATCCTGGCCGATGCGGAATTTTCCGCTGCGTTCGCCCTCGACAAATTCCGCCGATGGCGACAGGAAGGTCCAGTCCAGATCCTTTTCCTGTTGCAGGTTCCCCAGGAACTCGGCACCGGCGCTGGCTTCGGCTTTGTACGCGTCCGGAAAACCTTTGCTGTCGATCACCCGCGTTCCGTCAGGCAACAACAGCGAACCGGCCCCGCCCACTACCAGCAAGCGTTTTACCTCGGCTCCTTTCACCGGCCCGACGACCGCGCTGGCCGGTAGCGTGGCGAAATGCGCCGCGCTGATTACCACGTCATGCCCCTTGACGGCAGCTTGCAGTGCATCGGCGTCGAGGGCGTCGACGTTCTTGCTGACCACACCGGCACGCTGGCCGATTTTCGCCGTGTCGCGGGCAATGGCGGTAACGCTGTGACCACGACGCAGGGCTTCTTCCAGCAGTTGGCTACCGGCACGACCGGTGGCACCGATGATTGCGATTTTGCTCATGACGTTCTCCAGTGGGTTGAGCTACTTGGATTTCAGTTGAGACGGGCTACCACTTCATCTCGCCCTTAGCGACCTTGGCGCTCAGTTCCAGGGTGCTTTCATCACCCAGGGTCGGGAAGCGCTTTTTCATCGCCGCGATCAGCTCGGCAGAATCCTTGGCCTTGGCGGTTTCTTCGTCGAAGGCCTTGATGTAAGCGGCGGTGAACTGCACGGCAGCCAGGGAGCGATCGCTCTCGCCGAGGTAATGACCCGGCACCACGGTCTGCGGCTTCAGGGTTTCAATGGAATGCAGCGTAGCCAACCAATCGGCATGGGACTGTGGCGTTTGCGTGTCCGCCATCCACAGGTGGATGTTTTGCGCCACCACGACACCACCGACCACGGCCTTGATCGACGGGATCCACACAAAGCTGCGATCCGGCTGCGGGCCCTCAAGACCAACCACCTGTAACTTCTGCCCTTCGAGGATCAGGCTGTCGCCCTTGAGCACACCCGGCACGATGGTTTTGGCCGGCACGTCGGCGCCCATTTTCGGGCCCCAGAACGCCAGTTTGCCGTCGACGGTTCGCTTGATGTGGTCGACGGTCGGCTGCGAGGCGAGGACCTTGGCCTTGGGGAACGCAGCCGTCAGGGTATCGAGGCCGAAGTAGTAGTCCGGGTCACCGTGGCTGATGTAGATGGTGGTCAGTTGCTTGCCGCTGGCGCGGATTTTTTCCACCACCTGTTCGGCCTGGGACTTGCCGAATTGCGCATCCACCAGGATCGCTTCCTTTTCGCCGCTGACCAGCACCGAGGTCACCGGGAAGATGGCTTTTTCGCCAGGGTTGTAGACATCCAGCGTCAAGGTCGAGGCGGTTGCATGGGCGGCGAAACCGAGGGCGGCGCCTGCCAGTAATACGCGCTTGAGGGTGGTGAAACCGATCATCTGTTGCTCCGTTGTCCGAATGCCTTGTTTGGCGATGGAACAGAGCTTAGTTGCCTGACTCAGTACAAAAAATGCGATGCTTGAACATAGTTTGTTTCTGAAAGCGGGCAAATCATGGATCGACTTCAAGCAATGCGGGTGTTCGTCACGGTGGTCGACCTCGGCAGCCAGTCGGCCGCCGCCGATCATCTGGAGCTGTCACGGCCAGTGGTGTCGCGGTATCTGGCGGAACTGGAAGACTGGGTCGGCGCGCGCCTGATGCATCGTACCACTCGCAAATTAAGCCTGACCGCCGCCGGTAACGAGATCCTGCCGCGATGCCGGCAAATGCTCGACCTGTCCAGCGACATGCAAGCCGCCGTCAGCGAGCCGGATGACGCACCGCGCGGCCTGCTGCGGATCAGCGTCAGCACCTCGTTCGGCCAGGCGCAACTGGCCGATGCCATGGCCGCTTATGTCAAACGTTACCCTGGCGTCAGCATCGACATGCAAATGCTCGACCGCACCGTGAATCTGGTGGATGAGCGCATCGACCTGGCGATCCGCACCAGCAACGACCTGGACCCGAACCTGATCGCCCGCCGCCTGACGGTTTGCCGCTCGGTGATCTGCGCGTCCCCCGCTTACTTGCGCGAGCACCCGGCGCCGCAACGGGTCGAGGACCTGAGCCTGCACAATTGCCTGACCCACTCGTACTTCGGCAAAAGCCTCTGGCATTTCGAGCAGGACGGCGAGCAGGTTTCAGTACCGGTGCAAGGCAACATCAGCGCCAACGAGGCCAGCACGCTGTTGCGCGCAACGATCGCCGGCGCCGGGGTGGCGATGCTGCCCACGTACCAGGCCGGGGTACACATCCACAGCGGCGAATTGATTCACCTGCTGCCGGCGGCCGAACCCCGGCAAATGAACGTGTACGCGGTGTATGCCTCGCGCAAGCACATGCCGGCCGCATTGCGCAGCCTGCTGGATTTTCTGGTGGAGAGATTTCCGCAAGAACCGGCGTGGGATATCGGCCTGTAACCCGATCAAAATGTGGGAGCGGGCTTGCTCGCGAAGAGGTCGGTACATCCGACGCAAATTTTGCGCATGAAATACCGCTTTCGCGGGCAAGCCCGCTCCCACAGGGGGCATCAGTGTTCTGAATACCGCGCTATTGCTGGTAACCCACCGGCGCTGACCTATGCTCAATGTAATACCGAAAGGTATTCGTTCAGAGGTCAACGCCATGAACATCAGAACAAGAAGATACCTCGCGATCTTCATCACCTGTGCGGTCACGCTCGGGCTGTATGGCGCTGCGGCCTGGCGCGTCGAGCAACTGCGCAACCTGCCCCGCGAAGCCGCTAGCTGCAATTTCGAGCGCTGCATTCCTCACAACGCAACCCTCAACGCCCTCCGATAACGAAGGTGATCAGGTTTCGTTGCCCTGATCGGCCTTCAAGCGGTCGCGGAACGCCTTTGGTGAAATCCCCACTCGACGTCGGAACAGGCGCGTGAAGTTGGTCGGATCGGAAAACCCCAACACGTCGGACATTTCATAAATGGTCATGCTGGTGTAGGTCAGCAAACGCTTGGCCTCCAGCAATTGCCGTTCGTGCATGATCTGCAACGCCGGTTGCCCCGCCAGCTCACGACAGGTGCCGTTGAGGTGGGACACGGAAATCCCCAGCCGGTGCGCCAGATCCTCGACCTTGACATGCTGGCGATAGGTCTCTTCCACCAGCTGGATAAACCCGTTGAGGTATTCCCGGGCCCGCTGCGGTCGCGCCATGGCGGTACGACGCTGGATCACCTGGCGACTGACCCACACCACAATCACACTGACCAGCGAATGCATGAGCATTTCCCGCGCCGGTTGATGGCTGGTGTATTCGTTCTGCAAGGCACTGAACAGGCTGTTGAGGTACTCGGCGTCTTTGCCTGCCGGGTAGCTTTCGGACTGGGCCAGGGCATTGACCGATTGCCCCAACTGCATCTGCAGGTGGGCGATCAGCGGCGCGGCCAGGGTCACGACAAACCCTTCCACATCCTCGGAAAAGCGAAAGCCGTGCACCGACAGCGGTGGCAGGATCTGGATGGCCGGTTCCACCAGTTGCGTGCGCTTGCCTTCGATTTCAAGCTCTGCCTGACCCTTGAATACGAAGAGCAACTGGCACAAATCAGCGTGGCGGTGAGGTTTGATTTCCCAATGATGTTCGCGACTGCGTTTGGAAATGGTTTCACAGTGCAGCAAGTCCGGGGTCGGCCAATCCAGGCTTTCACCGTAGAGCTTGAACACCGGAATCGAAGGCAGGTCAGGCTTGTTCATCACTTCAATCCAGGCCTCGGAGTAGATGACGGGCGATAATCGCACCGATTGGCAGAATGTACAGCTATCGGCTCAGTTTTCACCTTCAATTGACAGACCCGCAAGGGAAAAATGCAAGCACTCGATCCATAAAAATCATTCACCGGCCCTGGCCGCGTGAAGCTTGCGAGTCATAAAAACAATGAAAACGCTGAAAACTCAAGTTGCCATCATTGGTGCGGGCCCTTCTGGCTTGTTGCTCGGCCAACTGCTGCACAACGCCGGCATCGACACCCTCATTCTCGAACGTCAGACCCCGGACTATGTACTCGGTCGAATCCGCGCCGGCGTGCTTGAACAAGGTATGGTAGAGCTGTTGCGTCAGGCTGGCGTGAGCCAGCGCATGGACGCCGAGGGACTGGTCCATGGCGGTTTCGAACTGGCTCTCGACGGGCGCCGGGTAAACATCGATCTGCACGCCCTGACGGGGGGCAAAACGGTGATGATCTACGGCCAGACCGAGGTCACCCGCGACCTGATGGCCGCTCGTCGGGAGGCTGGAGCGCAGACGATTTATCAGGCCGACAACGTCGTCCCCCACGGTATGAAAACCGACGAAGCGTTTGTCACTTTTGAGAAAGACGGCGAACTGTATCGTCTCGATTGTGACTACATCGCCGGTTGCGACGGCTTCCATGGAGTGGCGCGGCAATCGATTCCCGCCGACAGCCTGAAAGTCTTCGAACGGATCTATCCTTTCGGCTGGCTCGGGATCCTGGCCGATACCCCGCCGGTCCATGAAGAACTGGTCTACGCCCGCCATGAGCGCGGTTTTGCGTTGTGCAGCATGCGCTCGCCGACACGCACCCGTTATTACCTGCAAGTGCCCACCAGCGATCATGTCGACAACTGGTCGGATCAACGCTTCTGGGACGAACTCAAGTCGCGATTGCCGCGGGCGCTGGCGGACAAACTGGTCACCGGCCCGTCCATCGAAAAAAGCATCGCGCCGCTACGCAGCTTCGTGGTCGAACCCATGCAGTACGGCCGTCTGTTCCTGGTCGGCGATGCCGCGCACATCGTCCCGCCCACCGGCGCCAAAGGCCTGAACCTGGCGGCCAGTGATGTGAGTACGCTGTTCAACATCCTGCTCAGGGTTTACCGCGAAGATCGCCTTGATTTACTCGAAAAATACTCGGAAATCTGCCTGCGCCGGGTGTGGAAGGCCGAGCGATTTTCCTGGTGGATGACCTCGATGCTGCACCGTTTCGAGGAGTACGATGCGTTCAGCCAGCGCATTGCCGAATCGGAGCTGGAGTATTTCATCGACTCCGAAGCGGGTCGCAAAACCATTGCAGAAAATTACGTCGGGCTTCCTTATGAGGCTATCGAATAGCTTCCTACCGACTTACACTGGCGAGCACTACCGCTCGCCTTGCTGCTTGCGGGTCAATTACTGCCCACAGGTTTTCCCGTGACCAATCTCCACCAGCCTGAAACGCCCAAACCGGCCATTCGCAGCGTGCTGATCGCCCTGATGCTGGCAATCTTTCTCGGGGCACTGGACCAGACCATCGTCGCCGTTTCGATGCCGGCCATTTCCGCGCAATTCAAGGACGTCAGCCTGCTGGCCTGGGTGATTTCCGGCTACATGGTGGCCATGACCGTGGCGGTGCCGATCTACGGCAAACTGGGTGACCTGTACGGGCGGCGCAAGCTGATGCTGTTCGGCATGGGCCTGTTCACCCTGGCCTCTGTGTTCTGCGGCATGGCCCAGAGCATGGAGCAGCTGGTGCTGGCGCGGATCTTCCAGGGCATTGGCGCCGGCGGGATGATTTCGGTGAGCCAGGCGATCATCGGTGACATCGTGCCGCCACGGGAGCGCGGTCGTTACCAGGGCTATTTCAGCAGCATGTATGCCGTGGCCAGCGTGGCCGGCCCGGTGCTCGGCGGCTACATGACCGAATACCTGTCCTGGCGCTGGGTGTTCCTGATCAACCTGCCCCTGGGCCTGGGTGCCTGGCTGGTGGCCCATCGCACACTGGTGGGGCTGCCGATTCCGCAACGCAAACCGGTCATCGATTACCTGGGCACCGTGCTGATGATCATCGGGCTCACGGCATTGTTGCTGGGCATCACCCAGGTCGGCCAGGGCCATTCGTGGCGCAGCGCGGAGGTGCTGGCGTTGCTGGCATGTGCGGTGTTGGTACTGGGGCTGTTCGTCGTGCACGAGCGGCGGGCGCGGGAGCCGTTGTTGCCCATGCACCTGTTCGCCAACCGCAACGCGATCCTGTGCTGGTGCACGATTTTCTTCACCAGTTTCCAGGCCATCTCGCTGATCGTATTGATGCCGCTGCGCTTTCAGAGCGTCACCGGTGCCGGTGCCGACAGCGCCGCCCTGCACCTGCTCCCCCTGGCCATGGGCTTGCCGATCGGCGCGTATTTCGCCGGCCGCCGCACCTCGGTGACCGGGCGCTACAAACCGATGATCCTTGCCGGTGCGGCGCTGATGCCCGTCTCGATTATCGGTATGGCGTTCAGTCCACCGCAGGCATTCATCGTGAGCAGCCTGTTCATGCTGCTCTGCGGGATTGCCTCCGGCATGCAGTTCCCGACCTCATTGGTCGGCACGCAGAACTCGGTGGAGCAGCGGGACATCGGCGTCGCCACCAGCACCACCAATCTGTTCCGTTCGCTGGGTGGCGCGGTCGGCGTGGCGTTGATGTCGGCGCTGCTGTTGGCGTTGTTGCAGGATTCGAGTTTCGCGCACCTGGCCGGTTCGTCGCTGATTACCGAAGGCAGTTCGGGGAATGTGTTGCTGGACGGCTTGAATGCCGCGCCGGGTGACGCGCAGAACGCCTTGCGTGCCGAGTTGTTGTTGACGTTCCGGCACTTGCTGACGGTCAGTGCGGTGGTGTCGTTGCTGGGACTGGCGGCGGCGATTGCCATGCCGAACATGTTGTTGCGCGGGCGCGAGGACAAGGTTCGATAGGTAGACCGCGTTGCCTGTATTCGCGAGCAAGCCCGCTCCCACATTAAACCGAGTTCTTTATCAGCACGCGGTCAACTGTGGGGGCGGGCTTGCTCGCGAAGGCGATCTGACGGTCACTACCATTCAAGGGCTGTAATACCCGACCGCCACCAGAAAATGCCCGACCTTTTTCAGGTAGGCATGCTTGTTCTCGACCTTGCCGGTCACCGGGTTTTTCCAGCGATATTCGTATTCGCCGTTATCCTGCCGGGCCATCAACGCCAGAATCGGCTCGCCCACCGGCTTGCCTTCCGGGTCCACGATCTTGCTGAAGTCGGTATTGATCAACCGCAGGTTGGTGCCGTGGGCCACGTAACGTTGGGTGTCCAGGTCGACGACAAATACGTACAGGTCATCCTGCAGGTAGCCGCCCTTGAGAGAGTTGATCGCCGTCAGGGTGCCCTTTTCGTCCCTGGCCAGATCGGTTGCCGCTTTGTTCAGCAAGGCCATGGCCTGTTCGGCGGAGGCCCGTGGCAGGTAATAACCGACCGCCAGAATCCGCTGGCCGACGCGCTGGTAGTAGACATGCTTGCGCTCGACCTTGCCGTCATTCCAGTTCTGCCAGCGATATTCCGCCTGCTGAATGCCATTGCCTTCCGGCACTTTCAGGGCGTCCTTGAAGGTTTTCTGCAGGTCCGGCCCGAGCACTTCCGATACGTCCCGGCCAATCAGCGCCGACGACGGCCCGCCACTGGCGAGCATCACGCCCTTGGTGTCGAGCACGAAGACATAACGGTCCTTGTCGACAAACTCACCCTGGCGACTGAACGCCGCCAGGGCCTTGTCGCCATTCTGGTGGTAGTAGGCCAGGGCTTTTTCCAGCAGGGCGATGGCCGCCTTGCTGTCGTCCTTTTCCGCCCCGGCGGCTTGCGTCTGGCCCAGGCACAGCAAAAACATGCCGCACAGCAAGGTGAACCTGTACACAACCCCCATTGCGCATCCCTCGTTCCTGATGGTGTTTCAAGAGCGTAGACGGCAATGGGAGATGTATGGATCTCAGGCCCCCCGGATTTTCCTGAAGCAGTCGGTTACTGCCGGGCACGCAGTTGCTGCTGAAGGTTCTGGATCTGCGCCTGAAGAGTATTGATGTTGCGGGTGACCTGGCTGCGGAAGGCATCGAACTCGGCCGTGTTGGTCGAGCCCTGTGTGACCGCCGGGCGATTGTCCTGTTCGCTTTTGAGCACGATCATGTCTTGCTCAAGACGTTCGATGGCTGCGCTCGGGTTGCCTTGTTTCTTCAGTGCGGCAACATCGGCACCCAGACTTTTCAGCTGTGCATCGAGTTTTTCCGAGTCCGACGGGGCGCTTTTCAGAGCGGCCAGTTCAGTGCTCAAGGCTTTGACCTGGGCCTGCAACTGAGTATTGGCCGTTTGATGTTCGGTGTCCTGGGCAGTCAACTGCGCCAGGCGCTTGTCCAGTTCGGTGGTTTGCGCAGTCATTTGTGCCAGTCGCTTGTCCAGGTCCGAGGCCTGGCCGGCAACACCTTGCTGTTTGGCGTTCTGGTCCTGGAGCTTGCTTTCCAACTGGCGGATTTGCAGCTTCAAGGCCTCGCTGTCGGTGTTGACACTGGTCTGACTGGCAACAACCTTTCCGGAAATATCCTGCAGGCGCCCTGCCGCTTCTTCACTGATTCGCGCGAAGCTTTCCTGGGTCGCCACCAGTTGCTGTTCCATCAGGGAGATCTGCTGAAAACTCCACCAGGCCAGGCCCGCGAAGGCAAAGAACAACGCCCCGACCAACGCCCACAGGGGGCCGGTGCTTGCCGCCTTGACCTTCACCACCGGCGCCGTGCGCGAATGCACGACCGTGCGGGCGGTGGGCGCATAGTCGTCATCGAGAACGTCTGCACGCAGGCTCGGTACATCATCGAAGTCGTCGTTGGCATCGTTTCGCATGGACATTGAATCAACCTTAGTGAATCACATAATGGCTTTATGCCGCGCAGTATAAACCCCACAGCCGCAACCATTGACCCCCAAGCCCGAATCCGGTTCAGTCAGGGGGCGTTGTTCGAACGTCAGCCAATAGCCTGGGCCTTCCACCAGCCACAGAACTCATCGAGCGCCGTCCAGAGGCTGACCTTGGGATCGTAATCCAGATAATGCCGGGCGCGGCTGATGTCCAGGGTGAAATTTTTGTTCATGACCTGCATGCCCAGGCGCGACAGCGTAGGTTCGGGACGCCCCGGCCACAACTTGCACACGCCCTCGTTGAGCGCCGCCACGCTGTAGGCCAGGCCGTAGGAACGGTAGCGGGTGACCTGTGGGACGTCCATGTTGCGCATGACGTAATTGACCACGTCCCACAGGGGAATCGGCGTGCCGTTGCTGATGTTGTAAGCCTTGCCCAACGCAGAACCGCTGGCCAGCAAACTGCTGAGCAACGCCTCGTTGAGGTTTTGCACGCTGGTGAAGTCAACTTTGTTCAGGCCGTTGCCGATGATTGCCAGGCGTCCCTTGCGCTGCATGTTCAACAGGCGCGGGAAGATGCTCATGTCGCCGGCCCCGGTGACGAAACGCGGGCGCAGGGCCAGGGTTTCGAGGCCGAACTCCTGGGCACCGAAGACTTTTTGCTCGGCCAGGTATTTGGTGGCGGCGTAAGGGTGTTTGAAGCGCTTGGGCACCTGTTCTTCGGTCAGGCCCAGGTGATCGCGACCATCGAAGTAGATCGACGGCGACGACAAATGCACCAGTCGCCGGACCCGTTGTTTCAGGCAGGCTTCGACCACGTTCTCGGTGACCTGGACGTTGCCCTGATGGAAGTCCTGATAACGTCCCCACAAACCGACGGCACCGGCGCAATGCACCACGGACTCGACGTCCGAGCACAACTCGCGCGCCAGTTCCGGGTCGCTCAAGTCACCCTGGATGAACTCCGCTCCGCGGCGTACCAGATGCTCCACACTCTCGGCCCGGCGACCGTTGACCCGCACGTCCAGGCCCTGCTCCAGGGCAAAACGCGCAAAGCGCCCGCCGATGAAGCCGCTTGCGCCGGTAACCAGAATCTTCATGAATTGCTCCAACAAATACAGCCACGAGCTTCAAGCGGCAAGCTGCAAGTTAAAATCGGACCGCAAGCGCTTCACTTGCAGCTTGCAGCTTGACGCTTAAGGCTGCTTCCAAGGCACCAGCCATTGCTTCGATGAGCTGACCAATTGATCGGTGAGCAGCCCCAGCAACTGACCGCCATTACGCCAATGATGCCAGTACAGCGGCACATCGATCGGCTTATCTGGCAACAGCTCCTGCAATACGCCCCTTTCCAGTTGCTCGCGCACCTGCAGCTCCGGGACCAGTCCCCAGCCCAGCCCGGCTTCCGTCAGACGAATGAAACCTTCGGAGGACGGGCACAAATGGTGTTCGAAACCGCCCTCGACGCCGAGGGACGCAAGGTAGCGATGCTGCAGGAAATCGTCCGGGCCAAACACCAGCGCAGGGGTTCGGGCCAACTGATCGGCGCGTACACCCTGGGGAAAATGCCGGGCAATGAAGGCGGGGCTGGCCAGTGCCCGGTAACGCATGGCCCCCAGCAACACGCTGCGCGCCCCCGCCACCGGACGCTCGCTGGCGCAGACGCAAGCCGCCACTTCACCGGCGCGCATGCGCTTGAGGCCCACGGTCTGGTCTTCGACCACCAGGTCCATCAACAGATGCTGTTGCGCGCAAAACTCGCCCACCGCCTGTGCCCACCAGGTGGCCAGGCTGTCGGCGTTCAGGGCGATCCGCAGGCGCTCCGGCAGGCCCTCTTCATCCAGCGCCGGCACCAGGCTTTGCAGATCCCGTTCAAGCAATCGCACCTGCTGCACATGGTTGAGCAACCGCCGGCCGATTTCCGTCGGCGTTGGCGGCGTTGCCCGCACCAGCACCGGCTGGCCAACCCGCGCTTCCAGCAGCTTGATACGCTGGGAAATCGCCGATTGCGACAAGCCCAGCACCTGGGCCGCCCGTTCAAAGCCGGCCTGTTCGACCACGGCGGCCAGGGCAGAAAGCAATTTATAGTCGAACATCAGTTTTCCTAATGAGCGATCAGCAAGATTGGTTTTTCTTATACAGCCTTCACAAGGACAATGACCAGCAAGAACTCTTGAACAAGGATCACCCACATGGCTGGCGAAACTTCATTGGCAACGCTGCTGCGCAGCATGAGCCCGCAACTCAATGCCGGCGAATACGTGTTCTGCACCCTGCGCGACGGCAGATTGCCCAAGGATCTGGAGATTGTCGGCAGCTTCCGCGAGCAGGAAGGCCTGACCGTGATTCTCGAACGTTCCCACGCTGAAAAAGCCGGATTCAGCTTCGACTACATCGCCGCCTGGATCACCCTGAACGTGCATTCGGCCCTCGAAGCGGTCGGCTTGACCGCCGCGTTCGCCACGGCATTGGGCAAGGCCGGGATCAGTTGCAACGTGATTGCCGGCTACTACCACGACCATCTGTTTGTCGGCCAGGCCGACGCCGACCGTGCCCTGCAAGTGCTGCGGGATCTGGCAGCCAACGCGGAGTAGAAAATCATGTGGCAAAGTTATGTGAACGGGCTGCTAGTGGCCTTCGGCCTGATCATGGCGATCGGCACCCAGAATGCGTTTGTCCTGGCGCAAAGCCTGCGGCGCGAACATCACCTGCCGGTGGCGGCGCTCTGCGTGGCCTGCGATGCCCTTTTGGTGGCCGCCGGTGTATTCGGTCTGGCGACGGTACTGGCGCAGAACCCGACGCTGCTGGCCATCGCCCGCTGGGGTGGCGCAGCGTTCCTGTTGTGGTACGGCAGCCAGGCGCTACGCCGGGCCTTTTCGAAACAGAGCCTTGAGCAGGGCGTAGGCCAGACCGTACGCTCGCTGCGGGCGGTGATGCTCAGCGCGCTGGCGGTGACCTTGCTCAATCCGCACGTCTATCTGGACACCGTTTTGCTGATCGGCTCCCTGGGCGCTCAACAAACCGAGCCCGGCGCTTATGTCGTCGGTGCGGCCAGCGCCTCGCTGTTGTGGTTTTTCACTCTGGCCCTCGGTGCGGCATGGCTGGCACCGTGGCTCGCCCGACCCGGCACCTGGCGAATTCTCGATCTGTTGGTGGCGGTGATGATGTTTGCCGTAGCGCTGCAGTTAATCGTAGCCATCTGATTGGCGGAACCTCTATTCCACACAGTTGTTGCGTGGTTATGCCGCCCCCCCGGTGCTATGATCCGACTCCCTGCGCCGCAAAGAGTACAAACTCCCCGGCGCTTGTCTGGCCGCCCGTGATCGGCCTTGCGCTCACCGCAACTGACCTGATTAGGAGAATCATCATGGCTTTCGAATTGCCGCCACTGCCGTACGCACACGATGCCCTGCAGCCGCACATCTCCAAGGAAACCCTGGAGTTCCACCACGACAAGCACCACAACACCTACGTCGTGAACCTGAACAACCTGGTGCCAGGCACCGAGTTCGAAGGCAAGACCCTGGAAGAAATCGTCAAGACTTCCTCGGGCGGTATCTTCAACAACGCCGCTCAGGTCTGGAACCACACTTTCTACTGGAACTGCCTGGCGCCAAACGCCGGCGGTCAACCAACCGGCGCTCTGGCTGAAGCCATCAACGCGGCTTTCGGTTCGTTCGACAAGTTCAAGGAAGAGTTCAGCAAGACGTCCATCGGCACCTTCGGTTCCGGTTGGGGCTGGCTGGTGAAGAAAGCTGACGGCTCCCTGGGCCTGGCCAGCACCATCGGCGCCGGCAACCCGCTGACCAACGGCGACACCCCGCTGCTGACCTGCGACGTCTGGGAACACGCTTACTACATCGACTACCGCAACCTGCGTCCAAAGTATGTCGAAGCGTTCTGGAACCTGGTCAACTGGAAGTTCGTGGCTGAGCAGTTCGAAGGCAAAACCTTCACCGCTTAAGCTCGACGCCAGTCAAAAAACCCGGCTTATGCCGGGTTTTTTTATGCGTTCGGGAAGTGGCCACATCAATGAAAAATGTGTCGATTATCCGGCCGTCTTCGCGAGCAAGTCGGATCGCGAAGAACGATGACGCGGTTAGTCTGCCAACTACCGCGGATCGAGGTTATCCAACGCGCGACTCACCGCCAGCTCCGCCAACATGACAATCTGCGAAATGGCCAACGCTGTGTTGCGCTGGGGGCCATTCAGGTAGGTGGCGAAATCACTCGCCAGGACATTGGCTGAAGCCAGTGACTCACAGGCGTGGGCAAGAAGGGTTTCAGTGTCCATGTCGGGAACGATCATGAACATGGTGCGGGGGCTGTAGGGTTTGGTGCTCTTGCTGGGGGGATCGGGGATTAACTTATCCACTGAAATATTCCTATGCGGTGGGTGCCACCCATTGCCGTTCTCACACAGCAAAGAGGTGGCAGCTATGTGCGAGGTGAGAAAACCGGTCATAGGCACCCGGCCAGACAAAAGTCTGCCCGCACACAGCCGCCATAACGCACTTACAGACAGCGGATAAGCTGGCGGCAATTATGCGGATACTGGCACTGGATGACTATGACTTGCCGGGTTCTCACACCCGATCGCTGAATTTTCAGCGACAGTCAGAGGCTATTGAGTCCACTTCCGACGCACAACCTGAAAACTGCGTGGGAAACTTCTGGCGCTTTCCTACACCGCACCATCTCGCAGAAACGTAACGCGGAGCGTCCCTGGCAGTACTCCCACGCGGGAGCGTGAGAGATTGGTCGGCTGACAGGCCGTCATCGCTGGCAAGCCAGCTCCCACAGGGTCAAAGTACATCCGCCAGATTCAGGTCGGCTGTCAGGCCGCCTTCGCGAGCAAGTCGGATCGCCGCACCGCCGCTCCCACAGAAGAGCAAAGGCAGAGCGGCGTACACCTTCGCTCTTCACCACTCATCAGGCCGAGCGTTAGCTCGCCTGCCGCTCTTGATCTTGATCCACCCGCCCCCTCGG
>NZ_AKJG01000110.1 GCF_000282455.1 Pseudomonas sp. GM74
CTGCAGCTCTTGATCTTGATCCACCCGCCCCCTCGGCAGGCCTCGTTCTGGTGTTTATTCGGGGACAGGCGCGCAATGCCCCCGGATGAATACCGCAGCGAAGGAACGCCGAGCCTAAGCGAGGGGCCGTACGTAAGGGCGATACCATAAGCAGCCGTTACCGCAGCAACGGATATGTACTCCATCACCAAAGCCCTGTACCCCGGACTACAAACCAAGGCGAAACTGCTTAGGCGTAATCCCGAACTGCTTGCGAAACGCCCGAATGAAATTACTCGGCTGCCGATACCCCAACCGCTCGGCAATCCGTTCGATCGGCTGATCCCCCGCCGTCAACCAGTGCCGCGCCATCTCCAGGCTGTCACTGCGAGTATTTTGCACCGCCGCAGTCTGCCAGTGCCGCAACATGCTCTGATGCAAAAACCCATTGGCCCCGAGCAGAGGCTCATCGAGACAAGCTGCCGGAAGACTCAGACACGGATGTGAACCCGCAAGCACCTCGACACCAGCGCTACGCAACCACTGCCCGGCAGCCTGTTGCGGCGTCAGTTGGACCGCGACGAACACCTCGGCCGGCGCTCGCCCCAAACGTCGGGCGATGTTGCGCACCAACGTCAGGGTCGCCGCATCAAGGCCGAAAAAATGCGGCTGCCGGTCAACGCTGCGCAAATGCAAGCGGGCCTGCCCGTCACCCTCCTCCAGTTCCGCCACTACGTAGTTGGTCACCCGTGGCAGAAAATCGGTGAAACACGTAAGGCTCGCGCGCAGGGTCGGGGCGGAGTCCAGCAGAATGTTCAACCCCCGCAGCGTGGTGGTCGCCATGCCGTTGACCAGATCACAGCCAAACGACGCCCCCGCGCCCGCACGTTCGCATTCACTCCACAGGCGTTCGACCAGGTGCACGGGCACATGCAGGTCCTGCCCTTCGAGCAATGACAGGCAAATGCCGGCCCGCTCCAGCAATTGGTCCTGGCACAGTCCGGATTGCCGGGCATGGCTGAGAATGGTGCGGGTGAAAGCGCTGGAAATGAACGGTTGACTGGTCATGGCAAGTTACGGCGAGAAGACAGGCGTGTACTTATGCCAGTCTCTATGCTATCGATCCAATGCATTAAAAGTATCCGCTGAATGCAGGAGACGCATGATGGACCTACGACAACTCCGCCACCTTGTCGCCCTGGCCGATTACCGCAACTTCGGCCGGGCCGCCGAGGCGATCAACCTCAGCCAACCCGCCTTCAGTCGCAGCATCCAGACCCTGGAGCGCGACCTCGACTGCGCATTGGTCGAACGCAGCAGCCGCGAATTCCGCCTGACTGGCCAGGGTGAACTGGTACTGCAACATGCCCGGCGCCTGCTCGCCGGCAGCCAGGCCTTGCACAACGAACTGACGCAATACAACGGCCTGACCGGTGGCGAGTTGCACTTCGGCTGCGGTCCGTACCCGGCCCAGGTGCTGGTGCCCGAGGCGCTGGCGGAATTCATCCAGGCCCATCCGGCGATCCGCATCAGTTTCCACCAGGGCGACTGGGAGCAACTGGCGATCTGGCTTCGCGAACAGCAGATCGAATTCCTCGTGGCCGACGCGCGGTACTTCACCGGCGACCCGCAATACCAGGTTCAGCTGTTGCGCCCTCGACGTGGGCGGTTCTTTTGCCGAGTCGGTCATCCCTTGGCGCAGCAACAGAACCTGTCCCTGCGCGCCCTGCTCGACTACGCGGTGGTCGGCACGCGAATACCGCCGATGATCCGCAAGATCCTCGCCGACGCGCAGGGCGAGGCGGACTTCGACCCGAGCGTGGAATGCGCGCAATTCGATGCGATCCGCCGCGTGGTGATGCGCTCCGACGCGGTGGGTATCGCCACCGTGGAGGCCTTGGCCGAACTGGTCGACCAGGGGCTGATCCGCCTGCTGGAATTCGCCGATGTGCCCAAGGAGGACCCCGGCCTGCAATTGCACTACGGCATCGTCAGCCGTGCCGGCCACTCCCTGACACCGGCCGCGCTGGCGATGGTCGATGCGGTGCTGACGGTTGACCGGCGTTTGCTGGCGTCGAATTAGATGCATCTGAACTGCACGCGATCCCTGTGGGAGCGGGCTTGCTCGCACAGGGTTTCACGCACGCCGTGCCAGTGCCTGCAATGCCCGGGGCTCACCGAGAGCGCGCAGCAGGCAGTGCATCGCCTCCTCGCGGCTTCGCTCGAAGCGATAGCGCGACTCGATGTACAGCGCCAGTTTCAACTCCACCGGTTCGTCCAGGGGCAGCGGCACCTGTTGCAGGCCCAGCACACTGGCGACCCGGCTTGGCAGGCTGATGCCGAACGGCTGGCGATCGGCGATCAGCTTTGCCGCCAGGGTGCTTTGGGTACTCATCGCCACATTCCGGCGCAGACCTTTCAAGCCAAGTTGCAAGTCCACCGGACTGAGCCCGTCGCGGCGGCTCGACACCTGGACCTGCGGCTGCTCCAGATACGCCTGCAGGGTGCGCGGCGGTTCCTTGAGCGCGGCGCCATAGGCGAACACGTAATGGTCGGCGGGCAACGCCTGTTTGTGCAGGCCGGCAAGTCCGGCCAGAGGCTGGTCCAGGTCGATCAGGATATCCAGCTTGCCGCTGGCCAGGTCCTGCAAAGCGTCGCGACGCCGGGGCTGGAAATATCGTACCTGCCAATCGGCGTGGGGCGATTCGAGCAAGGCATCGAGCAACACCGGTTGCAGGCAATCCAGACAACTGATGCGCAGCAGCGGATTGTTCTGCCGCGCGGCGGGAATCATGCGCAAGCCATCGCGCAACGACTCGAGCGCGGCACGCACGTAGTCGGCCAGACGATGGGCGACCAGTGTCGGCGTCACCCCCAGGCGACTCTTGATGAACAGCGGGTCGCCGCACAATTCCCGCAGGCGACGCAACGCATTGCTCATGGCCGGTTGCGACAGGCACATCACCTCGGCCGCACGGGTGACGCTGCGCTGCTGGTAAATCGCATCGAAGGCAAGCAACAGGTTCAAATCGAGCTGGCGTAAATCAAGCATGGTCTTGCTCCGGCAAATCGCTTAACGTCGGGCAGCCTAACCAGTGTTCGGGAACAAGCTGTGAGCCCTACATGACAAAAAGCGATCAGCAACTGCACGATCGATCGATACCCAATGCGTTCTATGCGCCGACCCTGCTGCCGGCCATCGAAGAGCTGCTGGCCCGTGGCGTGGACCGGGACAGTATCGAAAGCCTGTTTCGTCGCAGCCTGTTCGAGTTGCGTACGCCATTCCTGCGCATTCCGCTGTTCATGTCGCGGCGCTTCTGGGCGTTTGCCCTGGAGCAGACCGGCGACCCGCTGATCGGCCTGGCGGCTGGCCGGCGTTTCGTTTCCACCGCCACCAATGGCCTGACGTACCTGTTCGACGTGGCCGCCTCACTGGACAGCGCCTGCCAGTATTTCGTGCGCTTCTTTCCGTTTTTCAACGGGCACTTCCAGGCCCGGATCGTGCGCGGCGACGACAGCGTCGAATTGCACCTGCTCGACCGCGGCAGCGTGAAAACCAGCGCGGCGACCACCGATTACATCCTCATCAGCCTGTGCAGCATGTTGCGGCGCAAATTCCTCGCCAGCGGCCTGGAGCGTGATCCGATTCTGGGGGTCGGGCTGGCCGGTGCTTGCACGGCCAATGCGCAGGAACATCAACAAGCCTTTCGCGCACCGGTGCATTGGGGGCAGGCGCAGCACTCGATCCGCCTCGATCCACAGCTGTTCGTCATCCCGTTGACGCCGGGCAATCATGACCTGGAACACACGCTGGTCGAGCTGTTGGAGCAGACCCGACGCAACAGCGAACCGACCCTGCTGGAGCAAGTCTGCGACCATTTGATCGGCGACCTCGCCGAGGCCAACTGGCAGCAATTCTGCACCACCCAGCACTTGCTCGAGCGCACCGCCGCCCGACGCCTGAAGGCCTTGGGCTGGAGTTTTTCAGAGTTGCTCGACGAGTACCGCCGCTACCGGGCCGAAGACTTTTTGCAGGGGACAGACCTGGAACTGGTGGAGATTTCCGATCGCCTGGGCTACAGCGATGTGCAAAGTTTCAACCGAGCCTGCCTGCGGTGGCTGGGGTGCGCGCCAGGTGCCTGGCGAACCCGGCAAGGTCAATGAAAAACCACGCTCGTGCGCCACGGGTGCTTTGGGGTTTTGCATCCCCCCGGTTTCCAGCTACAAATGATGAGTGGATTGAGTGTCCAAAATCTTGGCAGCGGGAAACCTCAAGGAGGGTAAACATGCCTCGGCAAGTGATAGTCAACGCTGACGATTTCGGCCTCAGTGCCTGCGAAAACGCGGTGATCCTGGGCGCATTCCAGGCCGGGCTCATCAGCTCCGCCACCGCCATGGCCAACATGCCGGCGTTCGAAACGGCCTGCCTGCTGGCCCGGCATCCATTGCTCGAAGGCCGCATTGGCCTGCACTTCAACCTGACCTACGGCCGGCCGCTGAGCCAGAGCATTGTGCAGCGCCCGACGTTTTGCGACGGTGCCGGCGTGTTCGATCTCAACCTGTCCCGCACCCGTCTCTGGCTCGGGCGCCGGGATCGCCATGCCGTACTGGAAGAACTCGAAACCCAGTGGCAGCGCTGCCTGGACAACGGCCTGCGCCCCAGCCACCTGGACTCCCATCAACAGGTGCACACTATCTGGCCGATCGGCGAGATCGTCGCTCGCTTCGCCGCCCGCCAGGGGATACCGGTGCGCCTGGCGCGCAACCTGGGGCAAAACCTCAGCCTGCCCAGGCGCGTGTTCAAGGACCTGCTCAACCGTCGCCTGAGCAACCTCGCCGGTGCCACCGCCGACTACGTATGCACCCCGGTGGATCTGCGCAACGCCGAGCCGCCACCCGACGGACTACTGGAAATCGTCGCCCACCCGAACCAGCTCGGCGCCGACTTCGGCGATGCCTACCTGGAACCGGGAGAGTCCTTGAGCGCACTGCTGGAACAGCGTTTGCCGGGTGTGCCGCGGGTGGCCTATACCGCGGCTCGAGATGCTGTTCTGGAGTAACACCATCCCCTGTAGGAGCGAGCTTGCTCGCGATGGGGCCAGCAGGACCCGCACACCATTGAGTTCAGGACATCAACTCTTCACCACCACCCACGTAAAACACAGCGGCAACTGCGCCACCTGCTGTTGATAGCGGTCATAGCATTCTTCGCGGTTGGAGTGTGGGTACTCCTTGAAGTGACGGATCTGCAACCCTGCCGCAATGGCGGCGCTGAAGAGATCGCCCAGGGTGTGGACGAACCAGTAGGACGGCGCGGCCGGCTGTTCGACCTTGCCTTCGTAGACGATCGGTTCGTGCTGCACGAAAGGTTCGCGGCGGAAGTATGAGCTGGCCGGGTGATAAGGATCGGCGGCCTCGGGGTCGAACATTTCCAGGAACGGGTGGGTTTCGTACACCACCAGCGCCCCACCCGGCTTCAGCGTGCGCGCCACATGGCGGAAGAATTCGCCGATGTCCGGCATCCAGTTCAAGACCCCGATGGTGATCAGCGCCAGGTCAAAGCGCTCCTGCAATCGGGCAGGCAAGTGGTGGATGTCCGCTTCGATGAATTGCGGCGCATGGGGCGAGCGGGACGCCAGTTCACGTGCCTGCCCGAGAAAGGCTTCAGACTGGTCGACGCCCACCACGCTGCGCGCCCCCAGAGCGAACAGCGACAGGCTTTCGCGGCCGTTGTTGCAGCCCAGTTGCACCACGTCCCTGCCGTCGACACCTGTCTGGGTCAGCAAAGCGGTCAGGGTGTCGTCCAGACAGGAAAAATCCCCGTGTGCCACGTCCTTCAACAAGGCTTGCCATTCGCAGGAGTCTTTGTGGTGACGGGCGGAGTCATTCCAGGCCTCGCGGTTACTGGCGATGGCTTGTTCTTTTGTCGGCATTTCCATTGCACGTTCCAGGGTCCGGGTCGTCGATTTGACCCGCCGGAGTCTAGATCAACCTCATCCTGGCAGGTGTTGCGAACTTGTAATCCGCGTAGCACCAACGGCTGTCCACGGCGCCAGCTATAGTTAAAGACCTTGGGGGGAATGTGGTTAAACCGATCTAGCAGGTGTTGCCATGAAAAAGTCCGACCTGACGCTGTTGCTCGCCGTCTGCCTGGGTGCAACCGCTGTCGTCCACGCCGACGACATGCCAAACACCACCAACTACAGCAGCGAATTCAACTATTACGGCGCCGACCAACCCTTCGCGCACCCCGCACCACCGTCCATGAACATCATCCCGCCAGGCTCGTACATCCCGACCGCACCCGGGGAATTCATCCCGGTTTCCAGCGAGCACGTGTTCTCGGACTCGCGCCTGCCGACAGTGGCCGACGCCACGGTTCGGGTGTTTATCCGCTCCTACGATCCGGAGCGTGGCGTATACGTGAACCAGGAAGTCGAGAACCCCGGCTGCATGATGTCCTGCCTGAGGCAGGGCCCGGTGTTGCAGTGAGCCTAGGGGGCGCGGCAGGGAAACCCATTGAGAACGCCCCCTACCACTGGCGCTTGTCGGGACGGGTGAGACCGAGTTTTTCGATCCGGTAGCGCAACATGTCACGGCTCAGACCCAGCAGGCGTGCCGATTTGGTGACGTTCCAGTCGGTCTTGTCGAGCATCTTGCGCACCATGTCACGCTCCACTTCCGGCAGGTTCATGGATTCACCGCCGTTGTAGGACGTACGCGGTTCGCTGAAGTGTGGCGGCTCGTGATGAACAATCGCTGGATCATCCATCAGGCTCAGGCAGACGTTCAACTGATGGGCGGCGATGGTGTCGCTTTGCGCCAGCAATACGGTTTGCTCCAGCATGTTGCGCAATTCGCGCACGTTGCCCGGCCAGCTGTAACTGAGCAGCAAATCTTCGGCCTGGTCGCTGAAATGCAGGTTCGGTTTGCCGTAGCGTTTGCCGTGTAGCGCCAGGAAGTGCCGGGCCAGCAGCAGGATATCGGCGCCACGGACATACAGGCGCGGCACCTTGATGGAAATGATGCGCAGGCGGAAAAACAGGTCGCGACGGAACTTGCCTTGCTGGACCATCTGTTCGAGGTTGCAGTTGGTGGCGCTGATCACCCGCAGATTGACCTTGCGCTCCTTCACCGAACCGACCCGGCGAATGGTCCGGTCTTCCAGCAACTTCAGCAACTTGGCTTGCAGCAGCAGGTCCATTTCACCGATTTCATCGAGGAACAGCGTGCCGCCGTCGGCCGCTTCCACCAGCCCCATGCGACGATCCTTGGCGTCGGTGAAGGCGCCCTTCTCGTGGCCGAACAGTTCCGACTCCACCAGATTGGACGGGATCGAAGCACAGTTGAATTCAATGAACGGGCCTTTGGCGCGCGGGCCGTCGAAGTGCAAGGCCCGGGCCACCAGTTCCTTGCCGGTGCCTGTCTCGCCTTCCACCAGGACCGGCGGCAGATCGCTGTTGGCCATCCGCCGTTCGGCGTCGAGCAACTGACTGATGGTGCCCTTGAGGTACGCCATCGGTGCCGACTCGCCAATCAGTGCCTGCACCCCCGACTTCTGGGCTTCGCGCTCCTGGTAAAACGACAGCGTGCGCTCCATGCGGTCGGTGGCCAGGGCCTTGTCCAGCAACTGCTTGAGCTCTGGCAGGGCCACGGGTTTGGTGACGTAGTGAAAAGCCCCCTCTTTCATCGCCACCACGGCGTCTTCGACGTTGCCGTAACCGGTCATCATGATCACTTTCAGATCCGGCGCGCTGATGCGCAGCTTCTGGATCAGGTCGTGACCACTCATGCCCGGCAACGAGTTGTCGGTCAGTACCACGTCAGGCGCAAAAGAACCCAATTGCTCCAGTGCATCTTCGGCCGAGTGGCAAACGGTCACCTCGAAGCTCTTGCGCTCCAGGTAAGTCTGAATATTCTCAGCGAGAATTTCGTCATCCTCGACCAGCAGAATGCTGTGCTCCATATGCCCCTCCCGTTGCCACTTTGAAATTGAGACAAACGCGGGTTCCTTCCTGCTCCCGGCTGGTCAGTTCGACCGAACCGTCAAAACGCTCCATTATTCTTTTGACCAAGGCCAGGCCTACACCCAGTCCACCTTGTTTGGTGGTGAAAAACGGCTTGAAGACCATTTGCTGCTGTTGTTTGGACATGCCCTTGCCGGTGTCGGTCAATGTCATGCTCACGTCGCCGGACACCGAGGAATCGATCTCGATCGTCAGCACGCCCCCCTTGGGCATTGCTTCCAGTGCATTGGCGAACAGGCTATTGAGTATTTGCGTAAGCAGCACTTGTTGGCTGACAACCGGTGGCACGCTGACAGGGGAAAATCGCACTTCGACGTCCGATCGCTTGATCAGGGACTCGAAGGCACTCAGGGTGTCTTCGAGGGCCAGCACCAGGTCGACCGTTTCACAATCGTCATTCATCGGTCGCAACGACACCAGCAATTCACGGACCCAACGCGACATGCGGTCGACCTGATTGATGATGTCGCCGATGTTTTTCTGTGCGGTCTGGCTGGCGATGTCCTGGGCCAGTTCGGCGCTGGAGCGGATATTGGCCAGCGGGTTACGCAAGCTATGGGCCACCGCCGAGGACATCTCGCCAAGGGCGACAAAGGTCTCGTTGGCGATCAGTTGTTTCTGCTGGCTCTGCAACAGCGTCGCCGCCCGTCGCACGATCCAGAACAGCCCCAGGTAAATGGCCGCCCCGCCGATCAGCGTGGCCAGCCAGATCGCCTTGAAGCCACGCTGGATGCGCTCCACCAGATCCAGCGGCTCCTTATAGATTTCCACCATGGCGACCACTTTGCTTCTGTCGGCGTTGAACATCGGAATGTAGTTCTCGACGAACAAATACTCCGGTTCGCGCAGCAGGCGCTGCTCGGGACGCTCCTCATCGATTTCGTGGTAGCTGGTGGACACCGGCGATTTCATTTCGAAGGATTCGTCCAGCTCAAAGTCATCTTCGATGCGCACACCAATCAAATCGGTGTTGGTCGACCAGACCACGGTGCGGTCCAGGGCGTACACCGTCGCCAGCAGGATGTCCGGCAGATGCCTCACATGGTCGAGAAACTCAACCCGCGCGGCGGCCCGGGATTCGGGGCTGACGTCGGAGTCGGCATGGTCCATGCGCGGGTCGAGCATTTCACCCATGGTTCGGCCCGGGGCAATGCCGGCATGCCGGACTTCGGCCTCGCCAATGGACTGGATGAACTGCGCGGTCAGCATCGAATCACGCTCGATACTTTCATCGACCACAAAGCGCGTGGAGATGTAACCCAGCCCCAGCGCCACCGCGGCAATGATGAAAAAGCTTGCCAGGGAGAACCAGCGCAGCAAGTTGAACTGCGGCCGCCACCCCTTGCGTTGTAGTGCCGGGGCCTGCGGCGCAGCTACTTTTTGTTGTTCGAGTATCTGCATGGCTGTGTCCTGGGTGTTTGAAATCGAGCCTGTTCAGCCGCTTTCAGAACCAGTGTAGGTGGCATTGATAGCCATTGGCTGGCCCGCGTAATTTTTTTGACACTATTGCACCCGGGGTGTCTCGGGTTGCGCGACCGAATGATGTTATTGAGGCTCCTCGTTACCACTGACCAATGGCGCCGCCGGCGGATGCTGACGGTCGGTTTCTTCTTTCAGGAAATCGATGATGGACTGGGCGGAATGCGGATCCAGCCGCAAGTTGGGCATCGAGATCCTGTTGTAGCGCTCGAACAGTTCCATCGCGATCGGGTCCTTTTCCGCGAGCATGCGGTCAGGTTCGCGGATCCAGCGGTTGAGCCAGGCGGGATCGCGCTGATAGGTCACGCCGATCAGGTCCGGGCCGATGCTGCGCAGGCCGATGCCCTGCCCGTCCAGCGGACCGAGGCTGTGGCAAGACGCGCAGCGGGTGCGAAACAGCTCTTCGCCATTACTCGGCGGGCGAATTTCCGGTGCATCGACATAGCTTTCTTCCACACTGGGCTGTTTCCAGTTATGCAGGGTATTGGCCAGTTGATCGGCCAGAATCCAGGGATTTTCGAACGGCGAGGATTTCATCCAGCGGCCCGTTGCCTGGTTGCCGATGATCAGGCTCAGGTTGTGGTCCTTGTTGCGCCCGTTATCGACGCCTTCGATGAACAGCCCCAGTTTTTTGCGCAGGTCGGTGACATCGGCGAACTCCCCGGTGAGGAATTTCCACCCGGGCCCGACCTGAAAGCGTTGCGCATAGGCCTTGAGCACCTCGGGGGTATCACTCAAGGGGTCGATGCTGATGGAGTAGAAGAAAATGTCCTTGCCTACCCGATCCCCCAGCAGTTTCTGCACCTGGCGCAGACGCGCGGTTTCCAGGGGGCAGGAATCGCTGCACGAGGTGAAGATGAAGTTGATCACCACCACCTTGTCTTTGATCAGGTCATCGAAAAAATGCAGCTGCTGTCCGTCCTGATCGGTCAACAGGGTGTTGGGGAAATACTCGGCACCCCACGGGGTGACGGCTTCAACGACAGCGGATTCGGCAGTGGATGCCGGAGCAGGCGCGGGGGTCGACGTCGGCTGGCTGGCGACCAGCAACTGGCTGGCCAGCAAACCGGTCACCAGCATCAGCACCAAGTGCATGCCCAAGGCTCGTGAGCGTGGTGAATGCATCTCTTTTTTTTCCATCACCAGCCGCCTCGATGTGGTGAAGGGGGGTGATGGTGGGTTTGCAAGGACCTCGCCAATCATGTGTTTTTTTTATAAAACGTACTAACACTCGCCAAAACAATGATTTATCAAATCAATGTGCGATGACCGGGGAAATGGCCGGGGATTGATACCCGTTATTGGGGGTAGATCATCCCCGTTTTCAGGGGGCCAAAACAAACGACAGGCGCACAGTGGTGCCCTCGCCTTCACTGCTGTCGAGGGTCACCGCACCGCCAAATCGCTCCATGATTCGCTTGACCAGCACCAGCCCGACTCCCAGCCCGCCCTGCTTGGTGGTGAAGAACGGCCGGAAGGCCATGGTGCGCTGTTCTTCGCTCATGCCTTTGCCGGTATCGCTCACCCTCACGCTGACGCGCTGGGCATCGCGCGGTTCGATCCGGATGGTCAGGGTGCCGCCACCGTCCATGGCTTCCACCGCATTGGACAGCAAGCTGTTGAGGATCTGGGTCAGTTGCACATGCTGGCTCAGCACCATGGGCGTCTGGTCCGGCTCGAACACCACCTTGACCTTGGCCCTGCTGATCTGATGCTCGTAAGCCATCAGGCTGTCATGCAGGGCCGCCACCAGGTTCACCGGTTCCGCCTCGTCATTGAGCGGTCGCAGGGACTGGAGCAATTCGCGTACCCATGTCGACATGCGATCGACCTGACCAATGATGTCGTTGATGTTCCCGTGCGCCGGACCGCTGTCGAACTCTATCGCCAGCTCGGCGCTTGACCGGATGTTCGCCAACGGATTGCGCAGACTGTGGGCGACCGCCGAGGACACCTCCCCCAGCGCCACAAAGGTTTCGCTGGTGATCAATTGCTTCTGCTGCGTCGCCAGCAGGATCGCCGCCCGCCGCACGATCCAGTACAGCCCCAGGTAAATCAGACCGCCGCCCAGGGCGGTTGCCAGCCAGATCAGCACCAACCCGCGCTCCATGCGGTTGATCAGGTCCTGCGGCTCCTTGTAGATCTCGACCATCGCCGTGACGGTGTTGCCATCGGCGTCGAACAGGGGAATGTAGTTTTCGATGAAGGTGTATTTGGGTGGTTCCAGGAACTTCTGCTCCATGCGGGTTTTGTCCACATCGTGATAACTGGTCGACACGGAAATTTTCGAGTTGAATGCCCGGTCGAGGTCTTCATCGCCATGGATCGTAGTGCCCATCAAGGCCGGGTTGGTCGACCAGATCACCATGCGGTCGGGGGCATAGATGTTGGCCAGGATCACGTCCGGCAAATTTGCGATATGGTCGAGGAAATCATCGCGGGCACTGGCACGGGACAGCGGGTCGACGTCAGGAAAGTCCTTGTCTTTGCGTGGGTCGAGTAACTCGCCCATGGTCCGGACGTTGGGAATCGACACTTGGCGCGCCTCGGTCGAGGCAATCGCCTGTATGAATTGTGAGGTCAGTAGCGCATCGCGCTGCACGCTTTCGGTAATCACGAACCGCGAGGACACCGCCCCCAGCGCCACCGCCACCGTGCCGATCACCACCATGCTGATCAGCGAAAACCAGCGCAGCAGATTGAACGGCTCCTTGCGCGTGTTCAAGCGAACTTCGCTGTCGGTCGCAAGTACTTTGGCGATTGTGTTCATGGACACGGTTCCCGGAAACCCCCTATAGGTTTATAGCCCAGCCATGGCCGTTTGCCCGAACCCGGGGACTGCGATACCCCACCCGCCCCGCGGCCTGATCCCCCCCAAAGTAGGGGACTGCTGCCCGCGCCATAACTTCCTCTTCTGCCGCCGGTGACTGCATCAACGCCTTTACTGCAGGCTTCTCACGGGCGTTTTCGCCGATTGGTATGGAAGTTGCCGAACTCCCTGCCAACTGCCCATCCCCAAGGGGCAGGTACTTCGACAGAGGGAATACTCATGCACCCGTTACTGTGCAAAACCGCGACCGCCCTGGTTATGACCGCTCTAGCCCAAGGCATGGCCCAGGCAGCGCTGTTTGCCGTAGACCCCGGCCCCTACCTGCCAGCCAATGGCAATTTCGCCGCCTGGTATCAGGACAGCCACGGCCGAACCCTTGACCTGTGTTTATCAAAGGCTGTCAGTTCCCGTGTTGCCAGCGCGCCAGGCGCCCCGACCTACATGTGCTCGCTGATTCCTGATCCCGGCATTTTCGATGACACCCAACCGTTGGTCTTCCCGACCAATTTCCCCGACGAAGCGTTCTGGGCAACAGGCGAAACGACCATCGTCGATGCCGCCCGAGGTATCGACCTGACCTATGTCTCGGCGCTCGAAGCAGCCTTCAGTGGTGGGGATCCACTGGAGGGCGACCAGATCAGCTTCGCCCGTATCCGTGTTCGCATCGACGTGCCTACCGCCGGCACTTACGTCATCACCCACCCCTACGGCGTCGAAGTGTTCAACGTCGACACTCCCGGCCGGCGGGCGATCAACATGACCCGGGACATTGGCATCGGTGCGCCAAAAACCTACAACGGCGCGCTCAAGGGCGACGTCGGGCCGTTCCTGCGCAGCGTCAATGGCCCCTACACCGAGACCAACCCGGGCACTGGCCAGGCCGAACAATTCGTCGGCGATCCGAACCTCACCGAAGCCGTCACCGGCAGCCCGTTCAACACCAACTACGTGCGCATCGAAGGCCCCAATGGCCTGGACTTGCGCACCGACCTCTTCGCCGTATCCGGCAAGTTGTCGAATGTGGCCCGGCCGACCCCGGTGATCGCCGAGCGCAGCACCTACTCGCGACAGGCCGGCACCAGCGCCCCGGTGGCCCAGCAGGACGTGTTCGTGCTGGCCCCGCCGCCACCGGCCACCGTGACCCTGGACAGCAACAACCCGGTGCTGAACTTCACCGAGGCGAACACCACCGGCCACTGGTATGCGCAGTCGCCGAACAATCCGACGCTGCCGAGCACCTTGCAGGTGACCGCCGACAACCACCTGGCCATCGCCAGCAGCACGCCGACCACTTTGCCCATGCCGCTGACCGACCTGGTGACGATCTCTCGCGCCGAGTACAGCCTGAGCACCGGGCAAATCACCATCGTGGCCTCGACCAGCGATGAAACGTCGCCACCGGTGCTCACCGCCACCTCCGGCACCGGTATCGCCATCGGCGCCCTGAGTGGTGACGGCGCCGTGAAAAGCCTGGCCACCGGCATCTCGCCGATTCCGCCAGCCCAGGTTCGTGTGTCGTCCTCCAATGGCGGCAGCGATACCGAAGAAGTGGTCATCGTGCAATGAACGCCCACATGCCCGGATCCTCATCAGGAGGCATCATGAACAAATGGCCACGCCTGGCGCTCAACGCCCTGGGACTGACTCTATCGCTGACCGGCAGTGCTTTGGCGCAACTCGCCGCCGTCGATCCCGGCCCTTACACCTTTGCCACCGGGAAATTCCCGATCTGGTATCAGGACAATAATCAACTGTCGATGGAGCTGTGCCAGTCCCGCGCTGCCAGCTCGCGGGTGGCAGCCAGCGTGCCACCGGCCTACATGTGCACCCTGCTGCCGACACCGGGCATTTTCGACGACACCCTGCCGATGGTGTTCCCGGATAACTGGCCGGACGAAGCCTTCTGGTTCCTGGCCGAGACCAGCATCCCCAACAACACCGCCGGCTATGGCATGGACGCCTATGTCGCCGGGATCGAGGCTGCATTTGCCGGTGGCAACCCCCTCGATGGCGACCAGATCAGCTTCGCGCGGATTCGTATGCGGGTGAACATTCCCGTTGCCGGGACCTACACCATTACCCACCCCTATGGAGTGGAAACGGTCAACGTCACCACCCCCGGCCGTCGTGCGATCAACATCACCAGGGACGTCGGCATCGGCGCGCCGGGGGTTTTCAGCGGTGCGGTCAACGGTGCGATCGGGCCGTTCCTGCGCAGCGTCAATGGCCCCTACACCGAGGTGAACCCGGACACTGGCGCCGTCGAAACCTTCGTTGGCGACCCCAACCTCACCGAAGCCGTGACCGGCAGCCCCAACAACACCAATTTCGTGCGCATCCAGGGGCCGGCCGGGACCCTCCAGACCAACCTCTTCACCCTGTCCGGCAAGGTGCTCGACAACCGCGCGCAAACCGCGGTGGACATGACCCGGGCCACTTACCGCCGCATAGCCGGCACCGGCGGCAACAACACCCGGGTCGAAGTGTTTGCCAAAGCCGCCATCGGCTCGACCCTGTGCTTTCGCGAAAGCATTGCCCTGTTCCCCGGCCCGCCTGTGTCGCCCTGCCAGACCAACATGGTGGGCGACAACAACGGCGTGTTCTTCGCCCAGCATCTGCTGGCCAACGGGACGGTGCCGCCGGTCGTGGTGGTCACCGCCACCAATCCCGCCGGGACCACCCGCCCGACTGCGGTGTCGAGCAAGCTCTCGGACATGGTAAAAATCCAGACCGCCCGTTACAGCTGGAGTAACCACAGCCTGCTGATCGAGGCCACCTCCACGGACGAAGTGGTGGTCCCGGACATGGTCGCCCAGGGTTACGGGCGGCTGTCGAAAACCGGCATCCTGCAACGCCTGACGGTGGCTGACCTGACCCAGCCCCCTGCAACCGTGACGGTGAAATCCGCCGCCGGCGGCAGTGACACCGAGCCCGTTGTCGTCGTGGGCACGGCGCCGGACAACGGCCAGAATCAGCGACCACTGGCGGTTGCCGACGCTGGCAGCACCAGCTTCGGTGTGCCGCTCACCCTCAATGTGCTGGCCAACGACAGCGACCCGGACGGCAATACGCCACTGAGTATCACGGCGCTGACTCCACCCGCCGCAGGCCAGGGCACCGTGGCATTGGCCGTCAACAACGTGGTCTATACCCCTCCGGCGGTTGTCACTGCACCGTTGACCGCGACCTTCACCTACAAGGCTCAAGACGCCAAAGGCCTGGCCTCGGCCAATCCGGCCACCGTGACCATCACGGTGGCACCTAACCGGCCTCCGGTGGCCGTCGCCGACAGCATTGCTACCCAGGGCGTGCCGGTCACGATCAACGTGCTGGCCAACGATACGGATCCGGAAGGCAACGTGCCGCTGGCTGTCGCCAGCGTCACTCCACCGGCAGCAGGCCGGGGCACGGTGGCAATCAACGGTACGGCGGTGACCTACACCCCACCGGCTGTGATCCTGACGCCATTCACCACGACCTTCACCTACATCGCCCGGGACAGCTTCGGCGCCCTGTCAACGTCGCCGGCCACGGTCACGGTGCAGGTTTCGCCACGGCCTGTTGCGGAAACCTTCGCAGTGACCAGCGCAACGGTGAGCACCCGCTCCAATAACCGCTTCACCTGGAACTTTGCCGGCACCTCATCGGTGACCACCGGCAACACCATCACCATCAAGGTCACCACGCCGACCGGACTGGTCACCCTGGGCACCACCACCGTCCCGGCGAATGGACGCTGGAAGTTGACGGTGAACAACACCACCACGGTGGTTCCGTCGGCGAACCCGACCGCCACGATCACCTCGTCCCAAGGCTCCGTGCGGACGGTGCCGGTGATCGCCAACTGAGCCCTCGCCCCATCAGCCACGTTGGTTGATGGGGCCGGCTTCAACCCTATGGAAAACCGCGGCCTCGGGTGGGGGACGCGGTTTTTTGCCGGGTGCATTGATGGATGCAATCCAGCGGTGGTCTGGCTGCCATCACTGGAGCGGTGCCCGACCAAGCTCAATCCAATGGGCTGGGACAACTGCACGTGAATGGTTGGCTCGCAAGCCGCCATTGTCGGAACGCCGCCCGGAGCAAGTTCGCTCCCACAGGTACTCAGTTCATCTGAAAGATTTCGATCGGCTGGCAGGCCGCCTTCGCGGGCAAGCCCGCTCCCACAGGTACTCAGTACATCTGAAAGGTTTCGGTCGGCTGGCAGGCAGCCTTCGCGGGCAAGCCCGCTCCCACAGGGGTTCGGCGTACACAAACGCTTCTCACCACTCAACAGGCCGAGCAAATGGACGACTAGCGCACCAGTCGCTCGGCCAGCGCCTTGGCCTGGCTCACCACGTCCGAGACGGCCGTACTTTCCCACCACATGCCGCGCAACGGCGGGCCTATGGCAAACAGCCGGCTGGCGGGCTGCCCCTCTGCGCTCAGGACCGCGCCATCGACCTCTGCGGCGATGCCCAGGGCCAACGGCCCCGGTCGGACCAGGCCACGGGCGAGCAGTTGCCGGGGCAACGGCCGCGCGACCCGGCGCCAGTCATATTCGATACCACTGGAGTTGATCAGGGCGCCAGCGCTGACGACACAGGTGTGTGCCTCACCGCGTCGCCGAAGGCGGATACTGACGCCGTCGCCCGCCGAACGCTCAAGTCCCTCGAACGAGGCGGCGTGAATACGTAACCGCCCTTCTTCATACAAACGCTCCACCAGTTCGGCACTCAGGGGTGACGAGCGGTGGTGATGGCTTTCCCACCACGGCCGCACATGCCGCACGAACTGTCGACGCTGCACGTCCGTCGCCTGTTGCCACAAGCGACCGATGTGTGGCCGCACCGTGTTCAGTGGCGCCTGCCAGTCGATACCCTGGGCGATGGCGTCCCGACAGTGCCGACGCAGTTCGCGCATCAACTGGCGAGGTGTGCGGATGCGCTGATCCTGCGCGAGAAAATCCACCCAGGCCGGTGGCTGGCGACGTACATGGGGCCGCAGGCCATGGCGGGAAAACACTTCGATGGGCCCGCGATGCCCGGCCTGATCCAGGGACACCACGGCGTCGACCATGGTCAGGCCCGAGCCGATGATCATGACCGTCGATTGCGGGTCGAGCCGCTGCATGGCCGCCACGTCCCACGGATCAAGGGCTGCAGCGTTCAAGCCGCAGGATCGGGTTTGTGGCGTGCACGCGGCGGGAAACATCCCGGTGGCCAAGACCGCAAAAGCGCCCTGCAAGCTTCGGCCATCACTCAAGGTCAACCGCACGGCGTCTGCATCGGCTTGCAAGTCGACCACTTCGGCCTGCACATGCTCGACCGTCGAACCGTTCAATGCGCCCAGCGCCTGCGCGTCTGCCAGGCGCTGGCGGGCGTACAGGCCGAAAATTCCCCGTGGCGGAAACAGTTCGCCGACCGGCACCTGCTGCTGATCCGATTCCGGCCAGCCGCCCGCTTCGATGTACTTGGTCAGCCATTGGGTAAAGTCGTCGGCGTTGTCCGGGTCGACACTCACCCGCGCCGCATTGCCATTGAGCGTATGGCCCAGTTCCACCGCGCTGTAGGCTACGCCCCGCCCCAACTCGGCCCGGGGCTCGATCACCAGCACCCGGCACCGGCCCGGCCGGCGCATCAACTGCGCCGCCAGCATCGCGCCACTGAGGCCACCACCGACAATCAGGATGTCGGCGTCATTGGTCAAGCTATGGCCCATCGTTCACTCCCTGTTTAGATCACCACATTACGCACAAACTTCGCCGCCACCGCCCCGTCGTTGCGATAACAGTGCGGCTGGTTGCTGGCGAACATGAAGAATTCACCCGCCGCGATACTCTGCGGCTGGTCGCCTAGCATAACGGTCAGGCAGCCTTCGAAGACATAAATCTGCTCGCTCCAGCCATCGGCGTCCGGCTCCGACGGATACACCTCGCCCGGTTGCAGGCACCATTCCCACTGCTCGACTTCGCGGCTGGCCTGGGCCTTGGAGAGCAACACCGCCCTGCTGCCGGGAATCGTGCCGGTCCAGGCAAGCTCGTTGATACGGCTGGGATCCCGGGCGTCGGGCGCCTGGATCAAATCACTGAAGGCAACGTCGAGGGCTTCGGCGACGCGGTCGAGGGTGGTCAGGCTGACGTTCTTTTCCCCCGCCTCGATCGCTACCAGCATTCGACGGCTGACACCGGACTTTTCCGCCAGCGCCGTCTGGCTCAAGTCGGCGGCATGACGCAATCGGCGGACATTTTGACTGACGTGCTGGAGGACCGATGCCCGTTGGGTAGAATCTTTGTGCACTATATTGCTCACTGAGTAGGGTTGGGCAGTATACTGCGCAACATTCGACGCATTGTGCGTCCCCCTCCAGTAGCGTGCAAGGTCATGACGTCGATGAACTCCCCAAAGGCTTCCTCCCGCTTTACAAGGTTCAGCAAGGCCGAATGTGTGCTGGTGCTGATCACCATGGTCTGGGGCGGTACCTTCCTGCTGGTACAGCATGCGATGACCGTCAGCGGCCCGATGTTTTTCGTCGGCCTGCGCTTTGCCGCCGCCGCTTGCATCGTCGCCCTGTTTTCCTGGCGTCACCTGCGCGACCTGACCCTGTTCGAACTCAAGGCCGGGGCGTTCATCGGCGTGGCCATCATGCTCGGTTACGGCTTGCAGACGGTCGGGTTGCAGAGTATTCCCAGCAGCCAATCGGCATTCATTACCGCGCTGTATGTCCCGTTTGTGCCGTTGCTGCAATGGCTGGTGCTGGGGCGGCGTCCGGGGTTGATGCCGAGCATCGGCATCATGCTGGCCTTTACCGGCTTGATGCTACTGTCCGGGCCGTCCGGTGCGTCGTTCAATTTCAGCCCCGGTGAAATCGCCACCTTGATCAGCGCCGTGGCCATTGCGGCGGAGATCATCCTGATCAGCACCTATGCCGGCCAGGTCGATGTGCGCCGGGTGACGGTGGTGCAACTGGCCGTCACTTCGGCGCTGTCGTTCCTGATGGTGGTGCCGACCAACGAGGCCATACCGGACTTCTCCTGGTTGCTGCTGTGCAGCGCGCTGGGTCTTGGGGCGGCAAGCGCGGCGATTCAGGTGGCGATGAACTGGGCGCAGAAAAGCGTGTCACCGACCCGCGCCACATTGATCTATGCCGGCGAGCCGGTATGGGCCGGGATTGTCGGGCGCATTGCCGGGGAGCGCTTGCCGGCCATTGCCCTGGTCGGGGCCGGGTTGATTGTGGCGGCGGTGATCGTCAGTGAGCTGAAGACCAAGGGTAAGGCTGCTGCGGTAGAAGAAGAGCTGGAGCGGGAAACACAGGGTTGAACCGCTAATTCAGCGGTGCATGATCGATTGCTTTCGCGGGCAAGCCCGCTCCCACAGGGTTCTGCGGTGTGCACACCGTTTTGTGTACATCCACAAACTCTGTGGGAGCGGGCTTGCCCGCGATGGCGTCCGAGAGGTTAAACCCAACCCTCTGAAACAAGGATAAACAGGGCTTTTCCGTCTACCGTGTAGGATTCTGCGACAGCTTGGCGTTTGGTGATCCAGGAGCTGGCACGTATGATGCTTCACAAACTTCCGCAGATTAGAAGCCTATGTCCCTGATAGTTCTACTGCTTCTGCCTTTCATAGGCAGCTGTTTGGCGGCCGTGTTGCCGCACAATGCCCGTAACGCCGAATCCCTGCTGGCTGGCCTGATCGCCCTGATCGGTACCGTTCAGGTCGCCTTCCTGTACCCGCGGATCGCCCATGGCGGCGTCATTCGCGAAGAGTTTTCATGGCTGCCCAGCCTGGGCCTGGACTTCGTCCTGCGCATGGACGGTTTCGCCTGGCTGTTCTCCATGCTGGTGCTGGGCATCGGCACCCTGGTTTCGCTGTACGCCCGCTACTACATGTCGCCGAACGATCCGGTGCCGCGATTCTTCGCGTTTTTCCTGGCCTTCATGGGCGCCATGCTTGGGCTGGTAATCTCCGGCAACCTGATCCAGATCGTTTTTTTCTGGGAGCTGACCAGCCTCTTCTCGTTCCTGCTGATCGGCTACTGGCACCATCGCGCCGATGCCCGGCGCGGTGCCTACATGGCGCTGATGGTGACCGGTGCGGGCGGTTTGTGCCTGCTGGCGGGGGTCATGCTGCTCGGCCATGTAGTCGGCAGCTATGACCTGGACAAGGTCCTGGCCGCCGGCGACCTGATTCGTGCCCATGCCCTCTACCCGATCCTGTTGCCCCTGATCCTGATCGGCGCACTGAGCAAAAGTGCGCAATTTCCCTTTCACTTCTGGCTACCCCACGCCATGGCCGCGCCGACGCCCGTGTCGGCGTATTTGCATTCGGCGACCATGGTCAAGGCCGGGGTCTTCCTGCTCGCGCGGCTATGGCCCTCGCTGTCGGGCAGTGAAGAATGGTTCTACATCGTCAGTGGCGCCGGTGCCTGCACCCTGTTGCTCGGGGCGTATTGCGCGATGTTCCAGAACGACCTCAAGGGATTGCTGGCCTACTCGACCATCAGCCATCTGGGCCTGATCACCCTGTTGCTCGGCTTGAACAGCCCGCTGGCCGCCGTCGCCGCGGTGTTCCACATTCTCAACCACGCGACGTTCAAGGCCTCGTTGTTCATGGCCGCCGGGATCATCGACCACGAAAGCGGCACCCGCGATATCCGCAAACTCAGCGGCCTGTACAAGCTGATGCCGTTTACCGCCACCCTGGCCATGGTCGCCAGCGCCTCGATGGCCGGCGTGCCGTTGCTCAACGGTTTCCTTTCCAAAGAGATGTTTTTCGCCGAAACCGTGTTCATCAATGCCACGCGCTGGGTCGAACTGAGCCTGCCGATCGTGGCAACGATTGCCGGTACCTTCAGCGTGGCTTACTCCCTGCGTTTCACCGTGGATGTGTTCTTCGGCCCGCCCGCGACCGACCTGCCCCACACGCCCCACGAGCCACCGCGCTGGATGCGCGCGCCGGTCGAATTGCTGGTGTTCGCCTGCCTGCTGGTGGGGATCTTCCCCGCCCAGATAGTCGGCCCGCTGCTCGCGGCGGCGGCGCAACCGGTGGTTGGCGGCACGCTGCCCGAGTACAGCCTGGCCATCTGGCATGGCCTGAACGCGCCGATGATCATGAGCCTGATCGCCTTGTCCTGCGGCTCCGTGCTCTACCTGCTGCTGCGCAATCAATTCAAGCGCGGGCGTTTCGACCGCCCGCCCGTCATCGGGCGCCTGGACGGCAAGCACCTGTTCGAATACGCGCTGGTCGCCATCATGCGCCTGGCCCGTCGCCTGGAACCGCGGATCGGCACCAAACGCCTGCAAATGCAGTTGTTCCTGTTGGTACTCGCCGCCGTGCTGGCCGGGCTGATTCCCATGTTGCACAGCAGTCTTCACTGGGGTGACCGGCCGAAAATCCCGGGGTCGATCGTCTTCGTCACCTTGTGGTTGCTGGCCATCGCCTGCGCCCTTGGCGCGGCCTATCAGGCCAAGTACCACCGGCTCGCGGCCCTGACCATGGTCAGCGTCTGCGGCCTGATGACCTGCGTCACCTTCGTCTGGTTTTCCGCGCCGGACCTGGCCCTGACACAACTGGCGGTCGAAGTGGTGACCACGGTGCTGATCCTGCTCGGCCTGCGCTGGCTGCCACGCCGGATCGAAGAAGTCTCGCCTTTGCCCGGCAGCTTGCGTCGGGCGCGGGTACGGCGTGTCCGCGACTTGCTGCTGTCGACCTCGGTCGGTGTCGGCATGGCATTGCTGGCCTACGCCATGCTGACGCGCCAGACCCCCAACGATATTTCCTCCTTCTACCTCAGTCGCGCCTTGCCCGAAGGCGGCGGCAGCAACGTGGTCAACGTGATGCTGGTGGACTTCCGTGGTTTCGACACCCTCGGTGAAATCACCGTGCTGGTGGCGGTGGCCCTGACCGTGTACGCCCTGCTACGCCGCTTCCGTCCGCCGAAAGAAAGCCTGCAACTGCCGGCCCAGCAACGCTTGCTCGCACCGGATGTGGTCACCGACCTGGTCAACCCGCGTCACGCCAGCGACACCGCGCTCGGTTTCATGATGGTACCGGCGGTGCTGGTGCGCCTGCTGTTGCCGGTGGCGCTGGTGGTGTCGTTCTACCTGTTCATGCGCGGGCACAATCAACCGGGCGGCGGCTTTGTCGCCGGGCTGGTGATGTCGGTGGCGTTCATCCTGCAATACATGGTCGCCGGCACGCAGTGGGTCGAGGCGCAAATGAGCCTGCGGCCACTGCGCTGGATGGGTACGGGACTGATGATTGCCACCGCCACGGGGCTGGGTGCGATGCTGGTCGGCTATCCATTCCTGACCACCCACACCTGGCATTTCTCGTTGCCGCTGCTGGGTGACATTCACCTGGCCAGCGCGCTGTTCTTCGACATCGGTGTGTACGGCGTGGTGGTCGGCTCGACCCTGTTGATCCTCACCGCCCTTGCCCACCAATCGGTGCGCGGCCACAAAACCGCTGCCCAGCCCAAATCCGTTACCGCCAAGGGAGCCGTCTGATGGAAGAAGTCATCGCAATCGCCATCGGCGTGCTGGCCGCGTCCGGCGTCTGGCTGATCCTGCGCCCACGGACGTTCCAGGTGGTCATGGGCCTGTGCCTGCTGTCCTATGGCGTCAATCTGTTCATCTTCAGCATGGGCAGCCTGTTCATCGGCAAGGAACCGATCATCAAGGACGGCGTGCCGCAGGATCTTCTGCACTACACCGACCCATTGCCGCAGGCACTGGTGCTGACGGCTATCGTCATCAGCTTCGCCATGACCGCGCTGTTCCTGGTGGTGCTGCTGGCCTCCCGGGGCCTGACCGGCACCGACCATGTGGATGGCCGGGAGCCCAAAGAATGATGGCGATGACTCACCTGATCGTCGCGCCCATTCTGCTGCCGCTGCTGACTGCCGCAATCATGCTGATGCTTGGCGAAAAGCACCGGCCGCTCAAGGCCAGGATCAATCTGTTCTCCAGCCTGCTCGGGCTGGGCATTGCCGTGGCGTTGTTGCAATGGACACAAACCACCGGCGTGCCCGGCTCCATCGGCGTGTATCTGCCGAGCAACTGGCAAGTGCCGTTCGGCCTGGTGCTGGTGGTCGATCGCCTGTCGGCGCTGATGCTGGTGCTGACCGGCATTATCGGCGTCAGCGCCCTGCTGTTTGCCATGGCCCGTTGGGACAGCGCAGGTTCGAGTTTTCACGCGCTGTTCCAGATCCAGTTGATGGGCCTTTACGGTGCGTTCCTCACCGCCGACCTGTTCAACCTGTTCGTGTTCTTCGAAGTGCTGCTGGCCGCGTCCTACGGCTTGATGCTCCACGGCTCGGGCCGGGCGCGGGTGTCGTCGGGGCTGCATTACATCTCGATCAACTTGTTGGCCTCGTCGCTGTTCCTGATTGGCGCGGCGCTGATCTATGGGGTCACCGGCACACTGAACATGGCCGACCTGGCGGTAAAAATCCCGCTGGTGACCGAAGCTGATCGCGGCTTGCTTCACGCCGGCGCGGGGATCCTGGCCGTCGCGTTCCTGGCCAAGGCCGGCATGTGGCCGCTGAACTTCTGGCTGGTGCCGGCGTACTCCTCGGCCAGCGCGCCGGTGGCGGCAATGTTCGCGATCATGACCAAGGTCGGCGTCTACACCTTGCTGCGCCTGTGGACGCTGCTGTTCTCCGCCCAGGCCGGGGCATCGGCGTTCTTTGCCGGCGACTGGCTGATCTACGGCGGCATGGCGACCATCGTCTGCGCCGCCATTGCGATCCTCGCCGCGCAACGCCTGGAACGCATGGCCAGCCTGAGCATCCTGGTATCGGCGGGCATTCTGTTGTCGACCATCGGTTTCGCCCAGCCGAACCTGGTCGGCGCGGCGCTGTTCTATCTGTTCAGCTCGACCCTGGCGTTGAGCGCGCTGTTCCTGCTGGCCGAGCTGATCGAACGCTCGCGTTCGGCCAACGAAATCCAGCTCGAAGATGAAACCGAACTGCTGCCCCGCCCACTGGAATCCCTGCATCCACCCAAAGGCACCAACCTCGACGACGACCAGAAAGCCGTGGTCGGCCAGGTGATTCCCTGGACCATGGCGTTTCTCGGACTGAGCTTCATCGCCTGCGCCTTGCTGATCATCGGTATGCCGCCGCTCTCCGGTTTTATCGGCAAACTCGGGTTGATCGGTGCCCTGCTCAATCCGCTCGGCCTGGGCAACAGCGGCGACACACCGGTTTCCAACGCCGCGTGGGGCCTGTTGGTGTTGTTGATTGTGTCCGGGCTGGCGTCGCTGATCGCCTTCTCGCGCCTGGGCATCCAGCGCTTCTGGACGCCAGCGGAACGGCCATCGCCCCTGTTGCGACGCCTTGAATGCATACCGATCTTCGCCCTGCTGGGCCTGAGCATTGCGCTGACCTTCAAGGCCGACCCGTTGCTGCGCTACACCCAGGCCGCCGCCGATGCCTTGTACAACCCCCAGCAATACGTGATGGCGGTGCTCGACACGCGCGTCGTACCGAACCCGTCGGCCGCAGCGGCCCCGCAGGAGGTGCAACCATGAAGCACCTGTTTCCGGCACCCTTGCTGTCGCTGGCCTTGTGGTTGCTGTGGCTGTTGCTGAACCTGTCGACAAGCCCCGGCAATTTGCTGCTGGGTGCCGTGCTGGGGTTCTGGGCGCCATTGATGATGCGCAGGCTGCGTCCGCTGCCGGTGCGTATCCGTCGCCCCTGGGTAATCCTGCGCCTGGTCCTTCTGGTCGGGCGCGATGTGCTGGTGTCCAACCTCGCCGTGGCCTGGAGCGTGCTCAATGCCGGTCGCCGCCCGCCCCGCTCGCAATTCATCAAGGTGCCGCTGGACCTGCGTGACGCCAACGGCCTGGCCGCGCTGTCGATGATCACTACGGTGGTGCCGGGTACGGTCTGGTCGGAGCTGGCACTGGATCGCAGCATTCTGCTGTTGCACGTCTTCGACCTGGAGGACGAGGCGCTGTTCATCCAGCACTTCAAGGCGACCTACGAACGTCCGCTGATGGAGATCTTCGAATGAGCCCCTTGCTGTCGAACGCGATCCTGCTGAGTCTGTTCTTCTTTTCCCTGGCGATGATCCTGACCCTGATCCGCCTGTTCAAGGGGCCGTCGGCCCAGGACCGGGTTCTGGCGCTGGACTATCTGTACATCGTCGCGATGCTGATGATGCTGGCGCTGGGTATTCGTTATGCCAGTGACACTTACTTCGAGGCGGCGCTGCTGATCGCACTGTTCGGTTTCGTCGGCTCGTTCGCCCTGGCGAAATTCCTGCTGCGCGGTGAGGTGATCGAATGAATACGCCAATGTCGATGTGGGTGGAAATCCCGGTGGCGATCCTGCTGGTGCTCGGCAGCCTGTTTGCGTTGATCGGCGCCACGGGCCTGCTGCGCATGAAGGACTACTTCCAGCGCATGCACCCACCGGCCCTGGCCTCGACGCTCGGGACCTGGTGCGTGGCGCTGGCTTCGATCATCTATTTTTCGGCGCTCAAGTCCGCGCCGGTCTTGCACGCCTGGCTGATTCCGATCCTGCTGGCGATTACCGTGCCGGTGACGACACTGCTGCTGGCCCGGGCGGCGCTGTTTCGCAAACGCATGGCCGGGGATGATGTGCCGGCCGAGGTGAGCAGCCGGCGGACCGAGAGCGGCAGTTAGACCAAGGATTTTTAGTGCCTGGACCGGCCTCTTCGCGGGCAAGCCCGCTCCCACAAGGGTGGGTGTCTAACTCAAAAGGTGTGTACACACCAGACACTGTGGGAGCGGGCTTGCCCGCGAAGAGGCCAGTACTGTCACTACAGAAATGTCGATCAATCAAATCCAGGCCACCGCCAACAACCCCGCCCCCAGCACCACACACAACGGCGAATAAACCCAGGTGTCGAGCCGGGCGAACTTCGAGCCTTTGACCTCCTTGAAAAACCCCACCAGCTCCGAATCGCCAATGGCCCGGGCGAACAGCAAAATCGCGATCGTGCTGATCACCCACTGCAACGACCGGTGATGCAAGGGTGGCAGGCACCAACCCACCCGCAAGCACACCAGCATGGCAATCAACAGCAACAGTCCGGCCACCACCAGCGTGATCCAGCCTCGCGGCTTGAACGCCGGCCTCAGTTGCGCACTGCCCTCCTGCGGTACTTGCGGGACCGCCGCCACCGCCGCCCACTCGCCACCCAACGCCCAATAAACATGCACCAGACTGATCACGGTGAAGATCGTCACCAGCGACTGAGCCAACAACAGGGTCATGGTTCAGAAATCCTTGAAAGGGATATGAACCGAACATTGTAGGAGCTACCGCAGGCTGCGATGTCGTGATTTTGCTTTTTCATGACAAAGATCAAAAGATCCCGACCTGCGGCAGCGCCTACAGGGCGGCGGAGACTTTATCCGCCACGTCCTTGGGCAACCAGGCCCGCCAGACGTCGGGATGGGCCTTCATGAACGCCTCTGCCGCCTGGCGCGGTGGCGTATGTTTCTCGCTCATCTCGGCCAGCGCCTTGTTCAGCGGATCGATCGGAAAATCGACCTTGGCAAAGAACTCGGCAATGTGCGGATATTGCTTCTGGAAGGGGGCGGACACACCGATCGACAGCTTGGAGGCCAGGGAACGGGTCGGCTGTGGATTGGGGTTGTCGGCGTCGGTCAGGGTCTTCCAGGCTTCGGCGTCGAACGGCGGCTCTTCCAGTTGAATCAGCTTGAAGCGGCCAAGCAACGGCGTGGGCGACCAGTAGTAAAACAGCACCGGCTTGCCACGATGAATTGACGAGCTGATCTCTGCATCCAGTGCCGCGCCCGACCCGCTGCGGAAATTCACGTAGCTGTCGTCCAGCCCATACGCCTTGAGCTTCTGCTTGTTGACCACTTCCGAGGTCCAGCCGATAGGGCTGTTGAGAAAACGTCCTTTTGTCGGGGCTTCCGGGTCCTTGAACACGTCTTTGTAACGCGGCAGGTCGCTGACGCTGCGCAAGTCCGGCGCCAGCGGCTTGATGCCCTTGGCCGGGTCGCCCTTGATCACATATTCCGGCACCCACCAGCCTTCGGTAGCACCCTTGACCGTGTCGCCGAGGCTGACGACCTTGCCTTCGGCTTCCGCCTTGACCCAGACCGGGCTGCGACCGGCCCACTCTTCGCCAATGACCTGGATGTCATTGTTGGCCAGCGCGGTTTCCAGGGTGATGGTGGTGCCCGGCAAGGTGTCGGTCGGCAGCCCGTAGCCCTTCTCGACTATGATGCGCAGGACATCGGTAATCAGGCTGCCGCTTTCCCAGTTCAGGTCGGCGAAGTGGATCGGTGCCTGGGCGGCAGACGCCGGGGCGGGTGTCGCCAGCAAACCGAAAGTGGCCAGGACCGCAGCCAGCAACCGTCGAAATCCGTTCATGCTTTTGCACCTCGTGCTGTTCACAGCAATAGCAGGATGGCCTGGCGGTAGACCGCGAAGCCTCTGAATACTCAGTCCAATGACTGTAGTAGAGGTTGCTGCTTTCGAGGTGCGCGGGTCAGTTTTCGCAAGTTTCCTGCAAACGCATCAGCTCTCGCCTGACCATGCTGGCGTATGGCGCCGGTTGCAGTTGGGAAAGCCGTGACGCCACCCAGTTCAGCCAGGCTCCTTGCAGAATGGTCTTCTGCCCGAACAACCGCCGCGCTTCGTCTTGAGCGCTGGCCAGGTTCTGTTCGTGGAAATCGGCGCGGGTCAGGGTCATCACTCGCTGGCCTTGAAGGTCACCAACTCGCCCTTGCGCCATTTGGCCGCCTTGGCGGTCACGGCCTTGAGGGTCTTGGTCAGGCCTTCCTGCAACTGTTGATGGGCGGCGAACACCATCACCACGCTGTGCCCTTCCTTGAACACGATCCCCTGACCGTCGGCCGTGGTCACGAAGGCGTAGTCGCCAATTCCGTAAACCGTCAGCTTGATGTCGCGGAACCTGATGTCCAGCTTGCCGCCTTCGCGACTGGGCAGCACGGACGCGCTGAAATGATCGCCGACCTTGAGCTTGAGACCGGGCTTGTCGTCCACCACCAGGGCTGATTCGGTGTCGATTTCGGCAATGTAAATGCCTTCAGCGTTCTGTTCGGTGATGTAAACGAAACGTGACTGAAACTGCTTGACCAGCTTTGCGCGCAAATCACCCAGCACGAACAAAGCATGCATATCGAGATTACTTACTGCCAAGGAAACATCCCCACATCTGAATAATGGTGCCGTGCGCGAAAAATGAACGCACAGCCAAAAAAGCGGCAATGCCGAAGGTGTAGCCAAAGAACCCGGGTTGAAAGTCCTGAATGAGCAGTGCACTCATTCATCACGAAGCTTGAGAAGACTACTGGAACGTCACTCGCGTCGTCCTGACTGGTATTCGTCACAGGCTGAAGGAAAACACCCTTCCTGCTGCCAGAAAATTATGGACTATCAACTTCAGGGAAAAATCTCATCGAGAAAAAAACTTTTCCTACATATCGTCCGCAAAAAATTGCTTTAGATAAACATCATTCACCCACCAGTGAGGGTGATTCTAGAGCAGCGATGCTCTTGGCGACTAGCCAAAACGACGTACATACGTCGGTAAAACAATGAAAAGGACTTCATATGTGCACGCTGACACACTTTGCCTATCCCTTGGTGCCTGACTCGAAAACAGCACAGAACCCGCCCCCGGCAGGGCCCGGCCTCCATGAACCAGCGCCCGATGCTCCGACCCGCCCGCGATTTCAGGTGGTAATGGCGGGCATTGCCTTCTTTCACATCAAGGATATTTCTACAGGCAGTGTAAGAGGTTTCCGAGCCAATCATAACGAAGCCTGTGCCCTCGCCCGGCTCCTTGAGTCACACGGTTGACATGCCCACCGCGCTCGCTTCCATCGACGTTTCGTCTGCCCGCCGACTTATCTCAGCCGTCGACGGGCAACTACTGCCATACTGCCCGCCCAATAAAACGGATCCGCAAAAATCGGGTGCGTTGACAACAACAATGTATTACCAAGGGAAGTCTGCAACGTGACGGAATTTGATATCGGCGAGTTTTTTATCCGGGGTGAAGCCAGAGAAGTCGAGGGTGAATTTCAGGCCGTGATTGTCATGCGCGCCAAACCACCGCTCAAGACCGTGACGTATCACCAGGTCGAAAAGGATCGCTGGTTCAAAACCCCGGATGTCGCCGCCATCGCGGCCCAGGAATCGGCCAGGGAACTGAAGGCCGCGGTCGATGCGGGCGCATTGAATGCCTGATGGTCGGGTTGGCAGTCTATGCTCATTGTTGCACTTGAACATCGCGATCGAACTCCACCGCTGCCGCGCCCTCGAATCCTGGGTGCGCCTCGTCCCTCGACCCGACTGATGACCTGCAAGGAGATGAAGATGGAATCACCGACCCACGACTTGAAAGGCCTGTTCGACCAACTCGGCCTGGACTCCAGCCAGAAAGCGATCGACGACTTCATTGCCGGCCATTCCCTGGCTGACGACAAGAAACTCATCGACGCCGAGTTCTGGTCACCGCAACAGGCCGGCTTCCTCAAGGAACAACTTCGCGAAGACGCAGACTGGGCGCGGGTGGTCGACGACCTGAACCTGCGCATGCACCAGACCCACTGACAACCTCAATGCAGGCTGCCAGGACTTCAGGCGCTCAATTGCGCCTGCCAGGCAGCCTTGCACTCTTGCGCTTCTTCGCGACTGGAGAACGCCGTGCCCCGGCGCTCGCCATTGAGCAACACGACCCAGCAAACCTTGCGCCCCATGGAGCGAAGATTGGCGGGTACCCCGCTGCCGATCATGACCGCGACATCAACTTTGCCTTGAATGCTGCCTCCCCGAACTTAATTAGCTACCTAATTAGTAGGCATGTTAATTAGTTTCTCGCCGAGGAAACAGCAAATCCCTGCACAGCTTAATTGCAGAACTTGCAACAATCATTCGGCAGACCGGATTTTTCAGCGCGGCTTTTCCGGTTTGTAGCCCAGGCGAAAACCACCCCAATGCCGGCCCTTGAGCATGATCGGCACCGAAAGATCGTGCATCAGCTCGCCGGTATCACGGGTATAGGTTTGCAGCAGCACGGCCTTCTGATGGCTGCCGCAGCGGATCCCGGCGCGGTCAGCGAACTTGCGTTTGGTCCGGTTCTGCAAGGCATCGACCTGCGCATCTCCCGTCAACGGCTGGCTGAACACCTTGTTATGGGTCGGCACATAACCCTGTTGGGTGCAGGCGATGGCGAACACCAATCCTTCGTGACGCGGTAACAACGGCTCTTGTATCGCTGGCAAAACCTGATCGGTGTAGCGGTCGAAACGCGTCTGGTACTTGGCCGGGCTGGTATCGGGGATGACCTGGTAATTGCGGTCGAACAGATCGTCGAGACTGATTCGACCGGCATCGATATCCGCTTCGAAACGCGCTGCAATCTGGCTCGCGGCGTCCCGGGCCAGGTCATAGATTCGCTGGTGATAGTCATCCAGCCCCACTTCGGCAAGACGCTCGCTGATGGTTTCGGCCTGCCCTTCCATTTGCACCGCCGCCAGGGCCAGGCGCTGAGTCTGCTGGTCGCTGACCACCAGATCGCTGCGCATCTGCTCGATGGCGTGAAACAGGCTGTCGAGTTGTACGCGGTTGGTGTCTGCCCCTTGGGCGATCTCTCCGACCTGGGATTCGACGCTGGCCGCCAGACGGGCAATGTTCTCCAGGTGCTGCCCCGTCCGCTCTACCTGCTCGACACCAGAGTCCAGGTCGCTGGACAGTTGGCGGATCTGCTCCACTACCTGCGCCGTTCGGTGCTGGATGTCGGCCACCATTTCGCCCACCTCCCCCGTGGCGGTCGCCGTGCGTGCGGCGAGCCCGCGAACCTCGTCGGCCACCACGGCAAACCCGCGACCGTGCTCCCCCGCCCGCGCCGCTTCTATCGCGGCGTTCAACGCCAGCAGGTTGGTCTGGCTGGCGATGGACTGAATCACCAGGGTCACCCGCTGGATATCATCGCTGCGCAGGCTCAAGGCTTCGATCAGTTCACGGCTGTTGCTGGCGCGCTGGCTGAGCTGATGCATGCGCGCGATGGACTCGATCAATTCCGTACGCCCGATCACTCCGCTTTGATGGGCTTCGCTGGCGGCACTGAGCGCCTGGCGACTGAGGGTCGAGGTGGCCTGTTCGGTGGTGATCATGACCTCGGCATTGCTGACGATCTGTGCCGCCGCCGTGAGCTGCGATTGCAGTTTGTCCGCCAGTTGCCGAACCGAAAACGCCACGCCGGCGGCCGACAGTGCGTTATGGCTGGTGGTGCAGGAAAGATCGCGAGTCAACTCGCCGATGGCATCGGGGTTGGCGGGGGCAGCAGCCTGCGGGGTCGCGCGCGAGCGCAGGCGAGGCAGCCAGACAATCAATACGGCCAGGGGCAGGCCAAAGTAGAGCGACCATCCGCCCAGCGTCATGCCACATAACAACAGCATCAGGGCGATGCTTTGCAGCGTTGGCGTCAACCAGCGGTTTTTCGGCAACAGCACGGGTGCGGGCACTGCCGCAACCAGAGACCCGTCTCTCGTCATCATCGTTACCCCGTAAAACTTCTAATTGTTGTCTTCGCATTAAACGCCACCATAAAGCCATTATCCATGAGCCTTTAGTCGCGAACGTTGCAGCAGATCAATAGAAGAACCGGGAAATCGAAGACGGCAGAAAACAAAGATCGCAGCCTGCGGCAGCGCCCTACTTCAATTGCGTAGGAACTGCCGCAGGCTGCGATCTTTTCAAAGGCAGTCCATCTTGATGGACTGCCTCGCGGAATCAGGCCTGACGCTGGTGCTTGTCGATTTGCTCGTGACGTTCCTGAGCTTCGATGCAGTACTTGGTGGTCGGGCTGATCAGCAGGCGCTTGAGGCCAATCGGCTCGCCGCTGTCGTCGCACCAGCCGAAGCTGTCTTCCTTGATGCGCTCAAGGGCTTGTTCCAACTGAGGCAGCATGCGCTGGTCGCGATCGATCGCGTTCACCAGCCAGGTGCGCTCTTCTTCGACCGAAGCCGCGTCTGCCGGATCGGCCGGGGTGTCCAGACTTTCGATGGCGATGCGGTTCTGTTCGATGCGCTCATGGGTTTCGACTTTCATGTTCTGCAACAGCTCGGAGAAAAAAGCATGTTGCTCGGCATTCATGTAGTCATCCGCCGGCATGGCCAGCAACTTGTCCTTTGTCATTGATATCTCTATAAAAAAACGTGCATTAAGGCGAATTAGGGAGCGTTCCGGCAGACCTGGGCAGGCCATCGGAAAGGCGCCGTTTGTTCCAAGCGCCACCCGGCACTCAATTTACGAGGGGCGGCAGTCTACGGCCGACTTGAGGCCTCAGCAACCGAAAAGACTGCGAATTTGTCCGACAAAGCCCGGAAAATGCTCTAAGGCAGGCTTTGAGGCGGTAATCGGAGTGCGTTTATAGCAAGAAATTCAATCGAGCGGCTGTATATAGAAGACAAACGGCTGGCACCGGGCATTATTCACGGTCATTTGCAGGGCCGCGAACCTCAGCTAAGGTTGTCCCTCCCGAAATGGCCATATAAAGGAAAGGACCATGAAGCTGATCGGTATGCTGGACTCGCCCTATGTCAGGCGCGCCGCCATTTCTGCCAAATGCCTGGGAATCGCGCTGGAACACCGATCGGTCTCGGTGTTCCGCCACTTCGAACAATTCCGTCAGATCAACCCGGTGGTCAAGGCGCCCACCCTGGTGCTGGATGACGGTGAGGTGTTGATGGACTCGACACTGATCATCGACTACCTGGAAACCCTGGCCGGCAACAGCCTGTTGCCCGTCGAGCCGAGTCAGCGTCTGCGCGCGTTGCGCCTGATCGGCCTGGCCCTGGCCGCCAGCGAAAAATCCGTGCAGCTTTACTACGAACGCAATCTGCGGCCGCAGGAGATTCAATTCGAACCCTGGGTGCAGCGGGTCGAAGGACAATTGACGGCGGCCTATTCGGCGCTTGAGCGGGATCTGGAAAAGCAGCCGCTGAAAACTGACGGTTCGATTGAGCAGGATGGCATTACCCTCGCCGTGGCCTGGAGTTTTACCAATCTGGTGGTACCGGATCAGGTGAATGCGGTGCAGTTTCCGCGGATTGCTGCGTTCACGGCGTATGCCGAAGGGCTTGATGTGTTTGTGAGTACACCGATCGATTAAAAAAAGGTTGCCTGATCTGGCCCCATCGCGAGCAAGCTCGCTCCCACAGGGGATTGCGTTCCCTTGTAGCAGCGACTTTGTTCAGCGGGTTTTATGCATTGACCGAAGCCCGGAATTTCCATGAACTTTTATTTAGAAAGCCTGCGGTCATTTCTTGGCAAAATGCCGCACAACGTTGTGAACATTTAATCAGGCCAGCCCTATGACCCGCATCTTGACCATCGAAGACGACGCCGTGACCGCCCGGGAGATTGTCGCCGAACTGAGTAGCCACGGCCTCGAGGTCGACTGGGTCGACAATGGCCGCGAAGGGCTGGAGCGTGCAGTCAGCGGCAACTACGACCTGATCACCCTCGACCGCATGCTGCCCGAGCTCGATGGCCTGGCGATCGTTACCACCCTGCGGACCATGGGCGTGGCCACACCGATCCTGATGATCAGCGCCCTGTCCGACGTCGATGAGCGCGTGCGCGGCCTGCGCGCCGGCGGCGACGACTACCTGACCAAACCCTTCGCCACCGATGAAATGGCCGCCCGGGTCGAAGTCCTGCTGCGTCGGCAGAACACCGTCACCGCCGAGGCCACCACGTTGCGGGTGGCGGATCTGGAACTGAACCTGATCAGCCACGAAGCCAGCCGCGACGGTCAACTGCTGACGCTATTGCCCACCGAATACAAACTGCTGGAATTCCTGATGCGCAATACCGGGCAAATCCTCTCGCGGATGATGATTTTCGAGGAAGTCTGGGGTTACCACTTCGACCCCGGCACCAACCTGATCGACGTACACATCGGCCGTCTGCGCAAGAAGATCGACCCGCCCGGCAATGCCCCACTGATTCGGACCGTGCGAGGCTCGGGTTATGTCATTGCCGAACCCGTCTAAAGGCTGGCGCTCTTCCAGCAGCCGTCTGCTGGCGCTCTACAGTTCGCTGTTCGTGATCTGGAGCGGGATCCTCATGGGGGTCATGTACTACGAGGTTTCCGCTTACCTGGACAACCTGGCCAAGCATTCGCTGATGCAACGCCAGCACCTGTTTTCGCGTTTCTCCGACGAGCAACTGGTGGACGCCCTCGCCGTCAGCATGACCTTCGACATCCGCGGCATCGACGCCTACGGCCTGTTCGATGTCCAACACCGTTACCTCAGCGGGGCCCTGCGTGACATTCCGGACGGTTTGCCGCTCGATGGCAAGATCCACATGCTGCGCGACTGCGATGCCTCCGACGACAGCGACGAGCAGACTCTGCCCGCCGACAGTTGCGACGCCGTGGCGACCCGCACCCTCGACGGCCGCTGGCTGGTGCTGGTGCGCGACAACGGTTCGTTGTTCGCCGTGACCCGGATCATCCTTCACGCCTTGTTCTGGGGTATGACCCTGACCATCGTGCCGGGCATTGTCGGCTGGTATTTGCTGCGCCGGCGTCCATTGCGGCGCATTCGCGGGATTCAGGCCAGCGCCGAAGCCATCGTCGCCGGCGATCTGAGCCGGCGCTTGCCACTGTCCAATCGGCGTGACGAACTGGACATGCTCGCCGCCATCGTCAACGCCATGCTCGAACGCATCGAGCGCTTGATGAACGAGGTCAAGGGCGTGTGCGACAACATCGCCCATGACCTGCGCACGCCCCTGACCCGTCTGCGCGCGCAGCTTTACCGCATGCAACAGCAAGCCGGCGAAGGCTCGCCGCAGGCCATGCAACTGGACCTGGTGCTGGCCGAGGCCGATACGCTGATGGCGCGTTTCCGTGGCTTGCTGCGGATCTCCGAACTGGAAGACCGCCAGCGTCGCTCAGGTTTCGTGCAAATGGACCCGGTGGCGCTGCTGCAAGAGCTGCATGAGTTCTACCTGCCCCTGGCGGAAGACGACGGCCTGGTGTTCCAGTTGCACCTGCCTGCGTCATTGCCGCCCCTCAATGGCGACCGGGCGCTGATGTTCGAAGCGGTGGCGAACCTGCTCAGCAACTCGATCAAATTCACCCCGCCCGGCGGCGCGGTGATCCTGCGCGGGGTCAATGATGGCGGGCACACGCGAATCGAAGTGCTCGATTCCGGTCCGGGCATTCCCGAAGCGGAACGTGAAGCGGTGTTCCAGCGCTTCTATCGCGCCGAGGCGGGCAATCATAAAAGCGGCTTCGGGCTGGGGCTGTCCATCGTCGCGGCGATTGTCAGCCTGCACGGGTTTACCCTGGAAGTGGGCAGCAGCGAACTGGGCGGCGCGCGGCTGGTGCTTGATTGTCGGGAGAGTTTGATTCCACCGGCCTGACAAACTCTTACAAACAATGATCAACCCCTGTGGGAGCGAGCTTGCTCGCGATGACAGTGTATCAGGTAAAAATATATCGCCTGACACTCCGCAATCGCGAGCAAGCTCGCTCCCACAGGGGATTGGGGGTGTTTTCCGCTGGGTGAATCAGGCCGGGTAATTGGCCCGCAGCGCTTCTAGTCCGCCCTGATAGATGCCGGTAAACAACGCCTCCACTTCCTCGTTGCTCACGCCCACCGGTTCGAACCTCCCGGACCAGGTCACTCGCGCGCCCTCGCCTTGGGCTTGAACCTTGATCGTCGACAGATAATCGGTCGCCGGAAACGGTGCCTGTAAAATCGAGTAGCTGTAGGTTTGAGCCGCGTTATCGAACGCTTGCAGGCGTTCGATCACCACTGCGCCGTCCGCCGTTTGCAGGCTGCGCACGCGCCCGCCTTCACTCAGTTCGCTCTTGGGAATGAACGGCAGCCAGTCCGGCAGTGAGTTGAAACCGCCAATCAATTGCCAGACCTGATCGGCCGAAGCCGGGATGTCGATGAAGGCTGATGCAGTTGCCATGAAATACGCTCTCCAATCAATAAGGTTCAGATGGCCAGGCTGTCGACGACACCGCCGTCGACCCGCAAGGCAGCACCGGTGGTGGCCGAGGATAACGGCGAAGCGATGTAGGCCACCAGATTGGCGACTTCCTCGACATCCGCCACGCGCTGGATGATCGACGTCGGCCGGGCCTTGCGCACGAACGCATCGGCTTCGTCCCGGGCGCTGCGTCCGGATTCGGCCATGGCGTCCTTGAGCATGTCTTCCAGGCCATCGGTAAAGGTCGGGCCGGGCAGGATCGCATTGACCGTCACGCCGGTGCCGGCCAGGCGTTTGGCCAGGCCATGGGACACCGCCAGGTTGGCGCTTTTGGTCACGCCATAGTTGATCATGTCCGCCGGGGTCGCCACGCCGGATTCCGAAGACAGGAAGATCACCCGCCCCCAGCCCTGCTTGACCATGTCCGGCGTGTAATGCCGGGACAGGCGCACGCCGGAGATCACGTTGACCTCGTAGAAGCGTGTCCACTCACTGTCCGGTGCGTCGAAGAAATCCACGGTATTGAAGATCCCGAGGTTGTTCACCAGGATGTCCGCCCGAGGTTCGGCGGCGAACAATATTTCGGCGCCTTCGGCGGTGCCCAGGTCGGCGGTCACCCCACGCAATTGCGCGGCAGGAACACGCTGGCGAATGCTCACCATTGCCTGCTCGACCTTGGCCGTGTCGCGGCCGATCACCACCACCGTGGCGCCCGCCTCGGCCAGTGCCTGGCTGATGCCCAGACCAATGCCGGCGGTGCTGCCGCTGACGATTGCCAGTTTTCCACTCAAATCAATCTTCATGCTCAAGCTCCAATGAGGGGCAAGGGTGCGTGCTCGGAAACCAGTTTTGCCTCACGCATCGCCTGCCAGAATGCTGCGGGGATCACCGCCGATAACGCGGCCACATCTTCGGCGATCCGCTCCGGACGGCTGGAACCGGGAATTACCGCGGCCACTGCCGGGTTAGCCAACGAGAATTGCAATGCCGCGGCTTTGACATCGACACCGTGGGCCGCCGCAATGCGTTTGATCTGCTCGACCTTGTTGATGATCGCCGGGCTGGCCTTCTGGTATTCGAAGTGCGCACCACCGGCGAGGATGCCCGAGCTGTACGGGCCACCGACCACGATTTCGACGTTCTGCGCCAGGGCCGCGTCCATCAATCGCTGCAAGGCACGATCATGGTCGAGAAGAGTGTAGCGACCCGCCAGCAGAAAACCGTCCGGCTGCGCTTCGCTCAGATCAAGGGTCAGCTCGCACGGCTCGACCTTGTTCACCCCCAGCCCCCACCCCTTGATCACACCCTCTTCGCGCAAACGGGTCAGCACTTTGAAGGCACCGGTACGGGCCTGGTTGAAGTACTCCAGCCACTGATCGCCGTAGAAATCCTGGGCGATATCGTGCACCCAGACGATGTCCAGGCGATCGGTTTGCAGGCGCGTGAGGCTGTCCTCGATCGAACGCATCGTTGCATCGGCGCTGTAGTCGTTGACGATCCTGTTCGGCCGGCCGTACTCGAACACCCCGCTCTTCTCGCCCAGGTCACGGGCGGTGGCATCTTCGACTTCATCGAGGATCACCCGGCCGACCTTGCTGCTCAGTACATAGTCGTCACGGTTGTAGCGCGACAGTGCGCTGCCAAGGCGAATCTCCGACAGACCCGAACCGTAGAACGGCGCGGTATCGAAGTAACGCACGCCGGCATCCCAGGCGGCATGGACAGTCGCCTGTGCTTCTTGTTCCGGGATGGCGCGGAACATATTGCCCAGCGGCGCGGTGCCGAAACCCAGCGAGCCGGGCAGTTTGTCTTTCAAGCTCATGGATGATTCCTCGTCAGTAGTCAGGGGTCAGTGATGACCGTTGAGCAGATGCTAGATTGCGAGGATCTGACCGTCCAAGACATAATGTGCAGCACTTGAGTCCCTACAGGTCTAACATGATCGACATCCGCCAATTGCGCTACTTCGTCGCCGTCGCCGAGGAAGAACACGTCGGGCGCGCCGCCGAACGCCTGCACATTTCCCAGTCGCCCCTTAGCCGGCAGATAGCCCAGCTCGAAGAACGCCTGGGCCTGACCCTGTTCGAGCGCAGCCAGCAACGCATCCGCCTGACCCGCGACGGCCAGACCTTCCTCGCCGAAACCCGCGCCCTGTTGACCCACGCCAATCGCCTGGAATCTCTCGGCAAGCGTCTGGGGCGCGGCGAAGAAGGCGGCCTGTGCATTGGCTACATCGAAAATGCCATGCACGCCGGCGTGCTGCCCAATGCCTTGCGCGTGCTGCGGGTCGACCGGCCGAACGTACACGTGGCGCTGTACAACCTCAGCTCGGCCGAACAACTCGAAGGCTTGCGCCAGCGAAGTCTGGATATTGCCCTGGTGAGCGAACCACCGACCGAAGACGACCCGGACCTGCTGGGATTCCAGGTGCTGGACGACCCGATGCTGCTGGCCCTGCCCGAGCACCATCGGCTGGCGCAGCAGACTGTGCTGACCCCGGCCGACCTCGCCGACCAGGAATGGATCGGCGTGCAGCACCGACAGAACGCCAGCTGCCACGACGACTTCGTCAGCGCCTGTATCCGCGCCGGTTTCACGCCGGACATCCGCATGGAGGCCACCGAGCCCTTCACCGCGCTTGGGTTGGTGGCGTCGGGGCTGGGTATCGCGATGATCCAGAAAGGCCTGAGCCGCAATGCACCGCCGGGCGTGGTGCTGCGGGAAGTGCCGTGGATTTGCTTCACCACGCCTTTGTGGGCGGCGTGGCACCGAATCAATCTGCGGCCGCTGGTGGAGACATTCAGGAAGGTGCTGACGGAGCCTGAATCCAGCACACAACACTGTGGGAGCGGGCTTGCCCGCGATTGCGATCTACCTGCCAACAAAACCGTCGGCTGACACTCCGCCATCGCGGGCAAGCCCGCTCCCACAGGTTTCGTGCTCAGCCCAATGCCATGTTTTTGTCGTGACATCCGCACATTAAACATCGACTGACCGCCCTTGTTTAACGGCTGTCAGCGTAACTTGATGAAAGCTACAGCGCCTTGCGTCATTGCCTACGGTTACGCCAGAATCCGCCGGCTTACGCGCCTTGAGTCCGGGCTTTATCGTTAGCCGGTCGCTGAAAAACAGCGATCGGGTTTGGTAGCCCGGAGTACTGCGCGTAGCACCACTTCAAGCAGTTGCTGCTTTTATGGTCGTCATGCGCAGGGCCTCTTCGGGGGCGCCGGTTCCAGTACTCCGGTCTACCAACCTGTGCATGGCCACCGCCCTTCGTTTGGTAGCGAAAGTGATGGCTCCAATTTTTACAGTACTGGAGTTCTATCGATGATCAAACCAACACCCAACCCGCCAGAAACCGATCCAGCCTCCCCCTACGAAAGCCCCGACTCCAAGCAATTCCACGAAGCCGCCGAATGCGCCCTCAATCACCACCTCAACCCCGCCGCCAACATCATGGCCACGCCCCACAAACCGTCCACGATGTTCACCATCAACCCCGACATCGACACCGAGACCCTGTTGGCCCATGCCTGCGAATCACTGGCCTCGGCCAATGTGATGACCAATGATCTGGCGGGCTCGCATCGCAACACGCTGCTGGGCATTGCTCAGGTCATCATGCTGGGTGAGTTGGCAGTGAACCGGGCGCTGGATCGAATTGATCCGCCTGAGTAAAGCGCCGAACGTGTGGGAGCGAGCCTGCTCGCGATGGCGGCAGCATATCCAACATCCATGGAACGGGGTCAACGATAACGATCCGGCAGAACGCTGGTTGCGCTCGAAAATTGCACAGCACATGGCGGCGCCACTATCGGGGCATTGATCGACTGCAGGACCATCGGTTCAGATTCGCGCAGATACACCGGCATGTCGGTCACCGGTGGCATGGCCGGAATCTCGAAGTACATCTGCACCACCCAGCCACGGTGATAGCTGGCGTGGTTGACCACGTGCATCAGCATCGCGCCGGCGCTCATGGTGCCGCTTTCGCCCGAGACAAAGGTGAATTCCAGGAGCTTGTCCAGGGAGGCGTCGGTTTGCCGGGCGCTCCAGTCGCAGTACCAGCGATCGATGGCTTTTTGCGCCATGCGCAGTTCGGACAGATCGGCGTGCAGCAGGTCGTGTGAGGTCTTGAAGCCATGTCCCCGGCCTTCAAGGTGCGCTTGCCAGATGCAATCGACCACGTAGACATGATTGAGGGTGCCGATCATGTTTTTGAACACCGACACCCGTTCTTTTTTGACTTCGCCCGGAGGGAGCGCCGCGAGGCTGTCAAAGAGGCGCTGATTGGCCCAGCGTTTGTAATCGGCCAGCAGGCAGGCAGTGCGTACGGTGATCATCAGAGTTCTCCGATGGCGGTAAGCGCACTCCCTAGCATAGACCCGATGGCCGCAAAGCAGTGCCGGCCCTGATCATCGGTCGTCCAGGCATTTCACTACGAGTTCGGCGAGCGCCAGGCAACTGGTCAATCCCGGTGATTCGATGCCGAACAGGTTGACCAGCCCCGGCACCCCATGTTCGGCGCGAGCGCTGATGAGAAAGTCGGCGGCCGGTTCAGTCGGCCCGCTGATTTTCGGGCGAATGCCGCTGTAGGCCGGTTGCAGGCTGTTGTCCGGTAGACCCGGCCAATAGCGGCGGATCGCCTGATAGAACCCCTCGGCCCGGTGGGGTTCGACGCGGTAATCGATGTGTTCGACCCATTCGACATCCGGCCCGAAGCGCGCCTGCCCGCCCAGATCCAGGGTCACGTGTACACCCAGTCCGGCGCTCTCCGGGGCCGGATACACCAGGTGGCGAAACGGCGCCCGACCGCTGAGACTGAAATAGCTGCCCTTGCACAGATGCGCCCGGGGAATGAATGGCCCCGGCAAACCGACGATGCTGCTCGCCACCTCGGGCGCGGACAGCCCCGCGCAGTTGATCAATTCGCGGCAGCACAGCGTCATGGGTTGACTGCCACCGATGTGCAGCTCGAAACCCCGTTCGATGCAACGGGCCGACAGCAGCGGCGTGTGCAAGGCCAGCGTGGCGCCGAATCTCTGGGAATCGCCCTGGAGCGCCAGCATCAGCCCATGGGAGTCGACGATACCGGTAGACGGCGACCACAGCGCCGCGACGCAGGACAACGCCGGTTCAAGCTCCCGGGCCTGCGGGCCATCCAGCCATTGCAGGTCATCGACACCATTGAGATGCCCCTGCTGCAACAGACGCTGCAAAGCCGAGCGCTGCTGCTCATCGGTGGCCACGATCAGCTTGCCCACGCGCCGGCAATCGACACCGTGCGTATCGCAATACGCATAGAGACGCTGCTTGCCCTCCACGCACAACCGCGCCTTGAGGCTGCCGCCCGGGTAATAGATGCCGGCGTGAATCACTTCTGAATTACGCGAACTGATGCCCGTGCCGATACCCCCGCCGGCCTCGACCACCAGCACTTCCCGCCCGCTCATGGCCAAGGCCCTGGCCACCGCCAGCCCGACCACGCCAGCCCCGATCACCACACTTTGAATATCGATGCTCAACGACCCAGCCTCCCACTCACCCCGTTCCTCGCCAATGCCAGGGAACTCTCGGCGACCGCCACGCATCCTAAACTATGTGGTACTTCCCTTATGCTTCATGCTGTCGGAGGACACCGTCATGCGCCGCATATTTATCATTTCTTCCCTGGTACTTTGTTTACCCTTCGGCTCGGCTCTGGCCAAAGTGGATGCGGGTGACGTCGCCACTTCCGCCGGGGTTTCCGCCTCGCTGTACTCGACGTTCAAAGACGACAAACTCATGATTCCCGCCCGGGATGACGCTTCCAGCTTCGTCGCCAGCGGCGGTGCGATCCGTGGTGCTTATCTGGAGGCGCTGTTGAAAAAGGTCCGCCAGGATAATCCCGCCCTCAACAACGCAAGCGACGAAGACCTGGCCCGCGCCATTCTCGTCCGGGAAGGCGTTGCCACCGATCACTGAAGATCGTCATCGCCAGCGGTGGGGCTTGTGACAGCGCGATAGCGTTTGCGGCCCTACCCGGCGTGCGTGCCAGTGGACAAGCGTGCCCAGCCGGCCACGAGTTGCGCATTGATACTCACCCCGCCGCACACCACGATCACCACGTCATTGGCGTCGGCAATCGCCGGGTGATCCAGGTAGGCAATCGCCAACGAAACCCCGCACGCAGGTTCGACCAACTGACGCAAATCATTGGCGTAACGCACCACGCCCATAATCGCCTCATCATCACTGAGCACCACGCATTCATGGGAGAAATCGCCGATGTGCCTGACCGGCCAGGCGGCCACTTGCGCGGCGCCCAGGGACGTGGCGACCGTGTCGATTTTCGGTAGTTTGACCGGGTGCCCGGCCGCCACCGCCGCGGCGAACGACGCCGCGCCTTCGGTTTCGCAGGCTACGATGCGGCAATCGGTGTGCCGATGACGAATCAGTCCGGTGAGCAGCCCCGCCAGCAAGCCACCGCCGCCCACCGATGTCACCAGCACATCCACTGGCGGGCAGTCTTCAAGGATTTCATCGACCATGGTGCTGTGCCCTTCCCACAACACCGGGTGGTCGAAGGCCGGCACGAATTCACTGCGTGGGTCCTGGGCGAGTTCCCGTGCCCGTTGATTGGCGTCGTCCCAGACCTTGCCGTGCACGATCACCTCGGCACCGGTATTGCTGATCCGCGTCCGGGTGCTTTGCGGGGTGGTGTGTGGCACCACGATACATGCCTTGAGCCCCAGGCATGCAGCGGCCATGGCCGTGGCCAGTCCCGCGTTACCGCCGGAGGGGCAGACCACCTTGCGCTTGCCCTGCTGCGCCGCCCGGCTGCACAGCAACCCGATGCCGCGTATTTTGAACGAGCCGCCAGGTTGCAGGTTTTCCAGTTTCAGCCAGATACGGCGGGACGGGGTCGAGAGGCCAGGGTGCAGGATCAAAGGCGTGCGGATGTGAAGCATACAGGCTCCTGTTTCACGCCACCGGCTCGCCGAACAGGTCAACGAGCCAGCGGTGAACGGTCCCCTCATGCAAGTCTAGTTCACCCGGTCCGGGGTGACCGTCTCAGCGATAACGCGGCGCCGCCACGCAATTGCCAAACAACCCGGACAGCGTCTTGCGCTGGGCTTCGTAACGGTCCCACTGGCTGCCATCGTGCAACCCGGGAATGGTCACCACTTCGCCGGCCACCAGGCCAACGAGCGCGGCATCGACCATGTCTTCGGCGGACATCACGATTTCCTTCGGCAGGTTTTCCACCGGGTTGCCGGCCTCGCTCCAGAAATCGGTGGCGGTCGCACCCGGCAACACCGCCTGGATGCGTATGCCTTTGTCCGCCAATTCATGCTGCATCGACTGACTCAGGCTCAAGACGAACGCCTTGGTCCCGCCGTACACGCCGTTGAGGATTTCCGGGGCGATGGCGACGATGGAGGCGATGTTGATCACCGTGCCGGTGCCCCGGGCGACGAAGCCGGGTACGGCGGCATAGGCCAGGCGCATCAACGCCGTCACGTTGAGGTTGATCATCGCTTCCATGTCGTCCACGGGACTGGCGAGCAACGGCATGACGCCACCGACCCCGGCATTGTTGACCAACAGGGTGATGCTGGCGTCGCTGCGCAGGATCTGTTCGACCCGCAGCGAATCCGCCTTGATCGTCAGGTCGGCGGCAACCACTTCCACGGTGCGCCCGGTTTCGTCGCTCAAATGACTGGCCAGGGTATTGAGTCTGGCCCGGCTGCGGGCCACCAGGATCAGGTCGTAACCCTGCCGGGCGAGGCGATCGGCATACACCGCACCAATGCCCGAAGAAGCGCCGGTAATCAGTGCAGTGCCTTTGGATGAAAGCGCCATGGTGCAATTCCTCTACGGTGAGGCGAGAGATTCGCCGGGTGCAGACCGTTATAAAGGGACTTTCGACTGTCTCAAATGACGTTTAAAGTACGTTTTTAGGACACAACCGTTTGAGGGCAGATCCATGATCAGCGTGGCGTTCGTGGTTTTCGAGGGTTTCCAGTCCATGGCGCTGGCCGCCATGCCGGTGTTCGAATACGCCAATTTCAGTGCCGCAGAGGCGCTGTATGACGTGCGCGTGCTGTCCGAAAACGGACACAACCTGCGGGCCTCCGGCGGCTTGAGCGTCGGCACGGAGGCATTCGACGGGCGCGTATTCGACACGGTGATCGTGGTCGGTGGCGACGCCATCGTCGAACAGGCGCCCGAGGCCGTGCTGGATTACCTGCGGGCCAGCATCAACACGGCACGCCGTACGGCGTCGATCTGTTCCGGGGCGTTCGTCATGGCCCAGGCTGGCCTGCTCGACGGGCGGCGGGCCACCACCCACTGGGCCTACGCCCGGGAACTGCAAGCGCGGTTTCCGGCGATCAAGGTCGAAGCCGATCGCATCTATGTGATCGACGGTTCGATCTGGACCTCCGCCGGCATGACAGCGGGTATCGACCTCGCCCTGGCCATGGTCGAAAAGGATCACGGCGCCGAGCTGGCCCGGGCGGTGGCACAGAAACTGGTGATGTACCACCGCCGCGCTGGCGGCCAGTCGCAGCACTCGGCGCTGCTGGAACTGGAGCCTAAATCCGATCGTATTCAAACCGTGCTCGGCTACGCCCGGGAACACCTCGCGCAGCCCCTTTCAGTAGAGCAACTGGCGCAAGTGGCCAACCTCAGCCCCCGGCAATTCAGCCGGGCGTTTCGCGCTGAAACCGGGCAATCGCCGGCCAAGGCCATCGAAAACCTGCGCCTCGAAGCGGCGCGACAGATGCTCGAACGCGGACGCCTGACGCTTGACCAGATCGCCATGGAAACCGGGTTCACAGACCGCCGACGCATGCGCGAAACGTTCCTGCGGGCGTTCGGGCAACCACCACAGGTGATTCGGCGCAATGCGCGAGCAGAGGTGCTTTGATCGCTCCCCGGCCCAGCGAGGGAATCATCAGTCTCTACACTGAACATACCGGAGGTTACTTTTGGAGGCGCCATGAAAATCTCGGCCAAACTGGCGTTTTTCGCCGTCGTCAGCACCCTCGCCTACCTCGCCCTGGCGATCTGGGGACTGGGTGGTTTCGCGGCTTACTTCAGCCACGGTTCACTGGTCGTCGTGGCCATGGCCACCCTGATCATGACCGTCGTCTCACTGTTCACCGAAGGCAACCTGAGTTCGGGGGTACGCGAAGACCGGGCCAATCGCTGGGTCCTCCCGGCTTTCGGCGTGATCGGTGTGCTCAGCGGCTTTCTGCCGGCCTATACCGACCGTATCGATTTCTGGACTTTCGGTGGTGAGGGCGTGCGCTGGCTCGGGGCGCTGTTGTTCATCGTGGGCGGCGCGCTACGGTTGTGGCCGGTGTTTGTGCTGGGCAAGCGCTTCAGCGGGCTGGTGGCCATCCAGCCGGGGCATCGACTGGTCACCGAAGGGATTTACCGCAACCTGCGCAACCCCAGTTATCTGGGGATGATGGTCATCGCCGTGGGCTGGGCGCTGGCGTTTCGTTCGGGGATCGGGTTGCTGCTGGCAGCACTGACCCTGATTCCGCTGATTGCCCGGATTCATTCGGAAGAAGCTTTGCTGAAGGCGCAGTTCGGCAGCGAATACGAGGCCTATTGCGCCCGCACCTGGCGGCTGATCCCTAAAATTTACTGAATCAGACACAAAAACCTGTGGGAGCGGGCTTGCCCGCGAAAGCGATCGTTCAGTCCCATCGATGCTGGATGTGCCGACGCCATCGCGGGCAAGTCGGATCGCCGCACCGCCGCTCCCACAGGGATTGCTGTTGTTTACAAAGACCTCAATCGAATCGAACCACCGGCATCCACCAAAACCCGCACCGACTCATAACTTGCCAACGTCCCATGCAACGTCTCGATCGGCTGCTCATGGGTCGCCGTGACAATCATCAAATCCGCCCCCGCCGCCTCGGCCGCCAGAATCCCCACTGTGGCGTCTTCAAAAATCAGACATTGCGCAGGCTCGACACCCAGGCGCCGGGCCGCGAGGCGGTAACACGCGGGGTCTGGTTTGCCGACGATCACATCCTCGGCGGTAATCATGACGGCAGGCTCGGGAATCCCCGCTGCCGCCATTCGCCGCAACGCCAGCTCCCGCGGGGCGGAAGTGACGATGGCCCATTGGCTGGCCGGCAAGGACCGCAGGAATTTCGCCGCGCCAGCCACTTCCAAAACCCCTTCGACGTCGATGACTTCCGCTTCGGTAATCCACGCGGCTTCGGCCTCGGCATCCACCCCGGGCAAGCCCAGGCGCCTGATGGTGTCGATGGCGCGGGCACCGTGAATGGTCGGCAGGAAGCTGTCGACATCGACACCATGGCGCACGGCCCAGGTGGTCCAAACCCGCTCGGCGGCGGCAATGGAGGTCAGGACGGTGCCATCCATGTCGAACAGAAAGGCACGGTAAGTCGAGTTGAAAACAGGGTGATCGGACAAGGAAAAGAACCTCGCGGGTGCCGGACGGATTTGCCCGGCAATGTAGCATCTGCGCGCAGGTCAGTTGAGTCGTTTGGACTTGAAGGTCTGTCCCACGCAATCGAGCAGCCCGCCAATCATCCAGGGTTTTTTGATGAAGGAGACCGCGTGCCGCACACCTGCGCTTTCAGGGGTTTCGAAACCGGACATGATCATGATCGGCTTGTCCGGCCAGCGATCGCCGAACTGGTTGGCCAGGTCCGCGCCGCTGAGCGTGCCGGGCATGGTGATGTCTGTCAGCAGCATGCCCACCTGCGGCGCATGCTGTTCCAGATAGATGGCTGCCGCGTCCGCACTGATTTTCGGCTCGACGACAAAGCCTTCCTCCTGAAGAATCTCACAGAGAAACTCCAGGATCAGCGGGTCGTCTTCAACCACCAGAATCAACCCGCCAGGAAGATCTCCGCCCGCTGTCGGTACTCGACTCATGACCGTGCCGCTCCCTGATTGCCTCAATGATTTCGCGGGTTCTAGCCCGCCACTTAAAGTTATGAGCAGCGCAGACCGCGGAAATTCATTTTTGATACAGCCAGGCGACCGGCATCAAGCGTCCTGCAGGATCAGGTCGGCCCCCTTCTCCGCCACCATCAGCACGGCGGCGTGGGTGTTGCCCGACGTCACGTTGGGGAAAATCGACGCATCGACGATGCGTAAACCGTCCAGCCCGTGGACCTTGAGGCGCTTGTCCACCACCGACTTGTGTTCGTCCGGGCCCATGGCGCAAGAACCACACAGGTGGTAGATCGAGCCACTGTTTTCGCGGAAGTACTGCAACATCTGCTCGTCGGTTTCGACCATCGGTCCCGGCAACACTTCTTCGACAGTGATGCCCTTGAGCGCCGGTGCCTGCATGATCTTGCGCATCAGGCGGCTGCCCTGGATCACCTCGTCGATGTCCTTCTGGGTGCTCAGGTAATTGGGGTCGATCAGCGCCGCATCCCGCGGGTTTTTCGAAGCGATTTCGATGTGCCCGCGACTGGTCGGCCGGCATGGGTTGAAGCACAGCAGGAAGCCTGAGTACGGCTCGGGCTTGAGGCTGGCCTTGTTGTTTTTCGGGATCTGGTACGACAGCGGGTTGAAGTACAACTGCAGGTTAGGGTTGGTCTGCTGCTCGTCGCCACGGAAGAACCCGCCGGCCTGGTTGACGCTCATCGCCAGCGCGCCCTTGCGGGTGAACAGGTACTTCAGGCCCAGCTTGAACTGGCCGAACAACGAACTGAGCTGGTCGTTGAGTGTCGGGATGTTGGCCTTGTAGTAGTAACTGGCGCACAGGTGATCCTGCAGGTTCTGTCCCACCGCCGGCAGGTGCTTGACCAGCGGGATGTTGTGCCTGGCCAGCAGCGCCTGATCGGCCACGCCGGACAGTTGCAGAATCTTCGGTGTGTCCACGGCACCGGCGCAGAGGATCACTTCCTTGTTGGCGCTGAAGGTTCGCACCACGCCGTGCTGGGTGATGGAGATCCCGGTAGCGCGCTGCCGGTCGTCGAACAGCACCCGGTCCACCAGGGCAAAATGCTCGACCGTCAGGTTCGGCCGGCTCAATGCCGGATGCAAATGGGCGAAGCTGCTAGAGCAACGCTGGCCGTCGCGGGTGTTGACGTCGTAGATGCCCGCACCTTCGAATTTCGGCCCGTTGAAGTCGTCGCTGATGGGGTAGCCCAGTTCGTCGCAACCCTTGAGGAACACATCGCAGATCGGATGGGTCTGGCCCTTCATCGGGGTGATGCTGATCGGGCCGCTGCCGCCGTGGTAATCGCTGTCACCCAGCGGGTGGTTTTCCAGTTTGCGGAAGTACGGCAGCACGTCCTTGAAACCCCAGCCGTCGTTGCCGTTGGCCGCCCAGTCATCGAAATCGTGGGCCTGGCCGCGTACGTAGATCATCGCATTGATCGAACCCGAGCCACCCTGCACCTTGCCGCGCGGGGCGTAGATTTCGCGGTTGCCCAACTGCTTCTGCGGCTGGCTGTAGTACATCCAGTTGAAGGTCGGGTTGTAATACATTTTGGCGAAGCCGACCGGGATCTTGAACCACAGGGAACTGTCTTTCCCGCCCGCTTCCAGCAGCAGCACCGTGTGTTTCCCGGAGGCCGAGAGGCGATTGGCCAGAACGCAGCCTGCTGCGCCGGCGCCAGCGATGATGTAGTCGTATGTCATGCACGGTTACCGCGTAAGTCGTTGTACAAAAAAACCGCGCCTCCCCCTGTAGGAGCTGTCGAGTGCAACGAGGCTGCGATCTTTTGATTTTTCAAAAGCAAGATCAAAAGATCGCAGCCTGCGGCAGCTCCTAC
>NZ_AKJG01000111.1 GCF_000282455.1 Pseudomonas sp. GM74
CGCTGATCCACTGGCTGCCGGCACCCGCCAGCAGCGGCCCGATCAGGCAACCAATCCCCCACAGCTGGGCGATGTGCGCGTTAGCCCGCACCAGCGCATCGTCGCGATAACGCTCGCCGATCAGGATCAACGACAAGGTGAACAACCCGCCAGCGCTGGCGCCGAACAGCACCCACAAAGGCCAGATCAGCAGCGTGTCGATCAGCAGCGGGATTGCCAGGCTCGACATCAGCAGGACCACCGCACAACCGGTGAACAACGCCCGTCGCGACAAGCGATCGGCCAACGCACCAATCGGCAATTGCAGCACCGCATCGCCGACCACCACCGTACTAACCATCGCCAGGGCGATCTCCGTGGTGAAGCCCTGGCGCAGGCAGTAGACCGGCAACAGCGTCAGAATCATTGCCTCGAACGCGGCGAACAGCGACACCGCCCAGGCAATCGCCGGCAGGCCACGACAGAACTCAAGCAAATCACGCAGGGTCACACTGCTGGCTTCACTGCTCGGCGCGCCACTGCGGCCCAACAACAGGAACGGCGCAGCCATCAGCAAACCGACGCCCACCCAAAAGCCATAGTCATGCTCGGTGCCAAGGAAGCCCAGCAACACCGGGCCTGCCAGCTGACTCAGTGCGTAGCTGCTGCCATACAGCGCCACCAGCCGCCCGCGCCATTGCTCTACCACCAGTTGATTGATCCAGCTTTCACCGATGATGAATACGAGGGTCAGGATCACCCCGATCATCAGCCGCAGCACCAACCAGACCGGATAGCTCGGCAACAGGGCCAGCAAACCGATCGAAACCGCCCCGGCCCACAGGCACAGGCGCATCAGATTGGCCGTGCCTAATCGCGCCGCCAGATGGCTGGAGATTTTCGCTCCCAGCAGGACGCCGATGGCCGGCATCGCCGCCATCACGCCAATGGCAAACGAGCCGTATCCCCAGCCCTCCAGACGAAACGACACCAACGGCATGCTGACACCCAGGGCCAGGCCGACACTCAGGACAGACGCCAACACGGCGAAATAAGTCGCCCAACGCATGTTCCACGCTCCTGTGGATTGATTTTTTCTTCAGGACACACAAAACAAATGTGGGAGCGGGCTTGCTCGCGAAGCGGCCATCACATCCAACATCAATGTTGGCTGATACACCGCCTTCGCGAGCAAGCCCGCTCCCACAGGGGATCTGCGTCGTTCGGGAGGCCTGCTGCCTCCCTCACGAGCTTACAACTTGATCCAGGTCGCCTTCAGCTCGGTGTACTTGTCGAACGCGTGCAGCGACTTGTCGCGGCCGTTGCCGGACTGCTTGAAGCCACCGAACGGTGCGGTCATGTCGCCGCCATCGTACTGGTTGACCCACACGCTTCCGGCACGCAGTGCGCGGGCGGTGAGGTGAGCCTTGGAGATGTCAGCCGTCCAGACTGCGGCGGCCAGGCCGTACGGCGTGTCGTTGGCGATCGCGATGGCTTCTTCGGCGCTGTCGAATGCGATGACCGACAGTACCGGGCCGAAGATTTCTTCCTGGGCGATTTTCATCGCGTTACTCACACCGTCGAAAATCGTCGGCTCAACGTAAGTACCGCCAGTTTCCTGGAGCGTACGCTTGCCACCGGCCACCAGCTTGGCGCCGTCGGCATGACCGGACTCGATGTAGGACAGCACGGTATTCATCTGTTGGGTATCGACCAGAGCGCCAACATTGGTAGCCGGGTCCAGCGGGTTGCCCGGCTTCCAGGTTTTCAGCGCCTCGATCACCAGCGGCAGGAATTTGTCCTTGATCGAACGCTCCACCAGCAGGCGAGAGCCAGCAGTGCAGACTTCACCCTGGTTGAAGGCGATGGCACCCGCAGCCGCTTCGGCAGCGTCTTGCAGGTTCGGCGCATCGGCGAACACGATGTTCGGGCTCTTGCCGCCGGCTTCGAGCCAGACGCGCTTCATGTTCGACTCGCCGGAGTAGATCAACAGCTGCTTGGCGATTTTGGTCGAACCGGTGAACACCAGGGTGTCGACATCGTTGTGCAGGGCCAGGGCCTTGCCGACGGTGTGACCGTAACCCGGCAGCACGTTCAGCACGCCTTTCGGGATGCCGGCTTCGACAGCCAGTTCAGCGATGCGAATGGCGGTCAGCGGGGATTTTTCGGACGGTTTGAGGATCACCGAGTTACCGGTGGACAGCGCAGGACCGAGTTTCCAGCACGCCATCATCAGCGGGAAGTTCCACGGCACGATAGCGCCAACAACACCCACCGGTTCACGAGTCACAAGACCCAACTGGTCATGCGGAGTGGCCGCTACTTCGTCGTAAATCTTGTCGATGGCTTCGCCGCTCCAGCTCAGGGCTTGCGCCGCGCCGGGAACGTCGATGTACAGGGAATCGCTGATCGGCTTGCCCATGTCCAGGGTTTCAAGCAGGGCCAGCTCTTCGGCGTGCTGTTTCAGCAGGCCGGCGAAACGGATCATGGTGGACTTGCGCTTGGTCGGCGCCAGGCGCGACCAAACACCGGAATTGAAGGTGGCGCGGGCGTTCTCCACGGCGCGCTGGGCATCGGCGACGTCACAGCTGGCAATCTTGCCCAGCAGACGGCCATCGACCGGGCTGATGCACTCGAAAGTCTCGCCGGAGACGGCGTCGGTGTATTCGCCATTGATATAGGCGCGGCCTTCGATTTTCAGGTCGCGGGCACGTTGTTCCCAGTCGGCACGGGTCAGGGTGGTCATGCGAGTGTCCTCCTCTTATTGATACGACACCCGCGATCTTCGCGGGCGCTGTCAGGAATTCTGCCCGGCCAGCCTGCTTTTCGGCCCAAGGCATCCCCCACCCTAAACCAGCCGCACATGAAGTTTCAATATATTTGACATAACGCCGGCAAACGGCCTTGCGATGTTCATTTTAATAAACATAGACTCTTGGCAAATCAACCACTCGCGCCGTAATCACGGGGGATAACAACAATGAACATCCAGAACGTCGTCGACTTCAGCCTGGCCACCACCGCCGCCGAACGCTACCGCCCGGATCCGGCCAAAGTGCTCAAGGGCGACCCTGAGCAAGCGGTCTACAACCACTACAATAGCCCTTGCGGCCAGCTGAACGCCGGGGTGTGGGAAGGGGCTGTCGGCCAGTGGACGGTGAACTTCACTGAACACGAATACTGCGAAATCGTGCAGGGTGTTTCCGTGCTGCGTGACCTCGACGGCAATGCCAAGACCCTGCGCGCGGGCGACCGCTTCGTGATTCCGGCAGGCTTTCGTGGCACCTGGGAAGTACTGGAGGCGTGCCGCAAGATCTACGTGGCGTTTGAACAGAAGGCTTGAAGGATTTGCGCTGCCTGAGCCGGCCCCTTCGCGGGCAAGCCCGCTCCCACATTCGAGCTCCGGTGAACACCACATTTGTGTCCGGCGCCAACCAAGTGTGGGAGCGGGCTTGCTCGCGAAGGGGCCCTGACAGGCACTGCATAACCCACAGACAACAAAAAAGGCCCGTATCTCGCGATACGGGCCTTTTTCGTAAGAGGGAAAAATCAATTACTTGATTTTGCCTTCCTTGTAGATCACGTGCTTGCGAACAACCGGATCATATTTCTTGATCTCGATTTTGTCCGGGGTAGTACGCTTGTTCTTGTCGGTAGTGTAGAAGTGACCAGTACCGGCGCTCGAAATCAAACGAATCAATTCACGCATGATTAGCTCCCTTAAACCTTGCCATCGCGGCGAAGTTCGGCCAGCACGACAGTGATGCCACGCTTGTCGATGATACGCATGCCTTTGGCAGATACGCGCAGACGCACAAAACGTTTCTCTTCTTCAACCCAGAAGCGGTGATGCTGCAGGTTCGGCAGGAAACGACGACGGGTTTTGTTGTTTGCGTGGGAAATGTTATTCCCAGTCACCGGACCCTTACCGGTAACTTGACATACTCTAGACATGCCTCAGCCCTCTAAAACCACATGCCCAACCCGGCATGGGTTGGCCGCTTAATCTCTCAGTCATTTGGCGCCAGGCGCCGCGTTTCTTTAGAGGTCTTACCGGCTACACCTACAGTGAAGGAACCGGGCCCCTAGAAAAGAGCGCTGCTTTATACCAGAAAGACTGAAGAGCAACAACATTCAGTGTGCGTTGAATTCACAAAAACCCCGTTTTCCGGGCTCCGAGCGCCTTGGACAAAGGCTATCGTCGATGGCGACCGCTCGTCGCAGAGAATCGGCCAACCGGCCAAATCAGGATTTTGCTCGCCCGTCTCACAGAAAATTGAGGCGCTATAGTCCCCTCAAAATGAAAAAGGGGATAGTCATTTGCAAAAGAGCCCACTAGGGTAAGCTTTTTCCAGACTGCACTTGCAGATGGGCCTTCGATCTGTAAAGGAAGCCGACCATGCGCCTCGCTGCCCTACCGCTGTTGCTCGCCCCGCTTCTGCTGAGCCCACAGGCCTTTGCCGCCGCCCTGAGCGTCTGCACCGAGGCCAGCCCTGAAGGCTTCGACGTGGTGCAGTACAACTCGCTGACCACCACCAACGCCTCGGCCGATGTGTTGATGAATCGCCTGGTGGACTTTGACACGGCCAGTGGCAAAGTGGTCGCCAGTCTCGCCGACAGCTGGGAAGTCAGCCCCGACGGCCTGACCTACGTCTTCAAGTTGCACCCGCAGGTGAAATTCCATCGCACCGAGTATTTCAACCCGACGCGCGACCTGAGCGCCGAAGACGTGATTTTCAGCTTCGACCGCATGCTCGACCCGGCCAATGCGTGGCACAAAGTCGCCCAGAGCGGCTTCCCCCATGCTCAATCGATGCAGTTGCCTGCACTGATCAAGAAGATCGACGCCCTCGATCCGCAGACCGTACGCTTCACCCTCGACCACCCGGATTCGACCTTCCTGGCAACCCTGAGCATGGGCTTCGCCTCGATCTATTCGGCCGAATACGCCGACAAACTGATGAAGGCCGGCACACCCGAGAAGCTCAACAGCCAGCCGATCGGCACAGGGCCATTCGTTTTCACCCGCTTCCAGAAGGACGCCTCGGTTCGCTACAAAGCCAACACCGAATACTTCGGTGGCAAACCCTCTGTAGATCCGCTGATCTTCGCCATCACCCCGGACGCCAACGTGCGCCTGCAGAAATTGCGCCGTAACGAATGCCAGATCGCCCTGTCGCCCAAGCCTCTTGACGTACAGGAAGCGCTGAAAGAGCCGACGCTGAAAGTCGAAAAGACTGATGCGTTCATGACCGCATTCGTCGGCATCAACAGCCAGCATCCGCCATTGGACAAGCCTGAAGTCCGCCAGGCCATCAACCTTGCCTTCGACAAGGCCAACTATGTCAAAGCCGTGTTCGAAGACACTGCCGAGGCGGCCAACGGTCCGTATCCACCCAACACCTGGAGCTACGCGAAAGGCCTGCCGGGTTACCCTCACGACATCGCGAAGGCCAAAGCCTTGATGGCCAAGGCCGGACTCAAGGACGGCTTCCAGACCACCATCTGGACCCGCCCTTCCGGCAGCCTGCTTAACCCCAACCCAAGCCTTGGCGCTCAACTGCTTCAGTCTGACCTCGCGGAAATCGGCATTCAGGCTGAAATCCGCGTGATCGAATGGGGCGAACTGATCCGCCGCGCCAAGGCCGGTGAACATGACTTGCTGTTCATGGGCTGGGCCGGTGACAACGGTGACCCGGACAACTTCCTCACGCCGCAGTTTTCCTGCGCCGCGGTCAAGTCCGGTACCAACTTCGCCCGCTACTGCAATCAGGACCTGGACAAGCTGATCAGCGCCGGCAAGACCACCGGCGAGCAAGGTGTGCGCAGCAAACTCTACGAACAGGCCCAGGCGCAGATCCAGCAGCAGGCGCTGTGGCTACCACTGGCTCACCCGACGGCCTTCGCGCTGACACGCAAGGATGTCGAGGGGTACTCGGTCAGCCCGTTCGGCCGACAGGATTACTCGAAGGTAAACCTCAAATAATCCGCCCCACTACAAAACCCTGTGGGAGCGGGCTTGCTCGCGAAGAGGGAGTGTCAGTCGCCATCAATGCTGACTGATACACCGCTTTCGCGAGCAAG
>NZ_AKJG01000112.1 GCF_000282455.1 Pseudomonas sp. GM74
TCGTGCAAGCCGGATTTACGACTGCTGCGCAGCCGGACGCAGCCTTCGGCAGCTGCTACAAAGAAGGCGTAGCGTCCGGGTTCGCCTGACTGATCGGCATTAACCTGTGCAGGTCGCCTTTTTCATTGCCGTTCAGTGATCACTGACCGCTGTAGACCTGGTCGAAAACCCCGCCATCGTTGAAGTGGGTCTTCTGCACGGTGCGCCAGTCGCCGAAGGTTTTCTCGACGGACAGGAAGTCCACTTTCGGGAAACGGTCGGTGTACTTGGCCAGCACGGCCGGGTCACGCGGGCGCAGGTAATTGGCGGCAGCGATCTCCTGGCCTTGCGGCGACCACAGGTACTTCAGGTATTCCTCGGCCGCCGCACGGGTGCCTTTCTTGTCGACGGTCTTGTCGACCACCGACACCGGTGGCTCGGCTTCGGCGGAAACGCTTGGGTAGATGACTTCGAACTGATCACGGCCGAACTCGCGGGCGATCATTTCCGCTTCGTTTTCGAAAGTCACCAGTACGTCGCCGATCTGGTTGGTCATGAAAGTGGTGGTGGCGGCACGGCCGCCGGTATCGAGTACCGGCGCTTGCTTGAACAGCTTGCCGACGAAGTCTTTGGCCTTGTTCTCGTCGCCGCCGTTTTTCAGCACGTAGCCCCAGGCCGAGAGGTAGGTGTAGCGACCGTTACCGGAGGTTTTCGGGTTCGGGACGATGACCTGGACGCCATCCTTGAGCAGGTCCGGCCAGTCTTTCAGGGCTTTCGGGTTGCCCTTGCGCACGATGAACACGGTGGCCGAGGTGAACGGTGCGCTGTTGTTGGGCAGGCGCGTGACCCAATTGTCCGGGACCAGTTTGCCGTTGTCCGCCAGGGCGTTGATGTCGGTGGCCATGTTCATGGTGATGACATCGGCCGGCAAGCCGTCGATCACCGAACGCGCCTGTTTGCTGGAGCCGCCGAAGGACATTTGCAGGACGATGTTTTCGTTGTGCTCGGCTTGCCAGTGTTTCTGGAACGCAGTGTTGTAGTCCTTGTAGAAATCTCGCATCACGTCGTAGGAAACGTTGAGCAGGGTCGGTGCCGCCTGGGCGATGTTGCCCAGGGCCAGGCCAGCGGCGAGAAGCGAGGCGCCAAAGAGTTTTTTCACTGCGAATTCCTTGTTCTATTAAAAGTGGGGCAATTTGCCAGCGACTATAACCGGGCCCGTTTAGTCCCTTAAAGATTAAAAAGCTCTTTGCTTATTCCAGTTTTTTGAACAATGCATTGCCACATCGGGAGCAGAACGACGCCTCGGGTTCATGGCTGTCCTTGGCACACACCGGGCAGTCGCGATGCAACTGGCCGCCACGCATGGCCGTGGCCAGTTCGGCGGTGAAAATCCCGGTGGGCACGGCGATGATCGAGTAACCGGTGATCATCACCATCGACGAGATGACCTGGCCCAGTGCGGTCTTGGGCACGATGTCGCCGTAACCGACGGTGGTCAGGGTCACGATAGCCCAGTAAATGCCCTTGGGAATGCTGGTGAAGCCATGTTGCGGGCCTTCGACCACGTACATAAGGGTGCCGAACACCGTCACCAGGGTGCAGACGCTGAGCAGGAACACGAGGATCTTCTGCTTGCTGCCGCGCAGGGCATCGAGCAGGTAATGGGCTTGCTTGAGGTACGGACCGAGCTTGAGCACGCGGAAGATCCGCAGCATCCGGATCACCCGGATGATCAGCAGGTACTGGGCATCGCTGTAGTACAGCGCGAGAATGCCGGGCACGATGGCCAGCACGTCCACCAGTCCATAGAAACTGAAGGCATAGCGCAGGGGCTTGGGCGAGCAGTACAGGCGCAGGATGTACTCGCCGAGGAAGATCACCGTGAAGCCCCACTCGATATACGCCAGCAGGCTGGCGTAGTTCTGGTGGACGTCATCGATGCTGTCCAGGACCACCACCACCAGGCTGGCGAGGATGATCAGCAGCAGAGTGGAGTCGAAGCGTCGACCGGCGACGGTGTCGGTCTGGAAAATAATCACGTACAGGCGATTACGCCACGTGTCGTTGCTGATCATGCACATCGCCTTGGCCGCAAATCAGCGCAGCCTAGGTTGATTCTCCCCGGGAGCGCAAGGCGCGCTTTCGACCGTGGCTTTGCCGAGCATTTGAATAACACTGCGAATCAGCCAGCCGGCAAGAATGAATGGCGCGGTCAGGGTGGGCAGACCGATGGCGGCAAACAGCGGCGTCAGCAACAGCGCCAGGCCGATGCCAACCAGCGGCAGCCACGGTTGGCGGCGCTGCGAGCTGAAGGCGAGGGCGGCCAGCACGGCGTTATAGCCACCGAGGCCGAGCAGTGCGGTGTAGAAGTCGTGGTGCAGCAGGCTCCAGCCCATGCCCGCGACAGACGCCAGCAACGCCCAGCAGAATGCGCGGCGATCGGCGATCAGCAAACCGGCGGCAATCATCGCACCGGCCAGCGGATGACCGAGGAACATCACCTGGCCGAGGCCTTTGAGGGGCGCGGCGAGCATGTTCAGCGTGCTGACTTCGATCAAATGCGGCTCTGTCGAGGGCGTGGCGAAGCACAGCAGCAACCAGCCCAGCCCGACGAAGGGCGCGGTGTAGGCCGGCAGGTATTGGCTGAACCGGATGCGCTTGAGCCACTGCTGGGTGACCATCGCGCTCAGGCCTCCGGCGGCCAGAATCAGTGGCGGCATCATCGCCGACCAGGGGAAATACAGGCTCAGCAACAGACCGAGCAGAACGCCGTTGTAGCTGAACAACCCGGCCTGACGATCGGCCTTGGCATAGTTGCGGCGTTGCGCGGTGAGCAGCCCGGCGACACCACCGAGCAAGGCGCCGCCGAGCAAGGCGGGCGCCGTGAACAAAATGGCCAGGACGCACAGCAGGCCGCACAGCGGATTACGCTGGAGAAAGATCTGGCTGAAGCCGTTGAGCAACGCTTCGGCCCAGTCGGGGCAGTGGGTGTTGAAATGGTTGGCAGGCATGGCAGTTCTGAAAGTCAGTGGGACCGAGTTGCCTGCATCGCGAGCAAGCTCGCTCCCACATTGAGTCTTTGCTCAGTCATTGTATTTGTGCCGTACACAAATCAACTGTGGGAGCGAGCTTGCTCGCGATGAGGCCGGTACAGGCGCTAGATCAATGTCTCGATACGCAGAGAGTTAGTCGATCCCGGCTGCCCAAACGGCACACCGGCGGTGATCAATAACGTGTCGCCACGCTGCGCCATGCCCTGGGCCTGGGCGATCTCCAGCGCTGTGGAGCACACTTCATCGACCTGGCGCAGGCGATCGTTGACCACCGAGTGCACACCCCAGGCCACGCTCAGGCGACGGGCGGTCTGCAGGTTCGGTGTCAGGTTGAGGATCGGCACCGTCGGCCGCTCCCGCGCCGCACGCAGGCTCGACGCGCCGGACTCGCTGTAGTTCACCAGCACCGCCACCGGCAGCACGTTGCTGATGCGGCGAATGGCGCAGCTGATCGCGTCGGAAACAGTCGCCTCGGCTTTCGGTCGACTGACGTCGAGTTGAGTCTGATAGTCCGGACCGTTTTCCACCTGGCGGATGATCTTGCTCATCATCTGCACGGCTTCGAGCGGGTATTCGCCGGACGCGGTTTCCGCCGACAGCATTACCGCGTCCGCACCTTCGGCCACGGCGTTGGCCACATCGGTGACCTCGGCGCGGGTTGGCGCCGGTGAGAAGCGCATCGACTCCAGCATCTGGGTCGCCACCACCACCGGTTTGCCGAGCTGGCGGCAGGTGCCGATGATGTTCTTCTGGATCTGCGGCACGCTTTCGGCCGGCACTTCCACACCCAGGTCACCCCGGGCGACCATGATCGCGTCGCTCAGTTCTGCGATCTCGCGCAGTTGCTCGACCGCCGAGGGCTTCTCGATCTTGGCCATCAGGAACGCCCTGTCGCCGATCAGGCTGCGGGCTTCGCGGATGTCATCTGGACGCTGCACGAACGACAGCGCCACCCAGTCCACGCCCAGCTCCAGACCGAAGGTCAAGTCGCGGCGATCCTTGGCGGTCAGCGGGCTCAGGTCGAGCACTGCTTGTGGCACGTTCACGCCTTTGCGGTCCGACAGTTCGCCGCCATTGATCACGGTGGTGTCGATGGCGTCGGCGTACTTGGTCACTACCCGCAGACGCAACTTGCCGTCGTCCAGCAGCAGGTCCATGCCCGGCTCCAGGGCGGCGATGATTTCCGGGTGGGGCAGGTTGACCCGGCGCTCATCGCCCGGCGTGGCATCGAGGTCCAGGCGCAGGGCCTGGCCGCGTACCAGTTGCACCTTGCCGTCGGCAAATTTTCCGACCCGCAGTTTCGGGCCTTGCAGGTCCATCAGGATGCCCAATGGATAATTGAGCTGGCGCTCGACTTCACGAATCCACTGGAAACGCTGGGCATGGTCGGCGTGATCGCCATGGCTGAAGTTCAGGCGGAAGATGTTGACCCCGGCCAGCACCAGCTCACGGATGGCATCGATACCGTCAATGGCAGGTCCCAGGGTGGCGAGGATTTTGACCTTTTTATCAGGCGTCATGTTTAGTGCTCTCAAGGATCAGAATGGCGCGGAAGTCGTTGACGTTGGTACGGGTCGGTTCGGTGACGATCAAGGCGTCCAGCGCCTCGAAGTAGCCGTAACCGTTGTTGTTGTCCAACTCGTCGCTGGCGCTCAGGCCCAGGGCGGCAGCACGGGCGTAACTGTCCGGGGTCATGATCGCGCCGGCGTTGTCTTCGGAGCCGTCGATGCCGTCGGTGTCACCGGCCAGCGCGTAGACGCCGGGCAGGCCCTTGAGGCTGTCGGTCAGGCTCAGCAGGAACTCGGCATTGCGCCCGCCACGGCCATTGCCGCGCACGGTGACGGTGGTTTCGCCGCCGGAGAGAATCACGCAGGGCGCCGCCAGCGGCTGACCGTGCAGGACTATCTGCCGTGCGATGCCGGCGTGGACTTTCGCCACCTCGCGGGATTCGCCTTCCAGGTCGCCGAGGATCAGCGGGCTGAACCCGGCCTGACGGCATTTCACCGCCGCCGCTTCAAGGGATTGCTGCGGGCGGGCGATCAACTGGAAATGACTGCGGGCCAGGCTCGGGTCGCCGGGTTTGACGGTTTCCGACTCGGGGCTTTGCAGCCAGGTGCGCACCGAAGCCGGAACCTCGATGGTGTAGCGTTTGAGGATCGCCAGCGCTTCGGCCGACGTGCTCGGGTCGGCCACGGTAGGGCCGGAGGCGATGACCGTGGCAAGGTCGCCCGGTACATCGGAAATCGCATAGGTGTAGACCGTGGCGGGCCAGCAGGCTTTGCCCAGGCGGCCGCCCTTGATCGCCGAGAGGTGCTTGCGCACGCAGTTCATCTCGCCGATGGTCGCGCCGGACTTGAGCAGGGCTTTGTTGATCGATTGCTTGTCGGCCAGGGTGATGCCTTCGGCCGGCAGAGCCAGCAGGGCAGAGCCACCACCGGAAAGCAGGAAGATCACGCGGTCGTTTTCGCTGAGGTCGCTGACCAGTTCAAGCACACGCTTGGCCACGGCCAGGCCGGCGGCGTCCGGTACCGGGTGCGCGGCTTCGACCACTTCGATTTTTTCGCAAGGCGCGCCGTGGCCGTAACGGGTCACCACCAGGCCTGACACTTCGCCCTGCCAGCAACGCTCGACTACCTGGGCCATGGCGGCTGCGGCTTTGCCGGCGCCAATGACGATCACGCGACCCGTACGGTCGGCAGGCAGATGGGCTTCGAGGACTTGTTGCGGATGCGCCGCGTCGATGGCTGTGGCAAACAGCTCGCGCAGCAATTGTTGCGGATCGACCGACATGGCGGGCTCCCGGAATTCTTGTTATTGGGATAAGACGACAGCAGGTGTTGCGACTCGGTCCTGTGGGAGCTGGCTTGCCAGCGATTCAGGCGCCGCGGTCATTCAGGAAAACCGCATCGATGCCATCGCGGGCAAGCCCGCTCCCACAGGGAGCGAGCCAGAGGCGCAGATTATTTTTTGTCGCGAATCGAGAAGTTCGCCATGTGTTCCAGACCCTTGATCAGCGCCGAGTGGTCCCAGTTGCTGCCACCGATGGCCGCGCAGGTGCTGAACACTTGCTGGGTGTTGGCGGTGTTCGGCAGGTTGATGTTCAGCTCCTTGGCGCCTTGCAGGGCCAGGTTCAGGTCCTTCTGGTGCAGGCTGATTCGGAAGCCTGGATCGAAGGTGCCCTTGATCATGCGCTCGCCGTGCACTTCGAGGATCTTCGAGGAGGCGAAACCGCCCATCAGTGCTTCACGCACCTTGGCTGGATCGGCACCATTTTTCGAAGCGAACAGCAGGGCTTCGGCCACCGCCTGGATGTTCAGGGCCACGATGATCTGGTTGGCCACCTTGGCGGTTTGACCGTCGCCGTTGCCACCGACCAGAGTGATGTTCTTGCCCATGGCCTGGAACAGCGGCAGGGCGCGTTCGAAGGCATCGGCATCGCCGCCGACCATGATGCTCAGGGTCGCAGCCTTGGCGCCGACTTCACCACCGGAGACCGGGGCGTCGAGGTATTGCGCGCCTTTTTCGTTGATCCTGGCCGCGAAAGCCTTGGTGGCGGTCGGGGAGATCGAGCTCATGTCGATGACCACTTTGCCTTTGCCCACGCCGGCAGCGATACCGTCGGCGCGGAACAGCACGTCATCGACCTGCGGGGTATCGGGCACCATGACGATGATGAACTCGGCTTCCTGGGCAACTTCCTTCGGGTTCGCCAGGGCAACGGCGCCGGCGGCAACCAGGTCGGCAGGCGCAGGGTCGTGGTGGGCCGACAGGAACAGGCTGTGACCGGCTTTCTGCAGGTTCGCCGCCATTGGGTGGCCCATGATGCCGGTGCCGATAAATCCGATTTTAGCCATGAGAAAATCCTCTTGTTTTTGTTGCTGCTTCAAGCAAATAGGGGAGTGCTGCTTTTATGTGGGAGCGAGCTTGCTCGCGATGGGGCCATAACATTCAGCATTGAAGTTGACTGTCCCACCGCTATCGCGAGCAAGCTCGCTCCCACAGGGATTTGTGTTAGATCGCGTTATGAGTCTTGAGCCAGCCCAGACCCGCTTCAGTGGTGGTCAGCGGCTTGTATTCGCAACCGACCCAACCCTGGTAACCGATGCGGTCCAGGTGTTCGAACAGGAAGCGGTAGTTGATTTCACCGGTGCCTGGTTCGTTGCGCCCCGGGTTGTCCGCGAGCTGTACATGGTTGATCTCGCCCAGGTGCGATTGCAGGGTGCGGGCCAGATCGCCTTCCATGATTTGCATGTGGTAGATGTCGTACTGCAGGAACAGGTTGGCGCTGCCGACCTGCTCGCGAATCGACAGGGCTTGCGCCGTGTTGTTCAGGTAGAAACCCGGGATGTCGCGGGTGTTGATCGCTTCCATCACCAGCTTGATACCCACCGCTTGCAGCTTGTCGGCCGCGTACTTGAGGTTGGCGACGAAGGTTTTCTCCACGGTGGCATCGTCAAAGCCCTGCGGACGAATACCGGCCAGGCAGTTGACCTGGGTGTTGCCCAGCACTTGCGCGTAAGCGATGGCCAGGTCGACACCGGCACGGAATTCTTCGACCCGGTCCGGCAGGCACGCGATACCGCGCTCGCCCTTGGCCCAGTCACCGGCCGGCAGGTTGAACAGCACTTGGGTCAGACCGTGTGCGTCAAGCTGGGCCTTGATTTCGGCGGAGCTGAAGTCGTACGGGAACAGGTATTCGACACCAGTGAAGCCGGCCTTGGCGGCCGCTTCGAAACGGGCGAGAAAGTCCTGTTCGGTGAACAGCATGGACAGGTTGGCTGCGAAACGCGGCATGGTGGTCTCCCGTAAAAAGTAGTCGTAGCAGCAGCCGAGGCACGAGGCTGCGTTGGGCAGCGAAGCGGCCCCCCGATGGCGGTCCTGCGGACACGCAACGCAGCCTCGTACCTCGGCAGCTGCTACAAGTGTCAGGTTCTTAATCGAGCAACGAAATCGCAGTCGGTGCGTCGTCGCCAACCAGCGCCAGGTCTTCGAATTCGTTGACGGCGTTGATCTCGGTGCCCATGGAAATGTTGGTCACGCGCTCCAGGATGATCTCGACGATCACCGGCACCTTGAACTCTTCGATCAGCTCCTGGGCCTTGCGCAGGGCAGGCTGGATCTGGGACGGTTCGAATACACGCAGTGCCTTGCAGCCCAGGCCTTCGGCCACTGCGACGTGGTCGACACCGTAGCCGTTGAGTTCCGGCGCGTTCAGGTTGTCGAAGGACAGCTGCACGCAGTAGTCCATGTCGAAACCGCGCTGCGCTTGACGGATCAGGCCCAGGTACGAGTTGTTCACCACAACGTGGATGTACGGCAGCTTGAACTGCGCGCCCACCGCCAATTCCTCGATCATGAACTGGAAGTCATAGTCCCCCGACAGGGCCACGACTTTACGGTTCGGATCAGCCTTGACCACGCCCAGCGCCGCCGGAATGGTCCAGCCCAACGGGCCTGCCTGACCGCAGTTGATCCAGTGGCGCGGCTTGTAGACGTGCAGGAACTGCGCACCGGCAATCTGCGACAGACCGATGGTGCTGACGTAGCAGGTGTCTTTGCCGAACACCTGGTTCATTTCTTCGTAAACGCGTTGCGGCTTGACCGGCACGTTGTCGAAGTGAGTCTTGCGCTGCAGGCTGGCTTTACGCTGCTGGCAGTCTTGCAGCCAGGCGCTGCGGTTCTTCAGCTTGCCGGCGGCTTGCCATTCGCGAGCGACTTCGATGAACACGGTCAGCGCGGCAGCGGCGTCGGAAACGATGCCCAGGTCCGGGGTGAACACGCGACCGATCTGAGTGCCTTCGATGTCGACGTGAATGAACTTGCGGCCTTCGGTGTACACGTCGACCGAACCGGTGTGACGGTTGGCCCAACGGTTACCGATGCCCAGCACCACGTCCGACTTGAGCATGGTCGCGTTGCCGTAGCGGTGCGAGGTCTGCAAGCCAACCATGCCCACCATCAGTGGGTGATCGTCCGGGATCGTGCCCCAGCCCATCAGGGTCGGGATAACCGGAATACCGGTCAGTTCGGCGAACTCCACCAACAGATCACTGGCGTCGGCATTGATGATGCCGCCACCGGCCACCAGCAATGGGCGTTCGGCCTGGTCCAGCAAGGCCAAAGCCTTCTCGACCTGAACGCGGCTAGCGGTCGGCTTGGCCAGCGGCAGTGGCTGGTAAGCGTCGATGTCGAATTCGATTTCAGCCATTTGCACGTCGAACGGCAGGTCGATCAGCACCGGGCCTGGACGGCCGGAGCGCATTTCATAGAACGCTTTCTGGAACGCGTAAGGCACCTGGCCCGGTTCGAGAACGGTGGTTGCCCACTTGGTGACTGGCTTGACGATGCTGGTGATGTCGACAGCCTGGAAGTCTTCCTTGTGCATACGGGCGCGGGGTGCCTGGCCGGTAATGCAGAGGATTGGAATCGAGTCGGCCGAGGCGCTGTAGAGCCCGGTGACCATGTCGGTACCGGCAGGGCCGGAAGTGCCGATGCACACGCCGATGTTGCCGGCCTTGGTGCGGGTGTAGCCCTCGGCCATGTGCGAGGCGCCTTCAACGTGGCGAGCGAGTACGTGATCGATGCCGCCGACCTTTTGCAGGGCGGAGTACAGCGGGTTGATGGCGGCACCCGGGATGCCAAAAGCGGTATCGACCCCTTCGCGGCGCATCACCAGAACGGCGGCTTCGATTGCTCTCATTTTGCTCATGGTTTTGTGCCTCTTTACGTTTTGTAATTGTATACAAGTGGCTTTGCGCAGAGTGTATTCACGGCGGACGGCGCAGGTCAATCCATTTTCTCAAGCGCTTGTTTCATTCGTCGGAAGGCCGTTCTACTGTGGCTTTTCGTCGCATGTGGCGCATTTCGATAATTATTGTATACAAAAAAATAACTCATTGTGTTCTATTTGTTGCATCGGGCTGCGACGCAAGCGCGCAGCCCACCGACTTTCCGAAAAACAAAATGAGGACGGCACCATGAGCGCTTTAACCTTGAAAGTCGCAGTCAACCTGGTCAACGAGGCCATCACCGCCGGGCGTGCAATCGCCGCGGCACCCTTGACCATTGCGGTACTGGATGCCGGCGGGCATCTGATCACCCTGCAACGCGAAGACGGCGCCAGCCTGCTGCGTCCGCACGTCGCCATCGGTAAAGCCTGGGGCGCCATTGCGTTGGGCAAGGGTTCACGCCTGCTGGCGCTGGACGCCCAGCAACGCCCTGCATTTATCGCCGCGTTGAACAGCCTGGGGCAGGGCAGCGTCGTGCCGGCACCGGGTGGTGTGCTGGTGCGGGATCAGGACGGCAACGTGCTGGGGGCGGTGGGGATCAGCGGCGATCTGTCGGATGTTGACGAGCAGTGTGCGATCACTGCCATCGAGGCGCTGGGGTTGGTGGCGGATGCGGGGGTGGCGGCTTGATCTTCTGAATTTGAGCTAATGCCATCGCGAGCAGGCTCGCTCCTACAATGATCGAAGGTGCTCACATATTTTATGTACACCATCAGATCCTGTGGGAGCGGGCTTGCCCGCGATGGCTATCGACGGGACACATCCAGCTAAAAGTCTGCATTACCCTCCAGCATTTCCAGGGCTAGCCTTCTCATGACTTCATCTTGAGAGTGGCAAAGGATTGGCCGATTCACCTGCTTCACATCGCCTGCGCACGGGTCGCTATGCCGAACCCAATCGAATCTACTTACTGACCACCAACACTCTGGATCGCGAGCCGATTTTTGCCGACTTCGCCTTGGGTAGATTGGTGGTTCATCAATTTCGCCGGGCACAAGATGTCGGGTTGGCAAAAACATTGGCTTGGGTCGTCATGCCCGACCATTTTCATTGGCTGGTCGAATTGGAAAACTGCTCGCTAAGAAAGCTGATGCGCCAGACCAAATCCCTGATTACGAGGGAGGTGAATCTTTCGAGTAGTAGAAGCGGGCCGCTTTGGCAGCAGGGCTATCACGACCGGGCGTTGAGGCGGGAGGAGGACTTGGTGACGTTGGCCCGGTATGTCGTGGCAAATCCACTGCGGGCCGGACTTGTTGAAAAGCTTGGCGACTATCCGCTGTGGGATGCTATCTGGGTTTGAGCCAGCACCGAGTTGCCTTCATCGCTGGCAAGCCAGCTCCCACGGAGATTTGTGTCGTTCACAGATTTTGAATTCAACACAGAAACCTGTGGGAGCTGGCTTGCCAGCGATGGCCACACCGCGGTCGTTCAGCCCGGCTCACACCCCTTGAGCACCAACCGGATAATCGTCTGCGCTGCCGCTTCGTAATCTTCTTCATCCAGCCTGGCCTTGCCGGTGATGGCAGTGATCTGCCAGTCGAAGTCGGCGTAGGTCTGGGTGGCGGCCCAGATGCTGAACATCAGGTGGTTGGGATCGATGGGGGCGATTTGTCCGCGGTCGATCCAGGTCTGGATGCACTCGATGTTGTGTTTGGCCTGGCCATTGAGCTGTTCGACCAGATCGCTGCTCAGGTGCGGAGCGCCGTGCATGATTTCGCTGGCGAACACCTTGGAGGCGAAAGGCAGGTCGCGGGAGATGCGAATTTTCGAGCGAATGTAGCCGCTGAGCACTTCGCCAGGCTCGCCGTCCGGATTGAACGGTGTCGAAGCCTGCAGGATGGGCTCGATGATGCTTTCCAGAACCTCGCGGTAGAGGTTTTCCTTGGATTTGAAGTAGTAGTAGACGTTGGGCTTGGGCAATCCCGCCTTGGCTGCGATGTCGCTGGTTTTGGTCGCAGCGAAGCCTTTGTCGGCGAACTCCTCACTGGCGGCACGCAGGATCAATTGTTTGTTGCGCTCGCGGATAGTGCTCATAAACCCGGTGATTCCTTGCCTGTTCTGGCGGTTGCGCATGGTATCACCGGCCTCGCGCGGCGCTCAAGAATGCACCGTAGGCTCTTATGTCGCGCTATGCTGCTGCGCATTCATTGCAGAAGGAAACCCGATTCATGGCAGGAAGCAGTTTGCTGGTGCTGATCGACGACATCGCGACCGTGCTGGACGATGTGTCTTTGATGACCCAAATGGCCGCCAAGAAAACGGCCGGCGTACTCGGTGACGACCTGGCACTCAACGCCCAGCAAGTCAGCGGCGTGCGTGCCGAACGGGAAATCCCGGTGGTCTGGGCGGTCGCCAAGGGGTCGTTCATCAATAAACTGATCCTGGTGCCGTCGGCGCTGGCGATCAGTGCATTCATACCGTGGCTGGTCACGCCGTTGTTGATGGTTGGCGGTGCCTATCTGTGCTTCGAAGGGTTTGAGAAGCTCGCCCACAAGTTCCTGCACAGCAAGGCTGAAGATGTCGCCGAGCATGCGCAGTTGGTCGAGGCGGTGGCCGATCCTGCCATCGACCTGGTGGCGTTCGAGAAGGACAAGATCAAAGGCGCGATCCGCACCGACTTCATTCTTTCGGCGGAAATCATCGCCATCACCCTCGGCACCGTCGCCGGCGCGCCATTGACCCAGCAAATCATCGTGCTTTCGGGCATTGCCATTGTCATGACCGTCGGCGTGTACGGATTGGTGGCGGGTATCGTCAAGCTCGACGACCTCGGCCTGTGGTTGACCCAGAAACCCGGGCAGATGGCGAAAAGCATCGGCGGCGGGATTCTGCGTGCGGCACCGTACATGATGAAGAGCTTGTCGGTGATTGGTACGGCGGCGATGTTTCTGGTGGGCGGCGGGATCCTTACGCACGGTGTGCCGGTGGTGCATCACTGGATCGAAAGTGTCGGTGCCGCGGCGGGTGGCGGCGGATTTATCGTGCCGGTGTTGCTCAATGGTGTGGCGGGGATTGTGGCGGGTGCGGTGGTGTTGGGTGGGGTTATGGTTGTCAGCAAGATCTGGAAAATCCTGAAAGGCTGAAGACAACGCAAAACAAATGTGGGAGCGGGCTTGCTCGCGAAGAGGGCGTGTCAGTCACCAAAAAGGTTGTCTGACACACCGCTTTCGTCGGATCGCCGCCCGGAGCAAGCCCGCTCCCACATTGATTTACAGCTGCCTTGTTTACTCGGCGATCTGCAACTTGCGCGCTTCGGTATATACGTAACGCACTTTCTCGTACTCGAATGGTGAGTTCAGCTGGCCATAACGGAAAGTGGTCTGGTTGCGCTTGTCGATGCCGCGCAGGATCCAGACTTCCGGATGGTTGGAGCTGACCTCGGCCACGTTGAGGAAGTTGATCGCATTCTCGGCCGTGTAATCCACCAGCAGGCCACCGGTATCACGCAGGTTCGACGGACCGAGGATCGGCAGGACGAAATAAGCGCCGCCCGGCACGCCGTAGAAGCCCAGGGTCTGGCCGAAGTCTTCGCTCTGGCGCGGCAGGCCCATGGCGGTGGCCGGGTCCCACAGGCCGGCGATGCCGATGGTGGTGTTGAGCAGCAGGCGCCCGGTGGTTTCCAGCGAGCGCTGGCCCTTGAGTTGCAGCAGGCTGTTCAACAGGTTCGGCACGTCGCCGAGGTTGTTGAAGAAGTTGCTGACACCGGTACGCAGAAAGCTCGGGGTGACGTAGCGGTAACCATTGACCACCGGCAGGAACACCCATTGGTCGAAGCGGTAGTTGAAGTGATAGACGCGCCGGTTCCACTCCTCCAGCGGATCGTAGACGGCCAGCGCGCTGAGGGTCGAACGCTCGAACTCGCGCTGATCCAGGCCCGGGTTGAATTTGAGTTTGCTCAGCGGCTCCTTGAAGCCATCGCTGTCGACGACCACGGGGGCATTGGCTTTGCTGTTGTCGGCATTGGCGACGCCTGCGCAGAGTAACGCTGCCAAAAGCAGGAGATATTTAGCCACGGAAGAACTCCAGCATGGCGTCGCTGTTGACGCGGTAGTTAATGTTGCCGCAATGGCCGCCCAGCGGGTAAACGGTCAGGCGATCGCCGAAGGTCTTGCGCAGGAAACCGAGGTCGCCAGGACCGAGGATCACGTCGTCGGCGTTGTGCATGACCGCGATCTTCGGGCTTTCGTGCAGGTAGTCCTTCAGCGCATACAGGCTCACCTGGTCAATCAGTTGCAGCAGGCTGCCACCGTCGGTGCGGGCGCGCCACATCGGGATCACTTGTTCGGTGATGTAGCAGTCGAAGTCGCATTGCAGCGCGCGCTTGAGGAATGGCGTGAGGCTGGTGCCCTCGGTGATCGGGAACTTGGGTGGGGTGATCAGGCCGCGACGGTTGATCAGGTCCGAAGTGAAGGCAATGTCGGCCGCCGAAAAGCGGAACGAGGTGCCGATCAGCATGGCCATCTGCTCGTTGGTCAGGTGCTGCTTGGACTGCTGGAAGTCGTAGAGCAGGGCGTCATTGAGGTCGATGTAGCCCTTCTGCTGGAAGTAGCGGGTCAGTTTGTTCAGTACCAGTTCATAGAATGTAGTGCTGGAGTTGATGCCCTTGACTTCCGTTTGCACAAGCTTGTCGAGGTTGGTGATCGAGGTGTAGAGGTTGACCGGCGGGTTGAGCAGCAGGACTTTCTTGAAGTTGAAGCTGCGGCGGGTTTCGTCCAGGTGCGAAACGAAAGCGGCATCCAGTGCGCCCAGGCTGTATCCGGTCAGGTAGTAATCGGTGACCGGCATTTTCGGGTTCTGTGCCCGCACGGCCTGCATCACCCGGTACAGATCTTCGGCGTCTTCCTTGGAAACACCTGGTGTGGCGAAGCGCGAGGCGGCACTCATGAAGTCGTAGCTGGTGGGCGATGACAACTGCACCACGTGGTAGCCGGCTTTGTAATAGAGCTTCTTCAGGTATTCGTTCAGGGTGCTGTCATAGCGCGCGCCGGTACCGGCGATCAGGAAAATCAGCGGTGCGGCGTGATCCTGCGTGGCAATGCGGTAGTCGAGTTTCTTGACCGCCCAGAAATTGTCCGGCAATTCGAACGCCCGTTCCGGACGCAGGGTGACGCTACGCACCGTCTGATCGATGTCATCGTCCAGGGGTAACTCCGGGCGCAGGTCCGGTGGCGTGGTCGCGATGGTCGCCTCGAACGGGTTGGTCAGGGGGTAGCCATAACTGGCGGCGTCAATGTCGACCGCCAGCGCGGACGCACTCAATATAAGGCCGCCAAACAGGGCAGCGAAGCGCAAGGAACGGAGCATGACTAAATCCCTTAGAAGAAGGTGCCAAATGAATTTCGCAGGCTATGACCACCGGATTTGCGCCAAAGTGCCAACCCTCGGCACCAAACTGGCCTGATTTCGAAGTAATAGTAGCTGGACGATACACTTTGCAGCGATTGAATGACCAGTTAACAGTTGTTATCGCTTGCGAAACCCTTGAGGGCGATTAAGCTGGCCGCCGTTTTTCGCCAATTGGAGTGTTTCATGTCCCGCCGCCTGCCCGTGATCCTTCTGCTTTTTTTGCTGCCTGCCTGGCTGGCCGCCAGTTATGGCGCGCGTTATGGCTTCATGGAGGATGCGCAGTGGGTCGGCATTTGCGTGGATGAGGCGAATCGTTGGGAATGCCAGGTGCGATCGAACCTGGGGCTGATGATTCACTTCGCAGTGCTGGGATGGGCTGCGTTGGCGGCTGCGATTGTCGGCTTCGTTGTTCCGGGGCGGGCAGGGTGGTGGCTGGCGGTGCTGGCGCTGGTGTTCGGGTTTCCGGCATTGGCGTTGTACAACACGACGCTGGCGGTGTTTGCGGTGGTGATTGCGGGGTTGCGGTTGGTCAGGGCTTCTCGTAGCGCCTGATAGTCAGCCTTCGCGGGCAAGCCCGCTCCCACAGGGTTGTCCAGTGAACACAGAATTTGTGTACGACAAAGATCCTTGTGGGAGCGGGCTTGCCCGCGAAGAGGCCAGCAAGGTTGATGAAAATTAAACCTTGCGAACCCGCAAGCAACGCCACAACGCAGCCACCATCAACACACTCACCAGCGCCCAGCCCCAGGCCTGCTGGTTCTGCAATCCTTCGCGGTACAGCTGCGGTGCAATACCGGCACCGATGATGAAGGTCAACAATGCAATCTCGCGGCGCGGCACGTTCACCGGGCGGCACAGATATACCAGCGCAGGCACAATGAACGCGACACTCGGGAAGCTGCGATAACGCGGATCGAGCACCAGTTCCAGCATCATTACGGCTGCCGCGAAACCTGTCGTTGCAACCAGCCAGCCAGCGCGGCGTTCCAGCAGGTTGAAAGCCTGTCCACGCCAACCGCCACGAGGGCTCAATGCCAGCGCGGCATGGGCCAGCACCAGCAGATTCAGCACGGTCAGCAACCCGACCCACAGCCATTCACTGGTGAAGCGAGTGGTGACTCGTGCCAGGTCGCCCCAGGCGCCAATCGAGCACGCCGCCAGCGCACCGAGCAGGGGCAGCACCAGTGCCGAGCGCGTCGTGCGGACCCGGCCACCGAGCAGCAAGGTACCGATGAAGATCAAGCCACCCACCGCCAGCCACTGCGACCAGTACGGTACGTTTGTCACGGGGCCCGCCAGCACGCCTTTGTCCTGGCGATCGGCGTCGAACAGTCCCCAGTAACCACCGACCGCACCTTCACTGGCGCGTTTCCAGGGCTGGTCGAAGGCTTCGATCAGGTTGTAGTGCCAGCCCTGTTGCTCGGCCATGGCGACAAAACCGCGAATGAATCTGGCTTCGTTGACCCGGCTCGGCAGGGCTGTCTCGCGCTGGCGACCTTCGCTTGGCCAGCCGGTTTCGCCGATCAGCACATCCTTGGGCGCGAACTTGTTGCCGAACACCTTGCGTACGTCGGCCACGTGTTGCAGGGCGGCGTCGATGTTCGAAGGATCATCTTCCCAGTACGGCAGCAAGTGGATGGTCAGGAAATCCACGGCGGGGGCGATTTCCGGATGCTTGAGCCAGAACTCCCAGACGTCGGCGTAGGTGACAGGCTGTTTGACCTGGCTCTTGACCTTATTGATCAGCTTCGCCAGTTGCGCACCGGTGACTTCCTTGCGCAGCAGGGTTTCGTTGCCGACGATCACCGCGCTCACCACATCCGGGTTGGCGTTGGCCGAGGCGATCAACAGGTCGACTTCTTTCTCGGTGTCCACCGGGTTGCTGTTGACCCAGGCGCCGATCATCAATTTCAAGCCATGCTTGCGCGCCAGATCCGGCAGGGCTTCCAGGCCGGTCATGGAATAGGTGCGGATACATTCGAAGCTTTTGGACAGCAGCGCGAGGTCGGCATCCATACGCTCGGGGCGCAAGTTGAATGGCACGTCGAACGGCGATTGGTCTTTATCGAATGGGGTGTATGAGGCGCATTGCAACTTGTGCGTTGTGCTGGCGACGTCCGGCAGGATCACCGGTTTGCCGAGGCCGTACCAGAAGCCGACAAGGGCAAACAGCCCGAGCAGGCAAGCGAATAGATAAGCAGCAAAAGGGAAGCGGGAGGTCGCGGACATGGTCAGGCCGTGTGGGAACAAAGCGGCGCATGTTACCTGCATTTGCCGCGTGTCTGGTGGCCTGCATGATTTTGACATGCAAAGTTCGAGCGGATTGGAAGGGGGTGTTTGTAGCGCTGAGGATTAATGGCTTTCTGATGTCGTTTCTCGATGCCTTGAGGTCGCTGGCAGAGCAGGTCGCCAAGAGCGTCAGGTTGATTATCGCAAGTGTCAGTACTCCGCTGATGTTCGAACGAGTTTGCGGTGGGCGTGATGGGGGCGCTGTGCACCATAACAATACGTTTAAGCGACTCGGCATCCGTCGAGTGCAGCACTTTCGGGGAAGTAACGATGAAGATGCGACGACTCTTGGGCGCAGGTGCGGCTTTGGTGCTGGCGATCAGTTCGGCCGTGGCGAGCGCCGCTGGCAAGGACGTGACGCTTGGTTACGTCGACGGCTGGTCGGACAGTGTCGCCACGACCAACGTGGCGGCTGAAGTGATCAGGCAGAAACTCGGTTATGACGTGAAGCTGCAAGCCGTCGCTACCGGGATCATGTGGCAGGGCGTGGCCACCGGCAAACTCGACGCCATGCTGTCGGCCTGGCTGCCGGTGACCCACGGTGAGTACTGGACGAAGAACAAGGATCAGGTCGTCGACTACGGCCCGAACTTCAAGGACGCGAAAATTGGCCTGATCGTGCCGGAGTACGTCAAGGCCAAGTCCATTGACGACCTCAAGACCGACGACACCTTCAAGAACCGCATCGTCGGCATTGACGCCGGTTCAGGCGTGATGCTCAAGACCGATCAGGCGATCAAGGACTACGACCTGACCGGTTATCAACTCAAGGCCAGTTCCGGCGCCGGCATGATCGCCGAGCTGACCCGTGCCGAGAAGAAGAACGAATCCATCGCAGTGACCGGTTGGGTGCCGCACTGGATGTTCGCCAAGTGGAAACTGCGCTTCCTCGAAGACCCGAAAGGCGTGTACGGCGCGGCTGAAACCGTGAACAGCATCGGCAGCAAGGGGCTGGAAGCCAAGGCGCCGGAAGTGGCCAGGTTCCTGAAGAACTTCCAGTGGGAATCCAAGGATGAAATCGGCCAGGTGATGCTGGCGATTCAGGACGGTGCCAAGCCTGAAGCCGCGGCGAAGGATTGGGTCGCCAAACACCCTGAGCGTGTGGCTGCCTGGACCAAGTAACAGTCGACCTCGCTTTAACCTGTGGGAGCGGGCTTGCTCGCGAATACTGTCTGTCAGTTGACTGAAAGTTGACTGACATGACGCCTTCGCGAGCAAGCCCGCTCCCACATTTATTTTGTACGTGCTGGAGATTGGCGAATACGTCATGTGGTTCTAAGACTAAGGTCGTCTGGAACCTGCCCCGCAGCCGCATAGAGTGGATACCGTTCCAACTAAATCTGTGCTGCGAGGATAAAAACAATGAACGACAGCATTTACCTCTCGATTCAAAACAGCCCGCGCTTCAAGGAGCTGGTTAGCAAGAGGGAACGATTCGCCTGGATTCTTTCGGCGATCATGCTAGGGCTTTACTCCGGATTCATCCTTCTGATTGCCTACGGGCCGCAGGTGCTGGGGGCGAAAATCAGCCCTGAGTCCTCGATTACCTGGGGCATACCGATCGGTGTCGGGCTGATTGTCTCGGCCTTCATCCTGACCGGTATCTACGTACGACGCGCCAACGGCGAGTTCGACGACCTGAACAATGCGATTCTCAAGGAGGCTCAGCAATGATCCGCCGTCTAATGGCTCTTTTGAGTATCGCAGCTTTCGCACCTGGCGCCTGGGCGGCTGACGCCCTGACCGGTGCCGTGCAGAAGCAACCGCTTAACGTGTCGGCGATCGTGATGTTTGTCGCCTTCGTCGGTGCCACCCTGTGCATCACCTACTGGGCTTCCAAGCGTAATAACTCTGCAGCCGACTACTACGCCGCCGGCGGCAAGATCACCGGTTTCCAGAACGGCCTGGCGATTGCCGGTGACTACATGTCGGCAGCGTCCTTTCTGGGTATTTCCGCGCTGGTATTCACCTCCGGCTACGACGGCCTGATCTATTCGATCGGCTTCCTGGTGGGCTGGCCGATCATTCTGTTCCTGATTGCCGAGCGCCTGCGTAACCTGGGTAAATACACCTTTGCCGACGTGGCGTCCTATCGCCTGGGGCAAACCCAGATCCGCTCGCTGTCCGCTTGCGGTTCGCTGGTGGTAGTGGCGTTCTACCTGATCGCGCAAATGGTGGGTGCCGGCAAGCTGATCCAGCTGCTGTTCGGTCTCGATTACCACGTTGCGGTGATCCTGGTCGGTATCCTGATGTGCCTGTACGTGTTGTTCGGCGGCATGCTGGCGACCACCTGGGTGCAGATCATCAAGGCTGTGCTGCTGCTGTCCGGTGCTTCCTTCATGGCACTGATGGTGATGAAGCACGTCAACTTCGACTTCAACATGCTGTTCTCCGAGGCAATCAAGGTTCACCCGAAAGCTGAAGCGATCATGAGCCCGGGCGGTCTGGTGAAGGATCCGATTTCGGCGTTCTCCCTTGGTCTGGCGCTGATGTTCGGTACCGCTGGCCTGCCACACATTCTGATGCGCTTCTTCACCGTGAGTGACGCGAAGGAAGCCCGCAAGAGCGTGTTGTACGCAACCGGCTTCATTGGCTACTTCTACATCCTGACCTTCATCATCGGCTTCGGCGCGATCCTGCTGGTTAGCACCAACCCGGCCTTCAAAGATGCTGCTGGCGCCTTGCTGGGCGGTAACAACATGGCGGCGGTGCATCTGGCCAACGCGGTGGGCGGCAGTATTTTCCTGGGCTTCATCTCGGCGGTGGCGTTCGCGACCATTCTGGCAGTGGTTGCCGGTCTGACCCTGGCCGGTGCTTCGGCGGTGTCCCACGACCTGTACGCCAGCGTGATCAAGAAGGGCAAGGCCAACGAGAAGGACGAGATCCGCGTCTCGAAAATCACCACCATCGCCCTGGCGGTGCTGGCCATTGGCCTGGGTATCCTGTTCGAGAGCCAGAACATTGCGTTCATGGTGGGCCTGGCGTTCTCCATCGCGGCAAGCTGCAACTTCCCGGTACTGCTGCTTTCCATGTACTGGAAGAAGCTGACCACCCGCGGTGCGATGATCGGCGGCTGGATGGGGCTGGTCAGTGCCGTGGGCCTGATGGTGCTTGGTCCGACCATCTGGGTGCAGATCCTGCATCACGAGAAGGCCATCTTCCCGTATGAGTACCCGGCGCTGTTCTCGATGATGATTGCCTTTATCGGGATCTGGTTCTTCTCGGTTACCGACAAGTCCACTGCGGCTGACAATGAGCGGGCGTTGTTCTTCCCGCAGTTTGTTCGTTCGCAGACTGGCCTTGGGGCGAGCGGGGCGGTATCGCACTAAGTCTTGATGCTTTGATATAGCTGGCGATGTTTTATGAAGTGCTCCGGTCGAGAGATCGGGGCACTTTTTTATTGTGCGTTAATCGACCTGAATTTTGCGGATGTACCGATTTACTGTGGGAGCGAGCTTGCTCGCGATGGCGGCCTGATAGCCGGCCTGTCTTTTGTTGACTGTGTACATATCCGTTTTTTTGGTAACGGCGGCTTATGGTTTCGCCCTTACGGCGAGTCACTTTTTTTACAAGCGCCTAAAAAAAAATAACCAAAAAAACGCTCGCCCC
>NZ_AKJG01000113.1 GCF_000282455.1 Pseudomonas sp. GM74
CGGTTTCATTAGACCACTACACTACGATAGACCAATTGCACCGTTCGAAAACGCGATGTACATTGCAACAACCTTGAGACGCAATATCATGGAGCCATTATGCCAGGGCCGCAAGTTGACAAGTTACATGAGCGCATTTCGCAGGCGATGTCTAGATTTACCGACCTAGATGGAGCGGTAGAATCGGTACGTCAGGAACTTGACACCCTCAGCCCCGGGCTGGCAACCATACTCCACGCTGAAATCGAGGAGGCGAAGTCACTAGTAGCCCTTCAATTTGAACAAATCGAAATCCTTCATCGCTATTCCGTTATCAAAAAGCGCCCGCAATGGTATTTTGGACCCAAGCCCTCTGATCTCCACTGGCCAGCAGTGCGAGGGTATCTCGTCAACGGCAAGGGCTGGGATGAAGAAGACGTTGAAGGTATCAATGACGCCTCCAATGAGGTCGTCTCTCTACTTGAAAGCCCTAAACAGCAGCAATTTTCCTGTCGTGGTTTAGTTCTAGGTTACGTACAGTCCGGAAAAACCGCGAACATGACTGCTACGATAGCGAAGGCACTGGACGCTGGGTACAACACTGTGATTGTGCTCGCAGGTCTGACCAACACGCTTAGATATCAGACCCAACTAAGATTTTTCGATGATCTAGTTTCTCGCAATCCGCTTAACTGGCAGGTTCTCACGCCGAACGACCTAGATAGAGATTTCAGAGCCCCGCCACAAGGTGGTTTCTTGTCACACACAGACAAGGCACAACTGGCCGTAATTAAAAAGAACGTTTCGCCACTTGGACAACTGAAGCTCGCGATAGAGCGGACGATGCCCGCCGTACTGGCTAAGCTACGAATTCTCGTCATTGACGACGAGTGTGATCAGGCCAGCGTTAACGCGGCGCGTAGCGAGTTAGAAACCACTGTCATCAACGAACGAATTCGGGAGATCCTCTCCCTTCTTCCTGCTGTAACCTACGTGGGCTATACCGCAACCCCGTTCGCGAACGTACTCATTGATCCATATCGGCAAGAAGGTCAACAGCTGGACGATCTTTATCCTCGGGATTTCATTACCGCCCTGCCGCTACCCGCATCATACTTTGGCACCGAGAGGCTCTTCGGTAAGCCTCCATTAGATCCAGAAAACGTGCTCCCTGAGGAAGAAGGCCTCGATATGATTCGGGAAATACCTCCTGAAGAAATAGCACTGCTTCAGCCGCGTAGCATGCGAGAGAGAGAGGATTTTCAGCCTTCAATGACCGAGAGCTTAAGACGATCAATTCTTTATTTTCTCGCGTGTTGCGCGGCCCGGCATTTTCGTGGGCACGCGAACAAGCATATGACAATGCTCGTTCACACCTCAGCCTATGTTACAGCTCATGAGCGGGTCTCAGCTTTGATCGAAGGCTGGATAGATGTACACCGAAAGGCACTCCTCAACCGAAGTAGTGCCGTTGGACAGCAGATCGAGCAAATCTGGGCCGAGGAGCAAGGGCGGCTTCCAGCGGATATCACAGATGCTACTCCAGTTAGCATTGAACATATTTTCGACATAATGCCGAAGGTACTTAAAACGCTGGAATTTCCAATAGAGAACGGAGGGAGTGAAGATAGGATTGACTACACTCATACCCCAAAGACATACATTGTTGTGGGGGGATCTATTCTCGCGCGGGGGCTGACTCTCGAAGGCCTAACGGTCAGCTTTTTCCTCCGTACTGCTGACCAATACGATACGCTTCTGCAGATGGGTCGCTGGTTCGGTTTCAGGCCCGACTACGAAGACCTGCCGCGGATATGGATACCAGAATCATTGAAGCTTCGATTTCGCGAGCTTGCCTCTATCGAGCAAGAAATCCGCAACGACATCAAACAGTACCGGCTCTGCGAGTTAACGCCAATGCAGATTGCAGTTCGCATTCGTTCGATTCCTGGTATGGCTATTACAGCAGCCACCAAGATGCGGGCCGCTCGCCGATGCGCTGTAAGTTACTGGGGCACCCACCGACAAACATTCCGTTTCGAACATAAGAACATTGCGCAGCTTCGCAAGAACTGGGGAGCCGCCGCTGAGTTGGTCAGCCGCGCAGACGCACTTCAGCTTCGAGATGAAGATGCTGCCGCAAGTAGAAAGCGAGTGTGGCGTGATGTTCCTAAATCTTCGATCCAACGTTTTCTGGAAACATATGAAACGCACGTAACTCATGCTGACCTGAGTCGCCAAATACTTCTACCATTCATTGGTGGAGACGATACTAGACTGGCCAAATGGAACATAGCCATCATCGAGCCCGCAGTAGGAGAGAAATCAAATGAGACTCTCGGTAGTGCAGGGGACATCATCATGGTTAAGCGCTCCAGACTTGACGGTACTGGCGATGCTGACATCAAAGCCTTGATGTCAAAGCAAGACATCCTTTCTGATTGCTCGGACATCGCTGCAAGTGACCATAGTTGGGATGAACTAAAGGACCTCAGACGCGAGGCTGTAGGCGAAGTACCTCTTCTACTACTTTACGTTATCGATAGGCTCTCCAAACCAACAAAAGAGGGCACTCTGCGCAGGCTTTTGAACGCCGACCACGACATACTGGCTTACGGAATCGTTTTTCCAGGCTCGGTTACCGAAAGCGGTAGCTATGTCTCTGTCGAGTTGAAGGCACTATCTGCTGAAGACATCGAGGCCATAGCGACGGAAGAGGCTTCCCAGGTTGAAGCAGCAGGCGTTAAGTGAGTACGTGCATATGACTGCTAAAAACATGTGGGGAGTGCTACGTAGTGGTGGCGACATTGGTGGTGACTTTGAGATTCGCACAATTCCTACCGACGTCATCACTCCAGCGGGAAGAGTACGCCTCGCGCTGGGTCCAAACGAAGAACCTCGAGTTCTTCTTCCGTTAAGTGAGCGCGAAACGCTTTCGCGCTCAGGTACGGCAGACGCCCTATCATTAACCGTATCTTGTTTTACCCATAAAGGACACTCAGTCAGGTTCATTGATTTAGTCTGTCTCTCAAGGGAGCTAGATACTGTATTCGCCGAATTTGTTGATGAAATGCTTGCCAGAGTTGCCACCGGTGTCAGCTGCATTTCCGCCATCGAGTCCACGTTTGAGGATTTTCGCTCCCTCCTGATGCAATCAAATGAGAAGGAGGTTACACCTAATATAGTTGTTGGCCTGGTAGGAGAACTATTAATTCTCAACCGTCTATTGGACCTTTGCGCTGCAGGATGGCGAGCATGGAGCGGCCCATCTGGTGATAGGCATGATTTCCGCAGGGGCAGTGTTTCACTTGAGATCAAGTCGACAGCCCGAGCAGGAAATCCAACCATCGTAATAAACGGTCTTGACCAACTGGAACTTCCGGGCGATGGGAGCCTTCATCTTCTGCATTTGGTATTGGAGCCTATATTTGGCGGAAGCCTCAGCATTTGTGGCCTAGCTACAAGCGCCCTGAAGAAAGCAGATGAACCTAATGAGCTTCGAAGCCTACTCGCCGCAATTGGATGCGAGGACTTTGACAAACCTCGATGGAACCGCCATTCCTTCCGGATTCAATCCGAATCTCTTTACGAAGTCAGGGATGGATTTCCACGTCTGACCTCATCAATGCTCTCCACCGGAGTAGTACACGCAGGTGTATCCTCCATTACCTATGCGGTTGATCTCTCGTTCGCTTCTCACTTCCTGAGCCCTGACAACACTTATAGAACGATCGAGAGGGAGCTTAGTGGATGCCTATAAAGCCATTGGAGCTTTTCTCGGAGCCTTTTGGTTCAACCGGAAACATCGGTGATAATATTCGCCGCCTTCTTGGAGCGCCCACACTCGATCCGCTCCAGACGGTAATCCGTGAGTCCTTACAAAACATCGCTGATGCTGCAAAGCTCGGGATTGGTCCCGAGATAGAAATAAGAATTCGTCGACTTACAGAGAGTCAACGATTGACTCTTGAGTCCAAAGTTCTAATGTCCCTACCTGCCGCCGAGCAATCGCGAACAGCCCTTCGAAATTCGCTTTCACAAAAAGAACTTATTGTGATGGAAATTTGCGATTTTCGTACCATAGGGCTCGGCGGACCAACCCGTTCAGATCGAATTCCTTTGGGGACTGAAGATACTCAATTTATAAACTTTCTGCGAAATATAGGTGCAGCAAGAAACACCGTGCAAGGTGGCGGCACTTATGGTTTTGGGAAAATAGCGCTCTACCGTGCTAGCTGCTGCAGTACCATCATCGTGGATACACTTCCGCATGCGGCCGGGATGGAAGGACGCCGGATCATCGGTTGTCATGTGGGACCTTCTTTCGAAATCCCGGACAATTCCATGTCACAACACTTCACCGGACGTCATTGGTGGGGCATACCGGATCCAGAAGATGGAATAGTGGACCCATTGACTGGTGCGGACGCTCAAGCTCTTGCCTTGGCATTGGGATTGCCAGACAGACGACCCGATCAAACTGGCACGTCGATCATGATCCTAGACTTCATGATGGATGGTGAAGACCTCCAGACTGTGGGCAACAAAGTGATTGGAGCCGTCTTATGGAACTTCTGGCCTCGCATGATGCGGGACACGCCAGCCTCACATAAGTTTGACTTACGCTTTGAGTTGGATGGCGTGGAAATTAAGATCCCAGCTCCTGAGGACTTCCCCCCCTTAGATCTTTTTTCAAAAGCAATGCGCGCGGCACGCTCCGGTAAAGGGAATGACGTCCGATCGCTATCAGCAACCAAGTCTCAAATCAAGGTTGGAACGCTTGCCATTGAGAAGGGCTTACGGACATCTAGGCGCCTGCTTGTAGAAGATGAGGACAGCTTATTCCCTACAGTTTCCCAACATATCGCACTCATGCGCCCAGTTGAACTTGTCGTTAAATATCTACTGGGCACAGCGTTGCCTGATGAACGACTTGAGTGGGCTGGAGTTTTCATCACCAGCGATGAAGAGTATGTCGAATCGGCCTTTGCTGAGTCAGAGCCTCCTGCTCATGATGACTGGATTCCTGAAAACCTGCCGAAAGGCATACCGAAGACACTTGTGAACGTTGCTCTTCGAGATCTACGCGCCCATGCCGCAGATATGGGGTTGAGTTCGCCTGGAGGAACGCCACGCCCTCGATCCGGCCCTCCTCTCGCCAAACTTGCGGGTCGTATGGGGTCTGCACTTGAAGGAGTCAACGGGGATGGAGCAGGGAGAAAGCGAGGCAATACATCTGGAGGGCGTGTAACACTCGCCCGCGCTCGAGCTAGTGCACCGAACTTCATCCGTCTTGAAGCTACAGAGGGGGAGACCGTGGCCGTTTTCATTACAGAGGTCCGCCAGAATTCTACTCGTAGTGGAAGCATTTTGACCGCAACTGCGGCGGTTGCCGTAGATGGAGGTCGGTCGATTGAGTCGGATGTCGCACTGCCTACTGCCAAAGTATTGTCAATCTGTTCATCAGACGGCATCCAGTTCTCAGAGGGAGGCGAACTTACCATCAACGGCGCAGATGGACTGTACGAGATTCGAGTGCAGATACCTTCCGATTGCGCGGTAATCGCTGACGCGGACGTACTGACGGAGAGTAACCGGTGAGTCGTATCGCATTTCCTTTTTTGACCCTCTCAGAATCTGCAGTGGTCGCTTCCCCGTGGTTAATTTCTCTCAACGAGTCCGAGTGGGCTCCAGTTGAAGAATATCTGCAGAACTGGGATGCCGCTTCCTCCATTCGCCTGCGTCGCCGAATAGCAATAGACCCATCTATCGCCGCTGCAGATTTGAACATTGATCTCAGAGACCTGCGTTTTTTCGCGACAGTTAGAATCGGTACAGGTCAGGGTCGGCTGCCACGCTTAATATTGTCTCGCGAAAGTCGCACTTTAGAAGCAGAGCCTTGGTTCGTGGAGTTCGATTTTGAGATAGGGGGCGAGACGCTCTCGACTGTTCTCGACATCAACACTAGGATAACTTTAGCGTCCTCAATATCTGTCCCTTCACGTCTCTCTCCTTCGCGGCTAGGGGATCAACTCTGGTCAGATCGAATTCGGATGAGGCTTGAAGGAGAGGAACCTCGTTTTCCAATCGAAATTGGAGACATGCAAGTTTTGCTTGGAGACCTAGTCGCTTCATCTGCACCCTGGTACCTATATTGGTCTCCACGTGAATGGTCTCGCGATTTTCATGGGGCGATTCGGCTTTACCTGAACTCGACGCACACTGAGTTCATTGAAAGAATTCAAGATGAGGACCCGATGATGATTCAAATGCTAATGGCCGATGTAATGGGGCAGGTTTGCGAGCGTTTGATAACGGATCCAGAAGTGAACGATCTGTTCAACTCCCCAGAACCTGGATCACTGGCAGCACAAGCTTCCTCGTGGCTAAAAAAGGCATGGCCAGGCAAAGACACAAACTTCATAAAATCCGTATTTGACAATAGGCCCGGGATATTCCGCGCTTCACTTGTGGCGCTAGCAGATCTCGGAGATAAATGAATGATTACTTTACTGCCTAGACTTCCGGCGCCAGCAGCGGAACGATTGCTGGAGATATACTTGCACAATGGGCCGCGCCAATGGTCCGGATTTAATGCCAACGAACTTCCAGAAGCTGTCAGATTCACTCCAACTGGCGGAAGCCCGATCTCTTCAAAACATCTTGAAGAAATCCGCATGGGTATCCTGCATATCGCGAAAAACAATGGATATGACCGCAAAGGCACAAGGGCTGAACTGTCGAACTTTGACGCGCAGGCCGCCGCATGGCTGGCGGATCAGAGTGTACTAGCAAGCGGAGAAGCCCTCAGGGATGACGTGTGGGCTTTTATAGCAATTGTTGCGGCTCCCGACATTGCGAACTGGCGATTCGGTGACTCGCCTGAGAGATATCTCGGCGGTGTACGCAACACATTTCAGAGACTCTGGATGCGCGGAAAGTTGTTTGATAGAGGTCAGGCAAGCTTCGACCGATGGGGTCTACTTGAAAAACTTTCCGAGGATGCATTTGTGCAGATTACTGAACGACCTAGCCTAGGCGGTAATCCTGTACTGGCTCTTGGAATAGCTGAAGCGTGGGTTCGAGCATCGTTACATCACGGCAAAGGATCTATGGAAAGCCTCACCCGGCGGGCGATGCTTCAGATTCGCGTGAAAAATGAAGTCAGATGTCTGGATGAACTTCCAGCCGAAAACTTAGCTGTCGTTCTTGACACGATCTTCGAAACCCCCGTAGCAACTTCTATAAAAGGTAGCGACGTGGTCACTTCTAGCGCCAACTCCTTTGATGTAACGCCTTTAGAAAACTCGACTTTCAACGGGGTGACCTCTACCGCGCTAATTGCGGCGGCCACACGAGTATTAGATGAAGCAAAACGCTGGAACTTACTTTCTCCCAAATCTAATTCTGCGCTAAAGTCTTTACTAGCATCAGAGTTTGATTTGACATCTAACGAGCGAAACGCACTAAAGTATCTTCTTGAACGAATAGAGAATATCGGCCTACTAGAAGAAGAGAGAAAAATTGTAGGCTTAGTATTCAATTGAGTCAGACATTATCCTCATTGATTTTCTATAAAAAAGCCTCATCGGCTAACACAGAAAAAACCAGGACAGTCGCCGACAATTGGACGCCTTTACCAGAGGCTAAAGAAATATCCCGTCACTACTCGTCGCTTCTACCGCAGAGCCCCTCTCCTAAGGTAAGACCTCAATTGCCGGAAAGGTTAAGCTTGCCGCCCATTGACCAGCATCAACTCATCAATCACATCGATTAGGAAAGGTGGGCCATGAGACGTATTTTTGATTACAATCCTGCACAGCCTCAAGAAGCCAGTTTATTTCTGCTTCCGGCCCGCGGATACCGCACTCCCAAAGCTCGAAAACGCGCCATCCCCGCTGCAGAAGCTCGGCTTTGTTCCTGAGGTCACGCTTTACGTTCTGGTCGAACTTTGTCTGCCAGAACTCCTCCCGGGTCTTGGGAGTTGTGGCATATCTACAGCCAGGATGTCTGTGCCAAAAGCAACCCTGAACGAAAATGCAGAGGTCGTAACGTGGAAGCACAACGTCCGGCCGGCCTGGAAGCTCCTTGGAATGTAGTCGATACCGAAAGCCGTGCCGATGCAACAGCTTGCGGACCTTCATCTCAGGGGATGTGTTGATGCCGCGGATAGTAGCCATCATGCGAGACCTGACTTCTTTACTGACGATGTCCATGACAGAACCCCAAATGAATTTACTGTTAGAGCGAGACACTGCTTTCGATTGCGACACTGAGCTTTCGAAACCTATCCAGATCGTTGATCTTTTCGCCGGTCCTGGCGGCCTAGGTGAAGGCTTCGCGTCTTCTGGTAATGGACAACGGTTTGAGATCGTGGTTTCTGCCGAGATGGACCCTGTAGCTCGCGAGACTCTTAGGCTCAGAGCGTTCTACAGACTTCTAAAGCTGAAGAATCCCGGTCGCCTGTCTGATTACTACGATTTTTGCAATGGCCATAGCCAAAGTCCCTTTTCTGCCGCTAGTGAGCCTCAATGGCTCGAAGCCGAAGCCGAAGCCCGATGCATAACGCTGGGGTCGAAAGCAGGCGATTTGGAGCTGGACCAGATACTCGAAGAGAAACTTGATAGAGACCGACCTTGGGTGCTTACGGCGGCCCGCCATGTCAGGCCTACTCGCTCGTTGGCCGCTCCCGCAACCTAGGCAAAGCGAACTACAGCGCTGAAAACGATCATCGCCACTTTCTATACAAGGAATACCTCCGGATTATCAAAGAGCGACAGCCTACCGTTTTCGTGATGGAAAACGTCAAAGGAATCCTCTCCTCTAAAGTCGGTGGAGAAGGTATTTTCACTCAGATTCTCCAAGACCTCACCGACCCTCACAAAGCATTAGGTGACGCAACACCGGGAAAGAAATACCGCATCTGCTCTCTGGTAACCGGACAGTCCTTCGACCCCGGCGATGATGTTGACAAGGTGGATCCTCGTGGATTCATTATCAGAGCTGAGGAGCACGGAATTCCCCAGGCACGGCATCGTGTAATTCTTCTAGGTATCGCGCTGGACGAGCAAGGTTGCGTGCCAGATCACGAACGCATTCCGTTCTCACGCGAAGTCAGTACCAAGCATGCAATCGATGACCTCCCTAATCTTCGAAGCCGGCTCACCAAACAACAGGACGACAGTGAGGCTTGGTACAAAGTCGTTATGGATCAATTGGACGAACTCAGGAAAGAGGTTGATCCCGGTGCAGAGCCGAAGCTCGCCTCCGAAATGAAAATTACGTGGGACGGCATATTCTCCTCAGCATATGAGGTCGGCGCACTACGAGTACCTCGCAGGAAAAACGACGGCAGGACAGGTATAGATGAGTTGGACCGTTGGTATCGCGACGAAAACTTGGAATACTGGTTGAACCATGATGCTCGGGGACACATGCTTTCGGACTTGAGGAGGTACATGTTTGCCAGTGTTTACGCGCGGGCCTACAAAACGTCCCCAAAAGGCCATCAACAATTCAAGCTCTCAGGACTGGCCCCAGCCCACAAGAATTGGGAAACAGGCAAGTTCAGCGATCGCTTCAGAGTGCAGTTGGAGGACCAACCGGCAACAACTGTGACAAGCCATATTTCGAAGGACGGCCATTACTTCATCCATTACGACCCGAAGCAGTGCCGGAGTCTGACAGTTAGGGAAGCCGCACGACTTCAGACCTTCCCTGACAACTATTTTTTCCAAGGTAACAGGACGAAGCAGTTTCACCAGGTCGGGAACGCGGTGCCGCCCTTGCTAGCGAGCAAAATTGCATCTGTAGTGTTCGGCGTGGCATCCACCCGGGTTCGGGAGTACGAGTCTACTAAACTACAAAGCAGCATTAGCAAACCAGAACCTGTTCCTGCTTGAAAGGTCATATCGAATTAGCGACCGCGTGCGGTCGCTTTGAGTTTGAACTCACTCGAATAAGATTTACGCATATCCAAACACCTCAGATTTTGGCGCCATCATATCGCCCGATTGAAGTGTCCAAAATCAATAGGCCAGTTCAGAGCAGCTCCCTCGCCACAGTAAGATATTTGTCTGCCGAATCGGTGTAAGAACTGAGATTGAGTTAATCGCTGACCGGCTCGCACAGCGGTCTGCCGGCCCCCACTCAACGCCCCACCTCCCCTCCTTCATCCCCCCTCCACATTACCCACCCGATAATTCGCCACATAACTATCCACAGCCGTCCCAATCGTAGGAAAAAACGCCGTCTCCCCCAGCCGCGCAAACAACCCAAACCGCTTCAGCTTGTCCTTCACCGGATCCTTCATCTCGGCAAAGCACAACTCGATACCCGCCGCGTGCAGGGTGTCGTCCAGTTCGGCGAGCATGTCGGCGGAGGTCACGTCGACGCTGGTCACCGGTTCTGCGGCGACCACCAGCCAGCGCACGGGCGTGGGCGAAGCCGCGACAGCGTCCAGCACGCGGTCGCTGAACAGTTCGGCGTTGGCGAAGAACAAGGGGGCATCCCAGCGAAACAGGACCAGGCCGGGGATCAGGTGTGCGTCGGGGTAGCGTTTGATGTCGTGGTAGCCCTTGACCCCGTCGGCGCGGCCCAATACTGCGGAGTACGGGCGCCAGGCGTCCCAGAGGAATTCGATGATCGCAATCACGATGGCCAGGCCGATGCCCTCGATCGCGCCGAACACGGCCACGCCGACGGTGCAGACGATCGATAACCAGCATTCCCAGCGCTGGATGCGATAGATCCGGCGCAGGTCGGTGATTTCGATCAGGCCGATGGCCGAGGCGATCACGACTGCCGCCAGGGCGCTGGACGGTAGATGCTGCAGCAGGTCCGGTGCCACCACCAGCAGCAAGGCAACCGCCAGTGCGCCGACGACGCCGGTCATTTGGGTCTTGGCGCCGGCGGCTTCGGCCACGGGTGTCCGCGACGAGCTGCTGCTGATCGGGAAGCCCTGGAAAAAACCGGCCGCCAGGTTGGCGATGCCGAGGCCCACCATTTCCTGATTCGGGTTGACGTAGGTTCGGGTCCGCGCCGCATAGACCCGCGACAGCACGCTGGTGTCGGCGAACGAGACGAGTGCGACGGCGCACCCGCCGATCATCACCGGAACGATGTCGGCGGTGGTGATCCAGGGGATGGCGAATCCGGGCAAGCCTTGGGGGAGCGAACCGAGGACCGACACACCGGCGCGTGTCGCCAGGTCGAGGGCACCCACGGCGACCGTCGCGCCTACCACGGCGATCAGGATGCCCGGCAGTCGCGGCCATCTTTTGAGTAGCAGGATCACCGCCAGGGTGAGCCCGCCTACCGTGAAGGTGGTCCAGTTGACCTTTCCTTCCATCAGCGCCGAGGCGATAGCCCCTATGTTTCTCAATGGGCCCTCGGACTCAATGGAAAAACCGAACAGCTTGGGCAACTGGCTGATCAATACGGTCAGTGCGATGCCGTTCATGTAGCCGTAGCGGATCGGTTTGGACAGCAGCTCGGTGATAAAACCCAGGCGCGCCATACCGGCCAGGATGCACACCGCTCCCGACACGATCGCCATCATCCCCGCCAGGGCGACGGCGCGCTGCGGGTCACCACCGGAGAGTGGAATGATGACCGCGAGAATGACGGCCACCAGGGAGGAATCCGGCCCCATCACCAGAATCCGGCTGGGGCCGAACAGGGCATAGAACAGCAGCGGAACGATGGTCGCGTAGAGGCCATAAATGCCGGGCACGCCCGATGCCACCGCATAGGCGATACCGACAGGCACCAGCATCGTGGTCAGCACCAGGCCGGCAACGATGTCGTAACGCAACCATGCCAATTGGTATTCGCGCAGCATGCCCAGTCCCGGTAGCCAGCGGCGCCAACCGGTCTGTTCATCACGGCGCGCTATCCGGCCCGGCTCCGAGAGAGGGGGCGAAGCATCTGAATGGCTCATGAACCGCCCTCTTTGATTGACTGTGCAGACTCGGCGAAATTGAAGTGATCTCAGTGTAGCTATTGCTTCGAATGCGCCATCACTGGAAGCTGTTCATCTAAAGGACTTGGAACCCGACATGAAATTCGACCTCGCCTACTGCCTCAGCCTCAACGACAAGTTGTCGATCTACGACGTGCGGGATCTGAATTTCGACGAGACGATGGATTTCGACTCCACCAGGGAACACTTCCAGTGCCCCAACGATGCCTGTCGCCTGGCGTTCGATGCGGCTAATGAACTGGGCACGTTCAACGCCAAGAATGTGAATTACGTACGTACGCCGCACTTCAAGAACCTGCCAAGTACGCGGCATGTTGAGGGTTGCCCTTATGTCAGCTTGAAGACCCCGGCGTCGGGTGTGGATGAGGCGGAAACGGATGACAGCCGCGAGGAAAATTTCCCGTCGGAATTGTTACTGACTCGACGTGAGTATGTGCGTAAGCCATCCACCCCGGAGGTGATTGCCGATGTGGTTCGGGATGAGCCATTGGCGCCTGAGGCGGCTAGTAATATCGAACAACCGGGCAGGGAATCGGCACCGGACAAGACCAGCGTCTTTGCTCATCCGGTGGAGTGTTTCGTGTCGAACTTCGACGACAAGGATTTGCTCAAGCGCGTGCCGCTGAAGATTGGCGAACACACCGCGCCTTACGGGTCGTTTTTCAAGAAGATCGAGTATCTGCAAGACAACAAAGGGCTGATTTACTGGGGCAAGATCAAGGAGATCAAGGACTACACCCAGAGCTTTCGCATCGACTTCGAAAAGAAGGTCTGGTTCGAGAAGAAGCCTTACTCGGTCAATGTCTACCTGAGCAAAAAGCTGATCGACAGCTACCGCAAGCGCAAGGCGTTCCTGGAGGAGATCAAGCACGCCATCGAGAGTGGTCGGGAACTGTATTGCTTCTTTTATGGCGTGACGCCCGAGTTGAAGCAGGTGCCGAGCAAGAAAAACCCCGAGCAGACGTTCGGGGTGTTCAGCGCCAACATCGAGAATCTGGATCACTTTATCGTGCGGGAAGCGCCAGGGTTGGCGGACAAGTGATTCGAACCATTGGGTTGTTTTAGTGCGCGTCCAATTGCCGTTGTAGCGCCCATATTTCCCGCTTCACTTCCATACGTCGATCAAGCGCGGTCTGGATAGTGGACTCTTCGAGGCTGCAGTACTGGCGTAGCCAGTGAGCCATCATTTCCTCATCCGGGTAGTAATAGTCTTTATGGCCTTTGCTGTTTCTTGGGCAGTCATTCATATCGCCGTCGAACCGCTCTGCCGAAAACTCGTCCGGCGGTAAAGAGCCCCGTTCAGCCGCGACATCCTGAAAAATCCAGGCGATTTCATCTATGTGTTTTTGCGCACTGCGATGGCTGCGCCGGTACAGGATGAACTGGCCACAGCTTTCTTGAAAGCGTTCCATCATCGGCTCGTCATCGACCCACTGAAGGATGTCGAACTGCCCTGCATGGCGGATCAAGCCACTAATCCAACGATCAGCAAAGCGTTGAACAAAACCCTCGACGTCTGCCTTTTTGGCATCAGCGAAGATCATGCAGTAACGGGTCGGGATGTGGATGGCGAACAGCACATGTTTGCGTTGAACAGTGACGGCGTGGACCAGCCACTGTTCGGTGGACTCATCAGGCTCATCGTCTTCAATGATGGCCAATGGAGGTTTCTCCACCGGTGTGATTGTTTTGCCTTTATGTACACGACTGAAGAATTTGCTGGCCGCTTCGGTGCAGTTGAAGATCAACATCCAGGGTTCTCTGTTAAGTTTGGTAATGGGATTGTCAGTTCTGCCGGACAATCTCATCAGCCCATTCAAGCTCGTAGGGCTGGCGAACAATGTCTGCAATCACCTCCCGTATCCCTTCACTAAGCACCGACAACTCCGCGTCGGTCAACAAATCGAACTTGACCATCATACTCAAAGAGCTGAACGCGCTGGAGCGACTGTAGGGGTCGAAAATTCGCACGATGTCTTTGTCTCGATCACGCATCAAGCGATACAGCATTCCATATCTAGCTTGAGCAGAGAGCGCACTGTGTTGAGCGATCGTCTCGGCATCAGCCAGGACACCCTGGCAGAAACGATCGAGCGCAAGTTTGTGGAGTTCCTTGAACTTCTTCCAGTCACTTTCAGGGATCGACATAACGTTCTCCTGCATAAAGGCTCGAACCGTACGAACACCTATTCTTGCGAAAAAACCTGTCTGTACCAAGCCTGAAATCGAACGATGATTCGATTCGATCAACCAGAGTCCAAGGTGAGTCAGGACAATCACCGTCCGTCTGGTCGAGAGCACACATCAAAAATTGCGTTTGATCCGGGTCAAAAACAACTGTACAAAAACACAGTATATTTTGACCAACACTCTCGAGCCCGGAGAACACCATGGCCTCTCAAGCGATGAAAATCACCCTGGAACGTATTGCCCTCTTCCAATTCACCCCGGCCCACTGCGCCCAGGCCCGAGCGATGCTGGGCTGGAGTGTGGAAGAGCTGTCGCGCGAATCCCGAGTCTCGGTAGATGCCATTCAACGCTTCGAGGCACGCCAGGAGGTGCTGGACGTCACGCGCCTGACGCTGGCCTATCGGTTCGAGTCGGAGGGGTTGGTGTTCTTCCCCGGGTTTGCACCGGGCCGAGGGATGAATGTGAAGGGGTCGACGCCGAATCCGGTTGGGCGGGCTGATTTTGCGATGGTGGAGTGAGCCAATTCATCGATTGACGATTATCCCTAAATAGGTATATTTCGCATAAATCAAAAGGCGGTGCAGGCATCGTTTTTTGTAGGAGCGAGCTTGCTCGCGATGGTCGTCAACGATAACGCGCAAATCATGGATAAACGCGGTGTCCTTGAGTGCTTCGCGAGCAAGCTCGCTCCTACAGGAGGGCCCGTCTATGCGAAAGGAATTGAAATGATTGAAATCGAAGAAAGCAGCGGCAACGTCTACGAAGATCTCGGGACACCCCACGCCAATGAAATGCGAGTCAAATCCCAGTTGGCTGCAAAAATTGGCGAAATCATCAAGGCGCGCCATTTGACCCAGGTTCAGGCGTCTGAAATTTTAGGTCTGTCACAGCCCAAGCTATCTGAAATGTTGCGCGGAAAATTTCGTGGGATCAGTGAGGCCAAGATGATGGAATGCCTGTTACTTCTCGGGCGTGATGTGCAAATAGTAGTCAAGTCGGCCCCTCGCTCACGCAAAGAGGGCCGAATTGAAGTGGTTTTTAGCTGAGGTTTGCAACTCAACTAATCACGCTACGCGTTCTGCACCACCCGATCACTCTCCCCTTCCACCGCCAGCCACCACGCCCCCCCACGCTGCGGATGCATCAGGTTGAACGCCTCACCCATCTGCGGTGTGGTGATCGATACGTTGCGCTCCCAGGCCAGGGCCAGGATGCGGTCGAAGGGTTCGTACCAGGCGTGCATCGACAGGTCGAAGGTGCCGTTGTGGATTGGCAACAGCCAGCGGCCCTTGAGATCGATATGGGCTTGCAGGGTTTGTTCGGGTTGCATGTGCACGTGCGGCCAGTCGACGTTGTAGGCGCCGGTTTCCATGAGGGTCAGGTCGAATGGGCCGTACTGTTCGCCGATGCGTTTGAAGCCGTCGAAGTAGCCGCTGTCGCCGCTGAAGAAAATGCGTGTGTCGCCGTCGATCATCACCCACGAGGCCCATAGGGTGCTGTTGCTGTCGAACAGGCCACGACCGGAGAAGTGTTGCGATGGGGTGGCGATGAACCGGATGCCATCGACTTCCGTGCCTTGCCACCAATCCAGTTGGCGGACTTTGCTGGCGTCGATGCCCCACTTGATCAGGGTATCGCCTACGCCCAGCGGGGCCAGGAAGTATTTGGTCTTGTCCGCGAGCTTGAGCACGGCCTGATGATCCAGGTGGTCGTAGTGGTCGTGGGACAGGATTACCGCTTCAATCGGTGGCAATTCCTCCAGGCTGATGGGTGGCTGGTGGAAACGCTTGGGGCCGGCCCATTGCACGGGCGAGGCGCGCTCGGCGAAGACCGGGTCGGTGATCCAGAACTTGTCGCGCAGCTTGAGCAACACCGTGGAGTGGCCCAGGCGATAGACGCTGTGGTTGGGCGCTGCGATCAGCGCGGCTTGAGTCAGGGCTTGCACCGGGACGGGCGCGCTCGGGCGGGTGTTTTGCGGTTTGTGGAACAGCACGTTCCAAAGGACGCCCATGGTTTTGCCAAAGCTCAAACGTTGAACCGGCGTGAAGTTCTGATACTGCCCTTGAGCCTGTCGGGACGCTTCAGGTGTGGAGACGTTATCCGCCGGGGAGGAGGTTGAATTGGCCATGACTGAATGACTCCAGAAAAACCGCGCATGACGCGATTCTCCGCTTTGGGACGATAAATGGCCAAGGCACGCACGCATCAGCCGGACTTTCTATTTTTTACTGGGCAGGATTAACAAAACATTACACTGCACAGTGTAGTTTCTAGGTTGCATCAAAGTCGATGACAAGTAAACTACCGAGTGTAATTTCCTCCTTCTTCCTGCCGAAGCGTACTTATGACAGCTCCACAGCGCCTCACCGACCGAAAACGCCAAGCGATCATTCAAGCCGCGATCAACGAATTCCGTGACAACGGTTTCGAAATCACCAGCATGGACAAGATTGCTGCCACTGCCGGCGTGTCGAAGCGCACGGTGTACAACCACTTCCCCAGCAAGGAAGAGTTGTTCACCGAAATCCTCAATCAGTTATGGATCCGGGTGACGGCAGAACAGGAAACGTCCTACCGTCCCGACTTGCCGTTGCGCGACCAATTGCGCGGGTTGCTGAAGGCCAAGCTGCAAATGTTGGGCGATGACAATTTTCTCGATCTGGCACGGGTGGCGATAGCGGCGACGATTCATTCCCCGGAGCGGGCGCAGAATATGGTGGCCCGAATGGGCGAGCGCGAAGAGGGGCTGACGGTGTGGATTCGGGCCGCTCAAGCGGATGGCCGATTGAAGGCCGTGGCTCCCGAATTCGCTGCTCAACAGATCCATGGCCTGCTCAAGTCTTTTGCATTCTGGCCGCAGATTTCCATGGGCAAGCCGGGCTTGCCACCCGATGAACAACACCAGGTGGCCGAATCCGCGCTGGACATGTTTCTGGCCTGCTATCAGGTGTAATAAATGACAACATCGACGGCGGTGTCGAACGATTGATGGCTCTGATTTGAACGCCCCATGTGTTTCAGAATGAAACTGGCGCTGAACGGCTTCACGGCAGTTTCAGCGCCCGCCCCAACTCATCGAACAACGTGACCACCGAGCGCAAGGCGCGGCAGTCGGGACGGGTCAGCAGCCACAGCGCGGTGTCGTAACCGTGCAACGGCTCGCCCAGCGGCTGTAATCCGTCGCCGATCAAGAAGTCCGGCAACGCCGCTACACCCAATCCCGCCCTCACCAGCCCGGTCACCGAAAGCATGCTGTTGCAGCGATAGCCCGGCGTTACGCCCGGCAAGGCCTGGCGACGCCAGGTAACGGTCGGGTGATCTGGCAGGAAGTCATCCGGGGAAATCCAGGTCAATGAGGCCAGGTCTGTGGTGTTGACCGATTGCAGGTATCGCTCGCTGGCACACACGCGGTAAGAAATATCCGCCAGCCGCCGTCCCACCAAATGCTCCGGTGGCGTGCGGGTCAGGCGCAAGGCGATATCGGCATCCCGGCGGCTGAGATTGGCAAAATCATTGGACGTGCTGAGCTCGAGCGTCAGCGCCGGATAGTTCGGCATGAACTGCGCCAGCGCCGGCAACAGCAATTCTTGCAGGACAGAATCGGTACAGGTCAGGCGCACGATGCCGCTGATCACTTCACCGCCCAGCTCCACACCGATGCGCGCCGCCTCCAGCGCCTGCTCAGCGCGCTCGGCCTGCTCGGCCAGGGACTGCGCCAAGGTGGTGGGCAGGTAACCGGCGCGGCTTTTTTCGAACAGTTGCTGGCCCAGTGCAGCCTCCAGCCGGCGCACCGCGCGAAACACCGTCGAGACATCCACCTTCAGCAGTTGCGCGGCCCGGGCCAGAGAGCCGCCGCGCACCAATGCGAGGATCAGGGCCAGGTCCGCGTAATCGAGTCGATATTGCATGGCTGCATTGATCACTTGGGAAAACGCCAATATTGAGTGCGTGAACGCCAATCTATAGTGGGCCTCAGGAATCAACAAGTGCAGAGGCCCCACATGGAAACCAGCCCGATTCGCATCGCCCTGATCGGCGACTACGACCCGCAAGTCACCGCCCACCAGGCCATTCCCGTCGCCCTCGAAATAATCGCCGGACACAGTGGCCTGGACCTGCAATGGCAATGGTTGGCCACCGATGAAATCCACGCCGAAACGCCGCTGCATACATTCGATGGATTCTGGTGCGTACCGGCCAGCCCTTATCGCAGCGCGGACGGCGCATTAAAAGCGATCCGCTTTGCCCGCGAACAACTGCGACCTTTCCTCGGCACCTGCGGTGGTTTTCAACACGCGGTGCTGGAATATGCACGCAATGTGCTGGGCTGGTCGGATGCCGAACACGGCGAGACGGCGCCCGATGCAGCGCGGGCGCTGCTGACGCCACTGTCGTGCGCGCTGGTTGAAGCGGTCGATACGATTGAATTGCTTGAGGGTTCGTTGCTCGCCAGGGCGTACGAAAGCACCGAGATTCGTGAAGGCTATCGCTGTCGCTTTGGGGTGAATCCGCAGTTCGAAGGGGAGTTGCTCAAACGCGAACTTCACGCTGTCGGCCACGATTCGGAACACGGACTGCGGGCGGTCGAACTCAGCGGTCATCCGTTCTTTGTCGCGACCTTGTTTCAGCCCGAGCGGGCGGCACTCGGGGGCGTCTTGCCGCCGCTGGTTGGCGCCTTTGTCGAAGCCTGTGCGGGGCGCTCGTCATGATCGCCGATACGCCAACGGCGCCTTATTACGCGGTGATCTTCACCTCGCTGCACACCGAGGGCGATCAGGGTTATGCCGAAGCGGCCGCAAGGATGCTGGAGCTCGCCCGTGAACAGCCGGGGTTTCTCGGAGTGGAATCGGCTCGGGGTGAGGATGGGTTGGGAATAACCGTGTCGTATTGGGCCAGTGAGGCGGCGATTCTGGCGTGGAAGCATCATCCTGAGCATACGGCGATTCGCGAGCGTGGGCGTTCGACCTGGTATGCGCGGTGTCATACGCGGGTGTGCCGGGTTGAGCGGGCCTACGGGTTCAGTCTGTAAATGATGCGGTGTTCTTGAGGCCGTCTTCGCGGGCAAGCCCGCTCCCACAAGGATTAATGGCTGCACACGAAACCTGTGGGAGCGGGCTTGCCCGCGAAGAGGCCCGAACAGTCACCGCAAGAACTCAACCCTGAACCAGACTGCGAACCGCCGATATCTCCGGCACTTCCCGCCGGTTCATATACACCCGCAACGGCTCGGTGATGTTGATCCGCTCATCGATGTTCTGGTCCAGCAGCAACTGAATCAATTCGCGCTTGAGCGTCATGGCCTGCCCAGGCCCCACGCCCCAAACGAACTCGCTGGTCGGGATGATGCCGTCGTCCGCCACGTCCATGCCGAACGAGTCTTCGCTGAAGCGCACGAGGTAGTGGCCGGTCTTGCGGTTGAGGCCGACGAAGCCTTTGAGTTGGTCGGCAGCCTGGCAGATGAGCTGGGAAGTGATGCGCATGGTAAACCCCGCAATGGTGATCGTTGGTTTGCACGCAGGGCCTGCGTTTCCCTCTGCCGGGGAAATTGCAGGGCCCCAGCGTACTGCATACGGGCGCACAAAAGCGCTGACGAAAATCAGCTTTCGACAGGTTTATGTCGGTCTGGCGATAGCGTCTGCAAAGATGAATTGTTAAAAGGGACCGCTCACTTATTGCGAAAGGATCTCGACCATGCCCGCAACCTTTACCAAAAGCGCCCTGTTATTGAGCCTGTTGCTCGGTCTCGGCCACGCACAGGCCGCCAGCGAACCGAGCCCCTCGGCACTGGCGACCCGCTTGGGCATTCCGCATCCAGCGGTGATCGCCCACCGTGGCGCGTCTTTCGACGCGCCGGAATCCACCGCCGCCGCCTACAAGACGGCCCGCGACCTGGGCGCCGACTACCTGGAACTGGATCTGCAGCGCAGCAAGGATGGCGTGCTGTTTGCCCTGCACGACAACAATCTGCAACGCACCACCGACGTCGCTACAAAATTCCCCGCGCGCAAGGACAGCCCCGCCAATGCGTTCACCATGGCCGAACTGAAAACCCTGGACGCCGGCAGCTGGTTCAATGCCGCGTACCCGGATCGCGCGCGTCCGGCCTTTGCGGGCCTGAAGATTCTGACCCTTGATGAAATCATCGACATCGCCGAGGGCAACAGCTTGCACAAGCCCGGCCTGTACATCGAGACCAAGGAGCCCAAGCAGTTCCCCGGCATCGAACGCGACCTCAAGGAAAAACTTCAGGACCGGGGCTGGCTGAGCCCGACCGCATCGAAACTGGCAAAAAGCGAGCTTGCGGTTGGCCAGGGCAAAGGCAAGGTGGTCCTGCAGACCTTCGAGAAGAGCAGCCTCGAACTGCTGCAAATGGAAATGCCGAAGGTGCCGAAGATCCTGCTGCTGTGGGTCGGTGAAGGCAGTATCGAACCCAAATCCAAGGTGACATTTGCCGAGTCCGGCGAAAAGGATAAAGCCGCTTACTACGCCAAACAGCAACCAAAGGACAAAGCCGAATTCCAGAACTGGGTCGACTACGCCAAGGCCCAGGGCGCCATCGGCACCGGCCCGTCCGCCGCACTGACCCAGGGTGGCGACCAGAGCTACTCGGACCTGGTGCAACCCTGGATGAACCAGTACACCCACGACCAGGGCCTGCTGGTGCACGTCTACACCATCGACGATGCGGTGGACTACCGGAAAGTCATGGACGCCGGTGTCGACGGCATCTTCACCAACCGCGCCAGTGAGTTGTTGAAGTTCTATAAACGCCCGGCGTCGGCGAGTGTGGCGCAGGTGCTACAGAACAACGGCTACTGATCCAGAGTCGCGCAAAACCCTGTGGGAGCGTGACTTGCCCGCGAAGAGGCCATCAGCTTCAACATCAACGTTGACTGACACTCCGCTTTCGCGGGCAAGCCACGCTCCCACAGTGGGTTGATGCAGGACATGACGGAGGTTTTAAGGGTGGCTTAAGTTACAAAAGCTAACCTGATCTCACTTGAACAGATCACCCAAGGAAAGAAGCCCATGAAGACTCTGACTGCTTTGTTTACCGCTGCAACCCTGACCCTCACTGCCGGTCTGGCCCAGGCCGACGTGCGCGTGGATGAGATCCCGCAACTGGTCAAGGACGGCAAGATCAAGCCCCTGGAAGATCTGAACAAGATCGCTCTGGATCTGCATCCAGGCGCAACGATCACCAAAACCGAGCTGGATAACCATTTCAATGGTTACGAGTATGAGATCGAGTTGCGCGACGCCAAGAACGTCGAATGGGATGTGGACATCGATGCCTCTAATGGCAAGGTCCTGAAAAACAAGCAAGACACGTAATCACAACACCCACAAAAGCCGCACGTTCTGACGATCGTGCGGCTTTTTGCGTTTAAGCGCTCAAGCGTGCCGTCACCTCGTTCAACTGCCCCGACAAGCCGTGCAGGTTGGTACTGGCCGCTTCAGTGCGCTGCACGTTGTCCAGGTTGGTGCTGGCGATGCTGGTGATCTCGGTGAGGTTGCGCGAGATGTCTTCGGCCACCGAGGTCTGCTCTTCGGCGGCAGTGGCGATCTGGCGGTTCATGTCGCGGATGGCTTCCACGGCCAGGGTGATGCGCTCGAGCATGGCGCCGGCCTCGGTCACTTGCTGCACGCTTTGTTCGCTGCGTGACTGACCGCTTTCAATCGCCTGGGCCGCTTCGATTGCACCGGTCTGCACGGTCTGGATGATCTGGTTGATCTCGATGATCGACGCCGCCGTGCGCTGGGCCAGGCTGCGCACTTCATCGGCCACCACCGCGAATCCGCGTCCGGCCTCACCGGCGCGGGCCGCTTCGATGGCTGCGTTGAGTGCCAGCAGGTTGGTCTGTTCGGCGATGCCGCGAATCACTTCCAGGACCTTGCCGATGCGCCCGCTGTCGGTTTCCAGTTGGCGGATGACCGTGGCGGTGTTGGCGATTTCGCCGCGCATCCGGGTGATGGTGTGGATGGTGCCCTGCATGACTTTTTCGCCCTGCTGGGCGGACTGGTCGGCATCGTCGGCGGCCCGCGCCGCTTCGGCGGCATGTCGGGCGACTTCCTGTGCCGTAGCGGACATTTCGTTCATCGCCGTGGCCACCTGATCGGTGCGGTTGAACTGCTCATTGGTACCGCCAGCCATTACGGTGGCGATCGCGTTCAACTCACCGCTGGCGCTGTCCAGGTCCGACGCGCTGCGCTGCAAACGGCTGAAGGTTTCGGCGAGGAAATCGCGCAGGGTGTTGGCGGCCATCGCCAGTTTGCCCAACTCGTCCTGACGGGTACTGGCCACGCGTTCGGCAATACGACCCTGGCTGAGTTGCGCCACGTATTCGATCAGTTTGCGGATCGGCTCGACCAGGTTGCGGTTGACCAGCCACAGGCTCAGCAGGCCGATCAGCCCCCCCGAAACCAGCATCACGACCAGCCCCAGCAACACCGTGCGATCGGCACTGGCGCTGATCAGTGTCGATTGCTCGGCACCCTGCTTGCGCAACTCGCTGACCAGTTCGCTCATCTGATCGCTGGCCGCGCGGTCCACGCCCTTGACCGCCGCGTCGCCCGCCGCAGGGTCACCACCGGCGGCCACGAACGCGTCCCGGCCCTTCTGATAGGCCGCGCCCAACTGGCGATGTTCATCACGCAAGCGCTCGATGCGGCTCTTGAGTTGCGGCTCGATGCCCTTCTGCGCGGCCAGCTCGCCGAGGATGTTTTGCACATCGCGCTGACGCGCCTCGAATTGCCCCCAGTACTTGCTCAGGTCCGCCGGTTGCTTGCCGCGCAGCAGGACGTTTTTCCACTCCTGCACCTGCACCTTGAATTGCAGGTTGGCTTCATCGATCAATTGCGAAGTATGCAGCGGGCCTTCGATCAGATTGGCGTAGCTCTGCACGCCGCTGGACAGGAAGTGAAAGCACGCCAGGGCGATCAACAGCATCGCCAGCAGGCTGCCACTCAGCAGGGCGAGAATTTGTGCTCTCAGGGACTTTTGCAAAAGCATCGCAGGGTACTCATGACAGGAATGAGGCACGCCCGTTAAGGCGTGAAAAGTGTCCGGACATCCCTGTCTGCGGTCCCGGCCAATGCCGGCGGCGCGCAACTTAACCCAAGCGTGATCGGCTAGTCAGAGCGGTTCTTGAGGAAATCCCGACCGCCGGTAGAACAATCGTTTGCGCTAACTTTATCGTCACAAAACCGACATCTGCCCTTGCGATGATGCGGCTCAAGTGAACCTGTAAACCAGCCATAACCTGTCCTGTAGCAGCTGGCGAAGCCTGCGTTCGGACGCAGCAGTCGTCAACTTGAACACGCGGTCTTCCAATGGAAATGCATTGCCTGATTTCACGACTGCTGCGTCCGAACGCGGCCCGAGCCGAACGCAGGCTTCGCCAGCTGCTACACAAGAGCGATAGAGCCCTCCCCTTGCGAGTCCTCATGAACCACAGCATCGATCAAAGCCATCGCGACACGGATCTGTTCGGCCTGCTTTACGGTTTCAGTTTTCGCCCCGGTGAGGCAGGTCGGGAAATCAATTCCGCCGAGGCCTTGCAGTACCTGCAACAGCCGGAGAGCGACGAGCAATTTCTCTGGCTGCACCTGAACCTGGCCCACGCCGCGTGCGAGCGCTGGATGAAGAGCCATCTGGAGTTGCCCGAAGAATTTTTCGAAGCGCTGCACGAAGGCTCGCGCTCGACGCGCATCGAGCATGTCGACTCCGCGTTGCTGGCGGTGGTCAACGACGTGGTGTTCAACCTCAGCAACATGGTCTCCTCGGATGTATCGACCCTGTGGGTGTGCGCCCGCAGTCAATTGATCATCAGCGCCCGCCTGCAACCGCTGCACTCGGTGGACAAACTGCGCTCGTCGGTGAAGGCCCGGGAGTGCTTTCGCTCCCCGCTGGAATTGCTGGTGCATCTGCTGCGCGACCAGGGTGAAGTGCTGACCCAGATCGTGCGCAAGACCAGCCAGAGCGTGGATCAGATCGAAGACGAATTGCTCTCCTCGCGGCTGTCGACCAACCGCGCTGAACTGGGCGCCAATCGCCGGGTGCTGGTGCGATTGCAACGGCTGCTGGCGCTGGAGCCGGGCTCGTTGCTGCGCCTGCTCAACCGGCCGCCGCAATGGCTGCAAAAGGAAGACGTGAAGGAGCTGCGCAAATCCACCGAAGAGTTCGCACTGATCATCAACGACCTCACGGCGCTGGGTGAGCGGATCAAGCTGTTGCAGGAAGAGATCGCCGCCAACATCAACGAACAGACCAACCGCACGCTGTTCACCCTGACGGTGGTGACAGTGCTGGCGCTGCCGATCAACATCATCGCCGGTTTCTTCGGCATGAACGTCGGCGGCATTCCGCTGGCCGAGGATCCGGAGGGTTTCTGGATTCTGGTGGCGCTGGTCGCGACCTTTACCGTGATTGCCGGGCGTTGGGCGTTTCGCAAACAGCAGGATTATTGACGTCTGCCAACCCCTGTGGCGAGGAAGCAAGCGCCCTCGCCACAAAAACGGTACTCAGCAAACCTCGCGAGTCACCAGCATCCGCTCCCGAACCACGTCATACGCCCAGTGGTAGACGTAGGTGTAGGGCAGGAAGAACAGCAACACGCCGATATCCAGCACGAACGCTTGCCACAGGCTGACATTCAGCCACCAGGCGATCAGCGGTACGCCCAGGGCCACCAGTCCGCCTTCGAACAACAGCGCATGCACCACGCGGACCCAGGCGTTGTGTGCGATGGCAAAGCGCTTGAGCAGCCGATCGAACAGACCGTTGAAGACCACGTTCCAGGCCAGGGCCAGGCCGGCAATGAGGACGGTGACCATGCCCATTTCCAGCATCGGTTTCTTCATGATCCAGGCCAGCAACGGGGTACAGATCAGGATGGCCAGCAGTTCAAAGCCGATGGCTTGAAAAATACGTTCAGTAATGGATTTGTTGGCGCTCATGGCCGAACTCCCTTGAGTGACTGTGTGGTTGCCATGATCCGTCATCACGTCGATACTTCATAACCAATAACCATCGATCAAGGCGATAGTTCATGGCTTCTCACGAAGTGTTGCTGGCGTTTGTCGAAGCCGCGACTCAAGGCTCGTTTTCCGCCGCGGCGCGCAAACTGGGCCGCAGTCAGTCGACCATCAGCGCCGCAGTGGCCAGCCTGGAAATCGACCTGAACCTGACGCTGTTCGACCGCAGCAGCCGCAAGCCCGGGCTGACCCCGGCCGGGCACGTCATGCTGCAACGGGCCGAAGAGATCCTGGCCGCCACCAGTCGCCTGGAAATAGCCGCCAGCCAACTGTCCCAAGGGGTGGAGGCGAAACTGACGGTGGCGCTTTCCGATACCTATCAGTCGGACCGCTTCGAAGCCGCCCTCAGTGCCTTTGAGCAGCGTTACCCGGACCTGGAGCTCGAGTGTCTGATCGCCGAATGCGATGACCTGATGTCCCTGGTGCAAAGCGGCCGGGCGCAGATTGCCTTCGCCGAAATGCAGGACAGCTACCCGCCGGACCTGGTCAGCTCGACGGTGGACGAGCGCACGGAAATCGCCTTGTTCGTGTCCCCGACACACCCGTTGGCGATGCTGGACTACGTCGACCAGGACGTACTGCAACAGCACCGTGAGCTGCGTCTGGCCACCATCATCAATCCCTATGAAAGTCGGGCCAAGGGCCGCGTCTGGTCGGCGCCGAGTTATCTGATGCTGCTGGAAATGGCTCAGGGCGGATTCGGCTGGGCGCCATTGCCCCGCTGGCTGGTGGAACGCTTCGGGCCCGGCTCCTTGCAGGAACTGGTGGTACGCGGCTGGCCGAAAACGGTGTCGGTGGACGCGCTGTGGTCGCGGCTGAATCCGCCGGGACCGGCGGGGAGCTGGTTGCTGGGCAAAATGCTGGAATAGCGGCGCGGCCATTCGCGGGCAAGCCCGCTCCCACAGGTATCGAGTACGCCATCAATCCCTGTGGGAGCGGGCTTGCTCGCGAAGAGGCCCGCAAGGTCACATCAACCTAACGCTTGCAACCGAGCCTCGATAAACCGCCGCTCCGGCTCTTGCCGGGTCAACGCCAGCGCTCGTTCCCAAGCAGCCCGCGCCTCTTGCTTGCGGCCCAGTTGCCAACAGAATTGCGCCCGCGCCGAATGCGCCAGGTGGTAGTCGAGCAGTTCTCCCCGCGCCAGAATGGCGTCGACCAACGTCAGCCCCGCCAGTGGACCATCGCGTTGCGAAATCGCCGCCGCACGATTCAACTCGATCACCGGTGACGGCACCACCCTCAGCAGGACGTCATACAGACCGACGATCTGCGGCCAATCGGTTTCCCCCGCCGCCCGGGCTTCGGCGTGCACCGCCGCGATCGCCGCTTGCAGGCAATAGGGTCCGAATCGTCCCATCGTCAGCGCCCGCTCGACCAGCGTGCAGCCTTCGCTGATCAACCCGGCATCCCACAGCGAACGGTCCTGTTCGTCCAGCACAATCAGTTCGCCGCTCGCCGAGGTCCTGGCCGGGCGGCGCGACTCGTGCAGCAGCATCAATGCCAGCAAGCCCATCACCTCCGGCTCCGGCAACAGTTCCACCAGCAACCGACCGAGACGGATCGCTTCGCGGGTCAAATCCTCGCGGATCAGTTCTGCCCCGATGGACGCCGAGTACCCCTCGTTGAACACCAGGTAAATCACCCGCAATACGCTGTCCAGACGCTCGGGCAACTCAGCGAGCGTCGGCACTTGATAAGGGATTTTCGCGTCGCGAATCTTCGCCTTGGCGCGCACGATGCGCTGGGCGATGGTGGCCGGGGCCGAGAGAAAGGCCCGGGCGATTTCTTCCGTGGTCAGGTCGCAGACTTCCCGCAATGTCAGCGGCACTTGCGCGTCGGCCGCCAGGGCCGGGTGGCAGCAAGTGAAGATCAGCCGCAGGCGATCGTCTTCCACGTCTTCATCACTCCAGTCGGCCTGTTCCAGCGCCTCCAGTTGCGCGATCAGCAAGGGCTGCGACGCGGCAAAACGTGCGCGCCGACGCAAGGTATCGATGGCTTTGAAGCGCCCGGTGGACACCAGCCAGGCCCGTGGATTGTCCGGCACGCCGTCACGCTGCCAGCGTTCGACCGCGATGAAAAACGCCTCGTGCAAGGCTTCTTCGGCGAGGTCGAAATCCCCCAGCAAGCGAATCAGGGTCGCAAGAATGCGCCGCGACTCTTCGCGATAGACCCGCTCGACCTGCGCCTGAACCGGCAGCCCCGGCATCTTAAGGATTCAACTGCCGAACGGGGCGCACTTCGACACTGCCGACCCGGGCCGCCGGAATGTTCCCGGCGACCTGGATGGCTTCGTTGAGGTCCCTGGCATCGATCAGGTAGAAGCCGGCCAACTGCTCCTTGGTTTCAGCGAATGGTCCGTCGGTGATCGACATCTTGCCGTTGCGCATGCGCACCGTGGTGGCGGTCTGTACCGACTCCAGTGCTTCGGCGGCGACCATCCGGCCGCTGCCCTGGATCGACTCGGCATAGGCCATGCACTCTTCGTCCTTCGGGCTTTCCGGCAGCGAATGCAGCAACCGCTCATCGCTGTAGACCAGGCATAAATACTTCATCACGCTCTCCTTATCGAACGATCAACTATGGCCGCTGATTGGCATTCTGGCTCGGCTTCCCGACGATCAGGGTTTGAGATCGAACAGCGTCGCGCCGCTGGTCATGTCGAACGGTGCAGACCAATGTTCGTGGACGATCTGCCACAGCCCGGCTTCTTGCCGAAAGCAGGCGGTGACGCGCATCCAGCAGGACTGGGTTTCGCCCTTGTCGTTGGTGCCACCGCAATGGGCCAGCCAGTGAGCGAACGCAATTTCCTGGGACGGCTCGATGGTAATTTCCTGGAATTCGAAGATGTGCGGGCCGGGGCACATTTCCATGCAGGCCTGCCAATGCGCGCGATACGCCGGCTTGCCTTTGAATTGCAGGGCCTTGACCGCGTCGAAGGAGACGATGTCATCGGCATACAGGGCCATGACTTTTTCAATGTCCTTGGCCATGACTGCCTGACGATAGTTCTCGATGAGGTTCTGGATCTGGGTTTGCGAGTTCATGGTGGTTCTCCGTGGTTTTTATAGTGAAGACACCCTTAGTCGTCCGGCGATCCGGCAAATCGACAGGTGAAATAAAAATAATCCAAACGACCAGACTCGCTAGAATCCGAGACTCATTTATGTAGGAAAAAGGACACTCCCGTGACAGCCCGACTCGTGCCTTATGAAAGCCTGAATGCCCTGCAGCGCCAACAGGTCGAGGCCATTGAAGTGCATTCGGAACAGATCAGGTTCTCCGGAGATATCCACGGTGCATTGCACACTTTGTTGTCCAAGCCCGGACCCGGCGTCAAGGGATTTGCCCTGCTGGCCGAGGATGTTCCCGTCGCGTTCCTGCTGCTCAAACGCCCGCCGTTGTTGCCGGCCTGGGCGGATGAACACAGCGCCACGCTGCATGCCCTGCAAGTCGATCAACGCGCCCAGGGCAAGGGCTACGGCAAAGCCTGCCTGCAAGCGCTGCCCGAAGCGGCGCGCCTGGCCTGGCCGGAAATCAGAGGGTTGGAGCTATCGGTGGATGCCGACAACGAAGCCGCTATCGCGCTGTACGCCAGGTTTGGCTTTGTCGACAGTGGCGAGGCGTACAAGGGCCGGATCGGCTATGAGCGACGGATGGGGTTGGTGTTTTGACTGCGTGACACAATGCAACACCGCCCCTGTGGGAGCGGGCTTGCCCGCGAAAGCGGTCTGTCTGACACATTGATGTTGGATGTACCGACGCCTTCGCGGGCAAGCCCGCTCCCACAGGGTCCAGTGTTGAGTTCAGAGTTCGAGCACCATCTCATGCCACGCCATGCCGCCATGGTCGGACGCCGAAGGCTTGATGTAGGCAAAGCCGAACCCGGCATACAAAGGAATGTGCCGCTCCTTGCACATCAGGTTGATGCTGACCTTGCCCATCCCACGCATGCGCTCGATGAACTCGCCCATCAGGCGCTTGGCCAGGCCTTGGCCCTGATAGTCCGGATGCACCACCACCGACATGATCACCACGTGCGGCCCGGCCGGGTCGTGGCCGATCAACTCCTTGAACGCCTCGTCCGACATTTCCACCTGGAACGCCGCACCGGAATTGATGAAACCGGCGACGACCCCGTCCACTTGCGCAACGATAAAACCCTCGGGCCAGGTGGCGATACGGGTGGCGATCTTTTCGCGGGTCGCGGCTTCGTCACCTTCATAGGCAAAGGTTTCGATGGCAAAGCAGCGGTCCAGATCGGCGGAGGTGACGTTGCGAATGACGGTGTTCATGGCAGCTCGGGATCAGCGTGGGGAAGGCCGGGAATGATAAATCAGCTGCCGTGGGACATCGAGAGACGAATCGGCTGATCCGCCTCCCGACACATCTCTCACGCTTTGATCGGTATCCAGATCTCCAGCTTGCCGGTATTGAGCTTCGGGTTGAAGTCTTCGCTGTAGCGCTCCAGCTCCGGCGCATCCAACACCTCATGCCCCGACTGCGGCTGCCAGGTGCCGAAGATGTACTGAAACAGTTGCGGCAAGGTGTCCAGCGGCCCCTTGTGTTCGAACACCGCGTATAGCTGCGGCTGAACTTCCACCCAGCGATAGGTTTCCGGCAAGTCGTCGAGCTTGCTGATCTCGACCCCGGCGATGTAATCGAAGCCGCCCTTGCCGTCGAAATTGCAGCAGACGCCGTAGGTGACTTCGCCTTTTTGCCCCGGAACATTGCCGATGTGGGGCATGAATGTCTCCCAGAGTGCTGGAATACCCTGGGTGGTTTGCTGGGTAAATTGTCCGCCCAGCCCTGCAATCAGCAGGAAGTGCCCGTGTTCGAAGCGCGGTTGCGTCAGTTCGACGCGTGCTAACTCATCCATGACTCGACTCCTGACGCATAAAAATGGGTTCGGCTGGGAGTATAGAAGCCAAACCCGATTCGCCCAATTACAGTGCGTGCAACTGCTCGACGGCAGCGGCACCGACGAACTCGTTATAGCCAGATAGAATCACGTAGACCGCGAAATAGCAGAAAATCGCTGCAGATGCCATGTAGGAATAACGCAGCAACTTGTCCCCCAGCAACTTGCCGCCGTGGCTCGCGGCAAAGCACAGCCCGACACACCAGAAAATCCCCGCGCAGAGAAAACCGCCGAGAAACAGTGCTGAACTGAGGGCACCACCGCCACCGGAACGAGCGATCAGCGTACCGCCCACCGCAGCGAACCAGAGAATCGCACTGGGCGACGACATGGCCAGGAAAATCCCGCGAAAGAACTCTTTTCGATGGGAGTTGTGCCCCACCTCGGCCGATTGCGCCAGCACCGCCTCGTGGTGAATCGCCGAATAGATCATCTTCGCCGCGAAGTACACCAGCAGCGCCGAGCCACCGATCCACAACACCCAGCGCACGGTTTCGTATTGCAGCAACACGGTCATGCCGGCCAGCGCCAGTACCGCGTAGATCAGGTCGCCGACACAGGTCCCCAGCCCCAGGGCGAAACCCTGGAAATAGCCGCGCTGCATCGCCAGGGTGATCATCGCGATATTGGCCACGCCGATATCCAGGCACAGCGAGAGGCTCAGCAAGAAGCCGCTGGTAAATTCCATCGAACCCTTTCCTTCGGACAAATTTGTTTACATTGAGGCTGGACAGTCTGCCACAGCTGCCCTTACATTCCGCCACAGGTCACCGCTGACCTGCGTCGCTCGGACGGTTCCGGGCGCTTACGTTATCCGAGGCAACAATGGCCGAACAAGGTTCGCCGCGCCGCTTTGCGCGCATAGATCGACTCCCCCCTTACGTTTTCAACATCACCGCCGAGCTGAAGATGGCCGCCCGTCGTCGTGGCGAAGACATCATCGACTTGAGCATGGGCAACCCCGACGGCGCCACGCCGCCGCACATCGTCGAAAAACTCGTCACGGTGGCCCAGCGCGAAGACACCCACGGCTACTCCACCTCCAAGGGCATTCCGCGCCTGCGCCGGGCGATTTCCAACTGGTACAAGGACCGCTACGAGGTCGACATCGACCCGGAAAGCGAAGCCATTGTCACCATCGGTTCCAAGGAAGGCCTGGCGCACCTCATGCTGGCCACCCTGGATCAGGGCGACACCGTGCTGGTGCCGAACCCGAGCTACCCGATTCACATCTACGGTGCCGTGATTGCCGGCGCCCAGGTGCGGTCGGTGCCGCTGGTACCGGGCGTGGATTTCTTCGCTGAACTGGAACGGGCGATTCGCGGCTCGATCCCCAAGCCGAAGATGATGATCCTCGGCTTCCCGTCCAACCCCACCGCCCAGTGCGTGGAACTGGATTTCTTCGAGCGCGTCATCGCCCTCGCCAAGCAGTACGACGTACTGGTGGTACACGACCTGGCCTACGCCGACATCGTCTACGACGGCTGGAAAGCCCCGTCGATCATGCAGGTGCCGGGGGCCAAGGACATTGCGGTGGAGTTCTTCACCCTGTCCAAGAGCTACAACATGGCCGGCTGGCGCATTGGCTTCATGGTCGGTAACCCGGAACTGGTCAATGCCCTGGCGCGGATCAAGAGCTACCACGACTACGGAACCTTCACCCCGCTGCAAGTGGCGGCGATCGCTGCGCTTGAAGGCGACCAGCAATGCGTGCGCGACATCGCCGATCAGTATCGGCAGCGTCGCAACGTGCTGGTCAAGGGCCTGCATGAACTGGGCTGGATGGTGGAAAACCCGAAAGCCTCAATGTACGTCTGGGCCAGGATTCCCGAAGCCTATGCGCACCTGGGTTCGCTGGAGTTTGCCAAGAAGCTGCTGGCCGAAGCCAAGGTGTGTGTCTCGCCGGGCGTCGGGTTTGGCGAGTATGGCGATGATCACGTGCGCTTTGCCCTGATCGAAAACCAGGACCGGATTCGACAGGCCGTGCGCGGTATTCGCGGGATGTTTCGGGCGGATGGGCTAGTACAGAAAACCAACGCCTGACATAAAAACCTGTGGGAGCGAGCTTGCTCGCGATGGCGGTGGATCAGTAAACATTGTTGTTGGATTTGATACCCTCATCGCGAGCAAGCTCGCTCCCACAGTGAACTGTGTTCAGTCTTGAAATCGATCACCCACAAAAAAACCGCATCGCTGCGGTTTTTTTGTGCCTGCCGAATCGCTTAGACGAACAGCGACAACAACAGAATAAAGCCCAGGCCTACCACCGACAGGATGGTTTCCATCGCGGTCCAGGTCTTGAAGGTTTCAGCCACGGTCATGTTGAAGTACTGCTTCACCAGCCAGAAACCGGCGTCGTTGACGTGGGACAGGATCAGGGAGCCTGCACCAGTGGCCAGCACCAGCAGCTCACGGTTCACACCCGGAATCATCCCCACCACCGGCACCACGATGCCGGCGCCGGTAATGGTTGCCACGGTTGCCGAACCGGTCGCGATACGAATCACCGCCGCCACCAGCCACGCCAGCAGGATCGGCGAGATCTGCGCGGCCACCGCCATGTTGCCGATCACGTTACCCACACCGCTGGTCACCAGCATCTGCTTGAAGCCACCACCGGCACCGATGATCAGGATGATCGCGGCGGTCGGCGCCAAGCTCGCATCCAGCCATTTCAGGATCTGTTGGGAACCGATGCCCTGCTTGTGGCCGAAGGTGTACAGCGACAGCAGCAACGCCAGCAGCAACGCCGAGATCGGGTGACCGATCAGGTCCATGAAGGTGCGGAAGAAGTTGCCGTCCGGCAGCACTACGTCGGCAAAGGTCTTGAGCAACATCAGGAACACCGGCGACAGCACGGTGACCAGGGTGATGCCAAAACTCGGCAAATCGGCGGAATCCGACTCGCGCGCCAGTTGATCCACCAGCTCCTGATTCGGATGACCGGGGATGTGCTTGGCAATGAACGTACCGAAGATCGGACCGGCAATGATAGCGGTCGGCAGCGCCACGATCAGGCCGTACAGAATGGTCTTGCCGATGTCGGCACCGAACACGCCGATGGCCAGCAACGGCCCCGGGTGCGGCGGCACCAGGCCGTGTACCGCGGACAGACCCGCCAGCAACGGGATACCGATCTTGATGATCGACACGCCGGTGCGGCGGGCCACGATGAACACCAGCGGAATCAGCAACACGAAGCCGATTTCGAAGAACAGCGGGATACCGACCAGGAACGCGGCGAACATCATCGCCCACTGCACCTTGTCCTTGCCGAAGGCGCGGATCAACGTCTGCGCAATCTGATCCGCACCGCCCGATTCGGCCATCATTTTGCCGAGCATCGTGCCCAGCGCAAGGATGATGCCGACAAAACCGAGTACGCCACCGAAGCCGTCCTGGAACGCCTTGATGATGGTGCCGATCGGCATGCCGGAGGTGAGCCCTAGGAAAGCGGCGGCAATGGTCAGGGCAATGAACGGGTGGAACTTGAACTTGGTGATCAGGACAATAAGCCCGATCACCGTGACCACTGCATCGAGCAGCAGGAACGTCTCGTGGGACATGCCAAACATTGGGGGTGTCTCCTGGTTGTTGTTGTTATTGAAGCGGGTTAGTCAGAAACCGTGAGGACAGCGCTGTCTTTGCAAACACAGTCATACCGCCTGCTTCAGGCCGTGCGCCTGCCACCAGACATGGGCCTGTGCAGCCAGTTGCTCGACGCTATGGGTCGAAGCGTCCAGCGCCAGGGTCAACGGCTCGCCCACGGGCGATTCGAGGGTGGCGAACTGGCTGTCGATCAGGGTCGACGGCATGAAGTGGCCTGGCCGATGGGAGACACGGTCGGCGGCGACTTCGGGGGTCAACTCAAGGAACACAAAGCCCAGGCCCGGCAAGGCACTGCGCAGACGTTCGCGATAGATGTGCTTGAGCGCCGAACAGGTCAGCACCGGGCGCTGGCCCTTGGCGTCGACACGGCGCAGTTCATCGCACAGGCTGTCGAGCCAGCCGGCACGGTCTTCATCGTTCAGGGGAATACCCGCGCTCATCTTTTCGATGTTGGCGGCAGGGTGAAAAGAGTCGCCTTCAATGGCAGTGGCGCCGCTCAAATGGCACAGGGCCTCGCTGACGCACGTCTTGCCGCAACCGGCAACGCCCATGATGACCAGGGCGGTGATGGGATGATTCATGTAACACCTCAGCGCGCAGACAGCGCTACCTTTGCCAGCTATGACACCAGATCAAAAGCAGAAGTTGCCGACGCCTTTCTTGTCATTTTATGGGTTGCAGCAGGTTAGGTCCCGACACCAAAAAGCAAGGATCAGGCGAACCCTCGCTCACGCATTTGCAGCTGCATCGAGACAGCGCTACCTTAGTGCCTTGAATTTTGTTTGGCAAGCCGTCGATGAACACAACCAAGAACGATAAAAATACTCGCACCACTGGCCGCCCTACCCTGAACGAAGTTGCCCGACTGGCCGGTGTCAGCCCGATCACCGCCTCCCGCGCCTTGCGTGGCGTCAGCACCGTGGCTACTGAACTGGTGGAAAAGGTGCAGAAAGCGGCGCTGGAGCTCAACTATGTGGTCAACCCTGCCGCCCGCGCCCTGGCCTCGGCCCAGAGTCAATCGGTGGTGGTGTTGGTGCCTTCACTATCCAATTTGCTGTTCATCGATACCCTGGAAGCCATTCATCAGGTTTTGCGCCCCAAGGGCTTCGAAGTGCTGATCGGCAACTTCCATTATTCGCGCGATGAAGAAGAAAACCTGCTGCGCAATTACATGGCCTATCAACCCCGCGGCTTGCTGCTGACGGGTTTCGACCGTACCGAAAGTTCGCGACGGATGATCGAAGCCAGCAACATTCCCTGCGTGTACATGATGGAACTGGACAGCGCCGCCGGGCTCAATTGCGTTGGCTTTTCGCAACTGGCCGCCGGAGAAACGGCTGCCGAACACTTGCTGTCTCGCGGCCGCAAGCGCCTGGCCTACATCGGCGCGCAACTGGACCAACGCACCTTGCTGCGCGGCGAAGGCTTCCGCAAAGCCCTGCAAAAGGCCGGTCGGTATGACCCGGACCTGGAAGTGCTGACGCCCCGCTCCTCCTCCGTCGGCCTCGGCGGCGAGTTGTTTCTGCAACTGCTGGCCAGTCATCCGGATGTCGACGCGATCTTCTTCGGCAACGACGACCTGGCCCAGGGCGCCCTGCTCGAAGCCATGCGCAATGGAATCAGGATTCCCGAACAGGTGGCGATCCTGGGTTTCAACGACTTGCCCATGTCCGAACACATGGTCCCGCGCCTGAGCAGCATCAACACCCCGCGCGAGGCCATCGGCCGCCGCGCGGCCGAGCAAATGCTGACGCTGATGGCCGGCAACACCGTGGCCAGGCCGGTGCAGGACATGGGGTTTGAGTTGAAGGTGCGCGAGAGTACCTGATGCAGCGAGCAGGCTCGCTGAACACACTGTTGTGTAGCAGCTGGCGAAGCCTGCGTCCGGCTGCGAAGCAGTCGTAAAATCAGCCGACGCGGTCATTCAGGAAGATCGAGTGCTCGGGTTTTACGACTGCTTCGCAGCCGGACGCAGGCTTCGCCAGCTGCTACAGACCGCGTTTCTTTACAGGTTCGGCGATCAATCCTGCGGATCGAGGTTATCCAGCACCCGATTCACCGCCAGTTCCGCCAGCATGATGATCTGTGCGATCGCCAATGCCGTGTTGCGCTGGCTGCCTTCCAGAAACGTAGCAAAGTCATTGGTCATCACACTCGCCGAGGCCAGTGATTCGCAGGCGTGAGCCAACAGCGTTTCGTTATTGATGCCGGGTGAGATGGAGAACATCGGGCTGGGATTGCGTGGGGGGTTGGGCGTGGGTTTGAACATGGTGATGCTCCTAGAGTGATGGAGCTGCCAAGTCTCGCTGCGATACGAAGGGTGGCAGCTGTACGCGGGTCGCAGACCGGGACTCTAGAACCCGGTAGACCCGAAGGTCTCCCACGCACAGCCGCCATAACGTGAATTGATCACGAACAGTGGACGCTATGCGTCTAGAGATACCCGGGCTGCGAAACCCGATCGCTGAATTTGCAGCGACACGGAACGATAGAGTCCGGATACAAGGCGCACAAGTCGGCGGATTCTGGCGTAGTTGTAGGCAAGGGTGCAAGAAACCGTAATCTGTGCAACTCAGCTGAAGCCGCTCTCCTACAGCGCCTTCCTACATACCACCACCTACAATTGCCTGTACGTCATTCTCGCTGGAGCAGACCATGGAACATGCACTGAAGATTCTCGGCAAAGCTTCGTCCATCAACGTCAGAAAAGTCCTGTGGACCTGCGAGGAACTGGGCATCACCTACGAACGCGAGGACTGGGGAAGCGGCTTTGCCTCGACCCACAGCCCGGAGTTCCTCCGGTTCAATCCCAACGCGCAGGTGCCGGTGATCATCGATGAAGCCGGGGTGTTATGGGAGTCCAATACCATCTGCCGCTACCTGGTGGGCAAACACCATCACCATCATACCGAGCTGCTGCCTACTGAACCTGCCGCCCGCGCCCGGGTGGAGCAGTGGATGGATTGGCAAGCCACCGAACTCAATCCGTCCTGGAGATATCCGTTCATGGCGCTGGTGCGCAAGGACCCGGAATTCCAGGATCCGCATAGCCTCGAGGTCGGCATCCGCGGCTGGAACCAGAAGATGGCCATCCTCGAACATCAACTCGCGACCACCAAAGCTTATGTCGCCGGACCGCGGTTTACCCTGGCCGACATCGTCATCGGCCTGTCGGTCAATCGCTGGCTGATGACCCCGATCGAGCGTCCGGACTACCCCGCCGTCGATGAGTATTTCAAACGCCTGGCGCAACACCCCGGTTTCCTGAAGCATTGCTGCAACGGCTTGCCTTGAACCAGTCAGTTAAGCAATTTCAGC
>NZ_AKJG01000114.1 GCF_000282455.1 Pseudomonas sp. GM74
GGGAGCGGTGTTTTTCTTAGTGCTGCAGAATCTTGTTGAGGAAGTGCTGCGTACGCTCGGCACGGGCGTTGATGTCGCCGAAAAACTCCTCTTTCGGGCAGTCTTCGATGATTTTGCCTGCGTCCATGAAGATGACGCGGTCGGCCACTTTACGGGCGAAGCCCATTTCGTGGGTCACGCACATCATGGTCATGCCTTCGTGGGCCAGTTGCACCATCACGTCGAGCACTTCGTTGACCATTTCCGGGTCCAGCGCCGAGGTCGGTTCGTCGAACAGCATGACGATCGGGTCCATCGCCAGCGCACGGGCAATCGCCACACGCTGCTGCTGACCACCGGACAGTTGGCCCGGATGCTTGTGGGCATGGGCCGAGAGACCGACGCGCTCGAGCAGTTGCAGGCCTTTCTTGGTGGCTTCTTCCTTGCTGCGGCGCAGCACCTTGATCTGCGCGATGGTCAGGTTTTCGGTGATGGTCAGGTGCGGGAACAGCTCGAAGTGCTGGAACACCATGCCCACGCGCGAACGCAGTTTCGGCAGGTTGGTCTTCGGGTCGGCGATGGAGGTGCCGTCGACCACGATGTCGCCTTTCTGGAACGGTTCCAGGGCGTTGACGCACTTGATCAGGGTCGATTTGCCGGAACCGGACGGCCCGCACACCACGATCACTTCGCCTTTTTTGACCTCGGTGCTGCAATCAGTCAGTACCTGGAAGTCCCCATACCACTTGTTGATGCTTTTGATAGAGATCATACGGCGAACCTTTTTTGCAGACGCTTGACCAGCTGCGAGGCGGCAAAGCTGATGATGAAGTACACGAGACCCGCGAAAATCAGGAACTCATTGGAGCGGCCAATGATGTCGCCACTGGCGCGCGAAGCATTGAGGAAGTCCACCAGGCCGACGGCGTAGACCAGCGAGGTGTCCTGAAACAGGATGATGCTCTGTTGCAGCAACAGCGGCGTCATCTTGCGGAACGCTTGCGGCAGGATGATCAGGCGCATCATCTGCCCGTAAGTCATGCCCAGTGCCTGGGCAGCGCCCATCTGGCCCTTGGGAATCGACTGTACGCCGGCGCGGACGATTTCGCAGAAGTACGCCGCTTCGAACATCATGAACGCCACGATGCACGAGGCGAACGCGCCGATCGGCGTGTCTTCGCCGGTGATCCAGCGCAGCACGAACGGTACCGCCAGGTAGAACCAGGTGATCACCAGCAGCAAGGGGATCGAACGGAAATAGTTGACGTAGGCGCCGGCGATGTTCGACAGCACCTTGCTGTGGGACAGGCGCATCAGAGCCAGGATCGTGCCGAGGATGATCCCGCCGACCACGCCCATGGCCATCAGCTTGAGGGTCATGATCATGCCGTTCCACAGGCCCGGCAGGGACGGGATGATGCCCGAGAAGTCGAATTCCATCATTTACCCCCTACGGAGATCAGGCCCGGTACGGCGACTTTCTTCTCGACCATGCGCATCAGCAACATCAGGCTCATGTTCAGGGTGAAGTAGATCAGCGTTGCCAGGGTAAAGGCTTCGAACAGGTTGGCGGAGAACTCGGCGGTCTGTTTGGTCTGCGCGAGCAATTCCATCAAGCCGATCAGCGAGGCCACGGAGGTGTTCTTGAAGACGTTCAAAAATTCCGAGGTAAGCGGCGGGATGATGATCCGGTAGGCCTGGGGCAGCAGCACGTTCCAGTAGATCTGCGGCAGCTTGAATCCCATGGCGCGGGCGGCGGATTCCTGGCCTTTTGGCAGGGCCTGGATACCGGTGCGCACCTGTTCGCAAACCCGGGCGGTGGTGAACAGGCCCAGGCAAACGACGACGCTGAGGAAGGCCGAAGTGGTCGGGTTCAGATCCTGCTTGTACCACTCTTGCAGGTCCGCCGGCAGCAGGTCGGGTACCAGGAAGTACCAGATGAACAGCTGAACCAGCAGCGGCACGTTACGGAAGAGCTCGACGTAGCAGGTGGCGATGCCCGATACGATGCGGTTCGGCACGGTACGCATGACGCCCAGGATCGAGCCCAGTGTCAGGGCGATGATCCAGGCCGCGATGGCGATGCCGATGGTCCAGGCCAGACCGGACAGGTACCAGTCGAAATAGGTCTCGCTGCCCACGCCGGTGGACTTGAAGAACACGCCCCAGTCCCAGTTGTAATTCATTAGGGTCTCCCCTCAGTTCAATCGATGTACAAGTGCCCGCTTGGGGGAAGCTCCGTTCCCGCCTGTCCTTGAGGGACAGGCACACGCTCCCGGCTCGACAGCCACCGGTTCGAGTGTTTCCAAAAAATGCCAGCAGGAAGTGACCACCTCCTGAAAGGGCCAGGGCCCTCTCAGGAGATAAGGTTAGTCAGAAATCAGGACTTCTTGTCGTCAGCCGCTTTATCAGTCGGTTTGGCGATCAGGGCCTTGAGTTCGTCGCTCATCGGGAAGTTCAGGTTCAGGCCTTTTGGCGGGATTGGTTGCATGAACCATTTATCGTAGATCTTGTTGATCTCGCCCGATGCGTAGGTGGCCTTGATGGCGTCATCCACAGCCTTTTTGAACGGCTCGTCGCCTTTGCGCACCATGCAGCCGTAGATTTCGAAGGACTGTGGAGTGCCGGTCACGGCCCAGTCACTTGCCTTCTTGGCCTTGGCGGCTTCACCAGCCAGCAGGGCGTCGTCCATCATGAAGGCCACTGCGCGGCCGGTTTCCAGCATCTGGAAGGACTCGCCGTGGTCTTTTGCGGAGATGACGTTCATGCCCATCTGCTTGTCGGCGTTCATCGCCTTGAGGATGCGCTCGGACGTGGTGCCGGCGGTGGTCACGACGTTCTTGCCTTTCAGATCGTCGAAATCCTTGTACTTGGAGTCTGCCTTGGACAGCAGGCGAGTACCGATTTCGAAGATGCCAACGGAGAAGTCAACTTGCTGCTGACGCTCGACGTTGTTGGTTGTGGAACCGCACTCCAGGTCCACGGTGCCGTTCTGCACCAGCGGGATACGGGTCTGCGAAGTCACCAGGTTGTACTTGACCTGGAGGTTCGGCATGTCGAGGTCTTTTTTCAGCGCTTCGACGACTTTCAGCTGGATGTCGTGGGAGTAGCCGACCGGTTTGCCGGAAGCATCCGCGATGTAGGAGAACGGAATGGAAGCGTCGCGATGCCCGAGGGTGATGACGCCGGACTCTTTGATCTTCTTCAGGGTGCCGGTGAGTTCGGCGGCGAAAACTGGCGTGCTGATCAGAGCGGCAGCAATGGCTGCGCCCAGGATATGGGGAACGATGCGCATCAAATTTTCCTCGACTTTGTTTTTTTTATGGAGCCAGTTCATCGGCCCTTTTGTGCTGCAAAATACCTGAGCGCTACGATGAGTAGGCGCAAAGGGCATTCGTCGAGGAAGTGTAGAGCATGACTCGTGCCAGACCAGTCTCAATTGATCAAAGTATTGATTTACAAGGGAATTAAATATTTTTTGCGTTGAAATTTCAGTGAGATGATCCGGTTAACCGAACCGACCCGCAGGTCGCGTTCGGAAAACCGAATGGTGGCGGGGTGCTACCCGGTCATCAGGTGTACTTGCGCTTGTCCGGTGCTGGCGGGAAGTACTGGTACAACCAGGTTTCACTCAGGGTGCGCTCGTTGGTGCGGATGAACAGGCGCAGTTCGACAGGCTCGACGCTGTCATTGGTCGGGTACCAGTCAAACAGGATGCGGTAGCCCTTGATGTCGTCGAGCTTCAGGATGCTGAAATCCTTGACCTCGCCGTTCGAGCAGGTAACGACCGGTTCGATGCCCGTACCTTCGGGCAAGCGGTCCAGGCCACCACCGGTGAAGTCCACGGCAAAGCGCCGCGCCCACACTGGCGGATAGTGTTCGCCCGGCGCCCAGCCCTCGGTGAAGCCGCCCATCCCGGAGCGGGTCGCGTTGACCCGTGCCAATGGCGTTCCGACTGGCGGCAATGCGCTCCAGTACAGCTTGTAGCCGTAGTTCAACGAATCCCCCGCAGCCACCGGTTTCTTCGGCGTCCAGAAGGCGACGATGTTGTCCATGGTTTCGCCGGTGGTCGGGATCTCCAGCAGATCGACCGAGCCTTCGCCCCACGCGGTGGTCGGTTCGACCCACAGGCTCGGGCGACGGCTGTACCAGTCGACGGTGTCCTGATAACTGGCGAACTCGTGATCGGTCTGCACCAGGCCGAAGCCCTTCGGGTCGGTATCGGCGAAGGCATTGAATTGCAGGGTCGCCGGGTTGTTCAGCGGGCGGCAGATCCACTCGCCGTTGCCGCGCCACATGGCCAGGCGGTCGGAGTCATGGATTTGCGGGTGAATGGTGTCGCACATGCGGCGCTCGTGGGTGCCGCAGCTGAACATGCTGGTCATCGGCGCAATGCCCAACTGGTCGATGGCGGTCCGTGCGTTGACGTGGGCGTCGATCTCCATCACCACGCGCTCGGCCTGGCAGTCGATATCGAAGCGGTAGGCACCGGTGGCGCTCGGCGAGTCGAGCAGGGCATAGACCACGAAACGGGTGCTGTCCTTGTCCGGCGTCTCGAACCAGAACCTGGTGAAGTCCGGGAATTCCTCACGTTTCTTGGCGTAGGTATCGATCGCCAGTCCGCGGGCCGACAAGCCGTACTGGCCGGTAGCGTCTACCGCGCGGAAATAACTGGCACCGAGGAAGGACACGACGTCGTGCTTGTCCAGTTCCGGAGCCTTGAACAACTTGAAGCCGGAGAAACCCAGGTCACCCTTGAGCTGTGCGGTGTCGACCGTGGTGTTTTCATAGTTGAACAGCGACGGGCGAAAATGCACCTCGCGGGCCATCCGGGTTTTCGGATCGACGCTGTACATGCGCACCGGCTGCTTGAACCCCATGCCGACGTGGAAGAACTGCACGTCCAGTTGGCCCTTGAGCTCTTTCCACAACGAATGATTGCCGTCGTAGCGGATCGCATTGAAGTTCTGCGGCGTCATGGTCGCCAGGGTCGGCGGCAACTGCTGCTTGGTGTCCTGGTAGCGATTGCTGGCGAGCTGTTTGGCCTGGAGCTTCAGTGCCTCGAAATCGAACGCGGTGGCCTCGCCATCAGCGGTGCCGCTGTTGGCGGCCCAGGCCTTGGCGGCCAACAGACCCGTGGCGGACAAACCGGTGTAGGCCGCGATGGCCATGGAGGCTTTGAGCAAGTTCCTGCGGTGCATAAATACAACCTGTCGTGAGCAATCCCGTGCCGTTCCTGGCACGTGCTGGATCAGAAATATCGGTTCGGACATGCCTTCGGCCAAACACAACGGACTTTTACACAGATGCCCGACAGCTTAAACCGTTCGATTGAAGAGCAAAATTGATTGATGGCACGGCGCTAGCCCGGCAATGAAACAAGACATGTCGGGAAACAATTCCGACAGGGGTTTCTGATTTAAAGGGCATTTCTGCTTTTTTCGACTAATTACTCTAAAAAACGCTTTTCAGCGCCCGGAATATTTCTATTCTGTACTCATGACCGGTTTATGCCCTTCGGACCGGTGCGGTTCAGTGGGCACCCAGCGGCTGCTGAAAAAGGGATAGGGCGATGCGGTTTTTTGCAGTTTCTTTGACGTCTAGAGAAGGACATCGTCCATGTCGAAAGTACAAGGCATCACCGAAATGTTGGGAATCTTTCCGTGCCTGGCCATCGGGCGACGCAGGCGCCGGCTTAATAACGAGGAAATGAAACTGGTGGAGCGCTATCGGGAGCTGTCGGAGAGCGACAGGATCGCGATGAGGTATCTGGTGGATGCGATGAGGAGTGTTTCGAGGTTTTGAAGCAGGGCGGGTTACCGTGAGAGCCATTTGGCTTTTACGGTAGCCAGATCCATCAACTTGCTGTGGCGAGGGAGCAAGCTCCCTCGCCACAGGTCATGTATTCAAGCCCTGAAAGCCGAGACGGTGCGACGTTGGTCGGGGTCGAGTTTCAGGGTGAGGCGTTCATTGAGTGGTTTGCCCATCAAGCGACCCAGATCCTGGGCGCAGAACCAGGCTTGGTTGTTTCGCATGAAGGTGTGAAGGAAGCGGTTGTGGCGGGTGAAGACGGAGGGATCGAAATAGGGAAGAGGCGAGCTTTGAGGATGCATTGGCATGGCGTGATTTCCGTTTTGGCTTGGAAAGTCGCCACCAACCCTTCGACAGGTTGGGTGGCGAACCGAGTGACGTTCGAAGCCGGGACACTTCCAATCAAAACGGAAGCCGGAAGGCCCGCGCCACACGGCCCGCCATAAAGCAGAACTGAAGGCATAAAACAGCCACAGTTCTATGGGGGCACACGAGCACCGTTTTGACTTGTTCCGGCTTCGACTCCGGGCCGCTGATTTGGCAGCGACGGAGCAAAGCCTATCGGTCAGGCGTTCGCGGCGCCAAGTCTACTCTGGCGACGCGTGCTGTAGGAATCGAGGGTTTTTCAGGAAGGGCGGATCTGTAGGATCTTGCTGGTTTTGTATAACGCTGAGTGGTGCTGATCAGTTAAGCCAAAATACGATCTGTAGCAGCTGGCGTAGCCTGCGTCCGGCTGCGTAGCAGTCGTGAAATCAGACCACGCGGTGTTTCAGGAAGATCTCGCACGCAGGCTTTACGACTGCTACGCAGCCGGACGCAGGCTTCGCCAGCTGCTACTCCGCATTTCGCTTTCTGAGGGTGGTGTTTCATGTCCCCTCAGCCCCTTATTGACTTGAAGTCCTGCCCGTATCGTTACGGGCAGGGTCTCCAAGCGAGGGCGAATACCTTACCGACAAACCTTCCACGCATCCCCCGCAGGCGCCGTACCGTGGTCATACGGCTTGGCGATCCACATGTAGAGCAAACCCAGACCAATCACGATGGCAGTGCTCAACACCATCGCGTAGTTGATGTACCACGCGGCATCCGGGGTGCGTGGCCAGGCCATGTTGATGATGGCGCCGACGCCGTAGACCAGCGCGCCGATGTTCACCGCCCAGCCCCAGGCGCCGAGGGTGAATTTGCCGCTTGGTTTCCAGCCCTTCATGCGGGCGTACAGGGCCGCGAGCACGATCATCTGGAACGCCAGGTAGATGCCGATGGCCGCGAAGCTGACGATGGTGGCGACCGCATCCTGCAGGAAGAAGCCGAGGATGATGATGAGTGCCGGCAGGACTCCGGACACGAACAGCGCGGCAACTGGAACCTGAGTCGTAGGGGAAATCTTCTTCAGCAGTCGGCTGCCGATGACCATTTCGTCACGGGCGTAGGAATACAGCAGACGACTGGCCGCTGCTTGCAGGCTGATGACGCAGGAGATGAAGGAAATCATCACCACGCCCATCACCACTTTGGAACCGACCGGGCCGAAGGCGTTGTTGAGGATGGTGGTGACTGGATCCTTGTCGGTGCCGTTGATCACGGCCTGCATGTCCGGTACGGCCAGGATCAGTGCCAGGCAGGCGAACATCGCCGCGATGCCGCCGATGTAGATGGTCATGCGCATGGCCACCGGGATTTTCTTGCTCGGGTTCGGGGTTTCTTCGGCCACGTCGCCGCAGGCCTCGAAGCCGTAGTACAGGAACATCCCCGCCAGAGACGCGGTGAGGAACGCCGGCAGGTACGAGCCGTCGACGCTGATATCAAAGGTATTGAACAACACGCTGATGGGTTGATGACGCTCGAAAATCAGCAGGTAAACGCCGACGATCACCGCGCCCACCAGCTCGCAGAGGAAGCCGAACATGGCAATGCGCGCCAGCACTTTGGTGCCGCTGAGGTTGACCAGGGTGGCGAACAGCGTCAGGAACAGGGCAATGATGATGTTGGTGTTGTTGCTCGGTTCAAAGCCCATCATGGCGGCGAGGTACGGACCGGCACCCACGGCAACCGCCGCGATGGTCACGCACAGGGCGATGGAGTAGATCCAGCCGACCATCCACGCCCAACGCTTGCCCACCAGACGGCGGGCCCATGGGTACACGCCGCCGGAAATCGGGAACTGCGAAACCACTTCGCCGAAGATCAGGCACACCAGCAACTGGCCGCAACCGACCAGCAGATAAGCCCAGAACATCGGTGGCCCGCCCGCGGCCAGGCACAAGCCGAACAGGGTATACACCCCGACCACCGGGGACAGGTAAGTGAAGCCCAGGGCGAAGTTTTCCCACAGGCTCATGCTGCGGTTGAAATTGGAGGTGTAACCCAGCTTGCGTAGTTGCTCGGCATCGCTGTCGGCAAGGGCTGCAGAGAGTTCGGGTGATGCACTCATATGTGATTGCTCCGGAAAATCGGCAGATTTCGGATGTCCGAAACCGTGACGGGGCCTTGAGGGCACCGCCCGGATCGGTGGTTATTGTTTTGTTTTTTTGGTGTGGAGCCTGGTGGTGCGTATTGCCGGTTTCTGCCTTGAAACCGAGGTGACCTCTTCGCGAGCAAGCCCGCTCCCACAGGGGAATGCGGTCAATTGTGGGAGCGGGCTTGCTCGCGAAGCTTTTAATGCCTTTAGTGCTTGAACATCACATGCCGTACGACGGTGTAGTCCTCAAGCCCGTACATGGACATGTCCTTGCCATAGCCCGACAGTTTCTGCCCGCCATGAGGCATTTCGCTGACCAGCATGAAGTGCGTATTCACCCAGGTGCAGCCGTAATGCAAGCGGGCCGACAGGCGATGAGCGCGACCGACGTCGGCGGTCCATACCGAGGAGGCCAGGCCGTATTCCGAATCGTTGGCCCAGCCGAGTACCTGCGCTTCATCGCTGAATTTGGTCACCGACACCACCGGCCCGAACACTTCACGGCGGACGATTTCGTCGTCCTGCTGGGCATCGGCCAGCACCGTCGGTTCGAAAAAGTAGCCGTTGCCCTCGACAGCCTTGCCGCCAGTGATCAAGCGAATGTGCGGCTGGGCGATGGCGCGCTCGACGAAACCGGCCACGCGGTCGCGGTGTTGTGCGGTGATCAGCGGGCCGAGTTCGGTCGACGGATCATCCTGCAATCCGTACTTGATGCTGCTGACGGCGGCGCCGAGTTTCTCCACGAACTTGTCGTAGATGCCTTCCTGCGCGTAGATGCGGCAAGCGGCGGTGCAGTCCTGGCCGGCATTGTAGAAACCGAAGGTGCGGATGCCTTCGACGGCGGCGTCGATGTCGGCGTCGTCGAAGATGATCACTGGGGCCTTGCCGCCCAGCTCCATGTGCATGCGTTTGACGCTGTCGGCGGTGCTGGAAATGATGTTCGAGCCAGTGGCAATTGAACCGGTCAGCGACACCATGCGCACTTTCGGGTGGGTGACCAGCGGGTTGCCGACGGTAGGACCACGGCCGAACACCAGATTGAGCACGCCGGCCGGGAAGATGTCCGACGCCAGTTCGGCCAGGCGCAGGGCAGTCAGCGGGGTTTGTTCCGACGGCTTGAGCACCACGGTGTTGCCGGCGGCCAGGGCCGGGGCGATTTTCCAGGCGACCATCATCAGCGGGTAGTTCCACGGCGCGATGGAAGCGATCACGCCCACCGGGTCGCGGCGGATCATCGAGGTGTGGCCGGGCAGGTATTCGCCACCGGCCGAACCGCTCATGCAACGGCTGGCGCCGGCGAAGAAGCGGAACACGTCGGCAATCGCCGGGATCTCGTCGTTCAGCGCGGCGCTGTAAGGCTTGCCGCAGTTGTCCGATTCCAGCCTGGCCAACTCTTCGCCGTGGGCTTCGATGGCATCGGCGAGTTTGAGCAGCAGCAGCGAACGCTCTTTCGGCGGGGTATGCGACCAGCTGTCGAACGCGGCGTCGGCGGCGCGCACGGCGGCATCGACCTGGGCTTCGCTGGCTTCGTTGATTTCCACGAGCACACGACCCAAGGCCGGGTTGAAGACGGGTTGGGCGGGGCCTTCGCCGTTTTGCAGTTGGCCGTTGATCAAGAGTTTGGTTTGCATGGCTTTGTCCTCATCAATGCAGATCTTGTTTTGAAACCGGTCCCTGTGGGAGCGAGCTTGCTCGCGATGGCGGTGTGTCAGCCACCATCCATGCTGAATGTGATGGCCTCATCGCGAGCAAGCTCGCTCCCACAGGGGGTAGTGGTGTCTATTTTGAGTTTATTTCCCGCCACTCCCCGCAACGCTCTCACCACCCCGGGTCAGGTAATAGGCACCAAGAATCGGCAGCATGGTCACGATCATCACCAGCATCGCCACGACGTTGGTCACCGGTACGTCCCGTGGGCGGCTTAGCTGGTTGAGCAACCACAGCGGCAGGGTGCGTTCATGGCCGGCGGTGAAGGTGGTGACGATGATTTCGTCGAACGACAGGGCAAACGCCAGCATGCCGCCGGCCAGCAACGCCGAGCCGAGGTTCGGCAGGATGATGTAACGGAAGGTTTGCCAGCCGTCGGCACCGAGGTCCATCGAGGCCTCGATCAGGCTGTGGGAGGTACGGCGCAAACGGGCGATGACGTTGTTGTAGACGATCACCACACAGAAAGTCGCGTGGCCGACGATGATGGTGAACATCCCCGGCTCGATGCCCAATGTCTTGAAGGTCGCCAGCAGCGCGATCCCGGTGATGATCCCCGGCAGGGCAATCGGCAGGATCAGCATCAGCGAGATGCCTTGCTTGCCGAAGAAATCCCGGCGGTACAACGCCGCCGACGCCAGGGTGCCGAGGACCATGGCAATCGCCGTTGCAATGGCGGCGATTTGCAGCGACAGCTTGATCGCTTCCAGCACGTCCGGTCGCGAGAACGCCACGCCGATCCACCTCCAGGTGAAACCCTTGGGCGGGAAGCTGAACGCCGCGTCTTCGGTGTTGAAGGCGTACAGGAAGATGATCAGGATCGGGAAGTGCAGGAACACCAGTCCGCCCCAGGCCGCGATGCGCAGGCCAATTGAAGCTTTCTCAGAGTGCATCGAAGGCTCCCAGTCGTTTGACGATGGACAGGTAAATGGCGATCAGCACGATCGGCACCAGGGTGAAGGCCGCGGCCATCGGCATGTTGCCGATCGCGCCTTGCTGGGCGTACACCATGCTGCCGACGAAGTAGCCGGGCGGGCCCACCAGTTGCGGCACGATGAAGTCGCCCAGGGTCAGCGAAAACGTGAAGATCGAGCCTGCGGCAATGCCCGGGATCGACAGCGGCAGAATCACTTGCGTGAAGGTCTGGCGTGGCCTGGCACCGAGGTCGGCGGAGGCTTGCAGCAGCGAGGGCGGCAGGCGTTCCAGCGAAGCCTGGATCGGCAGGATCATGAACGGCAGCCAGATGTAGACGAACACCATGAAGCGCCCCAGGTGCGAGGTCGACAAGGTGCTGCCGCCAACGCCCGGAATGCCCAGCACGAACTGCAGGACCGGTTCCAGCCCCAGGTGCTGCACGAACCACTGTGCTACGCCGCCCTTGGCCAGCAGCAGCGTCCAGGCGTAGGCCTTGACGATGTAACTGGCCCACATCGGCATCATCACCGCGATGTAGAAAAACGCTTTGGTCTTGCCCGTGGTGTAGCGCGCCATGTAGTAGGCAATCGGGAACGCGACGATGGCGCTGGCGATCGACACCACAATCGCCATGCCCAGGGTGCGCAGGATGATGTCGAAGTTCGACGGCTGGAACAGCGCGGTGAAGTTCGCCAGGGTCAGGTCGGGGGTGACCGCCATGGTGAAGTCGTCGAAGGTGTAGAAACCTTGCCACAGCAAGGTCAGCAACGAGCCCAGGTAGATCGCGCCGAACCACAGCAGCGGCGGCACCAGCAGCAGCGACAGGTACAGGTTCGGCCGGCGATACAACAGGTTGGAAAACCTGCGCAACGGCGAGCCGCCTGACGAGGTTTGAGAAATAGCCAAGGTGCTCATCTCACACCCCGCCTGCAAGGGTGTCGTGCAACTGGACCATCGCTTCCCGCGCCCAGCGAGCTCTGAGACGTTGCCCGGTCTGATGTTGCGCGCTGCTGTCGATCCACTGATTGTTGGCCTGGCTGATGTTCAGAGTCTGGCCGTTTTCCAGTTTCAGTTCATAGCGGGTGGCGCTGCCCTGGTACTGGATGTCGTGCAGCAAACCGCTGACTTCGATTTCATGGCTGGCCAGCGGTCCTTCGGCGAATCGCACGTGTTCCGGGCGAATCGAAAACGGCTGTGGATTACCGCTCAGCTGCCTGGCCAGGTCGCCGCGAATCACGTTGGAGGTGCCGACGAACTCGGCGACGAAGGTGGTCGCCGGTTTCATGTACAGGTTGCGCGGGCTGTCGACCTGTTCGATGCGCCCCTTGTTGAACACCGCCACGCGGTCGGACATCGACAGCGCTTCGGTCTGGTCGTGGGTGACGAAAATGAAGGTGATGCCGAGCTGGCGTTGCAGCTTCTTCAACTCGCCCTGCATTTGCTCGCGCAACTTCAGGTCGAGGGCGCCGAGGGGTTCGTCTAGCAACAGTACGCGAGGACGATTGACCAAGGCGCGGGCCAGGGCCACACGCTGGCGCTGACCGCCGGAGAGTTGCACCGGCTTGCGCTCGCCGTAGCCGCCGAGGGCGACCATTTCCAGGGATGCTTCGGCGCGCTTGAGGCGCTCGGTTTTGCCGATGCCTTTGACTTTCAAACCGTAGGCGACGTTGTCGCGCACATTCATGTGCGGGAACAGCGCGTAATCCTGGAACACGGTGTTCACGTCGCGCTGGTAGGGCGGCAGGTGGGCGGCCTCTTCGCCATGAATACGGATGGAGCCCGCGCTCGGTTGTTCAAAACCGGCAATCAGGCGCAAACAGGTGGTCTTGCCCGAGCCGGACGGCCCCAGCATGGAGAAGAACTCGCCGTCCTGGATGTCGATGGAAACCCGGTCGACGGCTTTCACTTCGCCGAATAGACGGGAGACGTTGGTGAACTGGACTGCAAGCGTCATGGTGCGGTGCTCCAAAAAGGCGAAGGCCGTCGCAGCGGCCCTGCCTGGACTTCTGAAAAAGCTGAATCAAAGTGAACGGTGTCGTAGCAGCTGCCGAGGTACGAGGCTGCGTTGCGTGTCCGCAGGACCGCCCTGGGGGCCGCTTCGCAGCCCGACGCAGCCTCGTGCCTCGGCAGCTGCTACAGAGGGTTAACGGCCGCCCATGATCGCGATGTAGTCCTGGGTCCAGCGGCTGTACGGCACGAACTTGCCGCCTTCAGCCTGCGGGGTTTTCCAGAAGGCGATCTTGTCGAAATTGTCGAAACCGTTGGTCTTGCAGCCCTCGGCGCCGAGCAATTCGCTACCGGTGCATGCTGCCGGGACTGCCGGCAACGAGCCGAACCACGCCGCTACGTCACCCTGGACCTTCGGTTGCAGTGACCAGTCCATCCACTTGTAGGCGCAGTTCGGGTGCTTGGCCTCGGCGTGCATCATGGTGGTGTCGGCCCAACCGGTGGCTCCTTCTTTCGGGATGGTCGAGGCGATTGGCTGCTTCTCGTTCATCAGACCGTTGACCTGATACGGCCACGAACTGGAGGCGACCACGCCTTCGTTCTTGAAGTCGCTCATTTGCACAGTGGTGTCGTGCCAGTAGCGGTGGATCAACGGCTGCTGGGCGCGCAACAGGTCGAGCACGGCCTTGTACTGGGCTTCGGTCAGTTCGTAGGGGTTCTGGATGCCCAGTTCCGGCTTTGCGCTCTTCAGGTACAGCGCCGCGTCGGCGATGTAGATCGGGCCGTCATAGGCCTGCACGCGGCCCTTGTTCGGCTTGCCGTCCGGCAGGCTTTGCGCATTGAACAGCACGCCCCAGCTGGTGGGCGCGGTCTTGAACACGTTGGTGTTGTACATCAACACGTTCGGGCCCCATTGATACGGGGTGCCAAAGGTCTGCTTGTTGACCACGTACCACGGTCCATCCTTGAGGCGCGGGTCGAGGTTTTTCCAGTTCGGGATCAACGCAGTGTTGATCGGCTGCACACGCTTGCCGACGATCAGGCGCAGGGAGGCATCGCCCGACGCCGTCACCAGGTCGTAACCACCCTTGGCCATCAGGCTGACCATTTCGTCGGAGGTGCCCGCCGTCTTGACGTTGACCTTGCAGCCGGTTTCCTTCTCGAAACCGGTTACCCAGTCGTAGGCCTTGTCGCTCTCGCCACGTTCGATGTAGCCAGGCCAGGCCACAATATCCAGTTGGCCTTCGCCCGCCCCGACAGCTTTGAGCGGCTCGGCGGCCTGGACACTGGCGCTGGCCAGCAGCGCGGTGGTGATTGCACTGAGCAGTGCGGTCTTGTGCACGAACATGGGAATTCCCTCTTCTTTAAATTATGGTCGGGGCAGTTGTGAACGTGGTGAAGCATGCCGTTGGCGGCTTGTTATTAGCGTAGTCAGAGATGCTCGCCATGGCGGGCCATGATGTGCCGCACCACGCTGTAGTCCTGAAGCGAATCGCTGGACAGGTCTTTGCCGTAGCCCGAACGTTTCAGGCCGCCGTGGGGCATTTCGCTGACCAGCATGAAGTGGCTGTTGATCCAGGTGCAGCCGTACTGCAAGCGCGCCGCGACCTGCATGGCCTTGTCGAGGTTCTGGGTCCAGACCGACGAGGCCAGGCCGTATTCCGAGTCGTTGGCCCAGTCCACCGCTTGTTCGAGTTCATCGAAACGGGTCACGGTGACCACCGGTCCGAACACTTCGCGCTGGACGATCTCATCGCTTTGCTTGCAACCGGCGAGCAAGGTCGGCTGGTAATAGAAGCCGGCGCCGGAATGCACGGCCGCGCCGGTCACACGCTCGATGTGCGGCTGGCCGAGGGCCCGTTCGACAAAACTGGCCACGCGATCGCGCTGGCGGGTGCTGATCAGCGGGCCGATTTCGTTGTCGGCGTCGCGTTTACCGGCGAAGCGCAGGCTGCTGACCGCCGCGCCGAGCTCGGCCACCAGGCGGTCATGAATCCCGGCCTGGGCGTAAATGCGGCAAGCGGCGGTGCAATCCTGGCCGGCGTTGTAATAGCCGTAGGTGCGCACGCCTTCGATCACGGCCTGAATATCGGCATCGTTGCAGACGATCACCGGGGCCTTGCCGCCGAGTTCCAGGTGGGTGCGTTTGAGCGTCTTCGATGCGGCCTGGAGAATCTTCTGGCCGGTGACGATATCGCCGGTCAGCGACACCATGCGCACCTTTGGATGGCTGACCAAATGGCTGCCGACCCCTTCGCCGCCACCGCAAACGATGTTGATCACACCCCGTGGCAGGATCTCGGCCAGCGCGGGTGCCAGGGCCAGGATCGACAGCGGCGTGTGTTCCGACGGCTTGAATACCAGGGTGTTGCCGGCGGCGAGGGCCGGGGCGATTTTCCACGCGGCCATCATGATCGGGTAGTTCCACGGCGCAATCGACGCCACGACCCCGATCGGATCGCGACGGACCATGCTGGTGTAGCCCGGCAGGTATTCGCCGCTGAGCTGGCCGGTCTGGCAGCGTACGGCACCGGCGAAGAAGCGGAACACGTCGACCGTGGCATTGAGGTCATCCTGACGGGCCAGGTGCAACGGCTTGCCGCAGTTCATGGATTCGAGGCGGGCCAGCAGGTCGGCGTTTTTTTCGATGGCGTTGGCGATCTCCAGCAGCAGGTTGGAACGTTGCTGCGGCGTGGTGCGTGACCAACCGGCAAAGGCACGGTGGGCGGCGAGGATGGCGGCTTCGACTTGCTCGGTGCTGGCTTCGGCGATCTGCGTCAGGACTTCGCCGGTGGCCGGGTTGAGGATCGGCTCGGCAAAGCCTTGCCCGGCGACCAGTTCACCATCGATCAACAGGGCGGTGAACAACGGAGTCTGCGCGCCAGCCATTTTTCGGGTTCTCGTTTTTTGTGTGGCTTGTTGTGTAGACATGTCAGCGCTCCCTGTGACTGGGGCCCGGCCGTCTTTATTAGATGCAACAAGACTAGTTTGCGGACCCGAGGACAACAAATACTAAATACTGAAGGTGGCGTTCGATTAAATAGATGGCTTGCGCCCGCCGTGGGGTTGTTCGCGAGCGACCGTGAGAAAGGGGTCCACCAGCGCCGGCCGCGCGGTGCCGCGACGCCAGGCCAGGCCGACATCCAGGGTCTGGCTGAGGTCGGCAATCGGCCGCGCTTCGATTATGTCGCCCTCCAGTGACCACGGGCGATAGGTCATGTCTGGCTGGATCGACACACCCAATCCGGCGGCCACCAGGCTTCGCACTGCTTCGGTCGAGGCGGTGCGCAGGGTGATGCGCGGTTGCAAGGAGGCTGCCGACCACATGCGCTGGGCGTTGCGGTCCATTTCATCGACGTTCAGTTGAATCAACGGCTCGCGGGCCACGTCGGCGAGGTTGATGCTGTCGTGTTCCAGCAACGGGTGCTGGGCCGGCAGCCATAGCCGGTGTGGCGAGTGGGTCAGCACTTCGGTCTGCAAAGCGTGGCGGTCTTCGAGGTTGGAGAGGATCAGCACGCCGACATCGATCTCGCCGCTGACCAGCAAATGCTCGATGTACGGGCGTTCATCTTCCATCACGCGGATTTCCACGTTGGGGTAGGCGCGCTGGAAGCGGGTGAGCAGATCCGCCAGATAATAACCGGCCACCAGGCTGGTCACGCCGATGATCAGTTGCCCGGCAACCTGGTCGGTGCTCTGTTGCAGGCTGCGCTTGGCGTTATCCACCGTGGCCAGGATCAAGTGCGCCTGACGCAGGAATTGATGCCCCTGGTGGGTCAGGGTCATGCCCTTGGCATGGCGGCTGAACAGGCTGACACCGATTTCCTCTTCCAGTTGCTGGATCGCCAGGGTCAGGGTCGACTGGGAAATGAACGCGGTTTGCGCGGCGGCCGAGATCGAGCCGGTCTCGGCCACGGCGATGAAGTGACGGATCTGACGCAAGGTCATCATGGGGAAGCACCCGGTGGGCTGTTTTTATCGATTGGTCAGAGTGTATATCTTTTTTTCTGAGGGGTAGGCTTGGTGGAAGCTGTTTCGCGTCCCAACCGATAGCGGGGCCATCCATTTCCAGGGGGCCATCGTCGAGACACTGTGTGCAGGATGTTCAATAGGAAGTACGCCTTGCTGGATGCGGCGAACAAACCAGTCAGTTCTGGGAATTACCGGGTGACCTTGACCTGCCCCTGATCTGCAACGGTGGAACTTGTCAGGAGTCTGTTGTCTGGCGCGCTCTGGAGAGGCGACCCTCAAATGCAAGTAGGAGGGTCGATGGCAGAAAGGATGGAATTAAGGTTTAACATCGAAATCAATGGTTACTGTTACACCGTTTGCTTTAAAAGTAGCCTTTCCATTATAAGTGAGCTCAGCGGTTTTTTCGATGTGTAGTTTGCCGGTCTCTGCTTCATACCTTTCAGCTCCTTTGGCGACTTGCCAGAAGTTAGCGTCAGTATTTTCAAAGGGATAGGTCAGTAGATAGGTTCCGTTTTGGACAATAGTTGTGAAAGTTATCACTGCAGCTTCTGTGTTCAGTGAGCCGATTAATCCATTGAATCCGGATCCTGTTATGTATTTGATGTTGTTGAATGTAAAATTCTGGGTGCCAATTTTTACCGTTATATGCCCCTGTAATGTGGTTCTTTCATTATTTTTAAAACGCTCACTTACAATTTCTTCAGCTGACCTGGACATGGTTTTGTTCTCTTGAGTTTTAGTAGTTACGGCAACAGGAAAGTAAACAGAAATGTCCGATCTCGATACTGTTATAAATGACAGTTTTTTATATCGTTTTGTTATGTTGCTCAAGCGCTGGCCTGTTTTTTGTTTATTTAAGCCATCAAGCAGCAACATCTGGAAGCATTCTCCCCGGGAATCACCAGGCACTTTCGAACTAGGCTGGTGGCCTCAAGGTTCGGATAAACCTTTTAGTGGAGGCAAAAAATGAACACCCGTGGATTGCTCGATCAACTCCTCAAGTCTGGCCAGGACATGTTGCAGAACAAGGCAGGCGGGGCGCAGAGCAAGTCGTCCGCAGGCACTCTGGGCGGATTGCTCGGTGGTAATGGCGGCTCGGGCGGCCTCGGCAGTTTGCTTTCCGGTGCGGGTGGGAGTGCCTTGGCGGCAGGTGCGATGGGCTTGTTACTGGGTAGCAAGAAAGCCCGCAAGGTGGGCGGCAAGGTTGCGGTCTACGGCGGCCTCGCCGCGTTGGGCGTGCTGGCCTACAAGGCCTACGGCAACTGGCAGGCGCAGCAGGGCACTGCGCCAGAAACGGAACCGCAAACCCTCGACCGCTTGCCTGCCGCGCAAGTCGAGCAGCACAGCCAGGCGATTCTCAAGGCCCTGGTAGCGGCGGCCAAGGCTGACGGTCATGTCGACGAGCGTGAGCGCGCACTGATCGAGGGCGAGTTCATCAAGCTCGACAATGACCAGGAGCTGCAACACTGGCTACACGCCGAGCTCAACAAGCCGCTGGACCCGAGCGATGTCGCCCGCGCCGCCGGCTCCCCGGAAATCGCCGCCGAGATGTACATCGCGAGTGTGATGATGGTCGACGAGGAGAACTTCATGGAGAAGTCCTACCTGGATGAGCTGGCGCGGCAGCTCAAGCTGGAGCCGGGGTTGAAGGCTGAACTGGAGAAGCAGGTGCGCCAGGCTTCGATGTAATTGTGGGAGCTGGCTTGCCAGCGAAGGCGGTCATTCAGTCAGTAATCGGTTGTCTGACACAACGCTTTCGCTGGCAAGCCAGCTCCCACAGGGTCCTGGTTTTCAGCCGCGCCACAGCCGCAATGACCGATCCATCGCCCGATTCTACCCAATCACCCATTCCCTCAATTAGCGGACAGTCCCCCCCAGAGCCCATCCCGCCTTTTTTCAACGGGATGAGAAGTGGCGCGCATCCGTCTTATAAATGAAACACCGCCCTCAGCTATACTCCCCGCATTTCGAATCAGGCCCCGAGGATTGACTGTGAAGAACTGGACGTTGCGCCAACGCATTTTGGCGAGCTTTGCGGTAATTATCGCCATCATGTTGCTGATGGTGGTCGTCTCGTATTCCCGGCTGTTGAAGATTGAAAACAGCGAGGCCAGCGTGCGTGAGGACGCTCTGCCAGGGTTGTATTACAGCTCGATGATTCGTGGCGCGTGGTCCGACAGTTATGTACGCATTCAGGCCATGCTCGGCCTGGAGCAAGGGCAGAGCTTCACTGCCGAGGATACCGCGAACTTCAAGGGCTTCGCCGAGCGGTTGAAAGAACAGATGGACCTCTACCGTGTAACGATGGGCGACGAAGAAGACAGGGTCGATTTCGCAGCGTTCGAAAAACTTCATGAGGACTACCACCGGATTCTGGCCACGGTGATCGAGTTGCATAAACGCAACCAGAACGCCGAGGCGGTCAACATGTTCCACAGTGAACTGACCCCGACCTGGGTGGCGGGTCGAATGAAGGTCAATGACATCCTGCGTCATAACAAGACCGTGGCGGACACAGAAATCGCGGCCATTGATGATGCGGTGCTCACCGCCAAAGTCATCATGGGCATTTCCCTGGCGATCGCGGTGCTGGCCGCCGCCCTCTGTGGCCTGTTGTTGATGCGCGCCATCATGGCGCCGATGAACCGCATCGTGAAAATCCTTGAAATCATGCGCACCGGCGACCTCAGCAGCCGCCTGAACCTGGAGCGCAAGGACGAGTTCGGCGCGGTAGAGACCGGTTTCAACGACATGATGACCGAGCTCACTTCCCTGGTGTCCCAGGCCCAGCGCTCGTCGGTGCAAGTGACCACGTCGGTGACCGAGATCGCCGCGACGTCCAAGCAGCAACAAGCCACCGCTACCGAAACCGCCGCCACCACCACGGAAATCGGCGCGACCTCCCGTGAGATCGCCGCGACTTCCCGGGATCTGGTGCGCACCATGACCGAGGTTTCCACCGCCGCCGATCAGGCTTCCGTGGCCGCAGGCTCAGGGCAACAGGGCCTGGCGCGCATGGAGGAAACCATGCACTCGGTGATGGGCGCGGCCGATCTGGTCAATGCCAAGCTGGCGATCCTCAACGAGAAGGCCGGCAACATCAATCAGGTGGTGGTGACCATCGTCAAGGTCGCCGACCAGACCAACCTGCTGTCGCTCAACGCCGCCATCGAGGCCGAGAAGGCCGGGGAATATGGACGCGGATTTGCCGTGGTCGCCACCGAAGTGCGGCGTCTGGCGGACCAGACGGCCGTGGCCACCTACGACATCGAGCAGATGGTGCGCGAGATCCAGTCGGCGGTATCGGCCGGGGTCATGGGCATGGACAAGTTCTCCGAAGAAGTGCGTCGCGGCATGTCCGAGGTGCAGCAGGTCGGCGAGCAGTTGTCGCAGATCATCCATCAGGTCCAGGCACTGGCGCCGCGGGTGCTGATGGTCAACGAAGGCATGCAGGCCCAGGCCACCGGTGCCGAGCAGATCAACCACGCGCTGGTGCAATTGGGTGACGCCAGCAGCCAGACAGTCGAGTCTCTGCGCCAGGCCAGTTTCGCCATCGATGAACTGAGCCAGGTGGCCGTTGGGCTGCGCAGCGGCGTTTCGCGATTCAAAGTCTGATGAGCGAAATCACGGCCAAACGCATTGCCGTGAAACAGGTGCTGCATGCCTTGTTTCTGGTGTTTCGCATCGGCAACGAGCGCTATGCCTTGAAGGCCATCGAAGTGGCTGAAGTGCTGCCGTGCCTGCCGTTGAAGCCCATCCCCCATGCTCCCGCCTGGGTCGCCGGGGTGTTCGCCTATCGGGGCACCGTGGTGCCGGTGATCGACTTGAGCGCTCTGACCTTTGGTGCGCCTGCACAGGCCCGTACCAGCACGCGACTGGTGCTGGTCAACTATCGCCCGGATGAAACCGTCGAGACACAGCTGCTCGGGCTGATCCTGGAGCAGGCGACTGACACCTTGCGTTGCGATCCGGCGGATTTTCAGCACTATGGCCTGGACAACCGCCAGACGCCTTACCTCGGGCCGGTGCGCAAGGACGAGCAGGGCTTGCTGCAATGGGTACGGGTCGGCGATCTGCTGGACGACCGGGTGCGCGCCTTGTTGTTTCCCTCGCCGCCAATGGATCCGGCGCTGCTGCAGGAGCGGCCATGAACAGCGACCAGCGTTTTTTCGACTTCCTCAAGGAAACTATCGGGCTCGACGTGACCTCGGTAGGGCCAGCGATCATCGAGCGAGCGGTGCGCCAGCGCAGCATCGTTTCGCAAGCATTGTCGGCCGATGAATACTGGCGGACCCTGCAGGGCTCGCGGGACGAACAGCAGGCGTTGATCGAAGCGGTGATCGTTCCGGAAACCTGGTTCTTCCGCTATCCGGAGTCCTTCGTCACCCTGGCGAAACTGGCGAGCAAGCGTCTGGCCGAGATCAACAACCTGCGCGCACTGCGAATTCTCAGCCTGCCGTGCTCAACCGGCGAAGAACCCTACTCGATCGCCATGGCGTTGCTCGATGCCGGGCTCAAGCCGCACCAGTTCAAGGTCGACGGCCTGGACGTCAGCCCGTTGTCAGTGGAAAAAGCCCGGCGGGCGTTGTACGGCAAGAACTCCTTTCGAGGTGATGACATTGCATTTCGCGACTGTCATTTCAGCGCCGAAGGCGAGAGCTATCGCCTCGATCAGCGGGTAATCGAGCAAGTGCGCCTGCAGGTCGGCAACCTGCTGGATCCGGCCTTGCTGGCCGGTGAACCGCCCTTCGATTTCGTGTTTTGTCGCAACCTGCTGATCTACTTCGACCAGCCGACCCAGAAGCAAGTCTTCGAAGTGCTCAAGTGCCTGACCCACGTTGACGGCGTGCTGTTTATCGGTCCGGCCGAAGGCAGTCTGCTGGGGCGTTTGGGGATGCGCTCGATCGGAATCCCGCAGTCCTTCGCGTTCAGTCGACAGGGCACTGCGGCCCCTGAGCCCTTGCCGACATTCGTGCCCGCACCATTGCCTGTGCCGCAACCGCTGCACAATCCACCGCCTGTGCCAGTGCGCAGCCGTCCGTTTGCCCGGATTGCGCCGTTGCGGCCTGCGCCCGCAACCTCCGGCTCCGACACTGCCGCGCTGCTGGTCAATATCGCCGTGCTGGCCGATGAAGGCAAAAGCGCCGAGGCGCGAGCGGCGTGTGAAAGCTACTTGCGCAGCCATGAACCGGTGGCCCAGGTCTTTTATTGGTTGGGACTGCTCAGCGATGTGGCCGGCAATACCCTTGAAGCCCAGGGTTTTTACCGCAAGGCGTTGTACCTCGAGCCGCAACATCCCGAAGCGTTGATGCACCTGGCCGGGTTGCTGCAGGCCCAGGGTGACGCAATGGGAGCCAGACGATTGCAGGAACGTGCCGCCCGCAGCGCACGCACCGCCGACAGTGAGCGTAAACGATGATCGCCTCCGACACCTTCAGCGTCACCCGGGACGCCCAGGCCATCGACGATTGCTGGAACCGCATCGGTATCCACGGCGACCAGTCCTGCCCGTTGCTCAGCGAGCATATTCATTGCCGCAATTGTGCGGTGTATTCGGCGGCTGCCACACGCTTGCTCGATCGTTATGCATTGCAGCAGGAAGATCGCGGGAGCGTGTCCGTCGCGGTCGAGAGCGAGGTGAAAACCCGCTCGCTGTTGATGTTTCGTCTGGGTGAAGAGTGGCTGGGGCTTGCGACCCGTAGTCTGGTAGAGGTGGCGCCGCTGCAAGCGATTCACTCGTTGCCGCATCAACGTTCCCGGGCCTTGCTCGGCGTGGCGAATGTGCGCGGCGCGCTGGTCGCCTGCCTGTCGCTGGTGGAACTGCTCGGGCTCGACGGCGCCGGCAGCGTGGCCACCGGTGCGCGGGTCATGCCGCGCATGCTGATCATCGCGGCCCACGGCGGGCCGGTGGTGGTGCCGGTGGACGAAGTCGACGGGATTCACGCCATTGACGAGCGCATCCTCGAAACCGCATCGCGCTCGGGTGCTCAGGCCAGCGCCAAATACACCCGTGGCGTATTGCAATTCAAAGGTCGCAGCCTGCGTTGGCTGGATGAAGAACAGCTACTGTCCGCCGTGACCCGGAGCCTCACATGACCCCCGAGCAAATGCGCGACGCCTCTTTGCTCGAGCTGTTCAGCCTGGAGGCCGAGGCTCAGACCCAGATCTTGAGCGCCGGCCTGCTGGCGCTTGAGCGCGACCCGACCCAGGCCGATCAACTTGAATCGTGCATGCGTGCCGCACACTCGCTCAAGGGCGCGGCGCGGATCGTCGGTGTCGACGCTGGGGTCAGCGTTTCCCATGTGATGGAAGATTGCCTGGTCAGTGCCCAGGAAGGTCGCCTGTTGCTGCGCCCCGAACACATCGATGCGTTGCTGCAAGGCACTGATTTGCTGATGCGCATCGCCACGCCGGACAACAACCCGGAGGCTGCGGACATCGAGGCCTACGTGGCGTTGATGGCGCTGTTGCTTGACCCTGCGGTCCCATTGGTTGCGCCTGCCGTACCGGTGATGGCAGAACTTCAGCTCGAAGCACCCACACCCAGGGTCGAGCCGTCGGCGCCTGCCGTCGAACCGCCATCGGCGCCAGCCTCGCGCAAGACCAAACGCACCACCGAAAACGGCGAACGTGTGCTGCGTGTCACCGCCGAGCGCCTGAACAGTCTGCTCGATCTGTCGAGCAAATCCCTGGTGGAAACCCTGCGGCTCAAACCGCACCTGGCGACCATGCAGCGACTCAAGCGCATGCAGAGCAACAGCCTGCGCGCACTGGAGAATCTCAATGTGCATCTCAAGGATCATGCCTTGAGCCTGGAGGCCCAGGAAGCCCTTGAGGATGCGCGGCGCTTGCTCTCGCAGTCCCAGCAACTGCTGATGGAAAAGAACGCCGAGCTTGATGAGTTTGCCTGGCATGCCAGCCAGCGGGCGCAGGTGTTGTACGACACGGCGCTGGCTTGTCGCATGCGGCCGTTTGCCGATGTGCTGACCGGGCAGGTGCGGATGGTCCGGGATCTGGGACGCGATCTGGGCAAACAGGTGCGGCTGGAAATTGAAGGCGAAAAAACCCAGGTCGATCGCGACGTACTGGAAAAGCTCGAAGCGCCGCTGACTCACCTGTTGCGCAACGCGGTCGATCACGGCATCGAAACCCCGGAGCAGCGCCTGCTGGCGGGCAAGCCGGCGGAAGGTTTGATTCGCCTGCGCGCGTCCCATCAGGCCGGCTTGCTGGTGCTTGAACTGAGCGATGACGGTAACGGCGTGGACCTGGAAAAGGTCCGTCGCAGCATCGTTGAGCGAAATCTGTCGCCTGCGCAAACCGCTGCGCAGTTGAGCGAAGAAGAGTTGCTGACGTTCCTGTTCCTGCCCGGTTTCAGTCTGCGCGACACGGTCACCGAGGTGTCCGGTCGCGGTGTCGGCCTGGATGCGGTGCAGCACATGGTCCGGCAGTTGCGCGGCGCGGTGGTGCTGGAGCAGTCGGCGGGCGAGGGCAGTCGGTTCCACCTTGAGGTACCGCTGACCCTGTCGGTGGTGCGCAGCCTTGTGGTGGAAGTCGGCGATGAAGCCTATGCCTTCCCGCTGGCGCACATTGAGCGCATGTGCGACCTGGAGCCGTCGGATATCGTACAGGTCGAAGGCCGCCAGCATTTCTGGCACGAAGACCAGCATGTCGGCCTGGTGGCGGCCAGTCAGTTGCTGCAACGTCCGGCCAGCCAGAGCAGCGGGCAAACCCTGAAGGTCGTGGTGATTCGCGAGCGTGATGCGATCTACGGCGTGGCCGTGGAGCGGTTTATCGGTGAGCGCACCTTGGTGGTGCTGCCTCTGGATGAGCGTCTGGGCAAGGTGCAGGACATTTCCGCCGGGGCCCTGCTCGACGACGGTTCAGTGGTGCTGATCGTCGATGTCGAAGACATGCTGCGTTCGGTGGAGAAACTGCTCAACACCGGTCGTCTGGAGCGCATTGCCCGCCACAGCAATCAGGTGGTCGAGGCGACCCGCAAACGAATTCTGGTGGTGGATGATTCCCTGACCGTGCGAGAGTTGCAGCGCAAGCTGTTGCTCAATCGCGGCTACGACGTGGCGGTTGCGGTGGATGGCATGGACGGCTGGAACGCGCTGCGTTCGGAGGATTTCGATCTGCTGATCACCGACATTGATATGCCGCGCATGGACGGCATCGAACTGGTCACGCTGTTGCGTCGGGACAATCGCCTGCAATCGCTGCCGGTGATGGTGGTGTCCTACAAGGATCGTGAAGAGGACCGGCGCCGTGGTCTGGATGCCGGGGCCGACTATTATCTAGCCAAGGCCAGTTTTCATGACGACGCCTTGCTCGATGCAGTGGTCGAACTCATTGGAGGAGCGCGAGCATGAGGATTGCTATCGTCAACGACATGCCCATGGCGGTGGAGGCCCTGCGCCGCGCCCTGGCATTCGAGCCAACACACCAGGTGGTCTGGGTCGCCGGCAATGGCGCCGAGGCGGTGCGCCAGTGCGCCCAGGACACCCCGGACCTGATTCTGATGGACCTGATCATGCCGGTGATGGATGGCGTCGAGGCCACGCGGCAGATCATGGCCGAGACCCCCTGTGCCATCGTCATCGTCACCGTGGATCGCCAGCAGAACGTGCACCGGGTGTTCGAGGCCATGGGCCACGGTGCGCTGGACGTGGTCGATACCCCGGCGGTCGGTGCCGGCAATGCCCAGGAAGCGGCCGCGCCGTTGTTGCGCAAGATCTTGAATATCAGCTGGCTGATCGGCGACAACGGCAATCGCCCGCGCTTGACGACGGCGCCATTGCACCGCTCGGGCTCACGCCAGAGCCTGATCGCCATTGGCTCATCCGCTGGCGGGCCGGCAGCGCTGGAAGTCTTGCTCAAGGGGCTGCCGCGTGATTTCTCTCCGGCCATCGTGCTCGTGCAGCATGTTGATCAGGTTTTTGCCGCCGGCATGGCTGAATGGCTCGGCAGCGCCAGCGGTCTCGACGTGCGCCTGGCCCAGGAAGGCGAGACGCCGCAAAGCGGCACGGTACTGTTGGCCGGCACCAATCACCATATTCGCTTGCTGAAAAATGGCACGCTGGCCTACACCGCCGAACCGGTCAACGAGATCTACCGGCCCTCCATCGACGTGTTCTTCGAGAGCGTGGCCAGTTACTGGAATGGCGATGCCGTGGGGGTTTTGCTCACCGGCATGGGGCGTGATGGTGCCCAAGGGCTTAAACTCATGCGCCAACAGGGCTATCTGACCATCGCACAAGACCAGGGCAGCAGTGCGGTGTACGGCATGCCGAAGGCGGCCGCAGCCATCGACGCCGCCGTGGAGATTCGCCCGCTGGACAAGATAGCGCCACGATTGCTGGAGATTTTCGCCAAGTGAGCACATTTTCCCTCATTCCTGGCTCAAGTAGTACTCAGGTGACCGCACATGACTGAATTACAGCTCGACGACTTCAAGACCGACGAAAACGCCGCCATGGTGTTGCTGGTGGACGATCAGGCCATGATCGGCGAAGCCGTGCGTCGCGGACTGTCGAACGAAGAGAACATCGATTTCCACTTCTGCGCCGACCCGCACCAGGCCATCGCCCACGCGGTGCGCATCAAGCCGACGGTGATCCTGCAGGATCTGGTCATGCCCGGCCTCGACGGCCTGAGCCTGGTGCGCGAGTACCGCAATCACCCGGCGACCAAGGACATACCGATCATCGTCCTGTCGACCAAGGAAGACCCGCTGATCAAGAGCGCGGCCTTTGCCGCCGGGGCCAACGATTATCTGGTCAAGCTGCCGGACAACATCGAGCTGGTCGCGCGCATCCGCTATCACTCGCGCTCCTACATGACCCTGCTGCAACGGGACGCGGCATACCGCGCGTTGCGGGTCAGCCAGCAGCAACTGCTCGACACCAACCTGGTGCTGCAACGCCTGATGAACTCCGATGGCCTGACCGGGTTGTCGAACCGTCGGCACTTCGACGAATACATGGAACTGGAGTGGCGCCGTTCGTTACGTGAGCAGAGCCAGTTGTCGTTGCTGATGATCGACGTGGACTACTTCAAGGCCTACAACGACAGCTTCGGCCACCTGGAAGGCGATGAAGCCCTGCGCAAGGTCGCCGCGGCGATCAAGGACGCCAGCGCCCGGCCTTCGGACCTGCCGGCCCGCTACGGCGGCGAAGAGTTCGCCCTGGTACTGCCCAACACTTCCCAGGGCGGTGCACGGCTGGTGGCCGAGAAGCTGCGCCAGACCGTGGCAGCCCTGAAAATCCCGCATAACTCGCCTACCGAAGGTTCGAGCCTGACCATCAGCATCGGCCTGTCGACCATCACGCCGAAAGCGGGCAGCAACTGCCGTGATCTGATTTCAGCGGCGGACAAGGGGCTGTATTTGGCGAAGAACAATGGGCGTAATCAGGTGGGGATCGAGTAACAAAAAGCGCTGCTCGTAGCGCTGTAGCAGCTGCCGAGCCCGCGAGGCTGCGTTCGGCTG
>NZ_AKJG01000115.1 GCF_000282455.1 Pseudomonas sp. GM74
GGCAGCGCCTGCCGCTTGCGCAAGGCCAACAGGTTTTCGGCGACCACCACGATTTGCTTGCGCACCGCCGCGGCGGTTTTTGCATTGGTGGTGCCGCAGATATCGCCCAGCGCAAAGACATCGGGATAACGCGGATGCTGCAGGCTGTGGGGGTCGACCTCGCACCAGCCGGCGGCGTCGGCCAGCGGACTGCGGGCGACGAAATCCGGAGCCACCTGAGGCGGAACGACATGCAGCAGGTCAAAGGCCTTTGCCTGGCGGGTGACATTGCCGTCGGCATCCCTGATGTCGAACCACGCGGTTTTCGCCGGGCCATCGACCTTGATCAGGTTGGAGTTGAAGGCCAACCGGGCTTTGTACTTCTCGATGTACTTCATCAGCGGCGGGACAAAGGTCGGCACTCCGAACAGCGCCGCGCCCACCAGATTGAATTCGACGTCGATGTTGTTCAGCACACCGCGCTTGCGCCAGTGATCGCAGGACAGGTACAGCGCCTTTTGTGGCGCGCCGGCACATTTGATCGGCATCGCCGGCTGGGTGAACAGCACCTTGCCGCCGCGCAATTTCTGCACCTGGTCCCAGGTGTAGGTCGCGTGTCGATAGCTGTAATTGGAGGTCACGCCGTGCTGGCCGAGGGTGTCCTCCAGGCCTTCGATTTTCTCCCAGGCCAGACGCAGGCCGGGGCAGACCACCAGGTTTTGATAGCTGACCGTACGCGCGTCACCGAGGGTGAGTTGGCGCTTGTCGGGATCGATGCCCGTCACGGCAGCCTGCAGCCAATGGGCCCCGCGCGGCATCACCGACGCCATCGGCCGCACGGTGTTTTCCACGTTGTAGGCACCACCGCCGACCAGCGTCCAGGCCGGTTGATAGTAGTGCCGGGAGTCGGGTTCGATCACGGTGATGTTCAGGTGCGGGCTACGCTTGAGCAGGCTGGCGACCAAGCCGATGCCTGCGGTGCCGCCGCCGATGACCACGATATCTGCACTGATGGATGGGCCCCAGTGTTGATCGTTCATTGCTTGTTCCTTTTGCTGCACGCAAGGATTTTTCCAGTCAACACACAAAACTACTGTGGGAGCGGGCTTGCCCGCGATGACGTCAGGTCAGTCGCCATTTATGTTGGATGTGCCGGCCCCATCGCGGGCAAGCCCGCTCCCACAGGTTCGGTGTATTGAACAAGATCAAGGTTGAACCCAGCTTTTAAGCACCGCCCCGCAATAAAGCCCGGAGAGGGTTTTCATCACCTGGATCACTTCGTGACTGGCGAGACCGTAAAAAATGTACTTGCCTTCACGACGGGTGGCGACCAGTCCTTCATCGCGCAGGATCCCCAATTGCTGGGACAGGGTCGGTTGGCGCACGCCGGTCATTTTTTCCAGCTCGCCCACATTGCGTTCGCCCTGGGTCAACTGGCACAGGATCAACAGGCGATCCTCATTGGCCAGGGCCTTGAGCAGCGCACACGCCTTGGAGGCCGAGGCGCGCAGTTGGGCGACTTCACATTCGTTCAGACTGGATTGCATTTGCAGGATGCCTTCAACGTCACTTAAGCTGCGAACATTATGTCTTTACATAAAGTGTTGCAACCCATGACTGACTTTTCTCCCCCTGCACAGGTTCGTGTCCATGCCCGCGCTGATTGAAGCTTTCCTCGACCCCGCCTCCTCGACCTACAGCTACGTGGTCTACGAGGCCGATGGCGGGCAGTGTGCGATTGTCGATCCGGTGCTCGATTACGACGGTGCCGCCGGGCGTATCGCGACCACCCAGGCCGACAGGATCATCGCCTTCGTGCGCGCCCATCAGTTGCAAGTGCAATGGCTGCTGGAAACCCACGCCCACGCCGATCACCTGTCCGCCGCGCCGTATCTGCGCGGGGTGCTTGGCGGCAAAATCGCCATTGGCGAGTCGATCAGCAAGGTCCAGGACGTGTTCAAGGTGCTGTTCAATCTGGAGCCATCCTTTCGCATCGACGGCTCCCAGTTCGATCACCTCTTCGCCCCCGACGAATCGTTCATGATCGGCAACCTCAAGGCGACCGCCCTGCACGTGCCCGGCCATACCCCGGCGGACATGGCCTACCTGATCGGCAACGATGTGATCCTGGTCGGCGATACACTGTTCATGCCGGACGTGGGCACCGCGCGCTGCGACTTTCCCGGTGGCAATGCCAACCAGATGTACGCCTCGATCCACAAGCTGTTGGCCTTCCCCGCCGACGTGCGTCTCTACATCTGCCACGATTATCCGCCCGAGGGCCGCGTACCTGAATGCATGACCACCGTCGGTGAACAGCGCAAAAACAACATTCACGTACGCGACGGCATCGACGAAAACGCCTTCGTGGAAATGCGCACCCGGCGCGATGCGGGGTTGGGTATGCCGACGCTGTTGCTGCCAGCGATCCAGGTGAATGTACGGGCGGGGAATATGCCGCCGGCCGAGAGCAATGGCGTGACTTACCTGAAAATCCCCCTGAACAAATTCTGACCCTGTAGCAGCTGTCGAACACCGCGAGGCAGCGTTCGGCGGCGCAGCCGTCGTCATCCGGCTGACGCGGTTTGCCGGAAAGAATTCGGTCGCAGGTTTTACGACGGCTCTGCCGCCGAACGCTGCCTCGCGGTGCTCGACAGCTGCTACGGGTACGGGGGCTTGCGTTTAATTGCCCAAAGTCAGGCCGTTCGCCGGCAACGGCAATGCCGTTTTATAGCGCACCTGCTTGAGCGCAAAGCTCGAACGGATGTTCGCCACCCCCGGCACCTTGGTCAGAAAGTCCATCATGAAGCGCTCCAGCGACTGGATGGTCGGCACCAGCACCCGGATCAGGTAGTCCGGGTCGCCGGCCATCAGGTAGCACTCCATCACTTCGGGGCGATCGGAAATCGCCTCTTCGAAATGCTGCAACGCCTCCTCCACCTGCTTCTCCAGGCTAACGTGAATGAACACGTTCACATGCAGCCCCAGCAGGTCGGCGTCCAGCAGCGTCACTTGCTCGCGAATCACCCCCAGCTCCTCCATGGCCTTGACCCGGTTGAAACACGGCGTCGGCGACAGGTTCACCGAACGCGCCAGGTCGGCGTTGGTGATGCGCGCATTCTCCTGAAGGCTGTTGAGAATGCCGATGTCGGTACGGTCCAGTTTACGCATGAGACAAAACCACCTGTTTTTTATGTTTATGCAGGTTTTTTATCTGCAAATGATCTTCAGCGCAACGAAACAGAGAGAAATATTCTTCTTGGCCGGGCCTATGATTGTTGTAGGACAAGATTTCTTCTACCGAACGAAATCTGTCAGCTCACTACAAGAAATTCACAAGATCGAGCGTAGAAGCCATGACCCAAGCGTATGAACCGCTGCGCCTGCACGTCCCTGAACCCTCGGGCCGTCCAGGATGCAAAACCGACTTCTCCTACCTGCACCTGACCGATGCCGGCATGGTGCGCAAACCCCAAATCGACGTTGAACCGGCTGACACCGCTGATCTGGCCCGCGGCCTGATCCGTGTGCTCGACGACCAGGGCAACGCCCACGGCCCCTGGGCTGAAGACGTACCGGTGGCGATACTGCGCAAGGGCATGCGAGCCATGCTCAAGACGCGGATCTACGACAACCGCATGGTGGTCGCCCAGCGTCAGAAAAAAATGTCGTTCTACATGCAGAGCCTTGGCGAAGAAGCCATCGGCAGCGCCCAGGCCCTGGCCCTGAACATCGATGACATGTGCTTCCCGACCTACCGCCAGCAAAGCATCCTGATGGCCCGCGACGTACCGCTGGTCGGCCTGATCTGCCAGTTGCTGTCCAACGAGCGCGATCCGCTCAAGGGCCGGCAATTGCCGATCATGTACTCGGTCAAGGACGCCGGTTTCTTCACCATTTCCGGCAACCTCGCCACCCAGTTCATTCAGGGCGTGGGCTGGGGCATGGCCTCGGCGATCAAGGGCGACACCAAAATCGCTTCGGCGTGGATCGGTGACGGCGCCACCGCCGAGTCGGACTTCCACACCGCCCTGACGTTCGCCCACGTGTACCGCGCGCCGGTGATCCTCAACGTGGTCAACAACCAGTGGGCCATTTCGACCTTCCAGGCGATTGCCGGTGGTGAAGCCACCACCTTCGCCGGTCGTGGCGTCGGTTGCGGCATTGCCTCCCTGCGGGTCGATGGCAACGACTTCGTCGCGGTCTACGCCGCCTCCGCCTGGGCCGCCGAACGAGCGCGCCGCGGTCTCGGCCCGACCATGATCGAATGGGTCACCTACCGCGCCGGCCCGCACTCGACGTCTGATGATCCTTCCAAATACCGTCCCGCCGATGACTGGAGCCACTTCCCGCTGGGTGATCCGATCGCGCGCCTCAAGCAGCACCTGATCAAGATCGGCCAGTGGTCCGAAGAGGAACACGCCGCCGTCAGCGCCGAACTGGAAGCCGAAGTGATCGCCGCACAGAAAGAGGCCGAACAGTACGGCACCCTTGCCGGCGGCCAGATTCCGAGCGCCGCGACCATGTTCGAAGACGTCTATAAAGAGATGCCGGAGCACTTGAAGCGCCAGCGCCAAGAGTTGGGGATCTGACATGAACGATCACAACAACAATATCGAGCTGGAAACCGCCATGACCACGACCACCATGACCATGATCCAGGCCCTGCGCTCGGCCATGGATGTGATGCTTGAACGGGACGAAAACGTCGTGGTCTTCGGCCAGGACGTTGGCTACTTCGGCGGCGTGTTCCGCTGCACCGAAGGCCTGCAGAACAAGTACGGTACCTCCCGGGTGTTCGACGCGCCGATCTCCGAAAGCGGCATCGTCGGTGTCGCCGTGGGCATGGGTGCCTACGGTCTGCGTCCCGTAGCTGAAATCCAGTTCGCCGACTACGTCTACCCGGCCTCCGACCAGATCATTTCCGAAGCCGCCCGCCTGCGTTATCGCTCGGCTGGCGAATTCACCGCGCCGATGACCCTGCGCATGCCTTGCGGCGGCGGCATCTACGGCGGTCAGACCCACAGCCAGAGCATCGAGGCGATGTTCACCCAGGTCTGCGGCTTGCGCACGGTAATGCCGTCCAACCCGTACGATGCCAAGGGCCTGTTGATCGCTTCCATCGAAAACGATGACCCGGTGATCTTCCTCGAGCCGAAACGCCTGTACAACGGCCCGTTCGACGGCCACCACGACCGCCCGGTAACCCCGTGGTCGAAACACCCTGCCGCGCAAGTGCCGGACGGTTACTACACCGTGCCGCTGGACGTCGCCGCGATCACCCGTCCGGGCAAGGACGTCACCGTGCTGACCTACGGCACCACCGTGTACGTATCGCAAGTCGCTGCTGAAGAAAGCGGCGTTGACGCCGAAGTCATCGACCTGCGCAGCCTGTGGCCGCTGGACCTGGAAACCATCGTCAAATCGGTGAAAAAGACCGGCCGTTGCGTGGTGGTGCACGAAGCGACCCGTACTTGCGGCTTTGGTGCCGAACTGGTGTCGCTGGTGCAAGAGCATTGCTTCCACTACCTGGAAGCGCCGATCGAACGCGTCACCGGTTGGGACACCCCTTACCCGCACGCGCAAGAGTGGGCGTATTTCCCAGGTCCGTCCCGAGTGGGCGCGGCGTTGAAACGGGTCATGGAGGTCTGAATGGGCACGCACGTCATTAAAATGCCGGACATTGGTGAAGGCATTGCAGAAGTTGAATTGTCGGTATGGCACGTCAAGGTCGGCGACATGGTCGTCGAAGATCAGGTGCTGGCCGATGTGATGACCGACAAGGCGATGGTCGATATCCCGTCGCCGGTGCATGGCAAGGTGATTGCCCTCGGTGGTCAGCCAGGCGAAGTCATGGCCGTTGGCAGTGTGCTGATCAGCATTGAAGTCGAAGGCGCGGGCAACGTTAAGGAATCGGCGCAGCCGGCTCCCGTTAAAGAAGCCCCGGTGGCCGCACCCAAAATTGAAGCCGTGGTTGAAAGCAAACCGGTCGCGGCTCCAGCACCGAAAGCTGCCGTATGCCAGGGCCCGATGGTTGCTCGCCAGGCCGATGAGCGTCCGCTGGCCTCCCCGGCCGTGCGCAAGCATGCGCTGGACCTCGGCATTCAATTGCGCCTGGTGCGTGGCAGCGGCCCGGCCGGCCGCGTGCTGCATGAAGACCTCGACGCCTACCTGGCCCAGGGTCAGTCGAACGCTTCGGCACCGGTGGCGGCTGCTTACGCCCAACGTACCGATGAACAGCAGATCCCGGTGATCGGCATGCGCCGCAAGATCGCCCAGCGCATGCAGGACGCCACCCAGCGCGCCGCCCACTTCAGCTACGTCGAAGAAATCGACGTCACCGCCGTGGAAGAGCTGCGTGCGCACCTCAATGAAAAACACGGCGCGACCCGCGGCAAGCTGACTTTGCTGCCGTTCCTGGTCCGCGCCATGGTCGTCGCCCTGCGCGACTTCCCGCAGATCAACGCCCGTTACGACGACGAAGCTCAGGTCATCACCCGCCTCGGCGCCGTGCATGTCGGCATCGCCACTCAGGCCGACATCGGTTTGATGGTCCCGGTGGTCCGTCACGCCGAAGCCCGCAGCCTGTGGGACAGCGCGGCGGAAATCGCTCGCCTGGCCACTGCCGCGCGCAACGGCAAGGCCAGCCGCGACGAATTGTCCGGCTCGACCATTACCCTGACCAGCCTCGGCGCTCTGGGCGGCATCGTCAGCACGCCGGTTCTGAACCTGCCTGAAGTGGCGATTGTCGGCGTGAACAAGATCGTCGAACGACCGATGGTGATCAAAGGCCAGATCGTGGTCCGCAAGATGATGAACCTCTCCAGCTCCTTCGATCACCGCGTGGTCGACGGCATGGACGCGGCGCTATTCATCCAGGCCATCCGTGGTTTGCTCGAACAACCCGCGACCTTGTTTGTGGACTAATTTTGGTGGAGCACGCATGCAAACTCTGAACACCACGCTGCTGATCATCGGCGGCGGCCCCGGCGGCTATGTGACAGCGATCCGTGCCGGTCAGTTGGGCATCCCGACCATTCTGGTGGAAGGCCAATCCCTGGGCGGCACCTGCCTGAACATCGGCTGCATTCCGTCCAAGGCACTGATTCACGTCGCCGAGCAGTTTCATCAGACGCAGCACCACCATCAGCTTTCGGCCCTGGGCATCAGCGTTTCGGCGCCGACCCTCGACATCACCAAGAGCGTCGAATGGAAAGACGGCATCGTCGATCGCCTGACCACCGGCGTTGCGGCGCTGCTGAAAAAGAACAAGGTCCAGGTCGTTCAAGGCTGGGCCAACGTGGTTGACGGTAAAACCGTCGAGGTCGGCGACACACGCATCCTGTGCGAGCACCTGGTGCTGGCCACCGGTTCGACAAGCGTGAACCTGCCGATGTTGCCGATTGGCGGGCCGATCATCTCGTCCACCGAAGCCCTGGCGCCGACATCCGTGCCCAAGCGCTTGATTGTAGTCGGCGGTGGCTACATCGGTCTGGAGCTGGGCATTGCCTATCGCAAGCTCGGCGCCGAGGTCAGCGTGGTGGAAGCGCAGGAGCGCATCCTGCCGGCCTACGACGCCGAGCTGACTCAACCGGTGCACGACGAACTGAGAAAACTCGGCGTGAAGCTTTACTTGAAGCACAGCGTGCAAGGCTTTGATTCAAAAGAAAATACATTGCAAGTATTGGCCCCGAACGGCGCAACCCTGAACCTGGAAACCGACCAGGTGCTGGTGGCCGTCGGTCGCAAGCCGAACACCCAGGGCTGGAACCTCGAAGCGCTGAACCTGGACATGAACGGTTCGTCGATCAAGATCGACAACCGTTGCCAGACCAGCATGCGCAACGTGTATGCCATCGGTGACCTGAGCGGCGAACCGATGCTCGCCCACCGGGCCATGGCCCAGGGCGAGATGGTCGCCGAGCTGATCAGCGGTAAGTCCCGCGAGTTCAACCCGACCGCCATCGCCGCCGTGTGCTTCACCGACCCGGAACTGGTGGTGGTCGGCAAGACCCCGGACGAGGCCAACGCTGCAGGTTGGGACTGCATCGTGTCGAGCTTCCCGTTCGCCGCCAATGGCCGGGCGATGACCCTGGAGTCGAAAAGCGGCTTCGTGCGGGTGGTCGCCCGCCGCGACAATCATGTAATTGTCGGCTGGCAGGCGGTGGGCGTCGGTGTATCGGAATTGTCCACGGCGTTTGCGCAAAGCCTGGAGATGGGCGCGCGGCTGGAAGACATCGGCGGCACCATCCATGCGCACCCGACGCTGGGTGAGGCGGTGCAGGAAGCGGCGTTGCGGGCCCTTGGCCACGCGCTGCATCTCTGAACCGAACGCAGAACCCCGTAGCAGCTGACGAGCACCGCGAGGCAGCGTTCGGCGACGAAGTCGACGCAAAACCTGCCATCGCATGCTTTCAGGCATACCGAGTCAGCCGAATTGCGACGGCTACGCCGCCGAACGCTGCCTCGCTTTGCTCGACAGCTGCTACAAGGATCGAATTGCGGGCTGCGAAACCAGCCCGGAATGAAGTATTGTTGTCCCCATCCAAAAAACGTCAGAAGCCTTGAACCGTTTCGGCGGTTGTTAAGTGATAGAGGGTGTCATGGGTAACGAAAGCATCAATTGGGACAAGCTGGGTTTTGACTACATCAAGACCGACAAGCGCTATCTGTCGTACTTTCGCAATGGCGAGTGGGACAAAGGCACCCTGACCGAAGATAACGTGCTGCACATCAGTGAAGGCTCCACTGCCCTTCACTATGGCCAGCAATGCTTCGAAGGCATGAAGGCCTATCGTTGCAAGGACGGCTCGATCAACCTGTTCCGCCCGGACCAGAACGCCCTGCGCATGCAGCGCAGCTGCGCTCGCCTGCTGATGCCGCAGGTGGAAACCGAGCAGTTCATCGAAGCCTGCAAGGCAGTGGTCCGTGCCAACGAGCGTTTCATTCCACCGTACGGCACCGGCGGCGCGCTGTACCTGCGCCCGTTCGTGATCGGCGTGGGTGACAACATCGGCGTGCGTACCGCCCCCGAGTTCATCTTCTCGATCTTCTGCATTCCGGTCGGCGCCTACTTCAAGGGCGGCCTGACCCCGCACAACTTCCAGATTTCCAGCTACGACCGCGCCGCGCCACAAGGCACCGGTGCCGCCAAGGTCGGTGGCAACTACGCCGCCAGCCTGATGCCGGGCTCCAAGGCCAAGAAAGCCCACTTCGCCGACGCCATCTACCTGGATCCGATGACCCACACCAAGATCGAGGAAGTCGGTTCGGCCAACTTCTTCGGGATCACCCACGACAACAAGTTCGTGACCCCGAACTCGCCATCGGTACTGCCGGGCATCACCCGTCTGTCGCTGATCGAGCTGGCCAAGACCCGTCTGGGCCTGGAAGTGATCGAAGGCGACGTGTTCATCGACAAGCTCTCCGACTTCAAGGAAGCCGGTGCTTGCGGTACTGCGGCGGTGATCACGCCAATCGGCGGCATTGACTACAACGACCACCTGCATGTGTTCCACAGCGAAACCGAAGTCGGCCCGGTCACCCAGAAGCTCTACAAAGAGCTGACCGGCGTGCAAACCGGCGACATCGAAGCGCCAGCGGGCTGGATCGTCAAGGTTTGACCTGACGCCAGACGCACAAAAGCCCCCCATCGGGTGACCGACGGGGGGCTTTTTGTTTGCATCGTACTGACGAATCCACCACTCCCACATTGGATTTTGGTATGCCATAGATCCTGCAAACACCACAATCCCTGTGGGAGCGGGCTTGCCCGCGAAGGCAGTATGTCAGTCACCACAGAAGCAACCGGAAAAATGCTATTGATCGTTAATGGATGCATCTGGTGTGGTCGGAGCTGCCGCGATTGGTGATCTTTTGCCATTGCCTTCAACCAGCAGCGGCAACTCAACCCCGAACCGCCCCGCTACCTCCTTGCGCCCCAACGCCGTCAACGCCAACGCCCGACTGTCCAGATCCTGGGTCACCCACTTGCGCTTGAGCGCCGTTTGCAGCAACGCCGCGCCCAGCGACCCGCCCAGATGTGGCCGGCGCATGCTCCAGTCCAGGCACGGGCAGGCAAAACGGCGACGCAAGGTGCTCAAGTCCTGTACCTCGATCCCGAGCCTTTGAAACATTGCCGTACCGCTGTCGCTCAAGCGATAGGCCTGTTCGTCGGTTTCTTCAAGCCAGCCCGCTTCAAGCATCCGGTCATGCAACAGCACCGCCAGGGTTCCCGCCATATGGTCGTAGCAGGTGCGGGCAAATTGCAGGCGATCCGGGGTCCGCGCCTGGAACCTCGGTGCTGTGTTCTGGCCGATCACCATCAGTGCCTCCAGGGCCTGGGCCACACGTTTGTCCGCCAGGCTGTAATAGCGGTGACGTCCCTGAACGTGCAGCCGCACCAGCGCCAGTTCCTTGAGTCTGGCCAGGTGGGCACTGGCGGTCGACGCGCTGACTTCGGCCACCGCCGCCAGTTCGGTGCTGGTGCGGGCGTGGCCGTCCATCAGCGAGCAGAGGATTTTCGTCCGCGCCGGCTCAGCGATCGCTGCCGCCACTTGCGAGACGCCGATGTCGTGTTGTTCTGCGCTCATATTTCGCTCCCGGACGAATCAACGCCTTTTCCGACTGGAGATAGTAGCAACACTTTCCAACAACAAAAGGCTGTGACCCATGGACCCGATCATCGCTGCGACTCATGCCGATCCCTATCCCTACTACGCACAACTGCGTGCCAACGGTGGGCTGACTTTTCATCCGGGGCTGAACCTGTGGGTGGCCAGCAGCGCCCGGGCGGTGGCCGCCGTGCTGGCGCATCCAGATTGCCACGTTCGACCCGCGCAGGAGCCAGTCCCCAAGGCGATCGCCCACGGCATGGCCGGCCAGGTGTTCGGCCAATTGATGCGCATGAATGAAGGTGAACGCCAGCGTTGCCCACGGTCGGCGATTGCGCCGGGGCTGGAATTGGTCAATGAGCGGGAAGTCGAGGCCTTGGTCAGCGCCCGATTGATCACCGCCGACGCCGCTGGCCTGTACAACGCCATGTTTCGCGGACCGGTGTGCGTGGTGGCGGCGTCGTTGGGGTTCACCCCGGCCCAGGGCCGCGCCATCAGCGAGTTGACGGCGGATTTCGTCGCCTGCCTGTCGCCCTTGAGTGACGCGGCACAATTGACCGCCGCCCACGCTGCCGCCGAACAGTTGAGCGGTTACTTCATCGAATTGCTCGACGATCCGCACAACCACAGCCCTTTGCTTGCAGATATCGGCCAGCGCTTCGCCTGCGGCGCGCCGCAAACCCTGATCGCCAACCTGATCGGCCTGTTCTCCCAGACCCTGGAGGCCACTGCCGGGCTGATCGGTAACGCTGTGCTGGCATTGATTCAACATCCGTCGCTGCGCAGCGAATCCCCCCCTGTCGAAGACCTGCTGGCCGAAGTGCAGCGCTTCGACCCGCCGGTACAGAACACCCGCCGCTTCGTCGCCGCCCCCTGCGAGATTGACGGTGTGAGGCTGAACGTCGCAGACGTGATCCTGGTGCTGCTGGCCTCGGCCAATCGCGACCCGCAGCTCAACGACGACCCCGACACCTTCCTGCTCGACCGCCCTGACCGGCGCAGCTTCACCTTCGGTGCGGGGCGTCATCAATGTCCGGGGCAGCGCCTGGCGATAAGCATTGCCGGCGCCACGCTCAAGCAGTTTCTGGCGATGCGGCCGGCACTGGAGCAGTTGAAATGGCAATACCGCCCTTCCACGAATGGACGGATTGCGCTGTTCAGCGACTGAGGGAAAACCGCTCAAGCCGTACGGTATTCGACGGTCAGGTGAGACAGTTCATGGACCGGCGCCAGGCGTTCGCGAATGGTGTCGGCACTGACATTGGCCGCGGCCACAACGCTGACAATCGCGGCCCGCGCCTGGGGGCCGACCTGCCAGACATGCAGATCGCTGATGCGCACATCGTCCGATGACTCCAGTAGTTCACGAATTTCATCGGCAACGTGTTCATCCGTGACATCGAGCAACACCGCAGCGCTGTCACGCATCAATCCAACGGCCCATTTCGCGATCACGATGGCGCCCACGATGCCCATCACCGGGTCCAGCCACACCCACCCCAGATAGCGCCCGGCCAGCAATGCGGAAATCGCCAGCACCGAGGTCAAGGCATCGGCCAGCACGTGGACATAGGCAGAGCGCAGGTTGTTGTCGTGATGGTGATGATGGCCGTGGTCATGGCTATGGTCGTGATCGTGACCATGATGACCGTGGCCGCCCGCCAGCAAAAAGGCACTGGCTATGTTCACTGCCAGCCCCACCACCGCAATCACCGTCGCTTCGGTGAATGCCACGGTCGTTGGCTGAAACAGGCGATAAACGGACTCGCCGGCAATGCCGATCGCCACCAGCCCCAGCACCATGGCCGAGGCAAAACCGGCGAGATCCCCGACCTTGCCGGTGCCGAAGCTGTAACGCGCGTTATTGGCATTACGCCGCGCGAATCCATAGGCCGCCGCCGCGATGCCCAAGGCCCCGGCATGGGTGGCCATGTGAAAACCATCGGCCAGCAGCGCCATGGAACCTGTGATGTAACCGGCGGCAATTTCGCCAATCATCATCACGAACGTCAGTGCCACCACCCATAAGGTGCGTCGGGCGTTTTCATCATGGGATGCGCCGAGAAACACATGGTCGTGGGCAAAACGCGACGCCTGAGGTGTCTGTTTCATGGAGTTCAGGCCTCTATTTGGCATAACGGCGGATGGCCAGCAACAAGTCTTCCACGCCCTGGGCGCGATCCTCATCGCTCAAGTCCGGATGGGCCACGTGCTCGCGGGCGTGGGCGTCGATGAACTGCTCCAGCAGACCATTGACCGCGCCCCGGATGGCGGCGACCAGGTGCAGGGTCTTGGCGCAATCGGCATCGGACTCAAGCGCTCGCTCCACGGCCTCCACCTGCCCGGCAATCCGTCTGACCCGCTTGATCAGGTCATCCTTGTGTTCGTGAATGTGCGACATACCTATACCCCCTACCCCTATATGGCGCGTATGTTCGCCGATAGAGCGGAGGCAAGCAAGGCACAACCAGATGATTGGTTGGTTTGGCGTGAAATCGATTTTCGCCGACCAGTTGCTCGCTAAACGCTTGGGTTCATCACCCCAACTGCCCAACCCGCCCCGCATCCGGCCAGAACAATGCCGCCTGCCCTTGACGCCCCCCATCGAACCCACCAACGTCCACACTTTGCCTTCCCGATCGACCCGATAGCCACTGTAACCATGAGCAATGCCATTGGCCGTGACCTGCTCCAGCAGGGCCTGGCGCAGGGCCCGGTCCAGTGCCTAATGAAGCAATTTCAGCCGCGACACCCTTTGTAGCAGCTGGCG
>NZ_AKJG01000116.1 GCF_000282455.1 Pseudomonas sp. GM74
GGGGTTTCGGAATTTAATCTTGACGATGACCTACTCTCACATGGGGAAACCCCACACTACCATCGGCGATGCATCGTTTCACTGCTGAGTTCGGGATGGGATCAGGTGGTTCCAATGCTCTATGGTCGTCAAGAAATTCGGGTACTGAGTCGTGACCGGCTGGCCTCGCTTCAGCAAATTGGGTATGTGACAGTCTGGTGTTTTGTGCGTCTCTCGAACTTTCGGTTCGTTGCGTCTTCACACACCGCAATCTGGTTGCTCTGGATTAGAGAGCCGACGCAAATTGCTTGGGTGTTATATGGTCAAGCCTCACGGGCAATTAGTATTGGTTAGCTCAACGCCTCACAGCGCTTACACACCCAACCTATCAACGTCGTAGTCTTCGACGGCCCTTCAGGGGACTCAAGGTCCCAGTGAGATCTCATCTTGAGGCAAGTTTCCCGCTTAGATGCTTTCAGCGGTTATCTTTTCCGAACATAGCTACCCGGCAATGCCACTGGCGTGACAACCGGAACACCAGAGGTTCGTCCACTCCGGTCCTCTCGTACTAGGAGCAGCCCCTCTCAAATCTCAAACGTCCACGGCAGATAGGGACCGAACTGTCTCACGACGTTCTAAACCCAGCTCGCGTACCACTTTAAATGGCGAACAGCCATACCCTTGGGACCGGCTTCAGCCCCAGGATGTGATGAGCCGACATCGAGGTGCCAAACACCGCCGTCGATATGAACTCTTGGGCGGTATCAGCCTGTTATCCCCGGAGTACCTTTTATCCGTTGAGCGATGGCCCTTCCATACAGAACCACCGGATCACTAAGACCTACTTTCGTACCTGCTCGACGTGTCTGTCTCGCAGTCAAGCGCGCTTTTGCCTTTATACTCTACGACCGATTTCCGACCGGTCTGAGCGCACCTTCGTACTCCTCCGTTACTCTTTAGGAGGAGACCGCCCCAGTCAAACTACCCACCATACACTGTCCTCGATCCGGATAACGGACCTGAGTTAGAACCTCAAAGTTGCCAGGGTGGTATTTCAAGGATGGCTCCACGCGAACTGGCGTCCACGCTTCAAAGCCTCCCACCTATCCTACACAAGCAAATTCAAAGTCCAGTGCAAAGCTATAGTAAAGGTTCACGGGGTCTTTCCGTCTAGCCGCGGATACACTGCATCTTCACAGCGATTTCAATTTCACTGAGTCTCGGGTGGAGACAGCGCCGCCATCGTTACGCCATTCGTGCAGGTCGGAACTTACCCGACAAGGAATTTCGCTACCTTAGGACCGTTATAGTTACGGCCGCCGTTTACCGGGGCTTCGATCAAGAGCTTCGCGTTAGCTAACCCCATCAATTAACCTTCCGGCACCGGGCAGGCGTCACACCCTATACGTCCACTTTCGTGTTTGCAGAGTGCTGTGTTTTTAATAAACAGTCGCAGCGGCCTGGTATCTTCGACCGGCGTGGGCTTACGGAGCAAGTCCTTCACCCTCACCGGCGCACCTTCTCCCGAAGTTACGGTGCCATTTTGCCTAGTTCCTTCACCCGAGTTCTCTCAAGCGCCTTGGTATTCTCTACCCAACCACCTGTGTCGGTTTGGGGTACGGTTCCTGGTTACCTGAAGCTTAGAAGCTTTTCTTGGAAGCATGGCATCAACCACTTCGTGTTCCAAAGGAACACTCGTCATCAGCTCTCGGCCTTAAGATCCCGGATTTACCTAAGATCTCAGCCTACCACCTTAAACTTGGACAACCAACGCCAAGCTGGCCTAGCCTTCTCCGTCCCTCCATCGCAATAACCAGAAGTACAGGAATATTAACCTGTTTTCCATCGACTACGCTTTTCAGCCTCGCCTTAGGGACCGACTAACCCTGCGTCGATTAACGTTGCGCAGGAAACCTTGGTCTTTCGGCGTGGGTGTTTTTCACACCCATTGTCGTTACTCATGTCAGCATTCGCACTTCTGATACCTCCAGCAAGCTTCTCAACTCACCTTCACAGGCTTACAGAACGCTCCTCTACCGCATCACCTAAGTGATACCCGTAGCTTCGGTGTATGGTTTGAGCCCCGTTACATCTTCCGCGCAGGCCGACTCGACTAGTGAGCTATTACGCTTTCTTTAAAGGGTGGCTGCTTCTAAGCCAACCTCCTAGCTGTCTAAGCCTTCCCACATCGTTTCCCACTTAACCATAACTTTGGGACCTTAGCTGACGGTCTGGGTTGTTTCCCTTTTCACGACGGACGTTAGCACCCGCCGTGTGTCTCCCATGCTCGGCACTTGTAGGTATTCGGAGTTTGCATCGGTTTGGTAAGTCGGGATGACCCCCTAGCCGAAACAGTGCTCTACCCCCTACAGTGATACATGAGGCGCTACCTAAATAGCTTTCGAGGAGAACCAGCTATCTCCGAGCTTGATTAGCCTTTCACTCCGATCCACAGGTCATCCGCTAACTTTTCAACGGTAGTCGGTTCGGTCCTCCAGTCAGTGTTACCTAACCTTCAACCTGCCCATGGATAGATCGCCCGGTTTCGGGTCTATTCCCAGCGACTAGACGCCCTATTAAGACTCGCTTTCGCTACGCCTCCCCTATTCGGTTAAGCTCGCCACTGAAAATAAGTCGCTGACCCATTATACAAAAGGTACGCAGTCACCCAACAAAGTGGGCTCCCACTGCTTGTACGCATACGGTTTCAGGATCTATTTCACTCCCCTCTCCGGGGTTCTTTTCGCCTTTCCCTCACGGTACTAGTTCACTATCGGTCAGTCAGTAGTATTTAGCCTTGGAGGATGGTCCCCCCATATTCAGACAAAGTTTCTCGTGCTCCGTCCTACTCGATTTCATTGATAAGAGATTTTCGCGTACAGGGCTATCACCCACTATGGCCGCACTTTCCAGAGCGTTCCGCTAATCTCAAATCAACTTAAGGGCTAGTCCCCGTTCGCTCGCCACTACTAAGGGAATCTCGGTTGATTTCTTTTCCTCAGGGTACTTAGATGTTTCAGTTCCCCTGGTTCGCCTCTTGCACCTATGTATTCAGTACAAGATAACCATCTTATGATGGCTGGGTTCCCCCATTCAGACATCTCCGGATCAAAGTCTGTTTGCCGACTCCCCGAAGCTTTTCGCAGGCTACCACGTCTTTCATCGCCTCTGACTGCCAAGGCATCCACCGTATGCGCTTCTTCACTTGACCATATAACCCCAAGCAATCTGGTTATACTATGAAGACGACATTCGCCGAAAATTCGATTGTGCTCCTAAGAGCCACTCACAAATTTTACCTTAGCCTGATCCGTTACCAGTGAAAGTAACGTTCAGTCTATCTTTCTATCACATACCCAAATTTTTAAAGAACGATCTAATCAAA
>NZ_AKJG01000117.1 GCF_000282455.1 Pseudomonas sp. GM74
GAAAGCGCTGGGTCAGTCAACACCTGTGCAAGCTGACACTCCGCCTTCGCGAGCAAGCCCGCTCCCACAGGGTATTGTGTGTTGCGCAGATCAGGCCTTGGCGGCCATCGCGGTCACTTCCACGCGCATACCTTCCACCGCCAACGAGGCAACCCCGACAGCGGCGCGCACCGGCCATGGCTTGGCAAAGAATCGTTTGTAGACCTCGTTGAACGCGGCGCGGTCAGCCATGTCGGTGAGGTAGATGGTCAGGTGCATCACGCGGTCCATGGAACTGCCGGCACGCTCCAGCGCGAACTTCAGCGCTTGCAGGGTGCATTCGCTTTGCAGGGTGATGTCGCCCAGTTCCAGGCTGCCGTCGGTGCGGGTGGGGATCTGGGTGGAGACCAGCACGCCGCCGAAACCGACGACGTCGGAGGAAATCGAATCGGCATCGAGGTCGGGGGTAAAGGTCAGGTCGTGGTTGGCCATTGGAAGTTCTCTTGCTTGAAAGGGTAAGGCGAGCGCCTTTTGCGCCGCCAGTTTACAGGCCCATTGGCGGCGCGTCGCTAATCCACAGCGGACGACTGCTCGATACCGGTGGCCTGGCGGTACTCGCGCGGGGTGAAACCGGTCAATGCCTTGAACTGCCGAGTGAACGCACTGTGGTCGGTGTAGCCGCATTGCAGGGCGACCTCGGTGATCGGCAGATCGGTATGCAGTAGCCGATGCGCGTGCTCCAGGCGAACCTTCTGGATCATCTGCCGTGGCGTCAGGTGAAACACGCGCTTGCAGTAGCGCTCCAGTTGCGCCACGGAAATGCCGGCGATGCGCGTCAACTCGCCCAGGGTGACGCGCCGGTTGAAATGCGCGCGAATGTGCTCGTCCACCGCCGCCAGGCGCTGGTACGCCGGGTGCGTGTCGCTGGCCGATTGCAGGTCGACCGAGATACCCGCCAGACCGATGATTTCATTGCGGCGGTTATACAAGGGTCGCTTATGGGTCAGGCACCAGCCCGGTTCGCGGCTGCCGTACAGATGCAACTCCAGCTGGTCTTCCAGCACCAGACCTTGCTCCAGCACCCGCCGGTCCTGCTCGGTGTAACCGGGCCCCAGTTGCTCGGGAAACACCTCGGCGCTGGTTTTCCCCAGCAGCGGTTTGAGCTGCTTCAAACCACAGCGCTGCACCAGCGTGCGATTGGCCATGACATAGCGCGCCTGCACATCCTTGATGAAGATCGCCGCATTCGGAATGACATCGAGCATGGGCAACAAAAGCGCAACGCCGGCCAGCAGTTGCTCGATGGATTCGGGGCGGTTCGAGTCGTCGCCCTGGCACAACAGCGCAAACGCATCCTGAGTCATCCACCGGCCCCTCGCAAAAATCAGACATTTCCCATTGTGCTGATTTCGTCATCGACACCCAAGCAAAACATCAATCGCGAGCAAGCCGCCAAGTTCACTCTATGGCCACCGCCCTGCTCGGCAAAACCGACCGGGGCGTCTTGAAGTGCACACCTGCCTATCCAATAACTCACAAGAAGGCGATGCCATGTCAGGCCAAGGCAAGTTCAAAAAACAACTTTCGTTGATAGACCTTACGTTTATCGGACTGGGAGCCATCTTCGGCTCCGGCTGGCTGTTCGCAGCCAGTCACGTGTCCGCCATCGCGGGGCCGGCGGGGATCTTTTCCTGGCTGCTGGGCGGTTTTGCGGTGCTGCTGCTGGGCATCGTCTACTGTGAACTCGGCGCCGCATTGCCCCGAGCCGGCGGTGTGATTCGCTACCCGGTTTATTCCCACGGCCCACTGCTGGGTTACCTGATGGGCTTCATCACACTGATCGCGTTTTCCAGCCTGGTGGCCATCGAGGTGGTCGCCGCGCGCCAGTACGCCGCGGCGTGGTTTCCCGCATTGACCCAGGCCGGTTCCGGCAATCCAACAGCCATTGGCTGGCTGGTGCAGTTCGGTCTGCTGTGCCTGTTCTTCATGCTCAATTACTACAGCGTGAAAACGTTCGCCAAGGCCAACAACCTGATCAGCCTGTTCAAGTTCATCGTGCCGTTGCTGGTGATCGGCGTGCTGTTCACCTTCTTCAAACCGCAGAACTTCCAGTCCCAGGGCTTCATGCCGTTCGGGCTTTCAGGTGTCGAGATGGCGGTGTCCGCCGGCGGCATCATCTTCGCCTACCTGGGGCTGACGCCGATCATCTCGGTGGCCAGCGAAGTGAAGAATCCGCAACGCACCATCCCGATTGCACTGATCCTCTCCGTACTGCTCTCCACCGCCATCTATGTGCTGTTGCAAGTGGCGTTCCTCGGCGGCGTGCCCACCGAAATGCTCGCCAACGGTTGGGCCGGCGTCGCCAAGGAACTGGCCCTGCCCTACCGCGACATTGCCTTGGCATTGGGTGTGGGCTGGTTGGCTTATCTGGTGGTAGCCGACGCGGTGATCTCCCCCAGCGGTTGCGGCAACATCTACATGAACGCCACCCCGCGGGTGATCTACGGCTGGGCGCAGACCGGCACCTTCTTCAAGGTCTTCACCCGCATTGACGAAAAGTCCGGCATCCCGCGTCCGGCGCTGTGGCTGACATTCGCCCTGTCGGTGTTCTGGACCCTGCCCTTCCCTTCGTGGGAAGCCCTGATCAACGTGGTCTCCGCCGCGCTGGTGTTGAGCTACGCCGTGGCCCCGGTGTCGGTGGCTGCCCTGCGCCGCAATGCGCCGGACATGCCACGCCCGTTCAAGGTCAAGCGCATGGGCGTGCTCGGTCCCGTGTCGTTCATCATCGCTGCGCTGATCGTTTACTGGTCCGGCTGGAGCACGGTGTCCTGGCTGCTCGGCCTGCAGATCCTGATGTTCGTGGTGTACCTGCTGTGCGGACGTTTCGTGCCGACCCAGCACCTGAGCCTGGCCCAACAGGTGCGCTCTTCGGCATGGCTGATCGGCTTCTATGCCGTGACCATCGTGCTGTCCTGGCTCGGCAGTTTCGGCGGCATGGGCGTGCTCACCCATCCGTTCGACACCCTGGTCGTGGCGGCCTGTGCGATGGGCATCTACTACTGGGGCGCAGCCACCGGCGTGCCGGCGCATCTGGTTCGCCTGGAAGAAGAGGACGGTGAAAGCGAAGCCGATCCTGTTCACACCGGCACGGCCACAGGCCAGCGTCCGATCGGTGTGTCCGCCCAGACCTCTCGCTGAAATTCAGGCCGGCAAAGCCTGCGTGTTCCTCTAATGGAAAGGTATATGAAAAAAGTACATGTCATTGATTCCCACACCGGCGGCGAGCCGACTCGCCTGGTGATGTCGGGTTTGCCCCAGCTGGCTGGCCGGAGCATGGCCGAGAAGCGCGACACTTTTCGCGAGCAGCATGACCAATGGCGTCGCGCCTGCCTGCTGGAGCCCCGTGGCAACGATGTGCTGGTGGGTGCGTTGTACTGCGAACCGGTGTCGCCGGATGCCACCTGCGGCGTGATCTTCTTCAACAACGCCGGCTACCTCGGCATGTGCGGTCACGGCACCATCGGCCTGGTCAACTCGCTGCACTACCTGGGGCACATCCAGCCCGGCGAGCACAAGATCGATACGCCGGTCGGCCCGGTCAGCGCCACGCTGCATGAGGACGGCAACGTCACCCTGCGCAACGTGCCCGCCTACTGCTACCGCCAAAAGGTGCCGGTCGAAGTGCCGGGGCATGGCCGCGTGTACGGTGACATCGCCTGGGGCGGCAACTGGTTTTTCCTGGTGTCCGATCACGGTCAGGCGTTGCAGATGGACAACGTCGAGTTCCTCACCGAGTACACCTGGGCCATGCTCAAGGCCCTTGAAGCCCAAGGCATCCACGGCGAAGACGGCGCCCTGATCGACCACATCGAACTGTTTGCCGACGACGACCACGCCGACAGCCGCAACTTCGTCATGTGCCCCGGCAAGGCCTATGACCGCTCGCCCTGCGGCACCGGCACCAGCGCAAAACTGGCGTGCCTGGCGGCCGAAGGAAAGCTGGCCGTCGGTGAGCGCTGGGTCCAGGCCAGCATCACCGCCAGCCAATTCGTCGGCAGCTACGAATGGGAAGGCGAACGCATCATCCCTTTCATCACCGGCCGCGCCCATATGACCGCCGACAGCACCTTGCTGATCGACGAACAGGACCCCTTTGCGTGGGGCATTTGAGCCCCTCGCCTCTTCTCTCAACCGAACTGAACAAACGCTTCAAGGAGTGACAACAATGAGCGACAACATTTTCACTGGCTGCATCCCTGCACTGATGACCCCATGCACCGCCGAGCGCAAGCCGGACTTCGACGCGCTGGTGGCCAAGGGTCGCGAGCTGATCGACATTGGCATGAGCGCGGTGGTGTATTGCGGTTCCATGGGTGACTGGCCGCTGCTGACCGAAGCCGAGCGTCAGGAAGGCGTGGCGCGCCTGGTGGCCGCCGGCGTTCCGACCATCGTCGGCACCGGTGCCGTCAACAGTCGCGAAGCGGTGTCCCATGCAGCACACGCGGCCAAAGTCGGCGCCCATGGTTTGATGGTCATCCCTCGCGTGCTGTCTCGCGGCGCTTCGGCCACCGCGCAAAAAGCCCACTTCGCCGCGATCCTCCAGGCCGCTCCAGGCTTGCCTGCGGTGATCTACAACAGCCCTTACTACGGCTTCGCCACCCGCGCAGACCTGTTCTTCGAACTGCGCCGCGAGTACCCGAACCTGATCGGCTTCAAGGAGTTCGGCGGTGCCGCCGACCTGCGCTACGCCGCCGAGCACATCACCTCCAAGGACGATGACGTGACCCTGATGGTCGGTGTCGACACCCAGGTGGTGCATGGTTTCGTCAACTGCAACGCCACCGGCGCCATCACCGGCATCGGCAACGCGCTGCCGCGCGAGGTGTTACGCCTGGTGGCCTTGAGCAAACAAGCGGCCAAGGGCGATGCCAAGGCACGTCGCCAGGCACGGGAGCTGGAATCCGCGCTGGCGGTGCTGTCGTCCTTCGATGAGGGCTGCGACCTGGTGCTCTATTACAAGCACCTGATGGTGCTCAACGGTGACAAGGAATACAGCCTGCACTTCAACGAGACCGATGCGCTCAGCGATGCCCAGCGTCGTTACGCCGAGAACCAGTACGCGCTGTTCCGCCAGTGGTACGAGCAGTGGTCGGCCGAGCAGAACTTCGCCTGACATCCAGCCTGTACAGCGGCGTGCCAATGCGCGCCGCCTTTATTTTCGCCCACGGCGGTACGGCGCTTTTTCGCAAACGCCTCCCCTCTTTTTTTCAGGAAAGACCATGACTCTGACAGGCAACATGCTGATCGGCCAACAGGCCATCACCGGTAACCGCGAAGCGATCCACGGCATCGATCCCGCCACGGGCCTGCCCCTTGAACCGACCTATCACGGTGGCAGCGGCGAACACGTCGAACAGGCCTGTGCCCTGGCCTGGAGTGCCCTGGACAGCTACCGCGCGACGCCCCTGGAGGCCCGCGCCGAATTCCTCGAAACCATCGCCGGCGAAATCGAAGCCCTGGGCGATGAGTTGATCGACCGCGCCGTGGCCGAGACCGGCCTGCCGCGCCCGCGCATCCAGGGTGAACGGGGCCGCACTTGCCAGCAATTGCGCACCTTTGCCCGCACCGTGCGTGCGGGTGAGTGGCTGGATGTACGGGTCGACTCCGCGCTGCCAGAGCGTCAGCCCCTGCCCCGCCCGGACCTGCGTCAGCGTCAGGTGCCGCTCGGCCCGGTGGCGGTGTTCGGCGCCAGCAACTTTCCCCTGGCCTTCTCCGTCGCCGGCGGTGACACCGCGTCGGCGCTGGCCGCTGGTTGCCCGGTGATCGTCAAGGCCCATGGCGCGCACCCCGGCACCGGCGAACTGGTGGGCCGCGCCGTGGCTCGTGCGGTCAAAATGTGCGGGCTGCATGAAGGCGTGTTTTCGCTGTTGTACGGCTCCGGCCGCGAAGTGGGCATCGCCCTGGTCAGCGATCCGCGCATCAAGGCCGTGGGTTTCACCGGTTCGCGCAGCGGTGGCATCGCCTTGTGCAACGCGGCCCTGGCGCGTCCCGAACCGATCCCGGTGTATGCGGAAATGAGCTCGATCAATCCGGTCCTGCTGTTCCCGGCAGCCCTGCAATCGCGCCCCGAAGCGCTGGCGCAAGGCTTCGTCACCTCCCTCACCCAGGGCGCCGGCCAGTTCTGCACCAACCCTGGCCTGGTGATTGCCCGCCAAGGCCCGGACCTTGAGCGCTTCATCAAGACAGCTGCGCAACTGCTACGGAACAGCCCGGCGCAGACCATGCTCACCCCCGGCATCTTCAACGCTTATGAGTCCGGCGTCGGTTCGCTGGCCGAACACGCGCAAACCGTGGCAAGGGGCCTACGGGGCGAAACGCCGAACCAGTGCCAGGCCCACCTGTTCGTCACCCAGGCCAGCGACTTTCTCGCCGACCCGGCCTTGCAGGCGGAAATGTTCGGCGCCGCATCGCTGATCGTGCATTGCGCCAGCGAAGCGCAAATCCGCCAGGTCATCGAACACCTGGAAGGCCAGTTGACCGCCACCCTGCACCTGGACGATGCCGACGTGGAGAGCGCCAGGGCCTTGCTGCCGACCCTGGAGCGCAAGGCCGGGCGCCTGTTGGTCAATGGCTGGCCGACCGGGGTCGAGGTATGCGATGCCATGGTCCATGGCGGCCCGTTCCCGGCGACGTCCGATGCTCGCAGCACCTCGGTCGGCACCGCCGCCATCCTGCGCTTCCTGCGCCCGGTCTGCTATCAGGACTTCCCGGACGCCCTGTTGCCGGCCGCGCTCAAGCACGGCAACCCGTTGCAGTTGCGCCGTCTGCTCGACGGCCAGAGAGAAGCCTAGGCCATGTCCATCCATTCCCCTTTGAACCATTCGCAAACAACGGCGGACGTTGCCGTGATCGGCGCCGGGATCATCGGCGTCGCTTGCGCCGTGCGCCTGGCGCGCCAGGGCCGGCGGGTGGTGGTCATCGATCAACAGGAGCCCGGCCGTGGCGCCTCGTTCGGCAATGCCGGGCACCTGGCCACCGAGCAGGTGTTCCCCATCGCCGACCTGTCGATCCTCAAACGCCTGCCCGCCATGCTCTTGGACCCGATGGGCCCGCTGCGCCTGGACTGGAAATACATGCCCCGGGCCCTGCCCTGGTTCCTGCGCCTGTTGCTCAACCTGCGCCCGGCGCCGTTCCAGCGCACCGTGGCCGGCATTCGCGCCCTCAATGAAAGCAGCCTGGGTGCCTGGCAGCGCTTGCTGGAGACCATCGACCGCCCCGGGTTGCTCAAGGCAGACGGCTCGCTGCTGGTGTTCGAGCGCCCCGACTCGCAGCAGGCCATCGAAGCGCTACAGGCGCGCATGCGCCAGCAACAAGTGCCGGTGGATTTCTGGCAGGCCAAGGCGGTACGCGATGCGGCGCCGCAACTCAGCGAGCAGATCCGGGGTGGCTTGTTTTTCCCGCGCACCGGGCATTTTCTCGATCCCTTCCAGGTAGTCGGCGAACTGGTGCACGCGGCCAAAAACAGCGGCGTGCAGTTCCTCAAGCAGCGGGTCGAGGGCGGACAATTGAATGAACACGGTGTGTCGTTGATCACTGATCAGGGCCGCGTCAGCAGTCGACAAGTGCTGATAGCCTGTGGCGCGCATTCCGCCAGGCTCACCGCCGCGCTGACCGGCAAGAAGGTGCCGCTGGACACCGAGCGCGGCTATCACCTGATGCTGCCCCACGAGCACGAGCGCTTGCCGTTTGCCGTCACCTCGCTGGAGCGCAAGTTCATCATGACGCCAATGGCAGACGGGCTGCGCCTGGCCGGCACCGTCGAATTCGCCGGCCTCGAATGCCCACCGACCATGGAACGCGCCTGGCAGTTGCATCGACTGAGCAAAGGCCTGTTCAAGCGTGAACTGAGTGCCGAAGCAGCGACGCCATGGATGGGTTTCCGGCCCTCCTTGCCCGACTCCCTGCCGATCATCGACCGGGTCTGCGACGGCAAGATCCTGCTCGCCTTCGGCCACCAGCACCTGGGGTTGACCCAGGCGGCGGTCACAGCGGAGATGATCGCGCAGATGGCCTCGCCCTTGACCGACACCCAGCCCCACAGCCTGCCGGCGACGGCGCCGTACCGGCTGGATCGGTTCTGAGTTCAACGACAGCCGGCACGGGCCCCTTGCCGACAGGGCAAAGGGTGGGCGAACAGGGGGAACTTGCCTGGGGTCATTCATCACAAGCACAGGCAAACCTGTGGCGAGGGAGCTTGCTCCCGCTGAGACGTCCAGCGGCCCCAAAAAGGGCCACCGCATCAGCATTGACCTACTCAGGCGGATCAATCTGATCCAGCACCCGGTTCGCCGTGATCTCCGCCAGCATCACACTGTTGGAAATACCCAGCAGCGCATTGCGCGACCCACCGTCCAGGTGATCCACCAGTTGATGCACCATCACATCGACGGACGCCAGCGTCTCCACCAAATACACCACCAGTGTTTCGGTCGTGGCTTCGGGGTCAACGGTGAACAGGTGACTGGGCGTACGCGGCGCGGCTTTGATGTCAGCGGTTGAGGGAAAGTGAAAGGCCAGCGCACGCTCGGCGGCGTCGTGGAGTTTTTTTGAATCGGGGCTTTCGCAGGGGGATGTCGGATCGGCGTCCGGCGGGTTTGGGGTTACCTTGAACATATGCTGAGTTTCCTATTGGGTGCCACCCCTCTTGCGACTAAACGAAAGGGGAGGCAGCTGTACGCAGGTTAGTCGACCGGGAAACTCAGCAATCCGGCGCGCCCGAGGGCGCCCTGCGTACAGCCACCATCAAGTACAGGCAATGAAAGACCTGCATGACAGATGCACGCACAACCGAGTTACCACAGGCGACTAAACCCGACCACTGATGGGCAGTGGCACGAATCAAGGTATCGATGGACCCCAGGACGCACAAGCCGGCGGATTCTGGCGTAACCGTAGGCAACGACGCAAGGTCTTGTAGCTTTTATGAAGTAACCCTGACGGCCTTTAAACACGCGTATTGCCGGAGAATCATCGAGGCAAAAAAGGCAACGCAAGGACAACGGCCGCAGACCTACCTGTGGTGAGGGGGCTTGCCCCCGTTGGGCCGCGCAGCGGCCCCAAAAAGGTACGACGTACAAAATCACCGCCCGCGTGTAAGCATCCAAATGGACTCAGCCGTTGGAATGGCTCAGGAGAACTGGAAATGCGCTGTAAACGCTTTATAAAGACTTGTCGGCCCCTTCTTAGGGGCCGTTCGCCTACAAAAACGGGAGAGTAAGTGAACGCGATGAACAAAATGGAGCAGGAGGTTGTTTATCTCTCAGCCGCGATTGACCTGATTAAATCAATGGTCAACAGGGAGATGTTCAGTGTCGCCGGCGATGGCGAGCACAAGAATGTATGGTTCGAATCGTCTACGCACCGGCAATTGTTCTCCATTTTGCTGGTGGATTTTTTATCGCCAACTGACTCCAAGGCACCTGTTCCGTCAGAACGGTACTTGGCCGCACTGAGTTCTGTCGCGAAAAAACCGAGCTTCGACGTCGGCGGATCTGTCCAGTACCTCAGCGAAACGGTCAGCAGTTTTAAGGGCTGGCTAAACGTGGAGATCTCCGTCGATGCTTGGTTGCCATCCATTGACCGCCAGGTTGTTCTTCGGATCCCTAGGTATGTATTGCTAAAGAACGATGGGGACATCTCAAAGCACAACTCGCTACGTTCAGTTGGCGTTGCTGAAGGGTTACAGAAACTTTTAACCAACGCGGGTGAGCCGACCGAGTTGTACCAGGCAATGTTGGCCCAGCAAGATATTTACGACATTTTTCACGACGATGTCAGTGCCTATCACGCCAGTACCATTGCCGAGTTTTTAAATGGTTTGTGGTGGGGCATACAGAACTACCTACAGCCTGAGTACAACCGCAGTTTTACGCCGCCTGAAGATGGCTTGGTGACTTACGGGTACAAGTGCCCATCAGAGATAGTGAATCCCTATGCCAAAGCCTGCTATTGGAACCTAATGAATCAGGTTCGCTCGGGCCCGATCTTTAAACCGTTCACCGTGACGAAGCACCTCAAAGGCAAATACTGAGCTCTATCGCGTGCCCATACCTTTTGGGCGATGCACCTGGCCGTCGATAATTGTCGTTGGACATTGAGGGTGTGATCCAACCTGAAGTGAGGAAGCGACTCTGAATTTAGCCCCCGAATCTCCAGCGAAAGGCGCTCGCCTGCAAGCCCCTCAAAAGCGCGTTGACGCCAATACGGTGCGATACATTGAATCTCGCCGTAAACGCTTTATGAAGCCTTAAGCCAGCGGAAATGACAGAGGCGTAGAGCGGACTCAGAACTCTCGATCAAAAAAATCGTCGATATCACGCTCCATCTGGCCATCGATCACCCGATTGTCCTTTGTGCTGAACTTCACGCGTTCGATGGAATGAACAACCAATGACTCTGGGACGAATTCAACCCCTGGCTCGCCCGGCACGGCCTCTATCGGGTACCAGCCATTTTCGTCAGCTACCGGTGGAAGTGGGTCGGGCGATACAACGTGCGAAAAAAGCACGATGTTCCTGCCTCCTTCATGCTGCGCGGACGAAAAAATCACGCCATCAAAATTAGGCGTGTGCTGAGTCGCAAGGTATTCGGCAATTACCTGAGTTTTCAAATACTCGTGCTCGTAGTCAGGCACCACGGGGCGGCTGATGATTTCGTGGAAGCTGCGCAAAAACAGACGTCGTTCAATTTTTTGCCAATAATCTGGATCAAAGTAACTGACCAGTTTGCTGTCATACGCCTCTTCCAACTTGGTGAAATCAAGGGCTCGTATATCCCTAGTAAGTTTAAACTCTCCGCTGATGACCTTTCCGCCTACGGGCGGCCTAAGCTCAGCAATGCACGTATCCCGTTCGAAAGCACCATTGAACACCGGGATCCCTGCTGGACTCATGCGACCAGCTGGGGCTATCTCCTTAGGAGGCGAGGATAGCTGTACACCAGGATTGGCCAGGATAGCTGCGCTGTCGTCCTTCGGCGGGGTGCAATTTCGTGCGCGGTAAATGGGCTCACATTCGGTAGGACTCATCTGCCGGACAACGCCGGGACCGAACCCCCATACGTAATAATCATCAATCCCGTCGAACAACCAAAACAAAAAGTCTTTAGCCTTCTGGTTGAAGAACCGACTTCTATGCCTCAGCTCACTTTCAAACTCGATCCAATTTAGCGGCACCATAAACGGGATAGTCTCTCTTCTCGAGTAATTTTCTCCGTCAAAGAATCCTAGATCAGATGGTGAATTACAGGTCAGCTTGTCCAGTACGCTGCGGACCACGGGGTCGTCGTCATCAAGCACCAGAATTTCAGCTACGAAAAAGCTGAGTGGGTCGCCATGCTGTTCGGTATGGCTGATTCGATCACTCTCCGGATCATAGACATCGACAAGATCACCCTCTTCAACGGTCTCACGAAGGATACGATCCACTTCATTGGCTAACGTATCTAACTCCATCGAAGGCAGGTTTTTTCCGCAGTTCAAGCATTCCGCGCTGATACCTGAAGCAATAATTTTCTCGCGTAGGTACTGATCACCAATACATTCGAAGCAGATCGTTTCTTCAATCCCGGCCATCACCAAGTCCCCTCACGCGCCAACAATCGCCCCGAATCATCGCACTCACGAACCACTGAACCAAAACACTTTCATTCTCGAACCATTAGCTACATTCTTTAAATCCGATTAAAAGCCCTGAGCCACTCACAGGCCCATTTATCTGAACTCAGGGCGTGGATTTTTCACACTCGGCATCAACTGCGCACCGGATTCCCGACATCGGCCTCTCCCTCAAACATTCAAAAAATCAGAAGTCAGCCTGTTCGATTGGCTCATGTTCAACTCGGTCCGGGCCGCCGTGAACCTACCGCATTTCACGACGATGGAAAATATGCGCAACAAGCGCAGATCCATGTCCGTCACGTTTCTGAGCACAGTTTTCACTCGACGCCTAGAGGGTTCGAAAGCCCCCCGAATGGGCACTGGAGCGCTATTCAACCAACTTGAATTCACCTCTGGCCAGCCGAGCCGTGCCTTGGTCATTGCAAGGGCGAAAACTTCGCCGGCAGGTAGATCGTCGAGCACATGTCGCGCAGTTGCGGGCCGGAGTTTTCCGGCGGCCAGACGCCGTCGGCGACCGCCTGGGTGCGCACCTGCAAGCGCTGCTCAAGGCTGGCCCACGGCCAGATGTGCAGATAGCGCGGCAGCGCGCCGTCGGTGGCGTAAAACGCCGCGTACACCGGCGAATACTGTTCGGCGGTTCGTGCCTCGATGGCTTTGCTCCAGCCGTCGAGGGTGGGCTGCAACCCGCTGCTGACCAGGTCGTAGACGCGCAACTCATAGAACGGACCGTGCGGGCCGGCACTCAAGGGTTCGAGGAAGGGAAACAGCGTGTAGTTTTCGATGCGCAGGTCGGTGATGAACTCGTTGACACCAAACGCCCCGCCTCCCAGCAGGAAACGCTCGCGCTCCGCCTGCCTTGAGTGTTCGTCGGCATAGCCACGCAGCACGGCGATCTGGTTCAACTGACCGATCTCCGAAGCCCAGCAACCCATCAACACCCCACCGACCTCCGGCTTCGCCAACTCATTCTCGATACGTGCCAGTGCATCGGCCACCGTGCGCACCCGCACGGTAAAAGTGATCAGTTCAAATAAACGCATAACGACTCCGCCGACCGGTTTGCCAAAAGCACACAGCCTAGGGCAGCCCCCGCAGGCGGGATATTGAGACGACCCCCATCGTTTTCGGTATTTGCCGCAGAGTCCTAGGTAGTTTCTTTATGCCGGACCATCACTTGAAAAAATCACTCGGCGTCTTGCCGAACTGCTTCTTGAACATGGTGGTGAACGCGCTGGGGCTGTCGTATCCCAACTCCCCGGCGATGTCGATGATCTTCTCCCCGACAGCTATGCGTTCCAGCGCCAGCAGCAGTCGCGCTTGCTGGCGCCATTGGCCGAACGTCATGCCGGTTTCCTTGCGGAACCTGCGCTGGATGGTTTTGGCGTCGAGGCTCAACCGGGCGCTCCAGTCCGACAAGGTCGAGCCATCGCCTGGGTCTTGCTGCAATGCGCTACAGATCTGGTTGATCCGTTGATCGGTGGGCTGCGGCAGGTTCAATGGCAAGGTCGGCAGGATCGTCAATTCATCCAGAATCAGCCGCAGCACCCGGGCTTCCCGCGAGTCCGGATCGCAATTGAAATCGAAATCCACCGAGACCTTGATCAGTTCACTGAGCAATGCGGACACACTCACCGCGCGGGTTTCGCCGGGCAGATCCGGGTTCGCGCCGGGGTGCACAAACACGCTGCGCATCTTGATCGCCCCCACGCAGCGAATCGAGTGTACTTCCCCACTGGGCATCCAGATGCCACGGCTCGGCGGCACTGTCCATTGGCTGGTGGCGGCGTGCACCACCATCACGCCTTCGATGGCATAGATCAGTTGATGCTTTTCATGGGAATGCGGCGCGATAAACCAGTTTTCCGGGTAGTCGGTCGCGCTGCTGCGAACGCTCCAGCCGCCTTGGTCGATTTCCGCAAGAAATGTCTGCAATGGCTTGATCATGACGCCCTTTTTGCGATGGTCCGTGCCCGAGCTGCGCGAGACGGGCGACTTTGTGGGCCATAGGATAACGCCGAACCCTGAAATTGGCTGCGCCTTGCGTTCGCGGCTCGCGTTTTTTATCCGGAAACCCGCCCATGTCGACCACTACCCTCAGCTCGCCCTCACCCACCGTCTCGGTCGCCAGCCAGGCCAGTCCCCTGGTCATGCGCGTCATCGGCGCCTGTGCGTTGGCGCACCTGATCAACGACCTGATCCAGGCCGTGCTGCCGTCGATCTACCCGATGCTCAAGGCCACTTATGGCCTGAGCTTCACCCAGGTCGGCCTGATCACCCTGACCTTCCAGCTCACCGCCTCACTGCTGCAACCCTGGATCGGCTTCTACACCGACCGTCATCCCAAACCGTGGCTGCTGCCGGCCGGCATGGTCTGCACCCTGATCGGTATCCTGATGCTGTCGATGGTCGGCAGTTTCCCGGCGATTCTCGTGGCCTCGGCGCTGGTGGGGGTTGGCTCGTCGACCTTTCACCCCGAGACCTCGCGGGTGGCGCGCCTGGCATCGGGCGGTCGCTATGGCCTGGCGCAGTCGACCTTTCAGGTCGGTGGCAACGCCGGCAGCGCCTTCGGCCCCTTGCTGGCCGCCGCGATCATCATTCCCTACGGCCAGGGCAACGTCGCCTGGTTCGGCCTGTTCGCGGTGTTCGCCATCCTCGTGCAATACGGCCTGAGCCGCTGGTATCGCAATCACCTGAACCTGTTCAAGCTCAAGCAAGGCAGCAAGGCCACCCACGGCCTGACCAAGCGGCGGGTGACCTTCGCCCTGGTGGTGTTGGCGCTGTTGGTGTTTTCCAAATACTTCTACATGGCCAGCTTCACCAGTTACTTCACCTTCTACCTGATCGAGAAATTCGACCTGTCGGTGGCCAGTTCGCAGCTGTACCTCTTCCTGTTCCTCGGCGCCGTCGCGGCGGGTACGTTCTTTGGCGGCCCGATCGGTGACCGGATCGGCCGCAAGCAAGTGATCTGGTTCTCGATCCTCGGCGCAGCGCCGTTCACCCTTGCCCTGCCCTACGTCGACCTGTTCTGGACGGGCGTGTTGAGTATGATCATCGGCTTCATCCTCGCCTCGGCATTCTCGGCCATCGTGGTCTTCGCCCAGGAATTGGTCCCCGGCAACGTCGGCATGATCGCCGGGGTGTTCTTCGGCCTGATGTTCGGTTTCGGCGGGATCGGTGCCGCGCTGCTGGGGCATCTGGCGGATATCCATGGCATCGAGTACGTCTACACGCTGTGTTCGTTCCTGCCGCTGCTGGGAATTCTGACCATACTGTTGCCGTCTACTGGACAACGCCCGTCGGGAGCGTGAATAGCCATCAGGAGGAAACCCCCATGAAAATCGTAGTCACCAGCGTGCTCGTCGATGATCAGGCCAAGGCACTTGCCTTCTACCGGGATGTGCTCGGTTTTGAACTCAAGCACGATATCCCCATGGGCGAACACCGCTGGCTGACGCTGACGTCCCCGGGCGATCCCGATGGCGTTGAACTGCTGCTGGAACCCAATGCCCACGACGCGGCAAAAACCTTCCAGAGCGCGATCAAGCAGGACGGCATTCCCTGCACGTTTTTCGGCGTCGAGGACGTGCAGGCCGAGTATGCCCGGCTCAGCGCCGCCGGGGTTCAGTTCACTCGTCCGCCGACGGTGATGGGACCGGTCACCCTCGCGGTACTGGACGACACCTGCGGCAACCTCATCCAGATCGTCCAGCACCACTCAACCGCCTGATCATTTCTGCTACCAGCCCTGTAGCACTCGGTAACACCAGGCCCCAATGCGGTGCGTCTTTTAAACGCCTTGCCGTCCGCCACCCCGCCCCACACGGGGCCACCCGCCATGGCGTACTTTGTGCATCCAAAGGCCATCTTCTTCTGCCTGTAGCCGCCATGCGCCCCAAGGAACTGAAACTCTGGACCACCGGAGTCGCCCACCTGCTCGACCTGCCTGCCGGGCATGGGCGGCTGTCGGGGTTGAGCCACTGGCTTCGACAAATCTGCCCGGTCGATCATTTCGTGTTGTTTGTCTACGAAGGCAATCACCGGCCACTGGCGTTGTTCGATACGTTTTCGGCGGACAAGCGCGCGGTGTATGTCGACGACTACCAGTGCGGGCCTTACCTGCTCGACCCCTTCTACCTGGCCTGCACCCGTGGCCAGGCACCGGGACTGTGGCGTCTGCGCCAGTTCGCCCCCGACCATTTCTACCTTGGCGAATACTTCCTGACCTATTACCAGCAGACCGGCCTGGCCGAGGAAGTGGCGTTTTTCGTCGACCTCGGCGGTGGTGCCACGGCGGTGTTGTCGTTGATGCGTTCCAGCGCCAGCTGTGCGTTCAGCCGGGACGAAATGCAACTGGTCGAGTGCGCGCAAGCGGTGGTCGAGCAGGTCATCAATGAGGCCTGGCGCTTGCGTCAGGCCCAGCAACCGCGACCGGCGCAGGACCTGGACTTCAAGATCCGCGAAGCCTTCGACCAGTTCGGCGCGCACATCCTTACCGGGCGCGAGCAGGAAATCGTTCAGCTGTTGCTGCGCGGCCACTCCAGTGCTTCGGTTGCTGAGCAACTGAACATCAGTCCAGGCACGGTGAAGATTCACCGCAAGAACATCTACGCCAAGCTGGGCATTGGCAGCCAGTCGGAATTGCTGGGGTTGTTCATTCGGGAGCTGACGCAGGATCCGTTGCAGGCGCCCGGCCTCAAGTTGCAAGCCTGATACCTGTCGGTAAGCAGAAAACCCTGTGGGAGCGGGCTTGCCCGCGATAGCGGCAGCACATTCAACATTGATGTGTCTGACACACCGCCTTCGCGAGCAAGCCCGCTCCCACAGGTCTATCGGTGATCTGGAGATTGTGGTCAGGG
>NZ_AKJG01000118.1 GCF_000282455.1 Pseudomonas sp. GM74
CGGCCAGCCGCCATACCGGGCAGGCATCGCCGGTGGCGTCGCGCAAATCCGCCCAACCCGACCAATGGTCAGTGTCCGGCAGGCGGGTCAGCGGTTCGAGCCAATGACTCAAGGCATTGCGCTGCCGGGCATCAGACAATTGCGCAAGGGGCGCCAGCTCAAGGGATCGCAAGCCCAGCCAGTCGAATTCACTGCCGGAGCTGGCGTTACGCAAATCCATGTCTGCCAGCTCTTCGAGCAACCCCTGCGCCTCAGTCAAATGCGCCGCGCTGCGGGCCATGGTTACCACCGCTTGTGGCCAGCGCCGGGTCAATGCAGGGAAAACCTGGTGCCGCAGATAGTTGCGCGAGTACTGCCGATCTTCGTTTGAAGGATCTTCGATCCAGCTCAAGCCATGCTCGTTGGCATAGGCCTCCAGTTCAGCCCGCGTGACATCAAGCAATGGCCGCAGCAGATGGCCCTTGCCCAACGGGCGCTGACGCGGCATCCCGGACAATCCGCGCACGCCCGCTCCGCGCAACAAACGAAACAGCAGGGTTTCTGCCTGATCGTCGCGGTGCTGGGCTGTCAGCAGTACGTCACCGGTCCGAGTCACTTCGGTGAACGCGTGATAACGCGCGTCCCGCGCCGCACGCTCCAGACTGGCACCGGGCTGCACCTGCACCCGAACGATCTGCAACGGGACGCCCAGCGCAGCGCACACAGAACGACAATGTTCCGGCCACGTATCGGCCACAGCTTGAAGGCCGTGATGAACATGGATGGCGCTCAGCGCCGGCAGGGATTCGGTTTTTGCAAGATGTGCAAGGAGGTGCAGCAGGACTGCGGAGTCCAGGCCGCCGGAGAAGGCGATGCGCCAGGCCGGAGCGTTACGCCACGGTTTCAGATTGAGCAAAAGCCTGGAAGGCAAGTCAATCGCGGGCCGATCCATATCTTTCCCTTTGCACAAATCAAATGTGGGAGCGGGCTTGCTCGCGAAAGCGGTTCAACATTCAACGCACCCGTTGACTGTTATACCGCTTTCGCGAGCAAGCCCACTCCCACACATGGGTACAGCGAGAGCTGATTACAGACCGTAGCTCATCAGTCGATCATAACGACGCTTCAACAGCGCATTGTTATCGAACTTCTTGAGCATCGCCAGTTGCGAACTCAGCTCGGCACGGATCGATGCCGCTGCGGCGGCCGGGTCACGGTGCGCGCCGCCCAGTGGCTCGCCAATCACCTTGTCCACGATGCCCAGGCCTTTGAGGCGTTCGGCGGTGATGCCCATCGCTTCGGCGGCATCCGGTGCCTTCTCGGCGGTTTTCCACAGAATCGAAGCGCAACCTTCCGGCGAGATCACCGCGTAGGTCGAGTATTGCAGCATGTTCAACTGGTCGCAGACACCGATCGCCAGCGCACCGCCGGAACCACCCTCACCGATCACGGTGGCGATGATTGGGGTTTTCAGGCGGGCCATGACGCGCAGGTTCCAGGCAATCGCCTCGCTCTGGTTACGTTCTTCAGCATCGATACCAGGGTAAGCGCCCGGGGTGTCGATGAAGGTCAGGATCGGCATTTTGAAACGTTCGGCCATTTCCATCAGGCGGCAAGCCTTGCGGTAGCCTTCCGGACGCGGCATGCCGAAGTTGCGGCGAACCTTCTCGCGCACTTCACGGCCTTTCTGGTGACCGATGATCATCACCGGCTTGTCGTCCAGACGGGCAATACCGCCAACGATGGCCGCGTCGTCGGAGAAGTGACGGTCACCGTGCAGTTCGTCGAACTCGGTGAAGATGTGTTCGATATAGTCCAGGGTATACGGACGTTTCGGGTGACGTGCCAGGCGTGCGATCTGCCAGCTGGTCAGCTTGCCGAAGATGTCTTCGGTCAGCGTTTTGCTCTTGTCCTGCAGGCGGGAGATCTCATCGCCGATATTCAGCGAATTGTCATTACCGACCAAGCGCAACTCTTCGATCTTGGCTTGCAGGTCGGCGATCGGCTGTTCGAAATCTAGAAAATTCGGGTTCATAGGCGTCCGTCTTGGGTCGAGTCCCAAGGGTTCTTGGGCCGGCCGGTTGTCTATTCGCGCCCTACCTTAAGGGACAGGCGCGTTGAGGTCGAGATTAAAAATTCAGGTTTTGGTCAGGGCAATCTGATAGCACTGACCGTCAACGGTATTGGAGGAAGACGTTGTCTCGCCCGAACTGGTCACGCAGGGCTTGAATCAACGCATCCGCCGGATCGATTCGCCAGCCTTCGCCGAACTGCAACAAAGCCTTCGCATCGGGGCTGGTGTAGTCCATGGTGATCGGGCACGCGCCGCGGTGACGCTTCAACAGCTCACCCAGCCAGCGTAACTGATCGCCCTTGAGGTCCTTGGCATGCAACTTCAGGCGCAGGCTCTCGGCCAGGTTGGTGCGCGCATCTTCCATGCTCATCACCCGCTTGACCCGCAACTTCAGGCCACCGGAGAAGTCGTCGTTGCTGACTTCGCCTTCGACCACCACCATCGCGTCCGTCTGCAACAGCGACTGCGCGGAATGGAACGCCTCGGAAAACAGCGAGGCCTCGATCCGTCCGGAGCGGTCGTCGAGGGTGATGAACCCCATCTTGTCGCCCTTTTTGTTCTTCATCACCCGCAAGGCGATGATCATTCCGGCGACGGTCTGGGTATCGCGCGCCGGTTTCAGATCGATGATGCGCTGACGGGCGAAGCGACGGATTTCACCTTCGTATTCGTCGATCGGGTGACCGGTCAGGTACAGGCCGAGGGTATCTTTCTCCCCTTTCAGGCGCTCCTTGAGGGTCAGCTCCTTGGCCTTGCGGTGATTGGCGTAGACGTCGGCGTCTTCTTCGACAAACAGGCCGCCGAACAGGTCCGAGTGACCGCTATCCTGGGTGCGCGCGGTCTGTTCGGCCGCCTTGATCGCTTCTTCCATGGCCGTCAGCAGCACCGCGCGATTGCGGTCGATGTTGGCCTGGTAGGCTTTCTGCTCATCGTGGAAGTACGGCCCAAGGCGATCCAGGGCACCGCTGCGGATCAAACCGTCGAGGGTGCGCTTGTTGATGCGCTTGAGGTCGACCCGGGCGCAGAAATCGAACAGATCCTTGAACGGCCCCGCCAGACGCGCTTCGGTGATGGCCTCGACCGGCCCCTCACCCACGCCCTTGATCGCTCCCAGGCCGTAGATGATCCGGCCTTCGTCGTTCACCGTGAACTTGAATTCGGAGGTATTTACGTCCGGTGCGTCGAGACGCAGCTTCATGGTCCGCACTTCTTCGATCAAGGTCACGACCTTGTCGGTGTTGTGCATATCCGCCGAGAGTACCGCGGCCATGAACGGCGCCGGGTAGTGCGCCTTCAGCCAAGCAGTCTGGTACGACACCAGGCCATAGGCCGCGGAGTGGGATTTGTTGAAGCCGTAACCGGCAAATTTTTCTACCAGGTCAAAAATGTTACCAGCGAGGTCCGCATCGATGTTGTTGGTGGCGCAACCTTCAATGAAGCCACCGCGCTGCTTGGCCATTTCCTCGGGCTTTTTCTTACCCATGGCTCGACGCAGCATGTCCGCGCCACCGAGGGTGTAGCCGGCCATGACCTGGGCAATCTGCATCACCTGTTCCTGATACAGGATGATGCCGTAAGTCGGTGCCAGTACTGGCTTGAGGCCTTCGTACTGGTAGTCCGAGTGTGGATACGCCAGCTCGGCGCGACCGTGCTTGCGGTTGATGAAGTCGTCCACCATGCCCGATTGCAGCGGCCCCGGACGGAACAATGCCACCAGTGCGATCAAGTCTTCCAGGCAGTCGGGCTTGAGCTTTTTGATCAGCTCCTTCATGCCCCGGGATTCAAGCTGGAACACCGCCGTGGTTTCGGCTTTTTGCAGCAAGGTGTAGGTCGGCTTGTCATCCAGCGGGATGAACGCGATATCCAGCGGTGGCTCGTTGACCTTGGCGCGGTCGCGGTTGATGGTTTTCAGCGCCCAGTCGATGATCGTCAGGGTCCGAAGGCCCAGGAAGTCGAACTTCACAAGGCCAGCCGCCTCGACGTCATCCTTGTCGAACTGGGTTACCAGGCCATCACCGGCCTCGTCGCAATAGATTGGCGAGAAGTCGGTCAGCTTGGTCGGCGCGATCACCACACCACCGGCGTGCTTGCCGACGTTACGCACAACGCCTTCGAGCTTGCGGGCCATCTCCCAGATTTCCGCGGCCTCTTCATCGACCTTGATGAAGTCGCGCAGGATTTCTTCTTGCTCGTAGGCCTTTTCCAGGGTCATGCCGACTTCGAACGGAATCATCTTCGACAGACGATCCGCCAGGCCATAGGACTTGCCCTGCACCCGCGCCACGTCGCGAACCACGGCCTTTGCCGCCATGGAACCGAAGGTGATGATCTGGCTCACCGCGTTGCGGCCGTACTTCTCGGCTACGTAGTCGATTACCCGGTCACGACCGTCCATGCAGAAGTCGACGTCGAAGTCGGGCATGGATACCCGTTCCGGGTTGAGGAAGCGTTCGAACAGCAGGTCATATTCCAGCGGGTCGAGGTCGGTGATCTTCTGTACGTAGGCCACCAACGAGCCGGCACCCGACCCACGGCCCGGGCCCACCGGTACGCCGTTGTTCTTGGCCCACTGGATAAAGTCCATCACGATCAGGAAGTAACCGGGGAACCCCATCTGGATGATGATATCCAGCTCGAAATTCAGCCGGTCGACATAGACCTGACGCTTGGCCTCGTAGTCTTCGGTGGTGTCCTTGGGCAACAGAACGGCAAGGCGCTCTTCCAGGCCGTCGAAGGACACCTTGCGGAAGTATTCGTCGATGGTCATGCCATCGGGGATCGGGAAGTTGGGCAGGAAGTGCGTGCCCAGCTTCACTTCAATGTTGCAGCGCTTGGCGATCTCGACGGTGTTTTCCAGTGCCTCGGGAATGTCGCTGAACAGCTCGGCCATTTCCTCGGCGCTTTTGAGGTACTGCTGATCGCTGTAATTCTTCGAACGCCGCGGATCGTCGAGGGCGCGGCCCTCACCGATGCAAACGCGGGTTTCGTGGGCGGCGAAATCTTCCTGTTTGATGAAGCGCACATCGTTGGTCGCCACCAGCGGCGCACCGAGCTTCTCGGCCAGGGCCACGGCGCCGTGCAGTTGCTCTTCATCGTTGGGGCGGTTGGTGCGCTGGATTTCCAGATAGAAACGATCCGGAAACACTTCCATCCATTCGCGGGCCAGGGTTTCGGCCTCGGCGGGGTTGCCGCTGAGCATGGCCTGGCCGATCTCGCCCTCTTTGGCCGCCGACAGCATGATCAAGCCAGCGTTGGCTTCAGCGACCCATTCGCGCTCGATGATGATCGCGCCATTGCGCTGGCCATCGATAAAGCCGCGGGAAATCAGCTCGGTAAGGTTGCGATAGCCTTCGGCGTTCATCACCAGCAGGCTGATCCGGCTCAGCGGGTTGTCCGGATCCTTGTTCGACAGCCACAGGTCGGCGCCGCAGATCGGCTTGATCCCGGCACCCATGGCGTTTTTATAGAATTTGACCAGGGAACACATGTTGTTCTGATCGGTGACCGCCACGGCGGGCATGTTCATGCCGACCAGGGTCTTGACCAGCGGTTTGATCCGCACCAGACCGTCGACCAGGGAGTATTCAGTGTGCAGGCGTAGGTGAACGAATGAAGCCGGCATAGTGATCCTGCGTTAAGTCATGAAAACAACAAGGCCCGGATTGTACCGGGCCTTGAGTAAAACATCAGCCTTGCGGCTAACTCTCGATCAAACCTTCGCGCGCCTCATATGCCAGCCGCACCGGGGCAAACGAACGCCGATGAATCGGGGTCGGCCCTAGCCGTGCCAGTGCTTCCAGATGAACGGGGGTCGGATAGCCTTTGTGGCCGCCGATGCCGTAACCCGGGTAGATCAATTCGAACGCAGCCATTTCACGATCACGGCTGACCTTGGCCAGGATCGATGCGGCGGCGATGGCGGGAACCTTGCTATCGCCCTTGACCACGGCTTCGGAGCGCATCGGCAGTTTCGGGCAACGGTTGCCGTCGATCATCGCCAGCTTCGGCTGAACATGCAGCCCGGCGACCGCGCGCTGCATGGCCAGCATCGTGGCGTGCAGGATATTCAGTTCATCGATCTCCTCGACTTCGGCGCGAGCGATGCACCAGCTCAGGGCTTTTTCGCAGATTTCGTCGTAGAGCTTTTCGCGACGGGCTTCGGTGAGCTTCTTCGAGTCGTTCAGACCGAGGATCGGGCGGTTCGGATCAAGGATCACTGCCGCCGTTACCACCGCGCCACAGAGCGGGCCACGACCCACTTCATCGACACCGGCAACCAACTCCCCGATTTCAGCGACCAAGGTGAAATCCAGCCCCATCTGCATATTCGTTTTACTCATTTTACTTGGCCGATCAGGTTCAGCACTGCGTCCGCAGCCTGGTTGGAGGCATCCAGACGCAGGGTCCGGTGGATCTCGTCAAAACCGCGGGTCTGCTCTTCCCCATCCTCGATCAGCGGCGACAAGGTCCGGGCCAGCGCTTCGACCGTGGCATCGTCCTGCAACAACTCGGGCACCAACAGACGCTGAGCCAACAAGTTCGGCAACGAAATGTAGGGGCTTTTCACCATGCGCTTGAGAATCCAGAAGGTCAGCGGCGCCAGGCGATAGGCGACCACCATCGGTCGCTTGTACAGCAGCGCTTCAAGCGTTGCAGTGCCGGAGGCAATCAACACCGCATCACAGGCTGCCAGGGCCAGATGAGACTGGCCGTCGAGCAGGGTCAGGGGCAGATCGCGACCGACCAATAGTTCTTCAAGCTGTGCGCGGCGTTGCGCATTGGCGCATGGCATGACAAACCGCACCCCCGGGCGCAGCGCACGCAAGCGCTGGGCCGTATCGAGAAACAACGCACCGAGCCGGCCAACTTCACCGCCACGACTGCCGGGCATCAACGCCACCAGCGGCCCGTCGGGCAGACCGAGTTCGGCCCGCGCAACAGCGCGATCGGCCTGCAGTGGAATGGCATCGGCCAGGGTATGGCCGACGAACCGCACCGGCACGCCTTTCTCTTCGTAGAATCTGGCTTCGAACGGGAACAGCGTGAGCATCAGGTCGCAGCCTTCGCGAATCTTCAGCACGCGTTTCTGCCGCCAGGCCCAGACCGATGGGCTGACGTAATGCACGGTCCTGATTCCGGCCTGGCGAAGCTTGAGTTCGATATTGAGGTTGAAGTCCGGCGCGTCGATACCAATGAACACATCGGGTTTCGCGTCGATCAGGTCGGCAACCAGCTTCTTGCGCCGCGCCAGCAGCTCGCGCAACCGACCCAGCACTTCCACCAGGCCCATGACGGACAGACGTTCCATCGGAAAATACGAGGTCAGGCCTTCAGCCTGCATCAACGGACCACCGACACCGATGAACTCGACAGCCGGGTGACGAGCCTTGAGCGCACGCATGAGGCCCGCGCCCAGAATGTCGCCGGAAGCCTCACCCGCTACCAGCGCAATACGCAGATTGGCCATGGTCAGCGGGTGATGCCGCGGGTCGAAGACTGGATGGAGTCACGGAACACTGCTACTTCCGGGAACTGCGCAGAAGGCTCGGCCAGTTCGGCGAGTGCCTGCTCCACGGTCAGGCCCTGGCGATAGACCACTTTGTAGGCACGACGCAGCGCGTGGATCGCATCTTCGCTGAAGCCCCGACGGCGCATGCCCTCGAAGTTCATGCTCCGGGCTTCGGCAGGGTTGCCGAACACCGTGACATACGCAGGAACATCCTTGCCGATCGCCGTACCCATGCCTGAAAAGCTGTGGGCACCAATGTGGCAATACTGGTGAACCAGGGTGAAACCGGAGAGGATCGCCCAGTCTTCCACGTGCACATGGCCCGCCAGTGCGGTGTTGTTCACCAGGATGCAGTGGTTGCCGATAACGCTGTCGTGGCCGATGTGGGCGTAGGCCATGATCAGGTTGTGATCGCCCAGGGTCGTTTCCGAACGGTCCTGGACAGTGCCACGGTGAATCGTCACGCCTTCACGGATGACGTTGTGATCACCGATCACCAGGCGGGTTTCCTCGCCCTTGTACTTCAGGTCGGGGGTGTCTTCGCCCACCGAGGAAAACTGGTAGATGCGATTGTGCTTACCGATTCGGGTCGGGCCCTTGAGAATCACGTGTGGCCCGATGACTGTCCCCTCGCCGATTTCAACACCTGCGCCGACGATCGACCACGGGCCGACCTCGACTCCGTCAGCCAGGATGGCCGTCGGATCGATGATTGCACGAGGGTCAATCAAACTCATAGCTTGCGTTCCGCACAGATGATTTCAGCCGAGCAAACAGGCTTGCCATCGACCGAAGCCTGGCATTCGAACTTCCAGATCTGACGCTTGCAGCTGATGAACTTGGCTTCGAGGATCAACTGATCGCCCGGCAGCACAGGCTGGCGGAAACGCAGTTTGTCGGAACCGACGAAGTAGTAGAGCGTGCCATCGGCCGGCTTCACGTCGAGCATTTTGAAACCAAGGATCCCGGCAGCCTGAGCCATTGCCTCGATGATCAATACGCCCGGCATGATTGGATGCGCAGGGAAGTGACCATTGAAGAACGGTTCGTTGATGCTGACATTCTTGTAGGCGCGAATGCGCTTGCCTTCAACATCCAGCTCCACTACCCGGTCCACCAGCAGGAACGGGTAACGGTGAGGCAGGTATTCGCGAATCTCGTTGATGTCCATCATTTCGGGGGGAAGCCTATGTAAAGATTGGGGGCGCGCAACTGGCGCGCGCTCCTCTAGCAAATCAAGGACGCAGTCTAGCGGCTGTGCACACTTGATATGGAAATGGTATCAGCCATCTGATGAAGCTTTACCGCCAGGGGTCACTTCCCCTGCTTGCTTTTCCAGCTGTCGCAAACGTCGCGCGATGTCATCGAGCTGACGCAGACGTGCCGCGCTTTTGCGCCATTCGGCCGCTGGCTGCATCGCCGTACCGGATGAATAGGCGCCCGGCTCGGTGATCGAGTGAGTCACCATGGTCATCCCGGTGATGAACACGTTGTCGCAAATATCGATATGCCCCACCAGACCTACGCCACCGGCAAGCATGCAGTGCTTGCCGATTTTGGTGCTGCCGGAAATCCCCACGCACGCGGCCATGGCGGTGTGATCACCGACCTGGACGTTGTGGGCGATCTGAATCTGGTTGTCGAGCTTCACGCCGTTACCAATGATGGTGTCGGCCAGCGCGCCACGGTCAATGGCGGTATTCACGCCGATTTCCACATCGTCGCCAATCAAAACGCCACCAATCTGGGCGATTTTCTGCCAGATGCCTTTCTCGTTGGCAAAACCAAAACCTTCACCACCGAGTACGGCACCGGACTGAATCACCACACGCTTGCCGACGCGCACGTCGTGATACAAGGTCACGCGTGGAGCGAGCCAGCCACCTTCGCCGATCACACAACGGGCACCGATGAAACAGTGCGCGCCAACGGCGGTACCGGCAGCAATATGCGCCCCGCTTTCGATGACTGCAAAAGCACCGATACTCGCCGTCGGGTCAACCACCGCATCCGCCGCGATCACCGCCGTCGGATGAACACCGGCAGCCGCTTTGGGCTTGGGATCGAACAAATGAGAAATACGGGCGTAGGCTGCGTACGGGTCTGGCACCACCAACGCATTACCGGAAAAGCCTTCGGCATCAGCAGCTTTGAGCAACAGTGCTGCAGCCTGACTGCCTGCCAGGTATTTACGATACTGGGGGTTTGCGAGAAAGCTCAACTGAGCTGGGCCAGCCTCCTGCAAGGTGGCTAGCCCAGTAATTGCTTTCTCGGGGTCGCCACGTAGCGTGGCGCCGAGGAACTCGGCCAATTGGCCGAGCTTAATGGTCACGGTCATGGGTTACTTCAGCTGATTCATGCGCTCGATAACCTGGCGCGTGATGTCGTACTGAGGCTTGACATCAATCACTGCGCCACGCTCGAAGACCAGGTCAAAAGCACCTTTCTTGATGACTTCTTCCACAGCGCTGTCCAGTTTCGGCTTGAGCTGCTTCAGCATTTCACGGTCGGCAACGGCTTTGGCTTCGTTCAGTTCCTTGGACTGGAACTGGAAGTCACGGGCCTTTTGCTTGAATTCAAGCTCCAGACGCTCGCGCTCGCCCTGTTGCATTTTGTCGCCACCGGCCATCAGACGATCCTGAATGCCCTTGGCGCTGCTTTCCAGCGTCTTGAGCTTGGTCAGCTGAGGACCGAACTTCTTCTCGGCATCCACGGCGTATTTCTTGGCCGCGTCGGACTCCAGCAGAGCCATCTGATAGTTCAGAACAGCAATTTTCATGTCGGCGAATGCCGGACCAGCGACCAGTACGCTGGCCAGGAGAACCAATTGAGTCAACTTACGCACGATGCACTCCTACAAAATTCATTGTCGTTATCTTGGGTCAGACGCTTAGAACGTCTGGCCGAGAGAGAATTGGAACACTTGGGTTTCAGCGTCATCCGGTTTCTTGACTGGCATGGCCAGGGCGAAACTCAGAGGCCCCAGTGCGGTGACCCAGGTCACTCCCACACCGACGGAACTGGCCATGTTGCTCAGACTGACATCGTTACACTGCGTATTGGACTTCGACGCTGGGTTGGTATTGGTCGTCTGCTCGCACTTGGAGTCGAATACGTTACCCACATCCCAGAATACCGAGGTACGCAGGGATCGTTGATCCTTGACGAACGGCAGCGGGAACAGGATTTCTGCACCACCCTGGATCAGGACGTTACCACCGAACGGCAGTGGATCCTGGTCCGGGTCAGCAAGAGTACCCGGGTTACCCGTTTCGAGTGCGCCGCGGCTCGGAGTACTACGCGGCCCCAGTGTACTGTCCTTGAAGCCACGAACCGAGTTGAAACCACCAGCATAGTAGTTTTCATAGAATGGCAAGCCTTCGGTCGAACCGTAGCCGTCGCCATAACCCAATTCGGTGTGCAGGCGCATGGTGTAGTTTTCACTCAGCGGCTGGAACAACTGACCACGGTAATCGAGTTTGAAGAACGACAAGTCACTACCCGGCACGGTGACTTCCGCCGTCAAGCTTTGGGAGTGACCACGAGTCGCCAAAACGCCTTTGTTCAGGGTGGACTCGGACCAACCGGCCGAAGCCTTGAAGTTCAGGTACTTGTCACCTTCCTGGTTAACGAAGTCGAAGATCTCGTCGACGGTGTAAACGCCAGTCTTGATCGTGTCCTGCTGCGCATTCAGGCCGAAGGTCAGACGCGAAGTCTCGCTGATTGGATAACCGACACTCACACCGGCACCCAGGCTGTCCACGGCGTAGCTGGCGACGTCGGTATCGAGCTCATCGTAGTCAGTCGTGCGGTAGAACGCGTTGTAACCCAGGCTCACGCCGTCGGCGGTCCAGTAGGGGTCGACAAAGCCGAAGTTATAACGGGTCTGGTATTCGCTTTTGGTCAAACCGACGCTGACCTTGTTACCGGTACCCAGGAAGTTGTTCTGGGTGATCGAACCACCGAGGATCAGACCGGCACTCTGGGCGAAACCGACACTGGCGGTAATCGAACCGGAGGCTTGTTCTTCAACGCTGTAGTTGACGTCTACCTGGTCATCGACACCTGGCACGGCCGGGGTCTCGACGTTGACTTCCTTGAAGAAGCCCAGACGTTCGAGACGGGTCTTGGATTGGTCGATCAGGTAGGTCGAAGCCCAGCCGCCTTCCATCTGACGCATTTCACGACGCAGCACTTCGTCTTCGGACTTGGTGTTGCCGCGGAAGTTGATGCGGTTTACGTAAGCACGCTTGCCTGGATCGACCGCGAACAGGATGTCCACGGTGTGATCTTCATCGTGCGGTTGAGGCACGCCGTTGACGTTGGCGAAGGTGTAACCCTCGTTACCCAGGCGACGGGTGATCAGTTCGGAGGTGGTGGTCATCAGCTTGCGCGAGAACACCTGGCCTTTTTGCACCAGCAGCAGGGACTTGACCTGGTCTTCTGGGACTTTCAGGTCACCGCTGAGCTTGACGTCACGAACGGTGTACTTCTCGCCTTCGTTGACGTTGACGGTGATGTAGACATGCTTCTTGTCCGGCGTAATGGAGACCTGGGTCGAAGCGATATCCATGTTGATATAGCCACGGTCCAGGTAATAGGAACGCAGGCGCTCCAGGTCACCGGACAGTTTTTCACGGGCGTACTTGTCGTCGTTCTTGAAGAACGACAACCAGTTGGTGGTCTTGAGTTCGAACAGGTCGATCAGGTCTTCATCAGGGAAGACCGTGTTGCCCACCACGTTGATGTGCTGGATAGCCGCAACGGTGCCTTCGTTGATGTTGACCTTCAGGCCGACGCGGTTACGCGGCTGTGGCACCACTTCGGTGTCGACGGTAGCCGAGTAGCGACCCTGGGCGACGTACTGGCGTTGCAGTTCGTTACGCACACCTTCAAGGGTGGCACGCTGGAAGATCTCGCCTTCGGCCAGACCGGATTGCTTGAGGCCTTTCATCAGGTCTTCGGTAGAGATCGCCTTGTTACCTTCGATCTCGATACTGGCGACCGACGGGCGCTCGACTACCGTGATGACCAGGACGTTGCCATCGCGGCCCAGCTGGATATCTTGAAAGAAACCGGTTTTGAACAACGCACGAGTGGATTCCACCAGGCGACGATCGTCCGCCTGTTCACCGACGTTCAACGGCAAAGCACCAAAGACGCTACCCGCGGAGACCCGCTGGAGGCCATTGACGCGAATATCAGAGATAGTGAAGGACTCGGCGTGAACTTCGGCGATCATCAATACGGTGAGAACCGCAGTTAGCAGCAGACGTTTCATGAAGTCCTTTCTTATTCCAACTGGCAATAAACAAACTGCCGCAAAATGCGGCAGATTCGCAATTCAGCGAAGCGTTACAGTCGACCCAGATCATTGACCAGAGCAAGCAACATCACCCCGATCACCAAACTGATGCCGATCTGTATCCCCCAACCTTGCACCCGATCTGACAAGGGACGACCACGCACCCACTCGATCAGATAAAACAACAAATGCCCCCCATCCAGTACCGGAATGGGCAACAAATTCAGAACGCCCAAGCTAATACTCAGATAAGCAAGGAAATTCAGGAAATCAGCGACACCCGACTGGGCCGAAGCGCCCGCCACTTTAGCAATGGTTATCGGTCCACTCAAGTTTTTTACCGAGAGCTCGCCGAACAACATTTTCTTCAGTGAATCGAGGGTCAGCACGCTCATGGTCCAGGTGCGTCGAGCCCCCTCGCCAATTGCTGCCAATGGCCCGTAACTGACCTCGCGGATCATCTCCGGCGGCCAGTCGATCGCCTTCACCCCTGCCCCCAAATAACCGCTGGGTGACTTGCTCTCGCCGCGAGCGGCAAGCGTTACCGGGACGTCGATTTGAGCACCGTCGCGCTCAACCCGCAGCATGATTTTGGTATCAGGATGCATACGGACGGTATCGACAACCTGCTGCCAGTCATCCAACGCACGACCATCGAGTGTCAGCAACCGGTCACCGGTCTTCAGGCCGGCAGCCTTGGCCGGTCCCTTTGGATCGAGTTCGGCCAGGACCGGCGGCAATGCCGGACGCCACGGACGAATCCCCAACGATTGGATAGGATCGGGCTCATCGGCCCCTTTGAGCCATTTGTCCAGCACAAGTTCACGAGGAGAATCGGTCGTGGAGCCTTGCTCGCGCACCAGTATCTGCAACGACCCGCTTTCACCCAGACGACGCACCAGTTGCAGGTTCACCGCCGCCCAACCGGAAGTCGCCTCACCATCAATGGCCACGATTTCCTGGCCGGGGCTCAAACCTGCCTTGGCCGCAATACTGCCGGACTCGACAGCACCGATGACCGGGCGCACCTGCTCGCTGCCGAGCATTGCCAACACCCAGAAGAACGCCAATGCCAGAAGGAAGTTGGCAATCGGTCCCGCCGCTACGATGGCAATGCGCTGACGAACGGACTTACGATTGAAGGATTGACCAAGCTGATCGAGCGGCACTTCACCTTCGCGCTCGTCGAGCATTTTGACGTAACCGCCCAACGGAATGGCGGCAACGACGAATTCGGTTCCCTGCTTGTCGTGCCAGCGCAGCAAAGGCATGCCGAAGCCTACGGAGAAGCGCAGCACCTTGACCCCACAGCGACGCGCGACCCAAAAATGGCCGAACTCGTGGAAGGTAACCAGCACACCCAGTGCAACCAGGGTGCCGACAATCATATAGAGCGCGCTCATCTACTTTCTCCGCAATCCTATCCGCTGCTGCCTGGGCCAACCATCCGCAGCATCTACCGCCCGTGACGGCTCAACCATTGTCCGGCCAGCAATCGCGCCTTCGCGTCCGCCGTGAACACTGCATCGAGATCATCCACAGCCACTACGGGCTCCAGATTCAGTACTTCCTCGATGATACTCGCGATTTCCAGGTAACGAACCCGTTCGTCGAGAAATGCCGCCACCGCCACTTCGTTCGCCGCATTGAGCATGGCCGGCGCACTGTTACCCGCTTCGGCCGCCTGACGGGCCAGACGCAGACAAGGGAAACGCTCCTCATCGGGCGCCTGGAAGTCCAGTCGCGCAATGGCAAACAGATCCAGCGGCGCCACACCCGAATCGATCCGCTCAGGCCACGCCAAGGCATTGGCGATGGGCGTGCGCATGTCCGGATTACCCAACTGCGCGAGGACAGAACCATCGACATAGTCGACCAGCGAATGAATCACGCTTTGCGGGTGAATCACCACCTCGACCTGCGAAGGCCTGGCATCGAACAGCCAGCAGGCTTCGATCAACTCAAGCCCCTTGTTCATCATGCTGGCCGAGTCAACGGAGATTTTTCGCCCCATGGACCAGTTCGGGTGAGCACACGCCTGATCGGGAGAAACATGCGCCAGGTCAGCCATGGGCGTCTGCCGGAACGGACCGCCGGAAGCCGTGAGCAAAATCCGGCGCACACCGACCGCCTCAAGGCCGCGCGCATAATCCAGCGGCATGCACTGGAAAATGGCGTTGTGCTCGCTATCGATCGGCAGCAACACCGAGCCGCTCTTGCGTACAGCCTGCATGAACAGCGCGCCAGACATCACCAGCGCTTCTTTATTGGCCAGGAGGATCTTCTTGCCGGCCTCGACCGCCGCCAGTGTCGGACGCAATCCCGCGGCACCGACGATCGCCGCCATAACCGTATCGACTTCCGGATCGGAAGCGACCTGACACAAACCCTCTTCACCCGCCAGAACACGGGTCGAAAGGCCTGCCGCACGCAGATCATCCTGCAAGGCGCGGGCAGCTGCGACTTCAGGCACCACGGCAAATCGCGGCACATGGCGCACGCAGAGCGCCAGCAATTCACTCAAGCGAGTGAAGCCAGTCAAAGCAAAGACCTGATATCGATCGGGGTGACGGGCGATGACGTCGAGCGTACTCAGGCCAATCGAGCCGGTCGCGCCCAGAACGGTAATCAGTTGCGGGCGGCTCATGGGGCCGCCATCCACAGCAGTACCGCAAACACCGGAATCGCTGCCGTCAGGCTGTCGATACGATCCAGCACACCGCCGTGACCCGGAAGCAGATTGCTGCTGTCCTTGATCCCGGATTGACGCTTGAACATGCTTTCAGTGAGATCACCCACCACCGAAATGAACACGATCAGCGCGGCACCGATCAACCCTTTGAACAGCTCGGCCACCGTCCAGTCGCGTACCAGAGCAACGATCGTGGTAATCACCAGACTCAGCGCCAGACCACCGTACACGCCCTCCCAACTTTTTCCCGGACTGACCTGCGGTGCGAGCTTGCGCTTGCCGAAAGCACGACCGGAGAAGTAAGCGCCAATATCGGCACCCCAGACCAGCACCATCACCGCCATGATCAGCCAGTTACCCAGCGGGTATTGCTTGATCTGCACCAGGCCTTGCCAGGCCGGCAGGAGAATCAACAGGCCGATCACCAATTTGGTCGCCGCAGCGGACCAGTGCTCGCTCGAACGCGGATAGGTCAGCACCAGATACGTCGCCACAGCCCACCACAGCACTGACGCGCCCAACACCCAAGGCGCGAGACCGGGCAGGATGTACATGAGGAACAGCGCCAGAGCGACCACGGCGGCATAGCCCACGCGGAACGCCTGACCGGCGAAACCCGCCAGACGCGCCCATTCCCAGGCACCCAGGGTCACGACCAGCCCGATGAACAGTGCAAAACCGGAACCTTCAAGCAGGAAAAACCCGCACAGGGCAATCGGCAGCAGGACCAGTGCGGTGATGATTCGTTGTTTAAGCATTAAACCCGGGCTCCAGCCTCGACCTGCTCGCTCGTTTTACCGAAGCGGCGCTGGCGGGAAGCGAAATCGGCCAGCGCATTGCGCATGGCATCGTGTTTGAAGTCCGGCCAGAACAGGTCGGAGAAATACAGCTCGGCATAGGCCAGCTGCCAGAGCAGGAAGTTGCTGATGCGGTGCTCGCCACCGGTGCGGATACACAGGTCCGGCAGCGGCAGGTCGCCCGTGGCCAGGCAGGTCTGCAGCAGATCAGGCGTGATGTCTTCCGGACGCAGGTGTCCGGCCTGGACCTCTCGCGCCAGTCGCTGCGCAGCTTGCGCGATATCCCACTGGCCGCCGTAATTGGCGGCGATCTGCAGGACAAAACGATTGGCGCCGGCCGTCATGGCCTCGGCTTCACGCATGGCAGCCTGCAACTCGGGATGAAAGCGCGAGCGATCGCCAATGATACGCAGGCTGATGTTGTTGTCGTTGAGGCGCTTGGCTTCACGACGCAGCGCCTTGAAGAACAGATCCATCAAAGCGCTGACCTCATCGGCCGGACGCTGCCAGTTCTCGCTGGAAAAGGCGAACAGGGTCAGCACTTCGACCTTGGCCTCGGCACAAACTTCAATGACGGCACGAACCGCATCCACGCCCGCTTTATGCCCGGCGACACCCGGCATAAAGCGTTTTTTCGCCCAGCGATTGTTACCATCCATGATGATCGCGACATGGCGCGGCACCGCGGACGGTGCAGACTGCTTGGTCTTTTCCATGAAAACGCGACCCTTATACGGCCATCAGGTCTTTTTCTTTCTCCGCCAACTTAGCGTCGATTTCAGCTACGAACTTCTTGGTCAGGTCGTCGATCTCGCCAGTGGCGCGACGCTCTTCGTCTTCGCTGATTTCCTTTTCCTTGACCAGATCCTTCAGCGAGCTGTTTGCATCGCGACGGATGTTGCGCACGGCAACACGGGCATCTTCAGCGACATCACGAGCCTGCTTGGTGAAACCGCGACGGGTTTCTTCGGTCAGGGCCGGCATGCTGATCAGCAGCAGCTCACCAAGGTTGGTAGGGTTCAGGTTCAGACCTGCGCTGCCGATCGCCTTGTCGACGGCGCCCAGCATGTTGCGCTCGAAGGCAACGACTTGCAGGGTACGGGCATCTTTGACGGTGATGTTGGCCACTTGCTTGATCGGGGTGTCGGAGCCGTAGTACGGCACCATCACGCCTTCCAGGATGCTCGGGTGCGCTTGACCGGTACGAATGCGGCCGAAGTTGTGCGCCAGCGATTCCACGGACTTCTGCATGCGCTCTTTAGCGTCTTTCTTGATTTCGTTGATCATTGTTGGCCTTCCTCGATCAGGGTTCCTTCAGCGCCGCCATGCACGATGTTCAGCAGGGCGCCGGGCTTGTTCATGTTAAATACGCGCAGCGGCATCTTGTGGTCGCGGCACAGGCAAATGGCCGTGAGGTCCATCACACCCAGCTTGCGATCCAGCACTTCATCGTAGGTCAGATGATCGAACTTCTCGGCATGCGGGTCTTTGAACGGGTCAGCGGTGTAGACGCCATCGACCTTGGTCGCCTTGAGCACGACATCGGCATCGATTTCGATTGCACGCAGGCAGGCAGCCGAATCCGTCGTAAAGAACGGGTTGCCGGTACCGGCCGCGAAAATCACCACGTCCTTGGAGTTCAGGTGACGCATGGCTTTGCGACGATCGTAGTGATCGGTCACGCCAACCATGGAAATAGCGGACATCACGATGGCCGAGATGTTGGCGCGCTCGAGGGCGTCGCGCATGGCCAGGGCGTTCATCACAGTGGCCAGCATGCCCATGTGGTCGCCGGTGACCCGGTCCATGCCAGCCTTGCTCAGCGCTTCACCGCGGAACAGGTTGCCACCACCGATAACCAGACCGACCTGAACACCGATGCCGACCAACTGGCCAACTTCCAATGCCATGCGATCCAGAACTTTCGGATCGATCCCGAACTCTTCCGAGCCCATCAGGGCCTCGCCGCTAAGCTTGAGTAGAATGCGTTTATAGCGAGCCTGATAACCACTGCCCTGCTGAGCCATTGCGAATCTCTCCTGCGGCGTATTTTAAAAATTCTTTGCGAGCTGTTTACAGCTGGCGTTCAATCTAGCTTGGCGCTGCTTCAGCGCCATCGGAACATGGCTTTGTAAGCCAGTTCCAAAGGGAAACCAAATAAAAATTGATCCCCCATCTGAAAAGAGGCTGCGCGCGTGAGCGGGCAGCCTCTTCTGGGCGACAGTTAAAAAACCGTCTTATTGCTTGGCGGCAGCCAGCTGGGCAGCAACTTCTTCTGCGAAGTTGTCCACTGGCTTCTCGATGCCTTCGCCTACTTTGAAGTAAGTGAAGGAAACGATTTCAGCGCCGGCTTTCTTGGCCAGGGCACCTACGGTGACTTCCGGGTTCATGACGAAAGCTTGCTCGACCAGGCTGGCTTCGGCCAGGAACTTGGTGATGCGGCCGGCGATCATCTTCTCGACGATTTCAGCTGGCTTGCCTTTCATCTTGTCTTCGTTCAGGGTCAGGAAAACACCCTTCTCGCGCTCGATGGCTTCTGGCGAAACCTGCGATGGCAGCAGGAACTCAGGGTTGCTTGCCGCCACGTGCATGGCGATCTCTTTGGCCAGCTGAACATCGCCGCCCTTGAGAACAACAGCAACACCGATCTTGTTACCGTGCAGGTAGGTGCCGACAACGTCGCCCTCTACGCGTACCAGGCGACGAATGTTGACGTTCTCGCCTACTTTGGCAACCAGTGCTTCACGAGCCGATTCCTGAGCGGCGATCAGCGGAGCTGCGTCGGTCAGTTTTTCGTCGAAGGCTTTTTCTACACAGGCAGCAACGAAGTTCTTGAAGTCGTCTTGCAGGGCCAGGAAGTCGGTCTGCGAGTTGACTTCCAGCAGCACGGCTGCCTTGTCGTCAGCCTTGATGGCGATAGCGCCTTCAGCAGCAACGTTGCCGGCTTTCTTGGCAGCCTTGATGGCGCCCGAAGCACGCATGTCATCAATGGCTTTCTCGATGTCGCCGCCAGCCTTGGTCAAGGCCTTTTTGCAATCCATCATGCCTTCGCCAGTACGCTCGCGCAGTTCTTTGACCAACGCTGCAGTAATCTCTGCCATTTCAAAATCCTCTTGGATAGGTTTTCAACCATTCCACCCGATCGAACGGGCGATCAATTCTTCCCGAACCACCCTTGTTAGCTGCCGCACGTTACAGATAGAGCAGTGGGCGCCGACAAATGGTTTTCGAGGTGGCAAAAAGGGGGCCAAGCCCCCTTTTTGCTTACTGAGTCAACGCCAAGGCGTCAATTACTCAGCTGCAGCCTGAGTTTCTTCAGCTGCGAACTCTACAGTGCCGCCGGCAACATTGTTGCGACCACGGATAACAGCGTCAGCCATCGAACCCATGTACAGCTGGATAGCGCGGATTGCGTCATCGTTGCCTGGGATGATGTAGTCAACGCCTTCCGGGCTGCTGTTGGTATCGACTACGCCGATAACCGGGATGCCCAGCTTGTTGGCTTCGGTGATCGCGATGCGCTCGTGATCAACGTCGATAACGAACAAAGCGTCTGGCAGACCGCCCATGTCCTTGATACCACCCAGGGAACGATCCAGCTTTTCCAGGTCACGAGTGCGCATCAGCGCTTCTTTCTTGGTCAGCTTGGCGAAAGTACCGTCTTCGGCTTGAACTTCAAGGTCACGCAGACGCTTGATGGAAGCACGGATGGTTTTGAAGTTGGTCAGCATGCCGCCCAACCAGCGGTGATCGACGTACGGCGAACCGCAGCGTGCTGCTTCTTCAGCAACGATCTTGCCAGCGGAACGTTTGGTTCCGACGAACAGAATCTTGTTTTTGCCCTGGGCCAGACGCTCTACGAAAGTCAGAGCTTCGTTGAACATTGGCAGGGTTTTTTCAAGGTTGATAATGTGGATCTTGTTACGCGCGCCGAAAATGTACTTGCCCATTTTCGGGTTCCAGTAACGGGTCTGGTGACCGAAGTGCACACCGGCCTTCAGCATATCGCGCATGTTGACTTGGGACATGATAGTTCCTTAATAAGTCGGGTTTGGCCTCCACGTATCCCAATGACCAACCAGCAGCATCAGCTGAAGGCACCCAGGTCATCGTGTCGACACGTGTGTGGATTTAGGCTTTACGGGACATCCCCGGAAAGCGGCGCATTTTATACCACAAGACGAGGCAAAACGAAACCCGGATTCTGAAATCCTAGCGAGCGTTTTGCTCCTTCCCTTGGAATCCGCCAAGAATGCACCATTCTATAGAGAGAAGCGATGCACACAGGCGCAGATTTGCGCTGATCGTCTGGTAGAATCGCATTTTTCAGGGCCGCGAAGTTCGATCGCGCAATGCCCTTTTCGTTTGGAAAGCGCCGCCTGGCGCAGAGAGAGCCTGTATGACCGTCACCCTCAAAACCCCCGAGGATATCGCCAAGATGCGCATCGCCGGCAAACTGGCCGCCGATGTGCTGGAAATGATTGCCGAATACGTCAAGCCGGGCGTTACCACCGATCAACTGAACCAGATCTGCCACGACTACATCGTCAATGAGCAGAAAGCCATCCCTGCCCCGCTCAACTACAAGGGCTATCCAAAGTCGATCTGCACGTCGATCAACCATGTGGTCTGCCACGGCATCCCGAACGACAAGCCGCTCAAGGATGGCGACACCCTGAACATCGACGTCACTGTCATCAAGGACGGTTACCACGGCGACACCAGCCGCATGTTCCACGTCGGCAACGTGCCAGTCTGGGCCGAGCGTCTGTCCCAGGTAACCCAGGAGTGCATGTACAAGGCGATCGAGATCGTCAAACCCGGCTGCCGCCTGGGCGACATCGGCGAAATCATCCAGAAGCACGCGGAAAGGAACGGCTTCTCGGTGGTTCGCGAATTCTGCGGCCATGGTATCGGCAAGGTATTTCACGAAGAGCCGCAGATCCTGCACTACGGCCGCGCGGGCACCGGCATGGAACTCAAGGCCGGCATGACCTTCACCATCGAGCCGATGATCAACCAGGGCCGTGCCGACACCAAGGTACTGGGCGACGGCTGGACCGCGATCACCAAGGACCGCAAGCTCTCGGCACAGTGGGAACACACCCTGCTGGTGACCGAAACCGGTTACGAGATCTTCACCTTGCGCAGCGATGACACCATCCCTCGCGTTTCGGCCTGATCCCGCCACCGAACCTCGCCTATAGAAAGGAAAGCCAATCGATGCCGCAGGTGGATCCCGAACTCTTCGACCGCGGCCAGTTCCAGGCTGAACTGGCCCTGAAGGCAAGCCCGATCTCGGCCTTCAAGAAGGCGATCCGCCAGGCCCGCGAAGTGCTCGATACGCGCTTTCGCAATGGCCGGGACATTCGCCGGCTGATCGAGGATCGCGCCTGGTTCGTCGATAACATCCTGCAAAAGGCCTGGGAGCAGTTCAGCTGGAGCGAGGACGCCGACATCGCGCTGGTTGCGGTCGGCGGCTACGGCCGTGGCGAATTGCACCCTTATTCCGATATCGACTTGCTGATCCTGCTGGACAGCGCCGACCACGAGGTTTTCCGCGATTCCATCGAGCGTTTTCTGACGCTGTTGTGGGACATTGGCCTGGAGGTCGGCCAGAGCGTTCGCTCGGTCGACGAATGCGCCGTCGAGGCCCGCGCCGACCTGACGGTCGTCACCAACCTGATGGAAAGCCGCACCATCGCAGGCCCCGAGCATCTGCGCCAGCGCATGCTGGACGTCACCGGCACCGGGCACATGTGGCCGAGCAAGGACTTCTTCCTGGCCAAGCGTGCCGAACAAAAGGCCCGCCACCACAAGTACAACGACACCGAATACAACCTGGAACCCAACGTCAAAGGCTCACCCGGCGGCCTGCGGGATATCCAGACGATTCTGTGGGTGGCCCGTCGCGAGTACGGCACCCTGAACCTGCGGGCACTGGCTGGGGAAGGATTCCTGGTCGAAAGTGAAAACGCCCTGCTCGCCTCCTCCCAGGAGTTCCTGTGGAAGGTTCGCTATGCCCTGCACATGCTCGCCGGTCGTTCCGAAGATCGCCTGCTGTTCGATCACCAGCGCACCATTGCCGGACTGCTAGGCTTCAAAGGCGACGACGCCAAGCAAGCCATCGAAAACTTCATGCAGCAGTATTACCGGGTGGTCATGAGCATCGCCCAACTCAGCGACCTGATCATCCAGCACTTCGAGGAAGTCATCCTCGCACCTGAAGACGAATCACCACCGCAGCCAATCAACTCGCGTTTCCAGCTGCATGACGGCTACATCGAGGCACGCAACGACAACGTTTTCCGCCGTACCCCGTTCGCCATGCTCGAAATCTTCGTGCTGATGGCCCAGCAGCCGGAAATCAAGGGCGTTCGCGCCGACACCATTCGTCTGCTGCGGGAACACCGCCACCTGATCGACGACGACTTCCGCAACGATATTCGCAACACCAGCCTGTTTATCGAGCTGTTCAAGTGCAAGATCGGCATCCACCGCAACCTGCGGCGGATGAACCGTTACGGCATCCTGGGGCGCTACCTGCCCGAATTCGGCTTTATCGTCGGGCAGATGCAGCATGACCTGTTCCACATCTATACAGTCGATGCCCATACCCTGAACCTGATCAAGCACCTGCGTAAGTTGCAGTACACCCAGGTGTCGGAAAAATTTCCGCTGGCCAGCAAGCTCATGGGCAAACTGCCCAAACCCGAACTGATCTACATGGCCGGCCTCTACCACGACATCGGCAAAGGCCGACATGGCGACCACTCGGACATCGGAGCAGTCGATGCCGAGGCGTTTTGCCAGCGCCATCAGCTGCCAGTGTGGGACAGCCGCCTGATTGTGTGGCTGGTGCAGAACCACCTGGTGATGTCGACCACCGCCCAGCGCAAGGACTTGTCCGACCCGCAGGTGATCCACGACTTTGCCCAGATCGTCGGTGACGAAACCCGCCTCGACTACCTGTATGTGCTGACCGTCTCCGACATCAACGCCACCAACCCGACCCTGTGGAACTCCTGGCGCGCCAGCCTGCTGCGTCAGCTCTACACCGAGACCAAGCGCGCCCTGCGTCGCGGCCTGGAGAACCCGGTGGATCGCGAAGAGCAGATCCGCCAGACCCAGAGCGCCGCCCTGGATATCCTGGTGCGCGGCGGCACCGACCCGGACGATGTCGAGCAGTTGTGGGCGCAACTGGGTGATGACTATTTTCTGCGCCACACCGCCGGCGACGTGGCCTGGCACAGTGACGCGATCCTCCAGCAACCGGCCGACGGCGGGCCGCTGGTGCTGATCAAGGAGACCACCCAGCGCGAGTTCGAAGGTGGCACGCAGATCTTCATCTATGCCCCCGACCAGCACGACTTCTTTGCCGTGACCGTGGCCGCGATGGACCAGCTCAACCTGAACATCCACGACGCCCGGGTCATCACCTCCAGCAGCCAGTTCACCCTCGACACCTATATCGTGCTCGACACCGACGGCGACTCGATTGGCGACAACCCGGCGCGGGTCAAACAGATCCGCGAAGGCCTGACCGAAGCCCTGCGCAACCCTGACGACTACCCGACCATCATCCAGCGCCGGGTGCCACGTCAGCTCAAGCATTTCGCCTTTGCGCCACAGGTGACGATCCACAACGATGCCCAGCGCCAGGTGACGGTGCTCGAACTCACCGCTCCCGACCGCCCGGGCCTGCTGGCGCGGATCGGCACGATCTTCCTGGAGTTCGACCTGTCGCTGCAGAACGCCAAGATCGCCACCCTCGGCGAGCGCGTGGAGGACGTGTTCTTCATCACCGACGCCAACAATCAGCCGTTGTCCGACCCGTTGCTGTGCAGCCGCCTGCAGGATGCGATCGTCGAACAACTGAGCGTCAACCAGGAACCCGATATCAAACTGTCGCGCATCAGCATCTGAATCTACAAATCCCCCTGTGGGAGCGGGCTTGCTCGCGAATCGGAAGTGTCAGTCGACATCCACATTGCTGACACACCGCTTTCGCGAGCAAGCCCGCTCCCACATTGAACGAGGCCCCCCATGAACAACGCTCTGTCCCAGCTCCAGCCCTACCCGTTCGAGAAACTCCGCGCCCTGCTCGGCAGCGTGACGCCCAACCCGGACAAACGTCCGATTGCGCTGTCCATCGGCGAGCCGAAACACCGTTCGCCGAGCTTTGTCGCCGAGGCCCTGGCCAGCAATCTGGAAAAAATGGCCGTGTACCCGACCACCCTCGGCATCCCGGAGCTGCGTGAAGCCATTGCTGCGTGGTGCGAACGTCGCTTCGATGTCCCAAAGGGCTGGATCGACCCGGCGCGCAACGTGCTGCCGGTCAACGGCACCCGCGAGGCCCTGTTCGCCTTCACCCAGACCGTGGTCAACCGTGGCGATGACGCGCTGGTGGTCAGTCCGAACCCGTTCTACCAGATCTACGAAGGCGCGGCCTTTCTCGCCGGCGCCAAGCCGCATTACCTGCCATGCCTGGACGAAAACGGCTTCAACCCGGACTTCGACGCGGTTTCTGCGGACATCTGGAAACGCTGCCAGATTCTGTTCCTGTGCTCGCCGGGCAACCCGACCGGTGCCCTGATCCCGGTCGAGACCCTGAAAAAGCTGATTGCCCTGGCCGATGAACACGATTTCGTGATCGCCGCGGACGAGTGCTACAGCGAACTGTATTTCGACGAGCAGACCCCGCCGCCGGGCCTGCTCAGCGCCTGCGCGGAACTGGGTCGCAAGGACTTCAAGCGCTGCGTGGTGTTCCACAGCCTGTCCAAGCGCTCGAACCTGCCAGGTCTGCGCTCTGGCTTTGTAGCCGGTGATGCCGACGTCCTCAAGGGCTTCCTGCTCTACCGCACCTACCACGGCTGCGCGATGCCGGTTCAGACGCAACTGGCCAGCGTTGCAGCGTGGAATGACGAAGTACACGTACGCGCCAACCGGGCGCTGTATCGCGAGAAGTTTGATGCTGTGCTGGAGATTCTGAAACCAGTCATGGATGTGCAGCGCCCAGATGGCAGCTTCTACCTATGGCCGAACGTTAAGGGTGATGATGCCGCGTTCTGTCGGAATCTGTTTGCCGAAGAACACGTGACGGTAGTGCCTGGCTCCTACCTGTCCCGTGAAGTGGATGGCGTCAACCCGGGCGCCGGACGAGTGCGCATGGCACTGGTTGCACCGCTGACGGAATGTGTCGAGGCAGCTGAACGCATTCGGGAATTTATCACCCACCATAGTTCTTAAAGTCCAATGCCCGCACGGCGCAATGCCGTGCGGCTGCACACAAATAAAAAGCAATACAAGCAACTTACCTTTAGCTTGCCACTTATTATATTAATACCCTATTCTTTTTAAGCGACCTGTAGTTCTTTTCAAAACAGACACGACTCGCTGCAACTCGAAACCTTCAACAATCCATCACCACCCGACTTATGATGCCTGCGCCATCGCGCAGGGCACCCAATTTAATTATAGGGACATTACCCATATGGACACCTTACATTTGTGCGGAGGGATAAACCCAGTCGACAACAAAGTCTCTTATGAGCTTGCCACCCAGGAAGACAACTCCAACAAGCCAAACCGCGTAAAGGGCGGAATAAACATACAAAGCATCGGCACGCACAGTAAATTCTGGGCTCAACATAGAACACTAAAGATAGGTTACTTCTCCAAACACACCCAACTCATGAAATTTATTGAAACCGCATTAAAGCTCTGGACACCCCATATCAACCTCAACATTAAATTCGTTGAAAAAGTCGAAGAAGCAGACATACGAATATCCTTTAGCAGCAAGACAAGCGGACACTGGTCATATGTTGGGACGGATGCATTGTCAGTACCCAGCAACCAGGCCACTATGCACTTCGACCTGAACGCAAAGTTTCTAACCGAGCATTGGATAGCCACTATTTTACACGAATTTGGTCATGCATTTGGTTTGGAACACGAGCATCAGCACCCAGAGGCCAACATCGACTGGAATACACCCGCGGTATATCGGGAATGCGAAAAACAATTAGGCTGGCCTAAAGAAAAGACTTACTTCAATATCTTTAAAAAAAACGACAAAAGCAAATCAACAACAGCCCCCTACGACCCGAAATCAATCATGCACTACGGCTTTTCCAAGGCTTTCATCTGGAACAAAATCGATATGCCGTTCAATTTCTCCCTAACAGAGAAAGACATCAATTTCATAAGCTCAATCTACCCCAAAAAATAAAGTCTTTAGCGCTCAGCCAGCTAATTAACCCTCCCTAACTTTGCTTCACTCAAATCCAGTTCCCCCAACACCTCACGCAACACGTCATCACCAATCTGGTGATGACGACTGAGGCTGTACAACTCCAGACGTTGTGCGCGCAGCGCCTTCAAGCGCAAACGCCGTTCCAGCAAGTCCATCTGGAACGCCAGGGCTTGCGCCTCGGCGGAATCATTGAACACCTCCAACTGGTGTCGGTACTCGGACATGATCCGCGCCTTGAGTTCGGCGGCCAGCGCGGACTGGGCGGCGTCCTGCGGGTTGACCTCTTCTGTCTCAAGCGCATGGATGGCCGCTTCGGCGGTCTTGCGCCAGGCGTCGCGCACTTCATTGCGTCGCTTGTCGTCCGGACTGGCCTCGATGCCGCGCAACAACAGTGGCAGCGCAATGCAGGCCGCAATCAACGACAGCAGAATCACCCCGGCGGCGATGAAAATCAGCAGGTCGCGCTCGGGAAACGCACTGGCCCCCATGAGCATCGGCACCGACATCACACCCGCCAGCGTCACCGCACCACGCACGCCGCCGACGGTCAGCAACCAGCAGGAACGCGCGCTGGGCACCCGTGTCAGCTCAGCTTTGCCGCGCCAGCGCCGCAGCAGAATTGACAGCCGCCAGATGCTCTGTACCCAAACGAACCGCAAAACCAGCAGCACCAGGAAAATCGCCACCACGTCCAGCCCGCGATACAGCAACGTCGGCCATAGCGAAGTTTCGTGGCTGGCCACCGCCTTGATGATGTCCGGCAACTGCAACCCCAACAGCAGGAAGATCAAACCGTTGAAGGCGAACTCCAGCAATGACCAGACACTTCGATTGAGCAATCGTGTGTTGGTCTGGCGCGGCAGCAGGTCGAGCCAGCTCTGCATCATCCCCGCCGCCACCGCTGACAGGATGCCTGACACCTCCATGCGCTCGGCCAGCACGTAGGCCGCAAACGGCAATAGCAACATGAACACCACGTGCGTCGCCGGATCATCCCAGCCCCGCGCGATCATCCACGCCCGCATACGACCGACCAGCCAGCTCAAGGCCACCCCGACGGTCAGCCCGCCCACCGCGACCAGTACAAACGTCAGGCTGGCATTGGCCAGCGAGAACACGCCGGTAACCGCTGCCACCAGGGCAAACTTGAACGTTACCAGGCCCGAGGCATCGTTCATCAGCGCCTCGCCCTGCAAGATGTGCATCAACGGGGCCGGCAGTCGATTGCGGGAAATGGCCGACACCGCCACCGCGTCCGTCGGTGACAGCACGGCCGCGAGGGCAAACGCCACCGGCAACGGCACACCAGGCAGCAGCCAATGAATGAAATACCCGGCGCCGACCACCGTGAACAGCACCAGGCCCACCGCCAGGGTCAGGATCGGGCCACGCAGGTGCCAGAATTCGCGCTTGGGCATGCGCCAGCCGTCGGAGAACAACAGTGGCGGCAGGAACAGAAACAGGAACAGTTCGGGATCGAGGGCTACATGCAGGCCGAGCGTCGGCCAGGCAAGCAGGGCACCGGCGGCAATCTGCACCAACGGCAACGGCAGCGGAACCACCCGTCCGATCAGGCGCGAAACGCCGACCAGCATCAACAGGATCAGGACGGTGTAGGCGGTTTGCATAAAGCGGGATTCTCAGGCAATCGACAGCATTGAAGTGCCATATTAGCCGCTTAGACTAACAGTGGCCCTTGCACCTATGTCGCACCCGGATCGCGCCAATCCCTGTGGGAACAAGCTAGCTCCCACAGGTTTTGCGTTTTAACTCAATGCCCATGGCATAATCCGTCACCTTTATATTTACGGCACCTGCAAAGGGGGCAATTCCTTGACCGTTTCAAGCAAAACGTTGCACCTTTTCGGCATCAAAGCCTGCGACACCATGAAAAAGGCGCGCACCTGGCTCGATGAACACGCTGTCAGCTATGACTTTCATGATTACAAAGCGGTCGGTATCGACCGTGAACACCTGACCCAATGGTGCAACGAGCACGGCTGGGAAGTGGTGTTGAACCGTGCAGGCACGACCTTTCGCAAGCTCGACGACGAACGCAAAGCCGATCTCGACCAGACGAAAGCCATCGAACTGATGCTCGCACAACCCTCGATGATCAAGCGCCCGGTGCTCGATCTCGGTGACCGAACCCTGATTGGCTTCAAGCCAGATATCTACGCGGCCGCGCTCAAGTAAGCAGCCCGTTCAATTTTGTTAGAGGTATACACATGTCCGCTACCCTGTTCAGCCTGGCCTTCGGCGTCGGCACTCAAAACCGTCAAGGCGCATGGCTGGAAGTGTTCTACGCCGCCCCGGTCCTCAAGCCATCGGCTGAAGTCCTGGCCGCTATCGCACCGATCCTGGGCTACACCGAAGGCAATCAGGCCATCGCGTTCAGTACCGCACAGGCCTCGCAACTGGCTGAAGCGCTCAAAGGCGTCGACGCTGCCCAGGCTGCACTGCTGACCCGCCTGGCCGAGAGCCACAAGCCGCTGGTCGCGACCCTGCTGGCTGAAGACACCCAGCTGTCGTCCACCCCTGAGGCCTACCTCAAGCTGCACCTGCTGAGCCATCGCCTGGTCAAGCCGCACGGCCTGAACCTGGCCGGGATCTTCCCGCTGCTGCCAAACGTGGCCTGGACCAGCCAGGGCGCGGTCGACCTGAGCGAACTGGCCGAACTGCAACTCGAAGCCCGCCTGCGCGGCGAGCTGCTGGAAGTGTTCTCTGTGGACAAATTCCCGAAAATGACCGACTACGTGGTTCCGGCCGGCGTGCGCATCGCTGATGCTGCGCGTCTGCGCCTGGGCGCTTACGTGGGCGAAGGCACCACCGTGATGCACGAAGGTTTCATCAACTTCAACGCCGGCACCGAAGGCCCGGGCATGATCGAAGGCCGCGTATCCGCTGGCGTATTCGTCGGCAAGGGTTCGGACCTGGGCGGCGGCTGCTCGACCATGGGCACCCTGTCGGGCGGCGGCAACATCGTGATCAAGGTCGGCGAAGGCTGCCTGATCGGCGCCAATGCCGGTATCGGTATTCCGTTGGGCGACCGCAACACCGTCGAGTCGGGCCTGTACCTGACCGCCGGCACCAAAGTCGCGCTGCTGGACGAGAACAATCAACTGGTCAAAGTGGTCAAGGCCCGTGATCTGGCCGGCCAGACCGACCTGCTGTTCCGTCGCAATTCGCAGACCGGTGCCGTGGAATGCAAAACCCACAAATCGGCCATCGAACTGAACGAAGCGCTGCACGCTCACAACTAAGCAGCACATTGACCACCTGTGGGAGCGGCGGTGCGACGATTCGACTTGCCCGCTCCCACAGGGTACGGCGTACCCTCACCAGGGCCCGATAACATGATGATTCTCTCTCCCTGGCGTGCCGATTTTCCGGCCATCGCCGCCCTGCAACGGCAAGACCAGACCTATCTGGACAACGCCGCCACCACGCAAAAACCTCAGGCCCTGCTCGATGCCCTCGCGCATTACTACGCCAACGGCGCGGCCAACGTACATCGGGCGCAACACTTGCCCGGCGCCCACGCCACCCAGGCATTCGAAGACAGTCGCCGCAAAGTCGCGCAATGGCTCAATGCCGGCGATAGCGGGCAGATCATCTTTACCCACGGCGCGACGTCCGCGCTGAATCTCCTGGCCTATGGCCTTGAACATCTTTTCAATCCGGGCGACGAGATTGTCATCAGCGCCCTGGAGCATCACGCCAACCTGCTGCCGTGGCAGCAACTGGCGCACCGTCGCGAGCTGAAACTGGTGATCCTGCCGCTGGATGCCGACGGCGTGATCGACCTTGAAGCCGCCGCCGGTTTGATCAGTCCACGCACGCGTCTGTTGGCCGTCAGCCAGTTGTCCAACGTGATTGGCGCATGGCAGCCACTGCCTGAATTACTGGCATTGGCCAAGGCGCACAACGCCCTGACCGTGATCGATGGTGCCCAGGGCGTGGTCCATGGCCGCCACGACGTGCAAGCGCTGGGCTGCGATTTTTATGTGTTCTCCAGCCACAAGCTTTACGGCCCCGATGGCCTGGGCGTGTTGTTCGGGCGCCATACGGCGCTGAAACAACTGCGTCCCTGGCAATTCGGCGGCGAAATGGTGCTCGATGCCAATTACCACGACGCACGCTTTCGCCCGGCACCGCTGGGCTTCGAGGCCGGGACGCCGCCAATTGCCAGCGTGATCGGCCTGGGAGCGACCCTGGACTATCTCGCCGGGCTCGATCAGGACGCCGTGTCCGCCCATGAAGCGGCGCTGCATGCCTGTCTGCTCAAGGGCCTGGAGGCGCGCAACGGCATTCGCCTGCTGGGCAAGCCGCAAGTGGCGCTGGCCAGTTTCACCGTCGAGGGTGTGCATAACTCCGATCTCGCGCATTTGCTGACCGAACAAGGGATCGCAGTGCGTGCCGGCCATCACTGTGCGATGCCGCTACTCAAACGCTTCGAACTGGCCGGAGCGATTCGGGTGTCGTTGGCGCTGTACAACGATTCCGAAGACCTGGAGCGGTTCTTTGAAGCCCTGGATCAGGCGCTGGAGCTATTGCGATGAACCTGCCCGCCGACGCCGTGACGGCACTGGACACCTTTCAGAAAGCCGCCGGCTGGGAACAACGCGCACGCCTGCTGATGCAATGGGGCGAGCGCCTGCCGGCGTTGAGTGATGCACAGATGTGCGATACCAACCGGGTGCACGGCTGTGAAAGCCAGGTGTGGCTGGTGGGCGAATTGCGCGATCGCCACTGGCAATTCAGCGCCAACAGCGATGCGCGGTTGATTCGCGGGTTGGTGGCGTTGCTGCTGGCGCGGGTCAACGGCTTGTCCGCGGCTGAGTTGCAGCAGGTGGATCTGCCGGACTGGTTCAATCAGCTTGGGTTGGGGCGGCAGTTGTCTGAATCCCGTAGTAATGGCTTGAATGCGGTGCTTCAGCGGATGCGGGAGTTGGCGCAGTAACGGGGCCGCTTCGCAGCCCATCGCGAGCAAGCTCGCTCCCACAGGGGTATGCATTCCAAATGTGGGAGCGGGCTTGCTCGCGAAGAGGCCATCAGCAGCAACCTCAATCTTGAGGCTTGACCCGCTCCGCCGGCCGCCGCACACCCGCCACAATCTTGTCCACAGCCTTGGTCGCCGCGACCATGCCGAACGTCGCCGTCACCATCATCACTGCGCCAAACCCGCCGGCACAGTCGAGCTTCACCCCGTCACCGACAAAACTCTTCTGCAGGCAAATGCTGCCGTCCGGTTTCGGGTAGCGCAGTTGTTCGGTGGAAAACACGCACGGCACGCTGTAATGGCGGGTCACGGTGCGTGAGAAGCCGTAGTCGCGGCGCAGCGTGGAACGCACTTTCGAAGCCAATGGGTCATTGAACGTGCGGTTGAGGTCGCAAACCTGAATCAGCGTCGGATCGATCTGCCCGCCCGCGCCGCCGGTGGTGATGATCTGGATCTTGCGCCGCTTGCACCAGGCGATCAGCGCGGCCTTGGCGTTGACGCTGTCGATGCAGTCGATCACACAATCGATGTTCGGCGTGATGTACTCGGCCATGGTCTCGCGGGTGACGAAGTCAGGCACAGCGTGCACCGTGCATTCCGGGTTGATCCCGCGCAGACGCTCGGCCATCACCTCGACCTTGGGCTTGCCCACAGTGCTGTCCAGCGCGTGCAACTGGCGGTTGGCATTGCTGACGCAGACGTCGTCCAGATCGAACAGCGAAATCTCGCCCACGCCACAACGGGCCATGGCTTCCGCCGCCCAGGAGCCGACACCACCGACGCCGACGATCGCCACATGGGCCGCGCGCAGACGCTCAAGGCCTTCGATGCCATACAAACGGGCGATGCCAGCAAACCGCGGATCTTCTGTACTCATGACCATTACCCCAAAAACCGGCGCGCATTATAGGGCTACGCAGCTACAAGTTTTAAGCTTCAAGCTGCAAGTGTAAGAACTTATGTGAAAGTTAACTGCCCAATGTCCGGCAATTCCCTGTCCGCTGTACGACCAGAGAATGCCCGGTGTAGGATGCGCGCCCCTTGGCGACCGCCAACCGTTCCTTCGTTCCACAGTCTTTGGAACCCGAAATAACTATGTCATCGCGTAAATTTGGACTCAACCTGGTCGTGGTGCTCGCCATCGCTGCCTTGTTTACCGGCTTCTGGGCGCTGATCAACCGCCCGGTCACCGCCCCCAACTGGCCTGAACAGATCTCCGGCTTCTCGTACTCGCCATTCCAGCAGGGCCAGTTCCCGCAGAAGGACCAGTACCCGACCGACGATCAAATGCGTCGCGACCTGGAGATCATGAGCAAGCTGACGGACAACATCCGCATCTACTCGGTCGATGGCACGCTGCAAAACATCCCGAAGCTGGCGGAAGAGTTCGGCTTGCGGGTGACCCTGGGGATCTGGATCAGCCCGGACCAGGAACGCAACGAACGGGAAATCACCCGCGCCATTGAAATCGCCAACTCCTCGCGCAGCGTGGTTCGCGTGGTGGTCGGCAACGAAGCGATTTACCGCAAGGAAATCACCGCCCAGGAACTCAGCGTCATGCTCGATCGCGTGCGCGCTGCCGTGAAAGTGCCGGTGACCACGTCCGAACAGTGGCACGTGTGGGAAGAACATCCGGAACTGGCCAAGCACGTCGACCTGATCGCCGCGCACATCCTGCCTTACTGGGAGTTCGTCCCGATGGACAAGGCCGGGCAGTTCGTCCTCGACCGCGCCCGCGACCTGAAAAAGATGTTCCCGAAAAAACCACTGCTGCTGTCCGAGGTGGGCTGGCCGAGCAACGGCCGCATGCGCGGTGGCGCCGATGCCTCCCCGGCGGACCAGGCGATCTACCTGCGAACCCTGGTCAACAAGCTCAACCGCCAGGGCTTCAACTACTTCGTGATCGAAGCGTTTGACCAGCCGTGGAAAGCCAGCGACGAAGGCTCCGTCGGTGCCTACTGGGGCGTGTTCAACGCCGCGCGCCAGCAGAAATTCAACTTCGAAGGCCCGGTGGTGGCGATTCCGCAATGGCGCGTATTGGCCATTGGCTCGGTGGTATTGGCGCTGTTGTCGCTGACCCTGCTGATGATCGACGGCTCGGCCCTGCGCCAGCGTGGCCGTACCTTCCTGACCTTCATTGCGTTCCTGTGTGGTTCGGTGCTGGTGTGGATCGGTTACGACTACAGCCAGCAATACAGCACCTGGTTCAGCCTGACGGTGGGCTTCTTGCTCGCCCTCGGTGCGCTCGGGGTGTTTATCGTGCTGCTGACCGAAGCCCATGAACTGGCCGAAGCGGTGTGGGTGCACAAGCGCCGGCGCGAGTTCCTGCCGGTGGAAGGCGACTCCAGCTACCGTCCGAAAGTGTCGATCCATGTGCCCTGCTACAACGAGCCGCCGGAGATGGTCAAACAGACCCTCAACGCCCTGGCCAACCTCGACTATCCGGACTTCGAAGTCCTGATCATCGACAACAACACCAAGGACCCGGCGGTCTGGGAACCGGTGCGCGATTACTGCGCAACCCTCGGCCCGCGCTTCAAGTTCTTCCACGTGGCACCGCTGGCCGGCTTCAAGGGCGGCGCGCTGAACTACCTGATCCCGCACACCGCCAAGGATGCCGAAGTGATCGCGGTGATCGACTCCGATTACTGCGTGCACCCGAACTGGCTCAAGCACATGGTGCCGCACTTCGCCGACCCGAAAATCGCCGTGGTGCAATCGCCGCAGGATTATCGCGACCAGAACGAAAGCACCTTCAAGAAGCTCTGCTACGCGGAATACAAAGGCTTCTTCCACATCGGCATGGTGACCCGCAACGACCGCGACGCGATCATCCAGCACGGCACCATGACCATGACCCGCCGCTCGGTGCTCGAAGAACTGGGCTGGGCCGACTGGTGCATCTGTGAAGACGCCGAGCTGGGCCTGCGGGTATTCGAAAAAGGCTTGTCGGCGGCGTATTACCACACCAGCTACGGCAAAGGCCTGATGCCCGATACCTTCATCGACTTCAAGAAACAGCGTTTCCGCTGGGCCTACGGAGCGATTCAAATCATCAAGCGCCACACCGCCAGCCTGCTGCGCGGCAAGGACACCGAGCTGACCCGTGGCCAGCGCTACCACTTCCTCGCGGGCTGGTTGCCGTGGGTGGCGGACGGCATGAACATCTTCTTCACCGTCGGCGCGCTGTTGTGGTCGGCGGCGATGATCATCGTGCCGCACCGGGTCGATCCGCCGCTGCTGATCTTCGCAATCCCGCCATTGGCGCTGTTCGTGTTCAAGGTCGCCAAGATCATCTTCCTCTACCGTCGTGCGGTTGGAGTGAACTTGAAGGATGCCTTCTGCGCGGCGCTGGCCGGTCTGGCGCTGTCCCACACCATCGCCAAAGCGGTGCTGTACGGCTTCTTCACCAGCAGCATTCCGTTCTTCCGGACGCCGAAAAACGCCGATAACCACGGCTTCTGGGTGGCGATTTCCGAAGCCCGGGAAGAGATGTTCATCATGCTGCTGTTGTGGGGCGCGGCGCTGGGGATCTTCCTGGTGCAGGGCCTGCCGAGCAACGACATGCGCTTCTGGGTCACCATGCTGCTGGTGCAGTCGCTGCCATACGTGGCGGCGCTGATCATGGCGTTCCTGTCGTCGCTACCGAAACCGGCCGCCGAGCCTGAAACGGCACCAGCGGTCTAAATCTCTGCGGATGTACTAAACGGCGGCCAATGGTCGCCGTTTTGCTTTAAGATAACCGCCATTTTGCGGGGCTTGGCCCTATCCCTGTGGGAGCGGGCTTGCTCTGGGCGGCATTCCGACGAATGCTTTGTAACAGTCGAGGAGTATGTTGACTGACACACCGCATTCGCGAGCAAGTCGAAGCGTCGAACCGCCGCTCCCACATTAAAAGCCCAAGCCCATATCTCATGATTCCGGAGTTTTCCATGACGGCCCACGCCGACCTTTCGCCGACCCTCCAACTCGCCATCGACCTGATCCGCCGTCCGTCCGTGACGCCGATCGACGCCGATTGCCAGAAGCAGATGATGCAGCGCCTGGGCGATGCCGGTTTCACCCTGGAACCGATGCGCATCGAAGATGTGGATAACTTCTGGGCCACCCACGGCCAGAACGACGGTCCGGTGCTGTGCTTCGCCGGCCACACCGACGTGGTCCCGACCGGCCCGGTGGCGGCCTGGCAGATCGAGCCGTTCAACGCACTGATCGATGAACACGGCATGCTCTGCGGCCGTGGCGCCGCCGACATGAAAGGCAGCCTCGCCGCCATGACCGTCGCCTCCGAGCGTTTTGTCGCCGACTACCCGAATCACAAGGGCAAAGTCGCGTTCCTGATCACCAGCGACGAAGAAGGCCCGGCGCACCACGGCACCAAGGCGGTGGTTGAACGCCTGGCCGCACGCAAGGAGCGTCTGGACTGGTGCATCGTCGGCGAGCCTTCGAGCACCACCCTGGTGGGTGACGTGGTCAAGAACGGCCGTCGCGGCTCCCTTGGCGCCAAGCTGACCGTGCGCGGCGTGCAAGGTCACGTGGCCTATCCGCACCTGGCGAAGAACCCGATCCACCTCGCCGCCCCGGCCCTGGCCGAACTGGCTGCCGAGCACTGGGACCACGGCAACGATTTCTTCCCGCCGACCAGTTTCCAGATCTCCAACGTCAATTCCGGCACCGGCGCGACCAACGTGATCCCGGGTGACCTGGTGGCGGTGTTCAACTTCCGTTTCTCCACCGAGTCGACAGTCGAAGGCCTGCAAAAACGCGTGGCGGACATCCTCGACAAGCATGGCCTGGACTGGCACATCGACTGGGCGCTGTCCGGCCTGCCGTTCCTCACCGAACCGGGCGCGCTGCTCGACGCAGTGTCGGCGAGTATCAAGGACATCACTGGTCGTGAAACCAAGGCGTCCACCAGCGGTGGTACCTCCGATGGTCGCTTCATCGCGACCATGGGCACCCAAGTGGTTGAACTGGGCCCGGTCAACGCGACCATCCACCAGGTCAACGAGCGGGTGCTGGCAGCCGATCTCGACGTGCTGACCGAAATCTACTACCAGACCCTGATCAAGTTGCTCGCCTGATGCTTGCGTGCCCGATCTGCAGTGAGCCGCTCAATGCGGTGGACAATGGCGTGGCCTGCCCCGCCGGGCATCGTTTCGACCGCGCGCGCCAGGGTTACTTGAACCTGTTGCCGGTGCAGCACAAAAACAGCCGCGACCCTGGGGATAACCAGGCGATGGTCGAAGCCCGCCGAGACTTTTTGAACGCCGGGCACTACGCCCCGGTGGCCAAGCGTCTGGCGCAGCTGGCTGCTGGTTATGCACCCCGGCGCTGGCTGGACATCGGCTGTGGCGAGGGTTATTACACCGCGCAAATCGCCGAGGCTTTGCCGGATGCCGAAGGTTATGCCCTGGACATCTCCCGCGAAGCGGTCAAACGCGCCTGCAAACGCAACCCGCAGCTCACCTGGTTGATCGCCAGCATGGCGCGGGTGCCGTTGGCCTCCGGCAGTTGCCAGTTCCTCGCCAGCGTCTTCAGCCCGCTGGACTGGGAAGAAGCCAAACGTCTGCTCAGCGTCGGCGGCGGCCTGATGAAAGTCGGACCGACCAGCGGCCACCTGATGGAGTTGCGTGAACGGCTGTACGACGAAGTGCGCGAGTACATTGACGACAAGCATCTGGACCTGGTGCCCGAAGGCATGGCACTGGCGCACAGCGAGACGCTGACGTTCAAGCTGACGCTGGACAAGCCTCAGGACCGCGCCAACCTGCTAGCGATGACACCCCACGGCTGGCGTGCCAGTGCCGAGCGTCGTGCAGCGGTGATCGAACAGGCCGAGCCGTTCGAGACCACCGTGTCGATGCGCTACGATTATTTCGTTCTTCAATAACCTTTTGGTCTCGGGCGAGTGCCCGAGACCGGCTAAATCCGCGAATGGATTTTTCAGACCCGCAGTGAGGACATCCATGCGCCAACCCGATATCGAGATTTACCTGAAAGACGCCGACGTCGACCACAAGGCCATTTCCGCCTGGCTCGGCGCGGCATTGGGCCCGTGCACCGATTGGGTCCAGAAGGGCCAGACCTACAAGTGCAAGGCCGGCAATGTGCCAGTGACCTGGCTGCCAAAAGCCGTCGGCAAGTGGAACAGCCTGTACCTGGAAAGCGACCAGACCCCGTGGGACGACGACATCGCCTGCGCCCGCGCCGCGTTTGCCGCGCTGAACGTGGAAGTGCGTTGCGCACCGGGCACCTGGGTCGAGGAAGAAGGTGAAGAGACTGCCGATCGCTGGATTCGCATCAGCGTTGATGGTGAAGAAGAGATCACCTGGAAAACGGCGTAAAAGCCTACACACCGAACCTGTGGGAGCGAGCTTGCTCGCGATGAGGCCCTTTCAGTCAACATCAATGTTGAATGTCAGCCCGCTATCGCGAGCAAGCTCGCTCCCACAGTATTTTTGGGTGTTCTGAAGATTTTGGTTACAGACCTACAACATCCTCAGCCTGCAACCCCTTCTGCCCTTCCACCACCGCGTATTCAACCTGCTGGCCTTCGGTCAGCGAACGGTGGCCTTCACCGCGAATCGCGCGGTAGTGCACGAACACGTCCACCCCGTCCTCGCGCTGAATGAAGCCGTAGCCCTTGGCGTCGTTGAACCACTTCACATTGCCGGTTTCGCGTGTTGCCATTTGTTCATACTCCCTTTTTATTATTGATCGGGCTTTTCGCAGGAAAGCCTCGGGAACGTCAGCCTGCGCATACCGGTCCCATGAGGGCAACGGCGACAGAGCGCCGAGTATATGACAGACGCTGAAACTCTCAATAGCAGTTTACTTCGCCGCTTTTTTGCCGATTTTCGACGAATCCGGCACACTACCCAGCGCCCGAGCAAACGCTCGGTTTTATTCACTTATGCAGAAGCCGTATGACCCGTTCCCCGTTCCGCCGTCTTGTGTTTGGCACCCTGCGCCGACTGTTGTACCTCTGGGTTCGCTCCGAGACGATCAACCAGTCGTCGTTCACCCTCAACCTCGACCGCAGTCGTCCGGTGTTCTACGTCCTGCAAAACCCTTCGCTGACCGACCTCGCCGTGGTCGACACCGAGTGCAGCAAGGCCGGCCTGCCACGCCCGGTACTGCCGGTATCGGTGGGCAACCTGCTGGAACCGGCCGCGTTCTTCTACCTGACGCCCGACCCGGACTGGCTCGGCCGCCAGGACAAGCGCGGCGCACCGCCGACACTGACCCGCCTGGTCAGCGCCCTGAGCCAGAACGCCGCCGAAGACGCGCAGATCATTCCGGTCAGCGTGTTCTGGGGCCAGTCGCCGGACAGCGAAAACAGCCCGTGGAAACTCCTGTTCGCCGACAGCTGGGCGGTTACCGGGCGCCTGCGGCGCTTGCTGAGCGTCATCGTGCTGGGACGCAAGACCCGCGTGCAGTTCTCCGCGCCGATCCACCTGCGCGAACTGATCGAGCACAACAAGGGCCACGAGCGCACCGTGCGCATGGCCCAGCGCATCCTGCGGGTGCATTTCCGCAACCTGAAGGCGGCGGTGATCGGCCCGGACATCTCCCACCGCCGTAACCTGGTCAAAGGCCTGCTCAACCAGCCACAGGTCAAACAAGCGATCCTCGACGAAGCCGAGCGCGAGAACATCTCGCCGGAGAAAGCCAAGGCCCAGGCGCTGCGCTACGGCAACGAAATCGCCTCGGACTACACCTACACTGCGATCCGTTTTATGGAAGTGGTGCTGAGCTGGTTCTGGAACAAGATCTACGACGGCATCAAGGTCAACCACATCGAAGGCGTGCAGAAGGTCGCCCAAGGTCACGAAGTGATCTACGTGCCGTGCCACCGCAGCCACATCGACTATCTGCTGCTGTCCTACCTGCTGTTCCGTAACGGCCTGACCCCGCCGCACATTGCCGCCGGGATCAACCTGAACATGCCGGTGATCGGCGGCCTGCTGCGTCGCGGCGGCGCCTTCTTCATGCGCCGAACGTTCAAGGGCAACCCGCTCTACACCTCGGTGTTCAACGAATACCTGCACACCCTGTTCACCAAGGGTTTTCCGGTGGAATACTTCGTCGAAGGCGGCCGTTCGCGCACCGGGCGCATGCTGCAACCGAAGACCGGGATGCTGGCGATCACCCTGCGCAGTTTCCTGCGTTCGTCGCGCATGCCCATCGTCTTCGTGCCGGTGTACATCGGCTACGAGCGCGTGCTGGAAGGCCGGACTTACCTCGGCGAATTGCGCGGTGCGGCCAAGAAGAAGGAGTCGATTTTCGATATTTTCAAAGTCATCGGCGCGCTCAAACAGCGCTTCGGCCAGGTGGCGGTGAACTTCGGCGAGCCGATCAAACTGGCGGAATTCCTCGACGGCGAACAACCGGACTGGCGTCAACAGGAACTCGGCCCGCAATTCAGACCCGCCTGGCTCAACGAAACCACCAACCGCCTCGGCGAGAAGGTCGCCCGGCATCTGAACGAAGCGGCGGCGATCAACCCGGTCAACCTCGTTGCCCTGGCCCTGCTGTCCACCAGCCGCCTGGCCCTGGACGACCGCGCCATGGCACGGGTGCTCGATCTGTACCTGGCGCTGTTGCGCAAGGTGCCGTACTCGCCGCACACCACCCTGCCGGAAGGCGATGGCCGGGCGCTGATCGAGCACGTGAAGGACATGGACCTGCTGTCCGAACAGAGCGATGCCCTGGGCAAGATCCTGTATCTGGACGAACAGAACGCCGTCCTGATGACCTACTACCGCAACAACGTGCTGCACATCTTCGCGCTGCCGGCGCTGCTGGCGAGCTTCTTCCAGAGCGCCTCGCGCATGAGCCGCGAACAGATCCTGCGCTACACCCGCGCGCTGTATCCCTACCTGCAAGCGGAACTGTTCATTCGCTGGTCGCTGGACGAACTGGATGGGGTGATCGACCAATGGCTTGAGGCATTCGTCGAGCAAGGCCTGCTGCGTTTCGAGAACAACGTGTACCTGCGCCCGGCGCCAAGCTCGCGGCATTTCGTGCTGTTGACGCTGCTATCGAAAAGCATCGCCCAGACCCTGCAGCGCTTCTACATGACCGTGTCACTGCTGCTCAACAGCGGCCAGAACAGCATCAGCGCCGAAGAACTGGAAGACCTGTGCACGGTCATGGCCCAGCGCCTGTCGATCCTGCACGGCCTGAACGCCCCGGAATTCTTCGACAAGAGCCTGTTCCGCCACTTCATCCAGACCATGCTCGACCTCGACGTGCTCAAGCGCGATGAAGCGGGCAAGTTGAGCTACCACGAACTGCTCGGTGAACTGGCCGAAGGCGCGGCCAAGCGCGTATTACCGGCGGAGATTCGTTTGTCGATCCGTCAGGTGGCGCTGCATCGCAGTGAAGATGCGGCGGATCAAGCGGTCCCGGCGCCACAGGCCTGATGCAGAACCTGTGGGAGCGGGCTTGCTCCCACATCTACAGGCGCCAGGCTGCTTCCGGCGCCTTCGATACGGAGATCTCCGATGAAAAAACTCTCTATCCTGGCAATGAGCACCCTGCTCGGTGCCTGTCAGTCGATTCAACCTGCGGCGAAAACCAGCCTCGACGGTGAAGTCTTCTACCTGCAACGCAGCGCCCTGCCGCCCACCGCCACCCTGAGCGTCAGCTTGCAGGACGTGTCTCTGGCCGACGCACCGGCCATTGTCCTCGACGAACAGAACGGCCCGGTCAAAGGCCAAGTGCCGCTACCGTTCCATCTGAGTTACGATCCGGCACAGGTCAAACCGGGTCATCGTTACTCAGTCAGCGCGCGTATCGAAGTCGACGGCAAGCTGATGTTCATTACCACCGAAAATCACGCTGTACGCCTGGACGGCACCGATCCACAACCGCTGAAGGTCCGCGTTGACGCGGCCCGCTAAATACCTTTGAAAAAGGAAGTTGCCATGCTCCGCCCTACCCTCCGCTTTGCCGGCCTGTGCGCTGGCTTGATGATCTGTGCCAACACCCTGGCACTGTCCCTCACCGACCTGTCGCAGAAAGACGCCACCGGTGGGCTCAAGGACGCACTGACCCAAGGCGCGCAACTGGCCGTAAAACAACTGGGTACCCCGGGTGGGTTCAGCAACAACCCGGAGGTGAAAATCGAACTGCCGGGCAAACTGGGCAAGGTCGCCAGCAAAATGAAACAGTTCGGCATGGGTGACCAGGTCGATGAACTGGAAGCCAGCATGAACAAGGCCGCCGAAACCGCCGTGACCCAGGCCCAGCCAATCCTCGTCGATGCCGTGAAGAAAATGACCGTGGAAGATGCCAAGGGCATCCTCAGCGGCGGCAACGACTCGGCCACCCAATACCTGAACAAGACCAGCCGCGAGCAGATCCGCGCCAAGTTCCTGCCGATCGTCAAGCAAGCCACCGACAAGGTTGGCCTGGCCCAGCAGTACAACTCGTTCGCAGGGCAAGCGGCGACCATGGGCGTAGTGGATGCGAAAAACGCCAACGTCGAAAATTACGTCACCGAGCAGGCGCTTAACGGCTTGTTCGAAATGATCGGCAAACAGGAAGAAACCATCCGCCAGAACCCGGAGGCTGCGGCGACCAGTTTGGCGAAGAAGGTGTTTGGGACCTTGTAACTTTTAGCTGACGGCAACAACCGAAGCCCGCTGACCTTCAAAGGTTCAGCGGGCTTTTTCGTTGTGCTATCGAGGCGAATCCAATTGATCCAGCACGCGATTCACCGATAGCTGCGCCAAGACAATCATCTGCTGAATGCCGAGTGTCAGATTGCAGGTTGGGCCGGTCAGGATGGACGACAGTTCGGTTGCCATTACATTGGCTGAAGCGAGAGTTTCATAGGCATGGACCAGCAGGGTTTCGGAATCGACGCCTGGGTGGATGGTGAAAATTGGGCAGGGGCGGCGTGACGCTTGTTTTTCGGACTCAGAGGCGGAGGGATCTGGACTGTCATTGATCATTGCGAAGCTCCCAAAGTTGGCGCCTAACAAACTATTGGCGGGCTTGCAGTCCCGGTCGCTGAATTGGCAGCGACCGTCAGAGGCTAGTGATCGTGCTTCCGACAGGCAACCTGAAAGTCTTGTGGGAATGGTCTGAATGGTTGGCTTGGGCGATAAACGTTGTTGACTGTCAGTACGCCTTCGCGGGCAAGCCCGCTCCCACAGGGATGGTGGGCATCCGAGAGAATCAGGTCGGCTGACAGGCCGCCATCGCTGGCAAGCTCCCACAGAACAGCAGAGTTGCGAACACCCGCTTCTCACCACTCATCAGGTCGAGCGTTAGCTCGCCTGCAGCTCTTGATCTTGATCTACCCGCCCCCTCGGCAGGCTGAGTGGAGGTGTTCATC